>CAZSQX010000007.1:0-123966 GCA_964609125.1 uncultured bacterium
CCGCGCGCGCCAGGCTCATCCCACGCCTGCTTTGGGGGGGCCTGCAGCTGCTCGTGGGCATCGGGCGGGCGCTCGTGGGTATGCCCCGGCTGCTGCTGGCCGACGAGCCCACCGGCAACCTGCACTCCGACCAGGCGCGGGAGATCATGAGGCTCTTCCAGGAGGTCAACGCGGCCGGGACCACCATCATCCAGGTGACCCACTCCGAGGAGAACGCCCGCTACGGCCGCCGGATCCTGCGGCTCAAGGACGGCTGGATCGAGGGCGAGGAGCGTACCGCCGGCTGACTCGGAGGGGGTGCAGGGCGGCGGAGGGGTGCCGGTGGGGCACTGGCGCCGCGGTGGCCGATGCCCCACGGTGTTGGCAGCGGCGTGACGCGCGCGTGCCCGGCCCTCTGGTAGGCTTCGCGGTCAGGCGCGGCGCAGGCCGCCGCCCGGTCCGGAGACACGATCCCATGCCCGTGCCGTCCCCGCGGCGCTTCGCGCCCGCGCTCCTGTTCGCCGTCCTCATGGCCCCGCTCGCGCCCGGCGCGGCGTCGGTCGCGGAGGAGTGGGTGCCGGACGAGGTACGGTCCTCGTCGCGGTTCACCTGAGAGCCCATCCGGGTCCCGTCGGGACCCGTGACGGACTCCGAGTTCGCGCTCTTCCACCTGCAGCGCGCGCTGTGGGACCCGGTGGACACGCGCCGGCTCGGCTCGCTGCTCCCCGACTTCCACTACCGCGTGAACGGCGAGGTGTACCGCTTCGCCGGCGAGAAGACGCTCCGGCGCTTCATGGAGGAGCCCGAGCTCTGGTGCGGCCTGCTCCGCGACCCGGTGAACGGCGAGCGGTTCTGGCCGTCCACGCGCTCGCCCCGGGTGTGGTTCACCGGCGGGTTCTACTACTTCTCGAGCGACTCGACCCGCGACCGGTTCATCGAGGACCCGCTTCGCTACGAGGTGAAGCGGGCGATCTGAGCTCCGGGGTGCCCCGGCTCAGTTGAGGTTCCTGAGCCCGGCCCACGCACGTTCGGGCGGCTTCACCCGGAACCCGCGACCGATCGAGATGTCGAGCCCGCGCTCGTAGGGCATGGCGTAGGGGTGGTCCCAGACCCCCACCCGCTCGATCCGGTCGAAGTAGGCCGCGTTGTCCTCCGCGTCGCCACCGATGACGATCATCACGCTCCCGTCCCACACGCCGGGGCCCCAGATCCAGAAGTTGTTGTGGCCGCTCACCGCGCGGGGGAGTCCGAGCGGCCGACCGAGCACCTCGATGGCTCCAGCCTGGCCGTAGTTCTGCCCGAAGACGATCGCGCGGCGCCGCTCCTCGGGCGAGAGACGGTCGGCCGCCTTCGCCACCTCGGCTGCGAGCTCGGGCCAGCCGAACATGTCGGCATAGCCCTGGGGCAGGGGCCCGACCTGCTTCCGCTCCTCGGTCGAGGGCGCGAATCCGAGCCCCGACTGGTAACGGAGGAAGCTCTCCACCGGAAGGAGCGGGAGCGCGAACGGGGCGAGCGGCAGCGTGAGGAGCGCGACCGCGAGCACGAGCGGCACGCGGATCGCCCGCGGGCGGCGGCGGCTCCACGCCTCCCACGCGAGCCCGCCCAGCGCGAACAGGATCGGGTATGTGACCGCGAGGTAGTTGGCGCGGCTCGTGCCCGCGGCCACGAGGATCCCGGCCACGGCGAGGACGAGGATCGCGAGCACACGCCAGGCGCGGCCCGCGGTCGCGAACAGCGCGAAGCCGAGCCCCGCGAGACCGACCAGGGCGTTCCCCGGCCCCATGTTGAGGAACTGGCCGGCGAGGAATCCCACGAGCGTCACCGGAGCCATCTTCGAGCCCGCGGCGTTGCGCATGAACTCCACCGTCGGCCAGTCGTGGGCGACCTGCCACGCGACGTGCGGCGCGAACATCGCGAGTGCGAGCGCCAGGCCGAGCCACGGCCCGGAGGTCGGGAGCTGACGGCGGTGGGGGGTGAGGAGGATCCCGGCGAACAGGGCCGCCACGAGCCACGACATGCTGAGCTTGTTGAGGAGCCCGAGCCCGCACACCGACCCGAGCGCGAGCCAGTCGCGCGTACGACTCGAGCGCAGCGCGCGCACGAGCGCGAGCGCGGCGAGCGCCCAGAGGAGCGGGTCCAGCGCGTTCATCGAGTAGAAGCGCGTGACCCCGAGCAGCACGGGGGAGGCGAACGCGGCGAAGCCGGCGAGCGCCTGCGCGAAGCGCCCGCCGCCCAATTCGCGCGCGAGCCGGCAGGTGAGGAAGACGGTCACCGCGCCGGCGACCGCGGCGACCAGCCGGAACGCCGGAAGCGAGTCGCCGGCGAGCGAGCGCACCAGGGCGAGGAGCGCGATCGAGAGCGGCGGGTGGTCCACGTAGCCCCAGTCGAGGCGGCTCGCGCAGGCGACGTAGTAGAGCTCGTCCCGGAACCAGCCGTAGCGCGTGAGCACCGGAAGGTGGAGCGCCAGCGTCGCGAGCGCGGCAACGAGCCCGATCACTCGGTGGCCCGGTCCGGGCGCGGGGAGCGTCTCGTTCGTCAAGGTCACCTCCGGGGGTCCGACGACGCTGTCCGCCGATGCTCCGCGCGGGCACGCGCCCCGGCGACATGGGTGTCGGCCGGCCACGGGGACATCCTACCCTCGCTGCTCGTGGCCCGAACCTCCAGGCTGGTGCGCGGGAACCACCCCCCGCCAGGCGGCGGCGGAGAAATCGAGACCGGTCGCCTGCCAGCCCTCGCCCGCCATGTGTTGGACGTAGCGGCCGTCGCCCGAACCGGCGTCGAGCAGGCTCCCGCGCGGCACGAACCGCTCGACCCGGCGCTGGCGCGTGCGCTGGATCTGCGGCAGCAGCCGCTCGGCGAGGCGGCGGAACGGCCAGCCGGTCGAGACATAGAAGTCCTCGTCGTAGAGGCCCGAGAGTACGGAGTCCGCGGGGCGCGGGTCCACGAACACGAGCTCACAGGTCCGGCGGCGCCTGAGGTCGTAGTGCCCGGAGGCCGGACCGCGTGACACGGAGAACCCGCGACGGGCCCTGTCGCCGGCCCCGCACAGCGGGCAGCAGTGGATGCCGCCCGGCCGCTCCGCGGCCGGGCCGCGTGCTACCCTCGCCCGTCCATGGCCCTTCCCACCGGCTACGTGCATGGGACGCACGCCGAGGAGCAGCGGCGGCTCGCCGACCTGAACGCGCTCATCAATCGCAGCTCGCTCGACGTGCTCGCGCCGCGGCCCGGCGAGCGGGCGCTCGACGTGGGGAGCGGGCTCGGGCAGTTCGCGCGCCTGCTCGCGCGAGCCACCGGCGAACGGGTCGTCGCCGTGGAGCGGAGCCCGGAGCAGCTCGCTCGCGCGTCCGCCCTCGCGGAGGAGGCCGGCGAGCGCACGCTCGTGGACTTCCGCGCGGGCGACGCGCTGGCGCTGCCTCTCGCGCCGGGGGAGTGGAGCTCGTTCGACCTGGCGCACGCGCGCTTCCTGCTCGAGCACGTGCCCGCGCCGCAGCAGGTCGTGGACGCGATGGCTCGAGCGGTGCGCCCGGGCGGCCGCGTCGTGCTCGCGGACGACGACCACGAAGCGCTGCGCCTGTGGCCCGAGCCGCCCGGCGTGTCCACCGTGTGGCGCGCCTACATCCGCACGTACGACCGGCTCGGGAACGACCCGCACGTTGGCCGGCGGCTCGTGGAGCTGCTCGCCGCGGCAGGACTCGAGCCGCGCCGTATCGCGCTGCTGCCGTTCGGGGCGTGCGCGGGCGAGCCGGCGTTCCCGGCCTACGTCGCCAACCTGGCCGCGATCTTCGACGGGGCGCGCGACGCCATCCTCGCCACCGGCGGCGTCACGGCGCAGGCGTTCGCCGAGGCGCAGGCCGCACTCCGGCGCTGGGGCGAGAGGCGCGAGGCGGCGTTCTGGTACACGATCAGCTGGGCGGAGGCGGTGAAGCCATGACCCCCGACACCGTCTCCCCGCCCCGGGTCCTGGTGGCGGACGACGACCCCGACGTGCTCGCCGCCTTGAAGCTCCTGCTCCGGGGCGAGGGCTTCGAGCTCGAGACCGCCACGTCCCCGGCGCAGGCGCTCGCCGCGCTCGAATCGCGCGACTTCGACGTGGCGCTCCTCGACTTGAACTACGCACGCGACACGACCAGCGGCCGCGAGGGGCTGGAGCTGGTGGAGCGACTGCGCGCGCTGGACCCCACGCTGCCGGTGGTGGTGATGACCGCGTGGGGGAGCGTCGAGGGCGCGGTGGCCGCCGTGCGCCGCGGGGCGCGCGACTACGTGCAGAAGCCGTGGGACAACGCGAGGTTGCTCCAGACGCTCGCGACGCAGGTAGAGCTGGGCCGCGCGCTGCGCGTGGGCCAGCGGCTCGAGCACGAGAACCGGCTGCTGCGGCGCGAGGGCCTGCCCGAGATGATCGCCGACTCGCCCGCCATGCGTCCGGTGCTGGAGCTGCTCGCGCGCGTCGGGCCCTCCGAGGCGAACGTGCTGGTCACGGGCGAGCATGGCACCGGCAAGGAGCTGGTCGCGCGCCTCTTGCACGCCACCTCGACGCGCGCGAACCACGCGCTGGTCACCGTGAACGTGGGCGGGCTCGCCGAGGGCGTGTTCGAGAGCGAGCTGTTCGGGCACGTGAAGGGCGCGTTCACCGGCGCCAACACCGACCGCGTCGGCCGCTTCGAGCTGGCCGACGGCGGAACGCTGTTCCTGGACGAGATCGCGAACGTGCCGCTGGCGCAGCAGGCGAAGCTCCTGCGCGTGCTCCAGACCGGCGAGTTCGAGCGCGTGGGCAGCTCGCGCACGCGCCGGGTGAGCGTGCGGCTCGTCTCGGCCACGAACGCCGACCTGCACCGCGAAGCGGCCGAAGGTCGCTTTCGTGAAGACCTCCTGTTCCGTATCAACACGGTCGAGGTGCGGCTGCCGCCGCTCCGCGACCGGCGCGAGGACATCCCGGCGCTCGCCTCGCACTTCCTGCGCCGGCACGCCCAGCGCTACCGGCGGCCGGTCGAGTCGCTCGACCCAGAGGCGCTGCGCGTGCTGCTCGCGCACCCCTGGCCCGGGAACGTGCGCGAGCTGGACCACGTGCTCGAGCGCGCGGTGCTCATGGCGCGCGGGCCCGTGCTGGAGGCCGCCGAACTGGGCCTGCGGCAGCCCGCGCCGGGCTCGGCCGCGCTCGAGCAGATGACGCTCGACGAGGTGGAGCGCGTGCTCATCCAGAAGGCGCTCGCCCGGCACGGCGGCAACGTGAGCGAGGCCGCGAAGACGCTCGGCCTCTCGCGGAGCGCGCTCTACCGCCGGCTCGAGCGCCACGGGCTCTAGGCCGGTGGCTCGCCGCCGCGGGCCACGCTGGGAGCGCCGGCTGCTGCTGGCCATCCTCGCCGGCGGGCTGCCCGCGCTCGTGCTCGCCACCGCGGTGATCGCGCGCGCGGGCCTCGATTCCACGCTCAGGTTCCTGCTGGTCGGGTTCCTGTGGCTGTTCTGGCTCGTCGCCGCGGCACTCGCCGTGGAGCGCGCGGTACGCCCGATGCAGACGATCGCCAACATGATCGCCGCAATCCGTGAGGGCGACACCTCCCTCCGCGCGCGCGGGGCGGACCCCGAGAGCGCGCTCGGGCTCGCGCTCTACGAGGTGAACGCGCTCACCGAGACGGTGCAGCGCCAGAAGCTGGGCACCATCGCCGCCACCGCGCTCCTCCAGCGCGTCATGGACTCGGTGGACGTGGCCGTGTTCGGGTTCGACCCCGAGCACCGGCTGCGGCTCGTGAACGGCGAGGGCGAGCGGCTGCTCGGCCGGCCCGCCGAGCGGTCCCTCGGGCTCGAGGCCGCGTGGCTCGGGCTCGGCGCCACGCTCCAGGGCGAGACGCCGCGTCTCGTGGAGCTGCGGCTCCCGGGCTCCGTCGGACGCTGGGAGCTCCGCCGCGGCGGTTACGTGCAGGACGGCCGCCCGCACGAGCTGGTGTTCCTCTCCGACGTCTCGCGCGCGCTTCGCGAGGAGGAGCGCCAGGCGTGGCTGCGCCTGATCCGCGTGCTGTCGCACGAGATCAACAACTCGCTCGCGCCCATCCAGTCCATCGCCTCGAGCCTGCGCACGCGGCTCGGCCGCGCGCCCGCTGCGGGTCCGCAGGGCGGCCCCGAGCTGGCCGAAGGCCTCGGCATCATCGAGTCGCGCGCGCAGGCGCTCGCGCGCTTCATGCACGCCTACGCGCGCCTCGCCCGGCTCCCGAAGCCGGTGCCCGCGGCGCTCGATGTCGAGACGTGGGTGCGCCGGGTCGCCGCGCTCGAGACGCGAGTTCCGGTGGAGGTCAAGGGCGGCCCCGCGGTGACGCTCTCCGCCGACGGCGACCAGCTGGACCAGCTCCTCATCAACCTGGTGCGGAACGCCGCCGACGCGGCGCTCGAGACCGGAGGGCGGGTGTGGATCGAGTGGTCGGTCGTGGAGCACCTGCTCGAGCTGCGCGTCCACGACGAGGGGCCCGGTGTGGCCGACATGGCCAACCTGTTCGTGCCGTTCTACACCACGAAGCCGGAAGGCACCGGCATCGGCTTGGCACTCTCGCGTCAGATCGCCGAGGCGCACGGCGGCACGCTCGCGCTCGAGAACCGCGGCGCGGACGCCGGCGCGAAGCGGAAGCCCGGCTGCACGGCGACGGTGCGGCTGCCGGTCCCCTGAGCTCAGGCGTCGCGCCCGGGCGAGCCGACGCCAGCTATCGCCTTGCGGCCGCCGGCGCCCAGTTCACCACGACGTTCGTGGTGCCGACCGAGCCGCCCTGGAGCGGAGCCACGGTGTAGAACGTCTGACCGTCGTCGGTCACCGCATAATGGTTGCGCGGGCCCACGGGCGCGAGCACACGGATGGGGAACAGCGCCCTGGGCACCACCACCTCGAACGACGCGGCGCCGCGGGCGAGCGGCATGGACATGAGCTGCTGGTCCGAGGACAGGTAGTAGAGTTCCGTCCCGTCCCCGCGCCAGCAGGGGTCCGAGCCGCCGTTCGTGGACACCTGCCACTTGCCGCCGGGCTCCGGGAACGATTGGACGTAGACCTCGGCGCGGCCCGACTCGTCCGACGTGTAGGCCACCCAGCGGCCATCAGGCGAGATGCGCGCGTGGACCTCGTCGTACGGCCCGGTCAGGAATGGGAACGGCTTCCGCTCGCCGGTCATCGGGAGCACCCAGACGTCCTGGCGCGTGCTCGTGGAGCCGACGTCGTAGAACACGTAGCGGCCGTCCCGGGACCAGTCGGTGAGCACGAACTCGTCGCCGCCCGCCGGCAGGAGGCGCTCGCTCCGCCCGGCGCCGGTGGCGGCCTGGACGTAGATCCCGGGGGCGCCCTGCGCGGCCCAGTAGTAGAGGATTTGCTTCCCGTCCGGCGACCAGAGCGGGTAGTTCTCGTTCCGCGCATCGAACGTGAGCCGCGACGCCACTTCGCGCGTGAGGTCCAGGACCCAGATGTCCCGCGTGGTGGTGGTCATGTCGCGGATCCGGATGGCGATGCTCCGCGCGTCGGGCGAGAGCGCGGGCCCGATCAGGTCGCTCGGCGCGAAGAGCGTCGCCACGACCCGACCGCTCCGGTCGAGTCGGACGACCTGCCCGAGTCCCCCGGCGCGGGCGGCGAACGCGAGCACGCCGTTGTCCGAGACCGAGAAGTCCGCGCCGCCCACCGCGTTCGTGATCACCTGCTCGGCCACGGGCACCGGATCGCCCTTCACCTTTCGGCTGCGGGCGTCGAAGGGCTGCGACACGAGGGTACCGTTCCGCGAGAACAGGAGGTGGCCGGGCTCGGCATAGACCGCGCGCGAGTCGCACGGGAAGAGGTCGCGCCACTGTTTCGTCTGGATGTCGCATACCCGCAGCATGGACTTCTGGCCATTGGTGAGATAGACGAAGTGGCGGCCACCGGGCAGGAACTCGGGCCAGCCCACCGCGGTCTCGCCGCGTGTGGTGTCGCGGGACACGATCGGCGCGGCCACGCCGCCGCCCGCGGAGACCATGAGCAGGGGGTCGTCGCCGCGGCCGTCGAACACGATGATGTCCCGCTCGCCCCACGTGCCGTCCGAGCCCGTGGGCGCGTCGCAGAGGACGATGGGCGGTCCGCCGGTCGCCTGCACCTTCTTGAGCTTCCCGCCCGCGACGAAGGCCAGGTAGCGGCTGTCCGGGGACCAGAACGGCCGCGTCGTGCCCTCGGTGCCGGGCAGGGGGACCGCCGCCAGCGACGCGAGCGGCCGGAGCCAGATGCGCGTGACGCCCGTCGAGTCCGTGGCGTTGAACGCGATCGTGCGACCGTCGGGCGAGACGACCGGCGCGTCCATCACCTGGATCGAGCTGGGCGGCTGGAACTGGAACCGGATGGGCTCGGCGTGCGGGCGCGGCCGGGTCACGAGCAATCCCGTCGCGAGGAGCGCCGCGGCCGCCGCCCCGCCGGCCACCCAGCGCAGCACACCCTCGCGCCGGCGGCGGCGCTCGGCCACCGGGGCGGGGACGCCGGCCTGCGAGCCGCCCTCGGCGATCCACTGGAGCTGGAGCATGACGTCGTGCGCCGTCTGGATGCGCGCTTCCGGGTCCTTGGCGAGGCAGGTGCGGATGACGCGGTCGAGCGCGGGCGGCGCCATGGGCTGCACCGCCTGGAGCGGCTGCGGCTCGGCCGACATGATCGCCGAGATGAGGCTCGCGCGGCTCTTCCCCTGGAACGCGGGCCGGCCCGCGGTCATCTCGTACAGCACCGTGCCGAGCGCGAACACGTCGGTGCGCGCGTCGGCCTCGGCGCCCTCGAGCTGCTCGGGCGCCATGTACTGGAACGTGCCGAGGAGCGTGCCCTCGCTCGTCAACGGAGAGCCCGTGCCCATCTCGGTCGGCAGCGAGGTGAGCGAGCTCGCGACAGCGCCGGCCGCGGGGCCGGCCGCGATCTTGGCGAGTCCGAAGTCGAGCACCTTGGCGCCCGAGCGGGTGAGCATCACATTCCCGGGCTTGAGGTCGCGGTGGACGATCCCCTGCCGGTGCGCCTTGTCGAGCGCCGAGGCGATCTCGATGCCGATCCGGAGCGCCTGCTCGGCCGGGAGCGCGCCGCGGGCCAGGCGGTCGGCGAGTGTTTCGCCCTCCAGGTGCTCCATCACCAGGTAGTCGGTGCCGGCCTCGCGCCCGACGTCGAACAGCGTGCAGATGTTGGGGTGGGAGAGGCTCGAGATCGCCTTCGCCTCGCGCTCGAAGCGCTGGCGCAGCTCGGGCCGCTCCGCCAGGTGCGAGGGCAGCACCTTGATGGCGACGACGCGCTCGAGCCGCGTGTCGCTTGCCTTGTAGACCTCGCCCATGCCCCCGGCCCCGATCGGGGCGACGATCTCGTAGGGGCCGAGCCGCGAACCGGTCGCGAGCGGCATGCAGGGGCCTCGTGGGGTCTTGGGGCGCGGCGCGGGCACCCGGTGCGGCCGCTCCGGACACCGCCGGGGCGCATCGAGCGCAGGGAAAGGCGCCGAGGACGCTAGCACAGCGCCGAACCCCGCCGCCACGAACATCTCCTTGCCGGCGGCGAGGTTACGTGCGGGCGAGGCTTTCTGCTATGACTCCCGCGAACGTGCCGCCACGACGGCGGCGCCCGCACGGCCCGGAGCGCGCGACGCGCCCATGGAACGCCTCGAGTCCCACCTCGACACGCAGAGCGCCGAGTTCCGCGCCAACGCCGAGCACCACCGCGCGCTCGCCGCCGACCTCCGCCGCCGGCACGAGGCCGTGCGGCTGGGAGGCGGCGCCGAGGCGGTGAAGAAGCACACCGCGCGGAACAAGCTGTTCGTGCGCGACCGGGTGGAGAAGCTGCTCGACCCGGGCACCGCGTTCCTCGAGCTCTCGCCGCTCGCCGCGAACGGGATGTACGGCGACGAGGCGCCGGGCGCGGGACTCGTCACGGGCATCGGCACGGTGCACGGCCGCCATGTGATGGTGGTGGCGAACGACGCCACGGTTAAGGGCGGGAGCTACCTGCCCATGACGGTGAAGAAGCACGTGCGCGCGCAGGAAGTGGCACTCGAGAACCGCCTGCCGTGCGTCTACCTGGTGGACTCGGGCGGCGCGTTCCTGCCGCTCCAGGCCGACGTGTTCCCCGACCGCGACCACTTCGGGCGCATCTTCTACAACCAGGCGCGCGCCTCGGCGCTCGGGATCCCGCAGGTGGCGGTGGTGATGGGCTCGTGCACGGCGGGCGGCGCCTACGTGCCGGCGATGAGCGACGAGACGATCATCGTGAAGAACCAGGGCACCATCTTCCTCGGGGGCCCGCCGCTCGTGCGAGCGGCGACCGGCGAGGAGGTGACCGCCGAGGAGCTGGGCGGCGGCGACGTGCACACGCGCATCTCGGGCGTGGCCGACCACCTGGCCGACGACGACGCGCACGCGCTCGAGCTCGCGCGCGAGGTGGTGGCGCACCTGGGTCCCGCGCGCGGCGCTTCGCTCGACCTGCGCGAACCCGAGCCGCCCGAATACGACCCGGCCGAGCTGCACGGCGTGCTGCCGCGCGACGTGCGCACCCCGTACGAGGTGCGCGAGGTGATCGCGCGGCTCGTGGACGGCTCGCGCTTCCACGAGTTCAAGGCGCGCTACGGCACCACGCTCGTGTGCGGGTTCGCGCACCTGATGGGCATGCCGGTCGCGATCCTCGCCAACCAGGGCATCCTGTTCAGCGAGTCGGCCCTCAAGGGCACGCACTTCATCGAGCTGGCCGCCCAGCGCGGCGTGCCGCTGCTGTTCCTGCAGAACATCACCGGCTTCATGGTGGGCCGCCAGTACGAGCACGGCGGGATCGCCAAGGACGGCGCCAAGCTCGTGCACGCGGTGGCGAACGCGCCGGCGCCGAAGCTCACCGTGATCATCGGCGGAAGCTTCGGGGCCGGGAACTACGGCATGTGCGGGCGCGCCTACCAGCCGCGCTTCCTCTACATGTGGCCCAACGCCCGCATCAGCGTCATGGGCGGCGAGCAGGCCGCCAGCGTTCTGGCGCAGGTGCGCCAGGCGAACCTCGAGGCGCACGGGAAGAAGATGAGCGCCGCCGAGGAGAAGGCGTTCAAGCAGCCCATCCTCGACAAGTACGAGGAGGAGGGGAGCCCCTACTACTCGACCGCGCGCCTGTGGGACGACGGCGTCATCGACCCGGCGTCCACCCGCGACGTGCTCGCGCTGTCACTGGCCGCCACGCTCAACGCCCCCATCCCGGAGATGAAGTTCGGCGTGTTCCGGATGTAGCACCGGGCGGAACGTATTCCGGACGAATCGGCGATCCCGAAGGGCCCGGGTGGGCGGGGGTGCGAACGAGGGGAGTCGCGAGCAGGCCGGAGGCCATGGATGGCCGGAGGCCGCCCGCGAGCGTCAGGGAGGTGAGGCCAGGGATTGGCCGAACCGAGCGTTCCCCTCGTTCGCACCCCCGCCCACCCGGGCCCGGCGCAAACGAGCCAGGCACGCTACTCCAACCGCACCGACCCCTCGCCCACGCCGACGTGCACGCGCACGTCCGAGCGCCCGCGGCCCTGCGTCCACGACACGCGCGTGCCCAGGAACCGGCTGCTCGCCGAGGATGCACCCGCGCCCTGGATGCTGGCATCGCCGACCCCCGTGTCCACCGAGACCTCGCGCACGCTCGCGCGCGGCACCCGCACCTCGGCCTGGCCCACGCCCAGGTCCACGTCCAGGTCGCCCGCGAGCCCCTCGATCTCGAGCTGGCCCACGCCCATCTCGATGCGCACGTCGAGCGCGCGCGGCACGCGCAGCTCACCCATCGCCGTGAAGCCCTTGCGCAGCCACTTGGGGTAGCCCTCGAGCTTGAGGCTCAGCGTCTCGCCCGTGTCGTCGCTCTCGAGCCGGAGCCGGTTCGCGAGCTCGGCGCAGCGCTCGTCCGAGCGACCCTTGCAGCGGACGCGCAGGTCGAAGCGAACGCGCGAGCCGTCGGCGGGGATCACCCGCAGCTCGCCGATCGGGAACTCCAGCCGCACGCGGTGATTCGCGCCCACCGGGAACGACTGGGAGTCGGTCTCGAGCACCGCTGCGCGGGCGGATGTGGTGGCGCTCGCGAGCGAGGCGAGCAGGAGGGCGGCGAGCGGGAGGGCGAACCTCATGACGACCTCCGGGGGGCAAGGCGGTGACCGGGCAGGGGGGATCGGGCGTGGCGGCCCATGCCTGCCCCCGGATACGCCTCCGGGCCGGGCGGGGTTGCGCTCCGGGGCCGCGCTCGTCGCTGGCGGGGGTCCCGGCGCCGGAATAGCCTGCGGGGATGACATCCCATGTCCGGCCCGCGCCGGCGCCCGGTCGGGAGGGGTAGGCCGCCGGTGCCCTCGGAGGTGCTGCTGTTGGTGCTCGCCTCGGCCGTGGTCCACGCCACCTGGAACCTGTGGACCAAGCAGCTGGGGGCTGGGGTGCGGAGCGCCCCGCTCCTCTGGCTGCTCACCGCCATCTCGTCGGTCGCCTACGCCCCGTTCGCGCTGGGCGTGCTGGCGGGGGGCGGCTGGCGGCCCGATCCCGGCTCGCTCGCCCTGATCGCCGGGAGCGGCGCCATCCACGTGGGTTACTTCGTCCTGCTCCTCCGGGGCTACCGCGCCGGGGACCTGTCGCTCGTCTACCCGCTCGCACGCGGAACGGGCCCGCTGCTCGCGGTCGCGGGCGCGGTGGCGCTCCTGGGCGAGCGGCCCACGCCGCTCTCGGTGACGGGTGCGCTGCTCGTGGCCACCGGCGTGCTGGTGATCGCGGGCCGGCCGCTCCGCTCGGGCGCGCGCTCGGCGGGGCCGGGAGTGTTCTATGGGCTCGCGACCGGGGCGATGATCGCGGTCTACACGCTCTGGGACGGCTGGTCGGTCAAGCGGGCCGGCATCCCGCCGCTCGTCTTCTACTGGGCGGGCGAGGTGGTGCGCGTCGCCGTGCTGACCCCGTTCGTGCTCGGCGCGCGCGCCGAGCTGGCGGGGCTGTGGCGCGAGCACCGCGTGCGGCTCCTCGGCATCGCGCTGTTGAGCCCGCTGAGCTACATCCTTATCCTGCTCGCGCTCCGGCACGGCGACGTGGGCCACATCGCGCCGGCGCGCGAGGTGAGCATCCTGCTCGGGGCCTGGCTCGGCGGACGCGTGCTGGGCGAGGGCGACCGGCGGCGCCGGCTCGTGGCCGCGATGGCGTTCGCGGCGGGCGTGGCGGCGCTGGCCTTGAGCTGAGCGGACGGCTCCCGAGCGGGGCGCCGGCCGAGACACGGAAGGGTGGTCCCGGATGGCGCTGGTCGAGGTCGAACGGCAGGGCGCGATCGCGCGCGTGTGGCTCAACCGTCCCGAGGCGCACAACGCGCTCTCGCCGGAGCTCTCCGGCGCGCTCGTGGCCGCGCTCGCCGAGCTGCGCACGGACGACGCCTGCCGGGTCGTGGTGCTGGGCGGCCGCGGTCCCTCGTTCTGCGCCGGCGCCGACATCGGCGCGATGAAGGCGTCGGCGAACGCCTCGTTCGACGAGAACCTGGCCGAGGCCGAGCGGCTGGGCGCGATGTTCGCGGCGCTCGCCGACTTCCCCAGGCCGGTGGTCGCGCGCGCGCACGGCGGTGTCTACGGCGGCGGAGTGGGCTTCTGCTGCGCGTGCGACATCGTGGTCGCGAGCGACGACGCCAGATTCGGGCTCACGGAGGTGCGGCTCGGGATCCTGCCCGGGCTCATCAGCCCGTACGTCGTCCGCCGGCTGGGCGACCGGGTCGCGCGCGAGCTGATGCTCACCGGCGAGCGCTTCGACGCGGCCCGCGCGCTGGCCGCGGGCGTCGTCAACCGCGTCGTGCCGGCGGCGGAGCTGGACGCCGCGGTGGACGAGCGCGCGGGCGAGCTCCTCAAGGGCGGCCCGCAGGCGCAGGCCCGCATCAAGCAGCTCCTTGTCCGCTGGGCCGAGTTCGGCTGGGAGGACTACCGGCGCTCGCTGCCCGAGACGCTCGCGAGCGTGCGGAGCGGCGAAGAGGCCCGCGACGGCCTCGCGGCGTTCCTCGAGAAGCGCAAGCCGCGCTGGATGGAGTGAGCCCGGACCGATGTTCCGGAAGATCCTGATCGCCAACCGCGGCGAGATCGCCTGCCGCATCGCCGCCACGCTCCGCGACATGGGCATCCGCTCGGTCGCGGTCCACTCCGAGGCCGACCGCGGCGCGCTCCACACGCGCGTGTGCGACGAGACACGCGCCATCGGGCCCGCCGAGCCGCGCGCGAGCTACCTCGACGTGGCGGCGCTCGTGCGCGCGGCGCGCGAGTCGGGCGCCGAGGCGGTGCACCCCGGCTTCGGCTTCCTCGCCGAGAACGCGGACTTCGCCGACGCGGTGGAGGCGGCGGGCCTGGTGTTCATCGGGCCGACGGGAGCGCAGATCCGCGCCATGGGCGACAAGCGCGAGGCGCGGCGGCTGGCGGCGAAGGCCGGCGTGCCGATCGTGCCGGGGGCCGAGGGCGCCGACGCGGGCGCGCTGGTCCGGGCCGCGGCTGCCATGGGTTTCCCGGTCATCGTCAAGGCCGCGCTCGGGGGCGGCGGGAAGGGCATGCGGAAGGCCGCGGACGAAGCCGAGCTCGCGGAGGCCATCGAGGCCGCGCGGCGCGTGGCGGGCTCGGCGTTCGGCGACGACAGCGTGTACGTCGAGAAGCTCGTGGAACGCGCCCGGCACATCGAGGTGCAGGTGCTGGGGGACGGGAAGGGCCGCGCGATCCACCTGTTCGAGCGCGACTGCACGCTCCAGCGCCGGCACCAGAAGGTCGTGGAGGAGGCCCCGAGCCCGGCGCTCGACGAGCGCCGGCGCGGCGAGCTCGCGCAGGCCGCCGTGCGGCTGGCGGAGGCCGTGCGCTACCGCGGCGCGGGGACCATCGAGATGCTGTGGACGCGCGAGACCGGGTTCCACTTCCTCGAGATGAACACGCGCCTCCAGGTGGAGCACCCGGTCACCGAGCTCGTCACGGGCGTGGACCTGGTCCGGGCGCAGGTCGAGGTGGCGGCCACGGGGAAGCTGCCGTTCGGCCAGCCCGCCGGGCCGCCGCAGGGGCACGCGATCGAGGCGCGCGTCTACGCCGAGGACGCGGCGCGCGCATTTCTGCCGCAGACGGGCACCGCGCTGCGCGTGCGCTGGCCCGAGGGGCCGTTCGTGCGCGTGGACCGCGGTCTCGAGTCGGGCGACGTGGTGAGCGTCCATTACGACCCGATGCTCGCCAAGGTGGTCGCGCACGGCGCCACGCGCGCCGAGGCGCTCGAGCGGCTGGTGGGCGCGCTCGACGAGGCGCGGGTCCACGGCGTGGTCACGAACCTGCCGTTCCTCCGTGCGCTCCTGCGCTCGCCGGAAGCGGGCGCGGGCACGTACGACACGGAGTGGATCGAGCGCGAGTTCCTGCCCGGCTTCGCCGGGCTCATGCAGGCGCCTTCGCCCGACCTGGCACTCGCCGCGGCGGCCATCGCCGACGCGCTGAACGGCGGCGCGCCCGCCCCGCGCGGGCCCGGCGCCCGCAGGCGCATCGACGCGTTCGTGGCCCTCGGACGCTGGCGCCACGCGGGGCTCGGCGCGTGAGGACGCGCTGGCGGGACGGCGAGCGCTCGCGCGAGGTGGAGCTCACCGCACTCGGGCCGGGGCGCTGGCGCGTGCGCGTGGACGAGGCGGAGTTCGACGTGGCCGCCGAGGCGCTCCCGGACGGGATTCTCAAGCTCACCGCGGACGGGAAGGTCACGCTCGCCGAAGTGACGCCCGCGGGCGCCCGCCGGTTCGTGCGGCTCGGCACGCTGGATTTCGTGCTCGAGCGCGAGGCCGCCGGTCGCCGCCGGGCCGCGGCGGGCGCGCACGGCGGCGGTCTCGAGGCCCCCATGCCGGGGGTGGTGACGCGGGTGATGGTCGCGGCCGGGGACCGGGTCACGAAGGGGCAGCCGCTCGTGGCGCTCGAGGCGATGAAGATGGAGCACCTGATCCGCGCGCCGCACGCGGGCGTCGTCCGGCGCGTGGCCGCCGAGCCGGGCGCGATGGTCCAGTCGGGCGCGGAGCTGGTGGAGCTGGAGGGGGTGGAGTAGGTTCGGCGTACCCCCCCGGCAGCTTCCGCACGCATAGTCTCGTGTCGAACAAGGAGGTTCCCATGAGCCGCAGGAAGTCCTCGCCCGCTCTCCTCGCCCTTGCCGTGCTGCTCGCCGCCCTCGCGCTCGAGGCGCCCGCCGCGCGGGCCACCGGGTTCGATCTCCGCTGGGACGCCTGCGCGGCCGACGCCGGTGTCTCGAACAAGAACTTCGCGTGCGACACCGATCTTGGCGAACACCGGCTGGTCGCGTCCATCCGTCTCGACCAGCCGCTCACGGACGTCATCTTCTTCGACGCCGTGCTCGACTTCATCGTCGCGAACAGCCAGGTCGTGCCCCCGTGGTGGGAGTGGTTCGACTGCCGCCAGGGTGTGCTCGGCGGGGACGCGACCCTGCCGGCGGGCGCCTCGAACTGCGTGAACTGGCACGGGGGCAGCGGCCTCGCGGGCGTCGGTGACTTCAATCACGAGGGCACCATCGCCCCGGCCGACACGGCCTCCCATCGCCGGATCGTGTCGTTCGGGGCCCACGTGGGGACTCCCTACCCCGACCTCGCCGCCAACCAGGACTACTTCCTCTTCAACGTGATCATGTTCAACTACTTCACCACCGGTCCGTCCGGGTGCGCGGGGTGCACGCTGCCGGTGTGCATCGTGCTCAACTCGATCCACTTCAACCCGCAGTCCGCGAACGAGCTCCTCATCACCAGCGCGAACTCGCCCGGGAGCAACTTCGCCACCTGGCAGGGCGGGTCGGGCGCCAACTGCATGAACGTCCCCGTGAGACAGGCCACCTGGGGGGCGGTCAAGGCCCTGTACCGGTAAAGCGCGTCCTAACACTCTCCCGCCCAACGCGAAACGCATCTCAATCAGGCGCCGCGGCTCGCCGATAACTCCTGCATCGGCAGCGGGTCCGGCCAGGGATTGACCCCCGCCCGGGCCCTTGTTACCGTTCCGGCCATCGCGCGGCGACGCGCGTTTCGCCGAGACGCCACGCTCCTCCCCGAGGTGGGCGCTCGTTGAAGGATGACCCAGGGCACACCGGGTTGACAGCACACCCCGCAACGACATCTGGACGTCCTCGAACTCTTGACCTGGCCTCCCCCAAGGCCTCGACGGTCAAGAGTTCTGCGCTTTTCGGGGCCACCTGGAAGAAGGCAAGACCGTGATCGTCCGCAAGTTCCCCATCGAGCACCTCGATCCCATTTCCCTGTTGGGGCACAACGACTCGAACGTCCGCCAGATCGAGCGGGAGATCCCTGTGCGCATCACGCTGCGCGACGGCACGCTCTCCGTGGCCGGCGAGGAGCACGACGTGAAGCCCGCGGTGCGCGTGCTCGAGGAGCTGGTCGAGCTGGCCGAGCGCGGCAAGGTGATCGAGGACGCGGACGTCTCGACCGCACTGGGCCAGGTGCGCCGCGACGGGAAGAACGGCCGCGGCGGGAACGGCGGCGGCAACGGGAACGGCCACGGCCACGGCGAGTCGCGCGGGCGGCTGGCCGAGGCCTACGACGGCGCGCCCGGCTACACGTTCGACCGCAAGGCGGTGCGCCCGCGCACGCCCACGCAGGCGCTCTACCTGAAGGCGCTGGAGAACAGCGACGTGGTGTTCGGCATCGGTCCCGCCGGCACGGGCAAGACCTACCTCGCCGTCGCCGCGGCCGTGGCCGCGCTGCGCGCGAAGCGCGTGGACCGCATCGTGCTCGTGCGCCCGGCGGTCGAGGCGGGCGAGAGCCTCGGGTTCCTGCCCGGCGACATGCAGGAGAAGGTGGACCCCTACCTGCGCCCGATGTACGACGCGCTCGCCGACCTCATGTCGTACGACAAGATGCGCCGCTACCTGGAGATGGGCGTCATCGAGATCGCGCCGCTCGCGTTCATGCGCGGGCGCACGCTCAGCAACGCGTTCGTCATCCTCGACGAGGCGCAGAACACGACCGTGCGCCAGATGAAGATGTTCCTCACGCGCCTCGGGCTCAACTCGCGCGCGGTCATCACCGGCGACCTCACCCAGATCGACCTGCGCACGCCCGAGCAGTCGGGCCTCGTGCGCATCCAGTCCATCCTCGGGCACGTGCCGGACATCAAGTTCGTGTACTTTCATCCCGAGGACGTCGTGCGACACCGGCTCGTGAAGGAGATCATCCACGCGTTCGACCTGTACCACGCGCGCGTGGACGGCCGGATCGACGACGGCATCGGGCCGTCGCTGGACCCGCTCGCGCCCCGGCTCCAGGACGAGATCGCCGCCGAGGCCGCGAAGCTCAACGCGCCGTTGCTGCCGGACGAGGCGGCGCCGCGCGAGCCCGAGGGGAGCGGCGGCCAGGGCTGACGCGCGAGCGCGGCCCCGGACCCACCGCATGACCACCGCCGAAACCCCGACGCCGGTCCCGGCGCTGCCCGACCGCGCCCGCACCGTGCGCTGGGCGCACCACGCCGCGCGGCTGGCGATGGTGGCGGTGCTGCTGGGCGTGGCCGCGCTGCTGCCCACCGGGCGCGGCGCCAGCGACCGGCTGCGCTACCGCGAGGGCGACATCGCCCGCGAGCGGGTGGTCGCGCCGTCCGACTTCCGCATCCAGAAGGACGAGGTCACGCTCCGCCGCGAGCAGGAGGAGGCGGCGCTCGCGGTGCCGCCCGTGTTCGTGGCGGACCTGCGCGCCCGCACCGACGCGCTCGAACGCTGGGCGGCGTTCCAGGAGCGGGCGCTCGCGGTGGTCTCGGACCCGGCGGTCGCCCCCGGCGAGCGCGCGGAGAAGCTCAAGCTCCTCGGCGTGCCGCTCGACGCCGGCGCGGCCGAAGCGCTTTCCGCCCCCGGGCGCGCACGGCGCGCGCTCACCGAGCTGGGCGCGTGGCTCGCCGAGGTGCTCGACGCGGGCATCGTGGGCGAGAAGCGCGGCGGCTTCATCCTCGGATACCGGAACGTCAGCCTGCGCGCCGGCGACATCGAGGAGTCGGTCCCCGCCACGCGGTTCCTGGAGCCGCGCGAGGCGCTCGAGCGCATCCAACGCCACGCCCGCGCCACGTTCGGCGCCGACGCGCGCGGCGTCACGCTCGTCACCGCGCTGGCCGGGCCGTTCCTCGTGCCCACGGTCACGTACGACCGCGCCGAGACGGAATGGCGCCGCACGAACGCCAAGAGCGCCGTGCCCGACCTGATCGGCACCGTCAAGAAGGACGAGCTGATCGTGGACGCGAACGAGCGCGTCACGCGCGAGGCGATGCTCAAGCTGCGCTCGCTCCGGAACCTCGAGGCGTCCCGCATGACGCGCACCGAGCACCTCTACCCGCCGCTCGCGCGCATGCTGCTCATGCTGCTGTTCATCGCCGCGTTCGCCACCTACCTGCGCATGGAGCTGCCCGGTGTGTTCGCGGACAACGGCATGCTGGCGATGTTCACCGTGCTCACGATCGTCGTGCTCGGCTGCGTCGTGGCCATCGTCAACCTGGCGGGCCTGTCGGAGTTCGCGGTGCCGCTGGCGCTGGCGCCGCTCGTGGTGGCCTCGCTCATGGAGAAACGCCCGGCGCTGGTGTTCACGCTCATCCTGTCGGTGTTGGTGATGGCGCTCGCCGAACTGCGCGCCCCGTTCGTCGCGGTCGCCATGATGGGCGGCGTCACCGCCGTCTACTCGGTGCAGCGCCTGCGCCACCGCTGGCACTTCGTGCGCGCGTTCTTCGCCATCTCGCTCGCGAACCTGGCCGCGATCCTGGCCTGGGACCTGGCGCGGAGCACGCCGTGGCCGGGGATGCTGTCCGACGGGCTGTGGGGGCTGCTGTCGGCCTTGTTCGCGACCGCGGTCGCGTTCGGGCTCCTGCCGCTGGTCGAGCAGGTGTTCCGGCTGACCAGCGACATCACGCTGCTCGAGCTCTCGGACCTCAACCGCCCGCTGCTCCGGCGCATGCAGCTCGAGGCCCCGGGCACCTACCACCACAGCATGGTCGTGGGCTCGCTCGCCGAGGCCGCCGCCGAGGCCATCGGCGCCAACTCGCTGCTCGCGCGCGTGCAGGCCTACTACCACGACATCGGCAAGCTGGCGAAGCCCGAGTACTACGCCGAGAACGAGCCCGCGAGCTCGCGCTCGCGCCACGAGAAGCTCACGCCCTCGATGAGCGCGCTGGTCGTGAAGTCGCACATCGTCGAGGGGCTCGAGCTGGCGAGGAAGCAGCATCTGCCGCGCGCGGTGCGCGCCGCCATCCCCGAGCACCACGGCACCATGGTCATGGCGTTCTTCTTCCACAAGGCGCTCGAGGCCGACCCGGGCGCGCGGCGCGAGGACTACAGCTATCCGGGCCCGCGGCCGCGTTCGAAGGAGACGGCGATCCTGATGCTCGCGGACGGCGTCGAGGGCGCCTCGCGCGCGCTCGCCGAGCCCACGCCGAGCCGCATCCGCGGCCTGGTCCAGCGCATCATCGAGGAACGCGTGCGCGACGGGCAGCTGGACGGCTGCAACCTCACCATCCAGGAGCTGGCCCGGATCCGGGAGTCGTTCATCCCGGTGCTCACCGCCATCTTCCACGTGCGCGCCCCGTACCCCACGACGCAGAAGCCCACCGGCCGGCGCGAGATGGACGCGCGCCGGGACAGCTAGCTGCGCTCGCGCGGCCGCGGCGCGCTCAGGCCGCCTTCGGCCTCGGCGCGTCGTCCTCGAGCGGGATCCGCGTCGCCACGAGGAAGCTCGGGATCGTGGCGAGCAGCACCCACACGAAGAAGCTCGGGTAGCCGATCGTGTCCTGGAGCCAGCCGCTCCACATGCCGGGCAGCATCATGCCCATGGCCATGAAGCCGGTGCAGATGGCGTAGTGCGCGGTCTGGTGCGGCCCGCGCGCGACCTGGATCATGAACAGCAGGTAGGCGGTGAAGCCGAAGCCGTAGCCGAACTGCTCGAGAGCCACGCACGTCTGAATCAGGAGCACGTTCTCGGGCTGGGCGTACGCGAGGTAGATGAACACCGCGTCCGGCACGTGGATGATGAGCATCATCGGCCACAGCCAGCGCCGGAGGCCGTACCTGGCGGTCACGATGCCGCCCAGCACGCCGCCGATCGTGAGCGCGAGGATGCCGAACGTGCCGTAGATGATGCCGACCTGCGCGGTGGTGAGCCCGAGGCCGCCCACGTCGCGCGCGTCCAGCAGGAACGGCGCCACCATCTTCACGAGCTGCGCCTCGCCGAGCCGGTAGAGGAGCAGGAACCCGAGCACGGCGAGGATCTTCGGCCGGCGGAAGAACGACTCGAACGTGGCCACGAACTCGCGCACGAACTCGGGCACGCGGCGCGCGTCGCCCGGGCGGTCGGAGTCCGGGCGCGGCAGCATCCACGCGTGCCAGCCGCCGAACAGCAGGAACAGCCCGGCGAGCCCGGCCATGCACCACGCCCAGGCGTGGCGGACGTCGCCGGTGCGCTCCTGGAGCGTGCCGGCCAGCCAGACGATGAGACCCTGCCCGAAGATCGTGGCGGCGCGGTAGAACATCGTGCGCACGCCCACGAAGAACGCCTGCTGGGTCTTGGTGGTGCCGAACAGGTAGAACCCGTCGGCGGCGATGTCGTGCGTGGCCGAGCTGAACGCCATCAGCCAGAAGATCGCGAGCGTCCACTGGAACGCGTCCGGCAGGGGCGCGGTGAACGCCACGCCCGCGAGCCCGGCGCCGATCAGCAGCTGCATCACCCAGATCCAGCGCCGGCGCGTGCCGAGCAGGTCCACGATCGGCGACCAGAACGGCTTGATCACCCACGGCAGGTAAAGCCAGCTCGTGTAGAGGGCGATGTCGGTGTTCGAGATGCCGAAGCCCTTGTACATGATGACCGACACGGTCATCACGACCACGTACGGGAGCCCCTCCGCCAGATAGAGCGAGGGGATCCACGCCCACGGGGACCGCGATGGCGCCCCGGCCTCGGCCGGCGGCTCGGGTTCGTTCACCTGGCGGGCTGCGAGCATCGTTCCACACCTCCTTGTGCGGCGGCGCCACGGGCCGGGGTGCGCTCCGTGTAGCACGTCCGCTCCGGCGCGGGCAACCGCGGCACCGGGAGCGGTCGCACCCGGCGCCCGCCGCCCCGCTCGGGTTATCGGCGCGGTTTCGCTCCGGCCGCACCCCCGGCGGGCGCGGGCGCCGCCGGCCGCTCGAGTGCGGCCGCCCCGGTGCGCAGCGCGTGCCGGCCCAGCAGCCAGCCCCAGAGGAGCGGCACGGCGAGCCAGCGCGAGAGCTCGAGCGTCTGCGCGAGCACGCCCTCCAGCGCCGGGGCGGGACCCGCGCGCACGCCCGTTGCACCTCCCAGCCTCAGCCCCACGACCCCCGTGGCGACCTCGATCGCGACCATGGCGGGCAGCCCGAGCGCGAGCGCCTCCAGGCGCCGCGACCACGGGACGAAGTCGCTGGCGAGGCACAGGGCGGCGAGGATCATGAGCAGGTTCGCGGCCGAGAGGTCCACCGCACCGTCCGCCGGCGCCGCCAGGACGCGTCCCGTCAGCGCGCCGGTGAGCGCCAGCAGCAGCGACTGGTAGCCGGGAGCGATCATGTGCCCGGGCCACGTGAGGAGCGTGGCGTAGGCGACCGCCTTGCCGAACCACCTCACGCCATGCTCCGGCGCGGCAGCGCGAATCGCGTCCAGGTCACGAAGCAGCCGAGCACCACGAGCAGGGTCACCGACTGCCACAGGTAGACGTGGACGAGGTCGAAGTGCGCCGGCGCCCAGCGGAGCACCCCCATGAGGACGTAGATGCGGACGAGGTTGTAGAGCCACAGCGTCGCGATGCCGAGCGCGGCGCCCGCGAGCTTCACCCGCTAGCTCGCGGGGAACGCGAGGATCCCCCCCAGCAGCAGCAGCGTGGGGAAGAGAGACGTGCAGTCGGGCACGATCTGGACGATGGTCTCGCCGATCCGGAACGTGGTGCCCGCCACGTCCACGGCGGCGGAGGTCACGAACCGGGCGAGCGACAGGCTCCGGAGCGTCGCCTCGATGAGCCATGGCTCGCATCCGGGCACGAGCGGCGGGAGCACGAACACGAGCGCCGTGAACACCGGGTAGCGGACGAGGAACCGTCCAGCCGGGTGGGCCCACAGGCGCCGGGCGGAGCCCGCGAGCCCCGTGCCGGCTCCCGAGCGCGAGCGCGGGCCGTGCTTCGAGTGCGTGGCCACGATCAGCGGCCCGGGTCGGTCGGGGCGGTCATCGGGAGCGGGCTCTCCGGCGGGATGCCGGATGGGCGCGACGAGCATAGCGGCCGTCACGCTCCGTCGTCACGGACTTCCCGCCCGGCGCCCGCGTTGCGCTCCTGCGAACGGGGCTGAGAGGATGGCCCGCATGCCCGTCTCCGTCAGCGCGCCCCGCCGGCTCGCCCGCCTCGCCGCTCCGCTCCGCGCGCTCGTCCGGCGTGTGCTGCAGGCCGAGCGGCGCCGCGCCGGCGAGATCGGGGTCGCGCTCTCGGACGACGCGCTCCTCCGCCAGATCAACCGGGACTGGCGCGGCATCGACCGCGCCACGGACGTCATCAGCTTCGCCTACGACGAGCGCGAGCCGGGCGCCGCGACCCGCCCGGTGCGCGGCGACCTGCTCATCTCGCTCGACCGCATGCGCGACCAGGCGAGGCGCTACCGCGTGAGCCCGGGGACCGAACTTGCCCGGCTCGTGGTGCACGGCACCCTCCACCTGTGCGGGCACGACCACGCCCGGGCGGCCGGGCGGACGCGCATGCGCGCGCGCGAGACGGCGCTCCTCCGCGCCGGCCGGATCGAGGCGCGAGCGCTGGACCGCGTGCTCGCGGCCGTGGCCGTGAACGGCAGGGCGGCCCGGTGAGCCGGGCGGGGACGCCGGCGTCCGCCGGGCTCGCGCGATCCCGTGGTCGGGCGCCCGTCGCCGGTCTCGCGACGCTGGCCGGGTCCGCCCTGCTCGCCGGACTCGCCGCCGGCGCCGCCACCTCGCTGGCGGGCTGCCCACCGCCCGAGCCGCTGCTGGTGGCGATGCGCTCGGCGGAGCGCATCCAGTTCGAGCAGCTCGGCGGCGACGAGACCCGCGTCGAGACGCCGCTCGCGCACGTGCCCGGGCGCACGCTCGGCCACGAGGTGCACGGCGTCTTCCGCGCGAGCGCCGCGGTCGCCGCGGCGCTCCGCGAGGCGTTCGGGCGGCGGGACTCCTACGCGTGCCCGGGCGGTGTTCCGGAGGCGGCGTTCCGCTGGCCCGAGGGGCTCCCGATCGGGCTCTTCTTCACGGGACCGCGCGGCGGGGTGGCCGTGGTCCTGCGCCTGCCGGACGGCGAGGTCCAGATGCAGGCCGAAGGCGACACGCTCGTGCGCGTGCCGCTCTCGCGGTTCGGCCAGCGCCGCTGGGAGGCCGCGCTCCGGCAGTTCGCGCAGGAGACGCGCACGAGCCCCGAGGAGTTCTACCAGCAGATGCTGCCGCCCGACCGCGTCCCGCCGGCCCGCGAGGCGCCCGCCGACACGGACGACGCCCCCGCCGACACCACGGGCGCACCGGACGGCGGCGCGCAGGAGCGCGGCGTGACTGCTCCAGCGCCTGCGGATAGAGTGCGCCCCGCATGACGCCTCCCAAGTCGGCGCGCCCGGGCTCCCCGGCCCCGCGCAACCCGAACTCGGTCCTCGGCCACCTGCGCACCTGGTTCTTCACCGGGTTGCTCGTGATCGCGCCCTCGGCGGTCACGATCTGGGTGCTGTTCCGGCTCCTCAACTGGGTGGACAATCTGCTCGGGCGCTACCTGCGCTTCGCGGCGCTCGACTACCACCGCATCCCGGGGCTCGGGCTGCTCGCGACCGTGCTGCTGCTGCTGGTCGTGGGCTTCGTCGCGGCCAAGGTCGGGCAGGGCCCGCTCGCGCGCGTGTGGGACCGGCTGCTGCTCCGCATCCCCGGCATCGGGATCGTGTACGGCTCCACCAAGTCCCTCGGCGAGGCGTTCCTGAGCCAGAAGGAGGAGACGTTCCGCAAGGTGGTGCTGGTGCAGTGGCCGCACCCGGGCGTGTGGCGTGTCGGCTTCCTCACCGGCCACGTCGCGCCCTCGCTTAAAAACCGCATCGGGCAGGACGTCTCGTGCGTGTTCGTGCCGCACACGCCCAACCCCGCGTCGGGGTTCGTGCACTACGTGCCCAAGAAGGACCTGATCGAGCTGGACTGGGCGGTGGAGGACGGACTCAAGGTGATCGTCTCGGGCGGCGTGGTGCAGCCCGGCATGGAGCCCCCGGCGCCGGCCCCGCGCGGCTGAGGCTCGCGGCGCGGGCCCGCGGTCCCGCGCGCCGGGAGAGGGATCCATGGCCCTGGTCACGACGGAAGGCATCGTCCTCAAGACGCACGCGCTCGGGGACACGAGCCGGATCGTGACCGTGTACACGCGCGACTCCGGCCTGCGGAAGTTCGTCGCCAAGGGCGCGCGCAAGGCGCCGGGCCGGTTCGGCTACGCGCTCGAGCCGCTCACGCGGTCGCGGTTCGTCTACTACGAGAAGCCCGACCGCGACCTGCACCTGCTCTCCAAGGCCGACGTGCTCGATGCGTTCGGCCCGCGCCTCGCCGACCTGCGCCGGCTGGTGCACGCCCAGGCGGCGCTCGAGCTGGTGGACCGGCTGGTGTGGGGCGAGGAGCCGCACCCGCGCCTCTACGCGTTGCTCGCCCAGGCGCTCGAGGGTTGCGCCCGCGCGCCGGCCGACGCGCTGCCTGCGGTGACGCTCGCGTTCCAGCTCCAGCTCGCGAGCGAGCTGGGATACCGCCCGCGCCTCGACCAGTGCGCGGTGGACAGTCGGCCGGTCTCGGCGCGGCGCGTGTTCTCGCCGGGCAGGGGCGGGCTCCTGTGCGACGCGTGCGCGGCGCGCGAGGGTGGGTTCGTGCTGCTCTCGGCCGAGGCGCTCGCCTCGCTGGCGCTGCTCCTGTCGCGGCCGATCCTCGAGGCGGGGGAATTCGTCGAGCTGCCTCGCGCCGGCGAGCTGCTGCGCGTGGTGGAGGACTTCTTCCGCACCCACTTCCAGCGCTTCACGGGCCTGCGCTCGCTCGAGGTGCTGCGCGGGCTCGAGACGACCGACCCGGGCCCGGCGCCCGACCGTTCGCGCGGCGCGCCCGACTGATCGCGCGGCGCGCCCGACTGGCGAGCCCGCGCGGGCGCGCCTACACTCGCGCGCTCGTCCTCGCCAAACGTCCCCGGAGCCGCCCGCGCCATGTCCGCACCCGCCACGCCCCGCACGCTCCAGCAGATGATGCTCGCGCTCGAGTCGTACTGGGCCGAGCGGGGCTGCGTGCTGCAGCAGCCCTACCCGTCCGAGGTGGGCGCCGGCACGTTCAACCCAGCCACGTTCCTGCGCGCGCTCGGGCCCGAGCCGTGGCGCGTGGCGTACGTGGAACCCTCCCGGCGGCCGAAGGACGGCCGCTACGGCGAGAACCCGAACCGCTTCCAGCAGTTCTTCCAGTACCAGGTGCTCCTGAAGCCCGCACCGAGCGACGTGGTGGACGCCTACTTCCAGTCGCTCGCCGCCATGGGGCTGGACCCGCTCGAGCACGACCTGCGCCTGGTCGAGGACGACTGGGAGAGCCCGACGCTGGGCGCGGCGGGGCTCGGCTGGCAGGTGTGGTGCGACGGCACCGAGATCTCGCAGTTCACCTACTTCCAGCAGTGCGGCGGCCTCGAGCTGCCGGTGGTCTCGGCGGAGCTCACCTACGGGCTCGACCGCATCGGCATGATGCTCCAGGGGAAGGATCGCGTGCAGGAACTGGAATGGGCGCCGGGCATCACCTGGGGCGACCTGTGGCTCCGGAACGAGTGGGAGTGGTCGCACTACAACTTCGAGCAGGCGCCGGTGCCCGAGCTGTTCGAGATGTTCCGCGTCTGGGAGGCGGAGGCGCTGCGGCTGCTGGATCTGAAGCTCGTGAACCCCGGCTACGACGCCGTGATCAAGTGCTCGCACGTGTTCAACCTGCTCGACGCGCGCGGCGCGATCTCGGTGAGCGAGCGCGTGGGGACCATCGCGCGCGTGCGGAAGCTCGCGCGCCGCGCGGCGCAGGCGTGGTCGGACCTGCGCGCCGAGCTGGGCTACCCGCTGCTCCGGGACGAGGCCGAGCGCCAGCGCTGGCTCGCCCTGCACGAGGCGTCGAAGGCGCGCGCCGGCGCGCCGCGGGCCGAGCGCCGCGGCGGCGCGCCCGCGCCGCCCGCGGCCGAGCCGGCCCCCGAGGCCGCGGACGCGGGGGAGCCCCGCCGATGAGCAGGGACCTGCTGTTCGAGATCGGCGTCGAGGAGCTGCCCGCGAGCTACGTGGCGCCCGCGCTCGCCCAGCTCGAGCAGGGCGTGCGCGAGGGCATCGAATCCCTCCGGCTCGCCGTGGGCGGCGTGGAGACCCACGGCACTCCGCGCCGGCTCGCGGTGGTCGCGCACCGGGTCTCCGAGCGCCAGGCGGACCTGCACGAGGACGTCATGGGGCCCGCGGCGCGCGTCGCGTTCGACGACATGGGCCGTCCGACGCGGGCGTTGCTCGGCTTCTGCGCCGGCAAGGGCGTGGAGCCCTCGGCCGTGCGCCGCGTGGCGACCCCGAAGGGCGAGTACGTCTCGGTCAGCGTGCACCACGCCGGCCGGCCCGCGGCCGAGGTGCTGCCCGCGCTCCTCGCCGACGTCGCCACGAGGATCCAGTTCCCGAAGGTCATGCGCTGGGACGCGGGCGAGTACCGCTTCGGGCGCCCGGTGCGCTGGCTCGTCGCGCTCCTTGGCGGTGACGTGCTGTCCGTGCGCGCGTTCGGGCTCGAGGCGGCGAACCGGAGCCAGGGCCACCGCTTCCTCCACCCCGGCGCGGTGGGCGTGAAGGGTCCGGCGGACTACCTCGGCTCGCTCCGCAGGGCGAAGGTGATCGCGGACCCGCACGAGCGGCGGCGGGTGGTGATGGAGCAGGTGGCCGCGGCGGCAGGCGAGCGCGGCGGCCGCGTGGTGGCGGACGACGAGCTCGCGGACATCGTCACCCAACTGGTCGAATGGCCGACCGCCATCGCCGGGGACTTCCACGAGCGCTTCCTCGACCTGCCGCGCGAGGTCATCGTGACCGCGTTGCGCGAGCACCAGCGCTTCTTCGCCGTGGAGCGAGCGGACGGCACGCTGCTGCCGTGCTTCGTCACGGTGCGGAACGGCGACGCTCGCGGGCTCGACACGGTCCGCAAGGGCAACGAGGACGTGCTCGTGGCGCGTCTCGAGGACGCACGCTTCTACTGGGACACCGACCTCCGCCAGCGGCCCGCCGACCTGGTCGAGAAGCTCGCGGGCGTGGTGTGGATGGAGGGCCTCGGCAGCCTGCGCGACAAGGCCGCGCGCCTCGAGTCGCTGGCCGGCTGGCTGGCCGACCGCCTCGCGCCCGGCGAGCGCGACACGGCGCGCCGCGCGGCGCTGCTATGCAAGACCGACCTGCTCGGCGAGATGATCGGGAGCGGCAAGGAGTACGCGATCCTCGAGGGCGTCATGGGCGGCCACTACGCGCGCCGCGCCGGCGAGAGCGAGGCGGTCGCCGCCGCGATCGCCGAGCACTACCTGCCGCGCGGACCCGGCGACGAGCCGCCGTTCTCGACCGCGGGCGCGCTGCTCGCGCTCGCCGACAAGCTGGACCACGTCGCGGGCGCGTTCGTGGCCGACCGCGCGCCGAGCGGCTCGGAGGATCCCTACGGCGTGCGGCGAGCCGCGAACGGCGCGCTCCGGATCCTCCTCGAGCGCGCCTGGTCGCTCGACCTGCGCGCGGTCGCGATGGAGGCGACACGGCCCTTCTACGCCGCCGACCCGGACCTCCCGCAGGCGAAGATCATGCGCAAGCTGGGCGAGTTCCTGCGCTCGCGCGTGGAGGGCGCGCTCGAGGACCGCAGCCTCGCGCACGACGTCCGCGAGGCGGCGATGGAGGCCCGGATCGTCATGGACGGCGCGACGCGACCCGGCTGGTGCGACCCCGCCGATGCGCTGGCGCGGGCGCGGGCGCTGGCCGCGTTCCGCGGCGACCCGCGCTTCGCCCCGCTCGTGATCCTGTACAAGCGCGTGGCGAACATCCTCCGGGCCGCCACCGAGACACTGCCGCCGGCGCTGGACGCGGCGCTGCTCGCCGAGTCGCACGAGCACGCGCTGCTCGCGGCCACCGAGCTCGCCCGCGGCCGCACCGCGGCTCACTGGGAGCGGCGCGAGTACGACGCGATCCTGCCGGAGCTGCTCGCCATGGGCGAGGCCATCCACGGGTTCTTCGACCACGTCATGGTGAACGTCGAGAACGCGGCCGTGCGCACGAACCGGCTGCGGCTGCTCGCGGACGTGCGCGAGCTGTTCCTGCGCGGCTGGGACCTGTCGCGGGCGGTCGTGGAGGGCGAGCGGCCGGCCTGAGGAGACGCCGTCCCCGGCCCCGCGCGGCAACGCGGAGCGGGGCGGCCTATTCGAGCCGGACGACCCGGCGCGACACCGACCGGTCCCCGAGCGTGAGCCTGAGCGTGTAGACGCCCGCGGGGAGACCCGCCGCCTCGCGCAGCTCCACGACCTGCGCCCCGCCGCGCGAGGCGAGGTCGCGCCCGGCGACGCGCCGGCCCGCGAGGTCGAACAGCTCCAGCCGTCCGGTCCCCGCCGGCGCGACGAACCGCAGCGTCGCGCGCGGGCCCCGCAGCGGGTGCGGCGCCGGCACGGCGAGCGCGAGGTCGGCGGCGGGCGGGGCCGGGTCCACGCCGAGGCTCGCGGTGGGGAGCTGGCGGATGCGGAGCACGCCGCCGTCCAGCCACGCGAGAAGCGGCTCGCCGCCGCCCGAGTCGAACCAGCGGACCGGCTCCTCGTCCAGCGGCCCGGCCGCGAACACCTCGCCCCCCGGCGACTGGCCGGGCACGATCGCGGCCGCGCCGTCCGCGCGCAGCGTGAGCACGTCCATCTGGCCCGAGACGTCCTGCGACCAGGCGATCCACTGGCCGCCCGCGCCGTCCGGCCAGGCGCGAGTCGTGAGCGCACCGCCGGGCGGTGTGACGATCACCCGGCCGGAGTTCTCCCCGAACCAGACGCGCACGCCCGTGCTGTCCAGGCGAGAGCAGCGGACGTCCGTCCCGCCCCAGGTCGCGAGCAGGTGGCCGCCCGTGGCCGGCACGAAGTCGAGGTGGCTCGGGGAGACCGTGGCGATCGTGGCGCCGAGCGACGACCAGCGGAAGCTGCCGTTCACGGCCACGTGCTGGCCCAAGACCTGGTTCGCCACCGCCAGGTCGCGCCAGGCGAGCCACAGTCCGCCGTCCGGAGACGTGGCCGAGCCCACGAGCCGGATCCCGGTGGTGACGGGCGAGACACGCACGCCGTTCGCGGTCCACGCGCCCTCGTCCACCCCGGCGTGGCTCAGGTGGGCGACGTAGAGCGGGGTCGTCGTGCCGCCACGCTGGTCGGACCAGATCACGTAGGCGCCGCCCGAGCCGTCCCGGTGGATCGCCCGCAGGCGCTGGATGCCGACCACGGCGCACACCGGGCGCCCGGTGGGCGAGCCGATGGGCGTCCACTGCGGCGTGCCCCACGCGTCGAAGTGCTGCGCGAACAGGTCGGGGTTCGCGGTGCCCTTGAGCTCCTCCCAGACGACATAGGCGCCGCCCACGTCGTCGCCCACGATCATGGCGTCGCTGGCGATGCTCGAGACCACGATGCCGGTGTCGTTGAACTGCGGGTAGATGAGTCCGTCCCCCGGGATACCCAGGTACCGGAGCGCCACGAACGGGCTCGTGGAGTCGGCCGGATTGACGCCGAACCAGGACACGACCGCGCCGCCGAGCCCGTCCCAGGCCGCGGAGACGCCGTTCGCCTGCGTGCCGGTCACCGTGAGCGACCGGCTCTGGGCGCCGAACCCCGGCTGGTAGGCGCCGTCCAGATGGATGTGATTGGCGTGGACCGCCGTGCCGGGATGGGCCCCGAGGAAGAACGCCCAGATGCCGCCCCAGCCGTCCGAGAACGTGGCGTAGGAGGGCGGGGACTCGAGCACCGGGAATGGGGAGAGCGCCACGCCCTCGGGCGTGGCGACCTGGGCCGTCGAGCGATGCGGGGAAACGAGGCTGAAGAGCAGGGCGAGGAGCAGTGGGCGACGCAAGGGCGATGGCCTCCAGAGATGCATTCTGCCGTCTCCGGCGGCCGGACTCCAGAGGAGAGTCGCGACTCGCCGCGAGGGCCCTGCGCGACCGCCGCGGCGGCCGCACGGCTGCGGCGCCGGGGCTTGCCGGGCCCGCGCGAGCGCCGCTATGGTGCCCGCTGCTCCCTCTGCCCCGCCCCGAACGGTCCTCCGGAGGAGTCCCATGGCGCTGCGCGAGAAGGCCGAGATCGTGGATGCCGACGGGCTCCGCCGCATCGTCACCCGCATCGCCCACGAGATCGTGGAGCGGAACAAGGGGGTGGACGAGCTGGTGCTAGTGGGCATCCGCCGCCGGGGGGTTCCCATCGCGGCCCGGATCGCGCAGAAGATCAAGGAATTCGAGGGCCGTTCGCCCGCCGAGGGGAGCCTCGACATCACGCTCTACCGCGACGACCTCTCGACCGTGGCGAGCCATCCGGTGGTCGGGTCCACCGAGATCCCCGTGGACATCAACGGCAAGGTGGCGGTGCTGATCGACGACGTGCTCTATACCGGCCGCACCGTGCGGGCCGCGATGGACGCGCTCATCGACTTCGGCCGGCCCAGGGCGATCCAGCTCGCGGTGGTCATCGACCGGGGGCACCGCGAGCTCCCGATCCGCGCGGATTACGTGGGCAAGAACGTGCCCACGTCCCGCAAGGAGGTGATCGGGGTCAAGCTCCAGGAGATCGACGGCGTGGACAGCGTCGTCATCAAGGAGACGGACGAGTAGCGAGCCGCCGCACCGGCCGGGCGCGCCCGCTTCCCCGGTCGCACGTCCCCCTCCGCCGGCGGGCTTGCGCAGTCGATGTCACAGCGCAGCCCAAGGCCGAACATCATTCGCACAGCGGTTTGCCTACGACCGCCTACTGGCGCTCGGCCGAATTCGCGTAACAGGTTGCGAATCAACGTCCGACCTCGAGACCCGGCACGCGTCTTCTGCGCACAGTATCACGAAGAAGATTCTTCTTGATGAAAGACTCATTGCTGTCGATTATTCTCTTGAATCGCGTCTTTCGGAGAAGCATCACTTTGAAAGTCCCGGAGGTGACGCCATGCTCGACGAACTCGATGCCATCGATCGCAGGCTCCTCGAACTCCTCCAGAAGGACGGCCGCATCTCGAACGCCGACCTCGCCCGCACCGTGAAGATGGCCCCGAGCGCCGTGTTCGAGCGCGTGCGCCGGCTCGAGCGCGACGGCGTCATCCGCGGCTACGGCGCACAGCTCGACCCGCGCGCGCTCGAGCGCCCGCTGCTGGCGTTCGTGCTCGTGCGCACCGACGAGCGCACCGGCGAGCAGACCGCCGGCGCGGGCCTCGCCGCGGCGCCCGAGGTGCTCGAGGTGCACCACGTGGCCGGCCAGGACAGCTACCTGGTGAAGGTGCGCGTCCGCGACCCCGAGGCGCTCGGGCGGCTGCTGCGGGAGCGCTTCGGCGCCATCCCCGGCGTGCGCTCCACCATGAGCACGATCGCGCTCGAGACCTTGAAGGAGGGCTGGGCGCTGCCGCTCGAGCCGCTCCCCATGCCAGACCGGGAGCGCCTCCGTGCCTGACGCCCTGCGGTCCCCGCGCGCGCTCGTGCTGCTCGCGTTCGCGAGCATCTGGTTCGTGTGGGGCAGCACGTTCCTCGTGATCCGGCATGCGATCGCGGACATCCCGCCCATCCTCATGTGCGGGATCCGCCTCGCCTCGGCCGGGGCGATGCTGCTGGCGTGGGCGCGCCTGCGCGGCGAGCCCTGGCCGCGCGGCCGCCAGTGGTGGAACGCGGCGCTCGTGGGCATGCTCCTGCCCGGCATCGGCAACACCGCGGTCACGCTCGGCATCGGCCACGTGCCCTCGGGCCTGGTGGCGCTGCTCGTCTCCACCATCCCGCTGTGGATGGGGCTCCTGTCCTCGTTCGGCCCCGACGCCGAGCCGCCGGGCCGGCGGGCCGCCACGGGTCTCGCGCTCGGCTTCGCCGGCATCGCGCTCCTCATCGGCCCCGGCCTCCTCACCGGGCACGACGCGACGCTGTCGCCGTTCTGGGCGCTGGTCCCGATCGCCGGCTCGCTGTCGTGGGCGTGGGGCTCGCTGTGGTCGCGTCGCGTGCCGCTCCCCGGCTCGCCGCTCGTTTCGACCGGCGTCGGGCTCCTCGCCTCGGGGCTGGCGCTGCTCCTCCTTTCGGCCGCCGTCGGCGACCTCGCCACATGGCGGCCCGGCGACGTGGGCTGGGGCGCGTGGGCGTCCGTCGCCTACCTGTCGGTGTTCGGCTCGGTGCTCGCCTTCACCGCCTACATCTACCTGCTCGGCCGCGTGGCCCCGGCCAAGGTGGCCACCTACGCGTTCGTGAACCCCATCGTCGCCATGTTCCTCGGGTTCGCCTTCGGCGGCGAGACGCTCACGCCCCGCACGCTCGCCGCCGCGGCCGTCGTGCTCGCGGCCGTGTGGCTCATCACCACCGCCGGCTCGACCACGAAGGCCTGGGCGGCGCGCGCTGCCGGCGCGCGCACCGATCCGGGAGCGATGCCCGTCCGCCAGCGGTGACGGCCCCGCGCCCGGCCCGGCCCGAGCGCGGCCCGCGCTAGGTCAGGTCGGCGACTCCGGGGAGCGTTTCGCGCTGGACGGTCGCGCTCGCCGCACGGTACGGTGCGGCGAAGCCTCGACACCCCCGTCCAGCGCGGCCCATGCCCTGCGGAGCGTGCGCATGACCCTCCGTCGCGAAGCCGAGAGCGAGTTCGGGCTCGCCGCCGACGACCTGCGCGAGACCTGGCGCCTGCTCACGCCGGAGGACCGCCTCGACGCGTTCCTCGACCTGCCGCGGCCCGAGGCCGAGGACTTCTTCCTCGGGCTCTCGGCACGCGACCAGTACGAGATGGTGCACGCGATCCCGCCGGAGGGCCGCCGGTCGTGGATGCGGCTGCTGCCGCCCGACGACGCCGCCGACCTCGTGCAGGAGGCCGAGGAGGACGAGCGTGCCGCGTTGCTGGCGCTCCTCGACGAGCAGACCCGGCGCGAGGTGATGGCGCTGCTCGCCTACGCCGAGGACCACGCCGGCGGCCTCATGAACCCGCGCTACGCGAGCGTGCGCGCCGACCTCGGCGTGGACGAGGCCATCAGCTATCTGCGCAAGCAGGCGCGCGAGCACCTGGAGCACGTCTACTACGTCTACGTGAACGACGTCGAGCAGCGCCTGGTGGGCGTCGTGTCGCTGCGCGAGCTGTTCGCCGCCTCGAGCGACCGCACCGTGCGCGACGTCATGTCCACCGACCTCATCACCGCGCGACCCGAGCAGGATCAGGAGGAGCTGGGCAAGCTGTTCGCCGAGCACGACCTCCAGGCCATCCCGGTCGTGGACGCCGAGGGCCGCATGCGCGGCATCGTGACCGTGGACGACATCGTGGACGTCATCCAGGAGGAGGCCACGGAGGACATCCAGAAGATCGGCGGCACCCAGGCGCTCGACGCGCCGTATCTCGAGGTGGGCTTCCGCTCGATGTTCTCCAAGCGCGTGGTGTGGCTCCTGGTCCTGTTCGTGGGCGAGCTGCTCACCGCCACCGCGATGGGCCGGTTCGAGCACGAGATCGCCAAGGCCGTCGTGCTGTCGGTGTTCATCCCGCTCATCATCTCGAGCGGCGGCAACTCGGGCTCGCAGACCTCGACGCTGGTGATCCGCGCCATGGCGCTGGGCGAGGTGACGCTCGCCGACTGGTGGCGGGTGTTCCTGCGCGAGCTGGGCCAGGGCGTGGCCATCGGCGGCGTGCTGGGCCTGGTGGGCATGGGGCGCGTGCTCCTGTGGGAGGCCCTGTTCCACCCCTACGGCCCGCACACCCTCGAGCTGGGGATCACCGTCGCCGCGAGCGTCGCCGGCGTGGTGATGTTCGGCACGCTCTCCGGCTCGATGCTGCCGTTCATCCTCAAGCGCGTGCGCCTGGACCCCGCCAGCGCCTCGGCCCCGTTCGTGGCCACGCTCGTGGACGTCACGGGCATCGTCATCTACTTCACCATCGCCAGCCTGATGCTGCGGGGGACGCTCCTGTAGCCGGCCGCGCCCGCGGCGGCTTGAATCGAGGTCCCCCACCCTCTATAGTCCCCGCCGGTTCGTGCCAGTACTCCATCCCTTAAGGCGGTCCCGAGAGGCCGCCAGGAGACCGGTGCCATGACTGCCGACATGCCCATCGCTGCCCCGACGCCGCCCGGCGCCGGGATTTTTTCTGCCCCGGCCTCGCCCGCCGCGGACCCGCGCCACTTCCTGGCGCTCGAGGGGCTCTCGCGCGAGCAGCTGCTCTCGCTGATCGCCGCCTCGGCCCGCGAGCGGGCCTGGCTCGCGCTCGGCGAGCCCAACCGGACCGACCTGGCCGGCGTCACCGTGGTGCTCGCGTTCATCGAGGACTCGACCCGCACGCGCACGAGCTTCGAGATCGCGGCGAAGCGGCTGGGCGCCAACGTCGTGGTATTCTCGAGCGCGGCCAGCTCGCTCAACAAGGGCGAGTCGCTGCTCGACACGATGCGGCTGTTCGAGGCCATGGGCGCGGCGCTGGTGGTGGTGCGCCACCCGTCGTCGGGCGCGCCGGCCTGGCTCGCGCGCGAGCTCGCCACGATGGGCGTTCTGAACGCCGGCGACGGCATGCACGAGCACCCCACGCAGGGGCTGCTCGACCTGCTCACGCTCCACGACGCCTGGGAGGGCCGCTTCGAGGGCCGCCGGCTCGCCATCGTGGGCGACATCGCCCACTCGCGTGTCGCCCGCTCGGCGATCGCCGGGCTCACCACGCTCGGCGCGCGCGTCACGGTGTGCGGGCCGGGAACGTTGATCCCCGCCGAGGTGGAGCAGCTCGGCTGCGAGCTGGCGCCCTCGCTCGAGGCGGCGCTCCCGGGCGCCGACGGCGTGATGGCGCTGCGCATCCAGCACGAGCGCATGGTCCGGGGGCTGCTGCCCTCGCTGTCCGAGTACGCGCGCGTGTGGGGGCTCACGCCGGAGCGGGTCGGGCTCATGGCGCCGCATGCGGTGGTCCTGCACCCGGGCCCGGTCAACCGCGGGGTCGAGATGGACCACGACGTGGCCGACGGCCCACGCTCGCGAATCCTGGCGCAGGTCGCGAACGGCGTGGCGGTGCGCTGCGCGCTGCTCAGGCGCTGCGCCGACGCCGTGCGTCGCCCGCACGGATTCACCGCCGCGGTGACGGCCCGATGAGCGCGCTGACGCTGTTCCGCGGCGCCACGCACTGGCGCACCGGCGAGCGCGTGACGCTCGCGGTGGAGGACGGCGTGGTGGTGCCCGCGCCGCGGCGTCCGGGGGCTCACGCGCGCGTGGTCGAGGCGGGCGGCGCGGTCATCGCGCCCGGGCTCGTGGACGTTCACGTCCACCTGCGCGAACCCGGCCAGTCGGCCAAGGAGACCATCGAGACCGGCACGCGCGCGGCCGCGGCGGGCGGGTTCACCGCCATCGCCTGCATGCCGAACACCGAGCCGGTCGTGGACACGGCCGCGTGGGTGGAGTGGGTGTGCCGCCGCGGCGAGGCGGCCGGGCACTGCCAGGTGCTGCCGATCGCCGCGGTCACGATGGGCCAGAAGGGCGAGCAGCTCGCCCCGCTCGAATCCCTCGCCCGCGCGGGCGCGGTGGCGTTCAGCGACGACGGCCGGCCGATCGTGAACGCGGGCATGATGCGGAGCGCGCTCGAGACCGCGAAGCCGACCGGGCTCCCGATCATCTGCCACGAGGAGGACCCGGGCCTCAAGGCCGACGGCGTCATGCACGAGGGCTTCACCGCCACCCGGCTCGGCCTCCCCGGCATCCCGGGCGCCGCCGAGAGCGTCATGTGCCGGCGCGACGCCGACCTCGCCGAGCTGACCGGCGGGCGGGTCCACTTCGCTCACCTGTCGGCGGCGGCGTCGTTCGACGCGCTGCGCGACGCGAAGCGGCGCGGGCTCGCGGTGACGGGAGAGACCTGCCCGCACTACTGGGTGCTCACCGACGAGGCCGTGGGCGACTACGACACGCACGCCAAGATGAACCCGCCGCTCCGCTCGGAGGTCGACCGCGAGGCGTGCATCGCCGCCATCGCGGACGGCACCGTGGACTGCTTCGCCACCGACCACGCGCCGCACACGAGCGACGAGAAATCCCGGCCGTTCGGCGAGGCGCCGTTCGGGATCGTGGGGCTGGAGACCGCGCTCGCGCTCACGCTCACCTACCTGGTCGGGCCCGGCCACGTGCCGCTCGCGCGCGCGGTGGAGCTGTGGACCGAGGCGCCGCGCCGCATCTTCGGGCTCCCCGAGGTCACGCTCGAGCCCGGCTCGCAGGCCGACCTCGTGCTGTTCGACCCCGCCGCGGTGTGGACCGTGGACCCGGAGGCGTTCCACTCGAAGGGCCGCAACACCCCGTTCGCGGGCTGGCGCGTCAAAGGCCGCGTGCTCGTCACCATGCTCGAGGGCCGCGTGACGCACGCCGACGAGCGGGTCGCGTTCGCGCGCCCGGTCGCCGAGGGGGCGGCGCGATGACGCGGCGCGAGGCGCTGCTGGCGCTCGAGGACGGGCGGGTGTTCCGCGGCGAGGCGTTCGGCGCCGAGGCCGAGGCCACCGGAGAGGTGGTGTTCAACACGGCCATGACCGGCTACCAGGAGGTGCTCTCCGACCCGTCCTACTGCGGGCAGATCGTGACGTTCACCTACCCGCTCATCGGCAACTACGGCGTGAACGGTGAGGACTGGGAGAGCAGCGGCCCGCGCGCCCAGGGCATGGTGTGCCGCGACCTGTGCGAGCTGCCGTCCAGCTGGCGCGCGACCGGCACGCTGGACGGGATGCTGGCCGAACACGGCCTGCCGGGGATCTCGGGAGTGGACACGCGCGCGCTCACCCGCCACCTGCGCGAGCGCGGCACCATGCGCGGCTGCCTCTCGACCGTGGACCCGAACGCGGACGATCTGGTGGACAAGGCGCGCAGGAGCCCGCGCATGGAGGGCCTCGCGCTCGCCGACGTGGTCACCTGCGTCGAGCCCTACTGGTGGGGCGCGGCGGGGCCGGTGGCGAGCGAGCCGGCGGCGGACCGCGGCAGGCCGCTGGTCGTGGTGTGCGACTACGGCGTCAAGTACAACATCCTGCGCCGGCTCCGCGCGGAGGGCTTCCGGGTGCGCGTGGTGCCCGCGCGCACGAACGCCGGCGACGTGCTGGCGCTCGAGCCGGACGGCGTGCTGCTCTCGAACGGCCCCGGCGACCCGGAGCCGCTCGACTTCGCGATCGCCGCCGCGCGTGAGCTGTCGCGGCGGGTGCCCACGTTCGGCATCTGCCTCGGCCATCAGCTGCTCGGGCTCGCGTTCGGCGCGAAGACGCGCAAGCTCAAGTTCGGTCATCGCGGCGCCAACCACCCGGTGATCGACCGGCGCAGCGGCGTGGTCGAGGTCACGAGCCAGAACCACGGCTTCATGGTGGACGCCGACACGCTCCCCGCCGGCGAGTTCGATCTCACGCACTGGAGCGGCAACGACGGCACGCTCGAGGGCATGGTGCACCGCTCGCTGCCCGTGCTGTCGTGCCAGTACCACCCCGAGGCCGGTCCGGGGCCGCACGATTCGCGTCCGTGGTTCCGCGCGTTCGCCGAGCTGGTCGCGCGGCGCGGCCGGCGCGAGCCGGCGCCCACCGCGCCGGCGCGGAGGCGCTGATGCCGCGCCGCACCGACATCCGCAGGATCATGGTGCTGGGCGCGGGGCCCATCGTGATCGGGCAGGCGTGCGAGTTCGACTACTCGGGCACGCAGGGTTGCCGGGCCTTGAAGGCGCTCGGCTACGAGGTCGTGCTGCTGAACTCGAACCCGGCCACGATCATGACCGACCCCGAGTTCGCCGACCGCACGTACGTGGAGCCGCTCCTCCCGTCCATCGCCGAGCGCATCATCGAAAAGGAGCGGCCCGACGCGCTGCTGCCCACGCTCGGCGGGCAGACGGCGCTGAACCTCGCCGTGGCGCTGGCCCACGCCGGCGTGCTCGACAAGCACGGCGTGAAGCTGATCGGCGCCTCGCTCGAGGCCATCGAGACGGCCGAGGACCGCGACCGCTTCAAGCGCGCCATGGAGCAGGCCGGGCTCCAGCTCCCGAAGAGCGGATACGCGACCACGGTCGCGGACGCGGTCGCGCTCGGCGAGCAGCTCGGCTACCCGCTCGTCATCCGCTCGTCGTTCACGCTCGGCGGCCAGGGCTCGGGGCTCGTGCACGACCGCCGCCACCTGCGCGAGGCGGCCCGCATGGGGATCGCCGCGAGCCCCAACGGCAGCATCCTCATCGAGGAGTGCCTGCTCGGCTGGAAGGAGTTCGAGCTGGAGGTGATGCGCGACGGCCACGACAACGTGGTGATCGTCTGCTCGATCGAGAACTTCGACCCGATGGGTGTGCACACCGGCGACTCCATCACCGTGGCGCCGGCGCAGACGCTGTCCGACCGCTGCTACCAGGACATGCGCGACGCGGCGTTGCGCATCATCCGGGCCATCCGGATCGAGGCCGGCGGCTGCAACATCCAGTTCGCGGTGCACCCCGGGTCTGGGGAAATGCGGGTCATCGAAATGAACCCGCGGGTCTCGCGGAGCTCGGCGCTCGCCAGCAAGGCCACCGGGTTCCCGATCGCCAAGATCAGCGCCATGCTCGCGGCGGGTCTCACGCTCGACGAGATCCCCAACGACATCACGAAGAAGACGCCCGCCTGCTTCGAGCCCTCGCTCGACTACTGCGTGGTCAAGATCCCGCGCTGGGCGTTCGAGAAGTTCCGCGTCACCGACCGCCGGCTGGGGACTCGCATGAAGTCGGTGGGCGAGGTGATGGCGATGGGGCGCACGTTCCCCGAGGCGCTCCTCAAGGGCTGGCGCGCTCTTGAGACGGGCGGCGACGTGCTCCCGGAGCCGGCGGCGGACGACGAGATCGAGGCGCTGCAACTCGCGCTCCGCGAGCCCTCGCCGGAGCGGCTGCGCGACCTGTTCCGGATGCTGGCCGCCGGCCAGGCGCCCGAGGCGCTCGCCGAGCTGTCCGGCATCGACCCGTGGTTCCTGCGCCAGATGAGGCGGATCACCGACCTCGACCGCACGCTGCGGGGTGCCGAGTGGGACGACGCGCGCGTGCGCGCGGCCAAGCGGATGGGCCTGTCCGACCGCCACCTCGCGCGCCGGCTGGGGCTCGGCGAGCGCGAGCTTCGCGACCGCCGCATCGCCGCCGGCGTCGTGCCGGTGATGAAGGCGGTGGACACCTGCGGCGCCGAGTTCCAGGCGGAGACGCCCTACTTCTACTCGACCTACGAGGAGGAGTGCGAGGTGCCCCCGCCCACCCGCCCGCGCGTGCTCATCATCGGCTCGGGGCCCAACCGCATCGGCCAGGGGCTCGAGTTCGACTACTGCTGCGTGCAGGCGGCGCTCGAGCTCAAGGACCGCGGCTTCGACGTGCTGCTCGCCAACTCGAACCCCGAGACGGTGAGCACCGACTACGACGTCTCGAGCCGGCTCTACTTCGAGCCGCTCACCGCCGAGGACGTCCTGAACATCGTGGACAAGGAGCAGCCGATCGGCGTCATCGTCCAGTTGGGCGGGCAGACGCCGCTCAAGCTCGCGCGCACGCTGCACGAGGCGGGCGTGCCGCTGCTCGGCACGTCGTTCGACGGGCTCGACCTGGCCGAGAACCGCTCGCGCTGGCGCGACCTCGTGAACGAGCTGGGCCTCAAGCAGCCCGAGTCGCGCATCGCGGCCACGCGCGAGGAGGCGCTCGCGAGCGCCGAGCGGCTCGGCTACCCGGTGCTGGTGCGGCCCTCGTACGTGCTGGGCGGGCGCGGCATGCGCATCGTCTACGACCGCTCCGAGCTGGAGGAGTGGCTCCGGCGCGAGGCGCTGGTCTCGGCCGACGAGCCGGTGCTGCTCGACAAGTTCCTCGAAGGCGCGCTCGAGGTGGACGTGGACGCCGTCGCCGACGGCGAGTCGGTGCTGGTGGGCGCGGTCATGGAGCACATCGAGGAGGCGGGCATCCACTCCGGCGACTCCACCTGCGTCATCCCGCCGTTCACGCTGGGCGAGTCCACCGTGGCCGAGGTGCGCGCCATCACCGCCCGGCTCGCGCGCGCGCTGGGCGTACGCGGCCTCTTGAACGTCCAGTACGCGGTGCGGCTGGGCGAGATCTACGTGCTCGAGGCCAACCCGCGCGCCTCGCGCACGGTGCCGTTCGTGAGCAAGGCGGTCGGGATCCCGCTCGCGCGCCTGGCGGCGCGGGTCATGGCCGGCGAGCGGCTCGCCGACATCCGGCCGGCCGAGACCGAGCCGCGCATGATCAGCGTGAAGAAGCCGGTGCTGCCGTTCAGCCGCTTCCCGGGCGAGGACGCGCTGCTGGGTCCAGAGATGAAGTCCACCGGCGAGGTCATGGGCCGCGACATGGACTTCGGCCGGGCGCTCGCCAAGGCGCACCTGGGCGCGGGCGAGGTCCTGCCGGACTCGGGCAACGTGCTCCTGTCGGTGCGGGACGACGACAAGCGCGCCATCACGTTCATGGCGAAGAAGCTGGTGGAGCTGGGGTATGGACTGGTGGCGACGCGGGGCACCGCGCGCTTCCTCGGCCGGAACGGGATCCCGGTGCGCGAGGTGTTCAAGGTGCACGAGGGCCGGCCGCACGTGGCCGACCTCATCGAGAACGGGGACATCCAGCTGGTCGTCAACACGCCGCTCGGCCGAGCCTCCGAGTACGACGAGCAGGCCATCCGCGAGCGCGCCGTGGCCATGGGCGTGCCGGTCGTCACGACGCTGGCCGGCGCGCAGGTGACGGTGGCGGGGCTCGAGGCGATGCGCCGCGGGCCGCTCGGGGCCGTGAGCCTTCAGGAGGCGTTGTGAGGCGCCGGACGTGAGGGGCCGGTCGTGACCCGGGCGCGGCTCGCACGGCTCTCGCTGCTGTTGGTCCTCGTCGCGGCCTCGGCGTCGTGCGCCTACTACAACACGTTCTACCTGGCGCGCCGCTACTACCTGAAGGCCACCGACGGCCAGCCCTACGAGGTGGACCGCGAGGGCACGGCGCAGCGCGCGAACTACGCCAAGTCGGCGGACTACAGCAAGAAGGTGCTGGGCGTGCACCCCAAGTCCAAGTGGGTGGACGACGCCTGGCTCATGTGGGCGCGCACGTTCGTCGGCACCGACGATCCGCTCAAGGCCGTGGCCATGCTGCAGGAGTTCGAGACGCGGTTCCCGGGCAGCGACCTGCGGCCCGAGGCCGAGTTCTTCCTCGGGCTCTCGTACCGCGCCGCCCGCCGTCACGATCAGGCCGTGAACCGCCTGGACAACTTCATCGCCCAGGCGCCGCGGAACAGGCTGGTGCCGTACGCCTGGTACGAGCGGTCGAAGGCGCTCCTGGCGCTGCGGCGCTACCGCGAGGCCGCGGAATCCGCGGGGCAGGTGCTGGAGCACTTCCCGAAGCACGTGCTCGTGGACCGGGCGCTCCGCCAGCGGGCCGAGGCGCGCTTCCAGCAGCAGGACTGGGCCGGCGCGCGCGCGGACTTTGCGAGCATCGGCGAGCGCGCGCTCACCGACGAGGACCGGCTCCGCTACCTGCTGCGCGAGGTGGACTGCCTCGAGGCCGACCGGCGCTACGACGACGCGCGCGCGCTGCTGCGTGACGCGCGCGCGCACGTGCCGCAGCCTCCGCCGCCGCCCACCGTCGCGCGCGTGGGCCCCACCGCGGGCGCGGCCCCGGCGCCGGTCCAGCGGCCGGCCGCCACGGTCGCGGGCCAGGACCGCTACGGCCGGATCACGCTGCGCATGGGCAGCGTCGAGCTGCTCTCCGGGCGCGTCGAGGAGGCCATCCGGCTCTACGAGAGCGTGATCCTGGACTACCCGCGCACGGCGCTCGCGGCCGAGGCGCAGTTCCGGATCGGCTACGCGTGGGAGACCGGCGCCGACGACTTCGCGCGGGCGCGTCTGGAGTACCTGAAGGTCAAGGAGCAGGCGGGCACGTCGCAGTTCTCCCAGCAGGCGCAGCAGCGCACCGACAACCTCGACCGCATCGAGCGCTTCCGCACGGCGACCGGCGCGGACTCGGCGGCGCGCCAGGCCGAGTCGCGCTTCCTCACCGCCGAGCACTACGTCTTCAACCTCGACCGGCCCGACCGCGCGCTCGAAGAATACCGGGCGATCGCCGACTCGAGCCGCGACTCGTCCGTGATCGCCCGGGCGCTGAACGCTCAGGCCTGGTTGCTGTCGCGGAAGCTGGAGCGAGGCGCCGAGGCCGAGTCGCTGTTCTGGCGCGTGGTGCGCGATTACCCGGGGACCGAGGCGCAGCTCGCCGCTCGCGACTACCTGGAGTCGGCGGGCGAGGCCGTCCCGGAGGGGCTGATCGTGGCGCCGGCCGAGTTCACGAAGCCGGTCCTGGAGCCCGAGCCCACGCTGACCCCGTTCCCGGGCGGCACGCCGCGGCTCGGCCGGCCGCGGAGCGAGCCCGAGCTGCTCCGCCCGGGCACGACTCCCGGCGCGCTGGAGACGCCGCCCGCCGCCACGCGCGACCCCGCGGTGCCGGACTCGGTCTTCCGCGTGCTCATGTACCGGGACTCGCTCACCTCGGCCGCGCGCAAGGACACGAGCGCGGCCGGCCGGGCCCGGCTCGACTCGCTGCGCCGGTCGTTCTTCGTGGCGGACACCACCGGGCGCGCGGCGGAGCTCGCGGCGATCCAGCGCCTCGTGCCGCGCCCCGAGGGCGTCGTGGTCGCACCGGGCGGCGGCGTGCCGCCCGTGCCGCGCCAGGAGCCCGGCGGCCCGATGGCGCCTCGCACGCCGCCGCTCACCAACCAGCCGCTCCCCACGGAGCGTGGTGTGGATCGTGTGCTCCTCGGCGCGGACCGGGCCGACAGCCTGCGCCGTGCCGCCGGCGCGGACAGCGTCGCGTCGCGGAAGGGCAGCGCGCCGCCCTTCACGCCGCCCGCGGCCGCGACGCCGTCGTCCGCCGCACCTGTTCCCGGCGAGCCCGGCGCGGCGCCCCGACCGACGGCTCCGGGGCCCGAGGCGGACCGCTACCGGAGGATCACCTCGTTCGAGCGGAAGCCCAGGGATCCCGCGGCCATCGAGCGGCAGAAGCAGGAGAAGCAGCGCTCGAAGGCGGTGCGCGACTCGGTGCGGCAGGCGAAGAGCGCGGAGAAGGCAGCCGGGAAGGCCGCGAAGAAGGCGCCGAGGCAGGCGCCCGCGGGCGGAGCGGCCGTGCCACCGGTCCCCGCCGCGCGGCCCGACAGCGCCTCGAGCCCCGCGCCCGCGGACACCACCTCGGGAGGGCACCGATGACGCTCGTGGGCCGCCCCCGGCGGCCGGACCCGGCGCCGGCGCCCGCCCGCCGCACCTGGCGGCAGGCGGCCGCGCGCGTGCGCGAGCAGCGCGAGTACGGCGCCGGCTTCCGCTGGCTCTCGCTCGACCTGCCGCCCGGCTTCGCCGCACCCGTGGCGGGGCAGTTCGTGCAGCTCCTGCTCGACTTCCCCTCGCCGGTGCTGCTGCCGCGCCCGATGAGCGTGGCGAGCGTCTCCAAGCGCGGCTCGCGGCTCACCGTGGGCTTCCTCTACGGACCGGTCGGCGCCGGCACGCGCGCGCTCGCACGGCTCGGGCCCGGCGACACCGTGCACGTGACCGGCCCGCTCGGCCGCGGCTATCCGCTCGAGGAGCCCGGCACGCCGGTGCTGGTGGCGGGCGGCCGCGGCGTGGCACCGCTCCTCATGGCCGCGGGCGAACTGGCGCGAAGGCGCCGGCGCTGCGAGTTCGTCTTCGGGGCGCGCACCGCGTCGCTGCTGGTGGGCCTCGGCGAGGCGCGCGAGCGACTCGCGAGGCAGGGGAGCCGGCTCCACCTCGCCACCGACGACGGCTCGCGCGGCTTCCACGGCAACGTGCTCGGGCTCCTCGACCGGCTCGCCCCGAAGCTCGAACGCCCGCTCGTGCTGCACGCCTGCGGCCCGCACGCGATGCTCGCCGCGGTCGCCCGCTGGGCCATGGCGAACGGCGCCCGCGCGCACCTCGCCATGGAGAGCGTGATGGCGTGCGGCACCGGTGTCTGCCGCGGCTGCCCGCTGCCGCGCTCGGCCGCGGCGCGGGCGCGCGTGCTCGCCGAGAGCGCCGGGCAGGCGGGCGCCGCCGCGCTCCGCGGGAACCCCGAGTGGGCCATGTGCTGCACCGACGGCCCCGTGTTCGAGGCGCGCGACCTCGACTGGGAGCGGGTCGAGTGAGCCGCGCGGCGCCTGTCCGGCGCGCGATCCGCCCCGGGCGTGTGGACCTCGCCGTGCGCGTGGGCCCGCTCACGCTCCGGAACCCGATCCTGACCGGCTCCGGCACGTTCGGCTACGGCGACGAGTACGCGCACGTGGTGGACCTCTCGGCGCTCGGCGGCGTGGTCACCAAGACCGTGACCGTCGAGCCGCGCCCGGGCAACGCGCCCGCGCGCGTGGCCGAGACCGCCGCCGGGATGCTCAACAGCATCGGGCTCGAGAACGTGGGGCTCGAGCGCTTCCGCGACGAGAAGCTGCCGCGGCTCCGGAAGCTCGAGGCCACGGTCATCGCCAGCATCGGCGGCGAGACCGCGGACGAGCTGGAGCGGCTGCTCCGGGCGCTCGGCCGCGAACCGGGCGTGGGCGGGTTCGAGCTGAACTTCTCCTGCCCGAACGTGGCCGCCGGGGGTGCCCGCTACTGGGCCGACCCCGCGCGGCTCGAGCGCACGATCGCGGGGCTCAGGCCGCTCACCGACCGGCCACTCATCGCCAAGCTCTCGCCCGACGTCACCGACATCCGCGAGACCGCGCGGGCCTGCGAGCGGGGCGGGGCCGACGCGATCACCGCGGTCAACACGTTCGTGGGGATGGCCATCGACCTGGACGCGATGCGCAGCCGGCTCGGCAAGGCCACGGGCGGGCTCTCGGGGCCCGCCATCAAGCCGCTCGCGCTCGCGCGCTGCTGGGAGGCGGCGCAAGCGGTGCGCATCCCGGTGCTCGGCTCCGGCGGCATCGCCTCGGGCCGCGACGCGCTCGAGTTCATCGCCGCCGGCGCCACCGCCGTGCAGGTGGGCACCGCCACATTCGTCGAGCCCGAGGCCGCCGCGCGCGTGCTCGCCGAGATGCGCGAATGGCTCGCCGCGCACGGTCACGAGCGCGTGACGGACCTCATCGGCGCGTTCCGCGCCGAGCACGCGCAGGAGTGCGCGCCCGGACCCGGCCAGGACGGCCGCCCCGCCACGGCGGCCGCGGCCGAGGAGCGCCGTTGACCCGAGCGCCGGAGTTCGCGATCGCGTTCGACGTGCCCACGCTCGAGGCGGCGCTCGCGCTGGACGAGGCGCTGGGAGGGGGGCCCGAGCTCGCGAAGGTGGGGCTCGAGCTGTTCGCCGCCGCCGGGCCCGAGGCGGTGCGCGCGCTCAAGGCCCGCGGACGGCGGGTGTTCCTCGACCTCAAGCTGCACGACATCCCCAACACGGTGAGGGGCGCGGCCGCGTCGGCGGCGCGGCTCGGCGCCGACCTGCTCACCGTGCACGCCACGGGCGGCGCCGAGATGGTGGCCGCGGCGGTGGCCGGGATCCACGAGGCGGGAGGGAGCACGCGCGTGGTCGCGGTGACGCTGCTCACGAGCCTCGATCCCGCCGCGATGCCGCCGGGGTTCGCGAAGCCGTTCGACCTGCACGAGGTGGCCGCGGCGCTCACCGACCTCGCCGAGCGCGCCGGCGCGCTCGGCGTGGTGTGCTCGGCCGCCGACCTCGCGGGCGTGCGCGCGAAGCTCGGCCGCGACTTCCACGCCGTCACGCCGGGCATCCGCCCCGCCGGGGGCGCCACGCACGACCAGAAGCGCGTCGCCACCATCGAGGGCGCGGTGCGCGACGGCGCGAGCCTGCTGGTGCTGGGCCGCTCCGTGACCGCGGCGAACGACCCCGCGGGCGCGCTGGCCGCGGCCCGCGCCGAGCGCGACCGCGCCCTTGCCTCGCGGACCTGAGCCGCCGCCCTCTGCTACCATCCCGCACGGCGTGCGCTCCCCGCATCCGGCTCGTCCCCTCCCGCGCGCGCGCACCGGCGGCCCGTCGTCCCCACCCGGCCGCCGTCCATGAGGAGGCGGCTCGCGGTGAAGTGGGTCCTGCGCATCGGAATCTCGCTGTTCGTGCTGCTCCTCGTGAGTGTGGCGGGCCTGTGGCTCGCTTCCAACCGGAGCGACGCGGGACGCATGCGCGGCAGCATCGAGATCGCCCGGCCGCCGGAGGAGATCTGGCCGTGGATGACCGAGCCCGACCGGCTCACGCAGTGGGTCGGCTGGCTCGCCGAGGTCCAGCCCGACAGCACCACGCCCGACTCGGGCATCGGCCACCGCGAGACGTGGGTGATGGATGACCCGCGCACCCGGCAGCGCATGCTCGTGCCGGGCACCGTCACGCTGTGGGAGCCGCCGGCGCAGATGGGCGTCCACGTCGAGCTGCCCGGCATGGGCGACGGCGACGTGTTCTACAAGCTCACCGACCTGGGCAACGGCCGCACCCGGCTCGAGCAGGACGGGCGCTTCCGTTACGTGGGCCGGATCGTGAAGCTCATGGAGCCCATGATCACGCCCGAGGCGATGCGCAAGATGCTGGCCGACATGAACCGGCTGCGGGAGCAGGTTGAGGCGCAGCCGTACGAGCCGGAGCCGGGCCTCGAGCCCGGGGAAGCGGCCGACTCGGCCGCCGCGAGCCGCTGACCCGGCTCGCGAACTCTTTCGGGCCGAAGGGCTTGACGTACCACGCCCGGCGGCGGTTCCCTCGCGGGAATGGAACCCAGTGCGGGGCGTAGCTCGTCTGCCGGGCCGCAGGACGGCGCGCTCGTGGCCGCGAGCCAGCGGGGCGACGAAAGGGCCTTCGGCGAGATCGTGCGCCGTTACCAGCGGGCCGTGCACCGCCTCGCCTGGTCGCTGACACGGAACGCGAGCGACGCCGACGACCTGGCGCAGGAGACGTTCGCGCGCGCATGGGGAGCGATCGGGCGGTTCGAGACCGGCCAGCCGCTCTACCCCTGGCTCGCCCGCATCGTGATCAACCAGGCGTACTCGCTGTTCCGCCACCGGAAGCGCCGGCCCGAGCAGTCCATCGAGCCGCTCGTGGAAGCGGGCCGGCAATGGGGGGTGGAGGATGACCCGGCCGAGAACTCGGCGCGCGGCCAGCACCACGCGCTGCTCCGCGAGTGCTTCGGCGAGCTCGCCCCGGAGCACCAGGCCGTGCTGACGCTGCGCGTGATGCAGGACCTCTCGTACGAGGAGATCGCGCGCGCGCTCGGCGTGCCGATCGGAACCGTGATGTCGCGGCTGTCGCGGGCTCGAACGGAGCTCAAACGCCGCCTCGCCGCGCGCACCGGGGAAGCCCCATGAGCCACCTGACCGAAGTCCAGCTCTCGGCGTTCGCCGACGGCGCGCTCCCCGAGCGCGATCGCGGCGCGTGCGAGGCGCATCTCGCCGCGTGCGAGGCTTGCCGCACGCGCCTCGCGGAGGTCTGGGCGCTCGACCGCGACCTGGCGGGCGCGCTCGAGCACGATCCGGGCGAGGCCTACTTCGAGACGTTCGCGGATCGCGTGGCCGCGCGCATCGCGCGAGAGGCGCCCGCGGCCGCGCCGTCGCGCTCGGGCGCCCGCGCGGCGCGCCCCGGCGGCGCCTCGCCCTGGGCGTGGCTCCGGACGCCGCGCGGGCTCTCGATCGTCGGAAGCGCGGCGGCGCTCGTGGCCGTGGCCGGGCTCGCGTGGATCCGCTTCCAGGGTCGCGACGACGTGGCGCGCCTGGTTCCCTCTCGCTCCCGCTCGGGGATCGGCGGCCCGCGGCAGGGGACGCCGCCAGCCGAACGGTGGGAGGAGCCCCGCCAGGAGGTGGCGCCGCCGGCGGCCGAGCCGCTGCCGCAGGCGACCGCACCGGCCGGCGAGACGGCACCACCGCCCCGGTTCGCGCCCGCGCCGGCCGCCGGGCCCACGGCGAGTCGGGAGGAGGAGACCGCCCAGGCGCCTCCCGCTCCCCCTGCCGCCGCCCTCCGGGCCCGCGAGGTGCGCCGGAACGAGGCCGGCGCGGACGTCCCGGTGAAGCCCGAGGCGTCCGCGCCGTCGGCCCGTCGCCCGATCGCGAGCGGCGAGCGCGCGGGCACAACGCCCGGCACCGCCGCGCCCGCCCCGGCCGGGTCGGAGCCTCGCGTCGAGATGAAGCGGATGGCGACGCCCTACACCGCGCCCACCGCGACCAAGGCCCCGGGATCGGAGGACGCGGCGGCGAGCGGCGCCGCGCCGGGCGAGGCCGCGGAATCGAAGGAGGGCGTGGTCCGGAGCTTCGGCACCCGCGCCATGGACTCGAAGGCCCCGGTCGACTTCCTTGGCGACGGGCTCTCGCCGTGCGGCACGGTGCAGGACGCGCGCGGCACGCCCATCGCCGGGGCGCGCATCACCGTCACGAACGACGGGCTCCGCACCGCGAGCTCGGGCGCCGACGGCCGCTTCTGCCTGCCTCGGCTCGCCGCCGGCGACACGCTGAGCATCCTGCGCGTGGGCTTCGAGCCGGCGCGCCTCGTGGTCGGGCCCGCCACCTCGCTCGCCGTCCGGCTCGAGCCCATCGGCACGCTCGGTCCCGGCCCGGAGACGGCGTTCGGCCGGCCCGCACCGACCGCGCTCGCGCCCGGGCAGGCCCTGCGGCCGGGCGCGCTCGTCCCGGCGCCGAGCGCGCCGGCAGCCGACGTCTACGCGGACCAGCCGGCCGATGTCCGGCTCGCCGTGACGCAGGCGCGCGACGCCGACGAGCTGGCGCGTCGCGAGGGCACCGCGCAGGCCTACGAGCGTTCCGCCGACGCCTGGACGGGGATCGCCTCCCGGTCCGCCGGCGCGGCGGCGCTCGATGCCCGCTTCCACGCGCTGGCCTCGATGCGCGCGGCCTTCCGCACCGAGCCCACCGCGGCCCGCCGGGACCGGCTCCGGGCGGCCCTCGCCGCGTTCGTGGCCACCGCCCCGAGGACGGTTCCGGAGCGCGAGACCGCGATCCGCTGGCAGGCGGAGCTGCCGAACACGACCGGGCGCAAGGCCTTCTACCGCTGACCGGGCCCGCACCGGTCGCGGCGCCGGCGTCCACGCGCGGCGGGCCCCGGTGAAGGCCGCGACTTCGGCCCCCCCGGCGCCCGCGACTTTTCGCTTGTGACGGCGGGACCGCTCGCGCACCCTCTCCGCGCTTCATGCCCGGCCCCGGCCGCACCGACGGGCGCCCGTTCCGCTCCCACAGAACCAGGAGACCAGCACCCGTGGCCACCGTGACTGCCGCGCCCGCCGACCCGGAACGCCCGAGGACCCCCGAGGAGATCGAGCGTCACTGGTTCGAGAACGTCTACCAGGGCGACAAGATGAAGCAGGCCACGGTGCGGGCCGTGGTGATGGGCATGTTCCTGGGCGCGGTCATGTGCCTCTCCAACGTGTACGTGGGCTTGAAGGCCGGCTGGAGCATGGGCGTGGCGATCACGTCGTGCATCCTCGCCTACGTCATCTTCCAGGCGATCACCAAGATCTTCCGGCGGCCCGACTTCTCGATCCTCGAGAACAACGCCATGCAGTCGGCGGCCTCGGCGGCCGGCTCCATGACCTCGGCCGGCATCGTGAACGCCATCCCGGCGCTCATGATGCTGAACCCCGCCGCGGTGCCGCCGCAGCACGTGCTGATCGTCTGGGTCATCCTCATCTCCTGCCTCGGCGTGTTCCTCGCGGTGCCGGCCAAGCGCCAGTACATCAACATCGAGCAGCTCCCCTACCCGAGCGGCACCGCCGCGGCCACCACGCTGCGCGCGCTGCACGCCAAGGGCGACGAGGCGTCGCGCCAGGCCAAGGCGCTCGGGATCGCGGGGCTCCTGGGCGCCGCGATCACCTGGTTCCGTGACGCCAACATCCCCGGCGGGATGAAGGCGTTCATCCCCGCCACCTGGGGCACGGGCTGGGTGAAGGGCGGCTGGCTCGGCTCGCGTGCGGTCACCGACCCCGTCACCGGCGCCGTGACGCAGGTGCCGTGGACGCTCCAGAACTACGGGCTCGCGTTCGAGGGCTCGCTGCTGTTCATCGCCGGCGGCGCGCTCATCAGCTTCCGGCAGGCCTGGAGCATGCTGCTCGGCGCCGTCGTCAACTACGGCATCCTCGCGCCCATCTTCCTGCGCGCGGGCGACATCGAGACCGTGAGCTTCCGCAAGATCTCGTCGTGGTCGCTGTGGATCGGCGTGCCGATGATGGTGACCTCGGGCCTGCTCCTGTTCATCCTCAACTGGAAGACGGTCGTGCGCGCGTTCAGCACGCTCGCGAGCTTCCTGAAGAAGGACCCTGGCGGCGCCGTGGACCCGCTCGAGGCCATCGAGGTGCCGTCCACGTGGTTCGCGGGCGGCGTGCTCGTGCTGGGCACGGCGATCGTGTTCCTCGGCCACTGGGCGTTCGGCATCTCGTGGTGGATGGGGATCATCGCGGTGCTCGCCACGTTCCTGCTGGTCGTGGTCGCGGCGCGCGCCACGGGCGAGACCGACGTGACGCCGGTGGGCCCGATCAGCAAGATCACGCAGCTCGCGTTCGGCGCCATCAAGCCGGGCGACGTGACCGTCAATCTCATGACCGCGAACATCACCGCCGGCGCCACGAGCCACGCCGGCGACCTGCTCACGGATCTCAAGTCCGGCTACCTGCTGGGAGCCAACCCGCGCCAGCAGTTCATCGCGCAGTTCTTCGGCGTGCTGGCGGGCGGGCTCGTGGTCGTGCCGGCGTTCTTCTTCCTCATCCCGACCGCCGACGCCCTGGGCGGCGAGAAGTGGCCGGCGCCCGCGGCGCTCGTGTGGCGCGGCGTCGCCGAGCTGCTGGCGAAGGGCCCCGCGGCGCTGCCCCAGTCGGCGCAGATCGGCCTCGTCATCGGCGCCACGCTCGGCATCGTGCTGGTGCTGCTCGAGCGCGCGTTCCCGAAGCAGGCCAAGTACATCCCGTCGCCCACCGGGCTCGGCATGGCGTTCACGTTCAACGGCTTCTACGCCATGTCGTTCTTCATCGGCGCCTGCATCCGCGAGGTCCTCGCCAAGGCCAACCCCAAGCTGAACGCCGCCTACACGGTGCCCGTCTCGAGCGGCATCATCGCCGGCGAGAGCCTGATGGGCGTCGCCATCGCGGTGCTTACCGTGCTCGGGTGGCTGGAGTAGGCCGAGCCCGCGCGGGCGAGCCCCGGCGCTCCCGTCTCGAGAGGCCCTCCGCGCCGGCGCGGAGGGCCTCTCGCGTCCGCGCGCCGCGCTTTGACGCCCTCCGGCACACCCCCTAACTTCGCCGGGCTCATCGCGCCCACCTGGACAGGAACCGAGGGACCCCGCATGCGTCGCGTGCTCGTGACCGGTGTCACCGGCTTCGCCGGCAGCCACCTGGTGGACCATCTGCTCACCCGCCGGGACTGCGAGATCCACGGCATCTGGCGGTGGCGGAGCCGCACCGAGAACATCGAGCACCTGAAGCCGGGCGACATCACGCTGCACGAGTGCGACCTGCGCGACGCCACCTCCACCTACGACGTGGTCGCGCGCGTGAAGCCCGACTGGATCTTCCATCTGGCGGCGCAGTCGTTCGTGCCCACGTCATGGGTGGCGCCGACGGAGTCGCTCACCACGAACATCCTCGCCCAGGTAAACCTGTTCGAGGCCGTGCGCCGGCTGGGCCTCAAGTGCCGCATCCAGCTCGCCTGCTCGTCCGAGGAGTACGGGATGGTCCTGCCGGACGAGGTGCCGATCAAGGAGACGAACCCGCTCCGCCCCCTCTCGCCCTACGCCGTGAGCAAGGTCACGCAGGACATGCTCGGCTACCAGTACTGGATGTCGTGGAAGGTGGACAGCGTGCGCACGCGCGGCTTCAACCACGAGGGTCCGCGGCGCGGGCCGGTGTTCGTGGCGAGCGACTTCGCCAAGCAGATCGCCGACATCGAGAAGGGCCGCCACCCGCCCGTGCTGAACGTGGGGAACCTCGAGGCCAAACGCGACTTCACCGACGTGCGCGACATGGTGAAGGCCTACGTGCTGGCGCTCGAGAAGTGCGAGCCGGGAGAGGTCTACAACATCTGCCGCGGGCGCTGCTGGAGCATCCGCGAGGTGCTGGACCTGCTGCTCGCGCGCACGAAGTCGAAGATCGAGGTGCGCCAGGACCCGGCCCGGCTGCGGCCCTCCGACGTCCCGATCCTGCTCGGCGACAACACGAAGTTCGTGCGCGCCACGGGCTGGGCGCCGGAGATCCCGTTCGAGCGCACGCTCGAGGACATGCTCGAGCACTGGCGCTCGCGCTGAACCCCCGCCGGAGCCCGGCCGCGTGAGCACGACGCCCCCCGCCGCACCGGGCCTCGGCGCCCGGCTCGCGCGCAATTCGCTCCACTCGGCGAGCGGCCGCATCGTGGCCATGCTGGCGTGGCTCGTGCTCACGCCGCCGCTGGTGCGAACGCTCGGGCCGGAGGGCTTCGGCGTATGGTCGCTGTTCTACGCGGTCGCGGGCTGGCTCGGGGCGATCGACCTGGGCTTCTCGCAGGTGGCGCTCCGCTTCGGCGCCGCGGCCCGCGCCCGGGCCGCGCGCGAGGAAGCGGGCGAATACGGCTCGCTGGCGGTGCTCGGCTACCTGGTCCTGGGCGCGGTGTTCTTCCTGCTCGTGCTCGCCCTCCACCCCCTGCTGCTCGACCTGCTCCGCATCCACGGGGACCCGCGGCCGCTGGCCGCGGCCGCGTTCCTCGCCGCCCCGGCTGTGTTCGTGCTCACCGGGCTCGTGGGCACCTGCATGGCGCTGCTCCAGGCCTGGGACCGCTTCGACCTCGCGAACGGAGTGAGCCTGACGGTCTCGCTCGGCCAGGTCGCGGCGATCGCGCTGGCGCTCTCCCTGGGCGGCGGCCTCGTCGCCTGCGTCGCGGCGGTCGCCGCGGGCTGGGCGGTGGCGCTCCTGCTGGGGCTTGCGCTCCTGTCGCGCGGCATCCCCGGCTGGCGCTGGGCGCGGCCGGCTGCGGCCACCGCGCGCCTGCGCGAGGCGGCCGCCTTCGGCCTGCCGATCCAGCTCTCGAACGCGTTCGCGATCGCCCACCAGCAGATCGGCAAGCTGATGCTCGTGCGCGGCGTCTCGCTCGCCACGGCGGGCTCGTACGAGCTGGGCCTGCGCGCGACCGCGGCGGCGTTCACCTTCGCCCAGCTCGCGCTGGTGGCGATGCTCCCCGAGGCGTCCGTGCTGCACGAGCAGGAGGCGGGAGAGCGGCTGCGAGCGCTGCACGCGCGCGGCGGCCGGATCGTGATGGCCATGGCGGCGGTGCTCGCCGCGGCGCTGGTGGCGGCGGCGCCCGCCGTGTTCCCGGCCTGGATCGGCCGGCCCGACCCCGCGGCCGAGCTGGCGCTCCGCGGGCTCGCGCTCGCCGCCTTCGCCGGCATCGTCGGCGGCCTCTCCGGCGCGATCGGGCGCGGCGTCGGCCGCACGCGGCTCGAGATCGAGTGGTCCGGGCTGGCGCTGGCGACGCACGCCGGCCTGGGCGCGCTGCTGATCCCTCGCGTCGGACTCGTGGGCGCGCTCGTCGCGATCCTCGCCGCCAACATCGTCGCGGCGCTCTGGTTCGCGCACCGGCTCGGCCGGGCGCTCGGCTGGCGTGGCACGCGCGCGCTGTGGGAGCCGTTCCTCGTCCCCGGACTCGCCGTGGCGGCGGGCGCGCTCGCGGGCGACCGGGTCGTGACGGCGATCGCGGCGCCGTGGGCGGCCCTCGTGGCGGCCGGCGCCGTCGCGACGACGGTCTCGACGCTCGTGCTGTTCGCGCTGCGGCAGATCCGCTGGGCCGAGATCGTGGGCCTGCTCAGGCGCGGGGCCGCCGCGTGACCACGCTCTCCGGCGCGCGCGTTCTCGTGACGGGCGCGGGCGGGTTCGTGGGTCGGCACCTGGTGGCCGCGCTCGCCGCCCGCGGCGCGCGGGTGCACGGCGCCGGACTCGGCCCGCGGCCCGTGGGCTTGGCGCTCGAGGGCTGGCGGGATGCCGACCTCGCGGAGCTGGCGCTGGCGCGCGACGCGGTGGCGGAGGCGCGGGCCGACGCCGTCGTCCATCTCGCCGCCCAGAGCAGTGCCGCGCGCTCGTTCGAGGCACCCGGGGAGACGTTCCGCGCCAACGTGAGCGGCACCTGGTCGCTGCTCGAGGCCGTGCGCGTGGAATCCCCCGCGGCGCGCGTGCTGGTCGTGAGCTCGAGCGAGGTCTACGGCCCGATCGCACCCGGGACGCGCGCCTCGGAAGCCACGCCGTTCGCGCCCACGAGCCCGTACGCGCTCAGCAAGGCCGCCGCCGAGGAGGTCGCGCACGCCTACGGAGCCGCGCACGGGCTCGACGTGGTGCGCGCCCGGGCCTTCGGCCACACCGGCCCCGGCCAGGACACGCGCTTCGTCGTTCCGTCGTTCGCGAAGCAGCTCGCGGACATCGAGGCGGGGCGCGCGGAGCCGGTGCTCCGAGTCGGCAATCTCGACGTGACCCGCGACCTCTCCGACGTGCGCGACATCGTGGAGGGTTACATCGTGCTGCTCGAGCGCGGCGCGCGCGGCGGCGTCTACAACCTCTGCCGCGGCGAGGGCGCGAACCTGCGCGACCTGGTGGCGGAGCTGGTCCGCATGGCGCGCGTGCAGGTGAGCGTCGAGGTGGACCCCACCCGGCTCCGGCCGGCCGACATGCCGTGGCTGGTCGGCGATCCGTCGGCCATCGCGCGGGACACGGGCTGGGCGGTACGCCTTCCGCTGGCCGCGACGCTCGGCGACGTGCTGGAGGAGTGGCGCGCGCGAGCGAAGGGCGTCTGACGTCTTGACACCGCCGGGGCCGGCTCGGGATGCTCACCACCTTCCCATCCCCCGGGTGCCCCCACCATGACCGGTTACCTCGCGCTCGCAGTGCTGCTGGGCCTCGTCGCCGGCTGGTGGCTGGCCCGCCGCCCGCGCCCGGCCACGCCCGCGCCGGAGGTCCCGGCGCTCCCCGGCCCCGAGCCCGGGCCCGCGCCGCCCGAGGCGGACCGCGGCATGACCGACCCGCTCCTGCGTCGCGTCTACCTGCTGCTCCACGAGATCACGCAGGTCACGCCCGAGGTGTCCCGGCCCGAGCACCTGATGGCGATCCCCGGCTATCGGGACGCGGTCCGCCTGCTCTCGGGCCCCGAGGTCCCCGACGAGCTGCTCATGGACCTCGTGCAGGGCGAGCGGCTCTACCCGGCGGTGGCGGCTCTCGACGCGCTCGCGAGCCGGCCGCGCGTGGAGCCGCTCGAGCCGCTCCTCTTCGCCCAGCTCGACCGGTTCCATCCGTGGAGCTGCGACGGGCTCCTGCGCGTGCTCGAGGCCTGGAACCCGGACGACCCGATCCTCGCCGGGCGCGTGATCGTGCGGCTGGACCGGCTGTGGGCGGGAAGCGGCCACGCGGTGGCGCTCGAGCGATTCCTGCGGCGCCGCGCCGCGAAGGCCCCGCTCACGCTCGAGGGGGTGGAGAAGCCGAGTCCCGAGCGGGCCGAGGAGCTGCTCGAGACGGTTCTCGCCGAGCAGGATCCTGCGCTCGTCCAGCCGTTCCTCGCGCCGCTCAAGGCGCTCGTGGAGCGGGCCAACCGCCCGCAGCCGCGCCCGGACGGCCCGGGAGGCGGGCTGCCGGACCCCGGGGCCGCGGGGGAGCTGCAGGGCATCGGCCAGTGGCACGAGCGCGGCAAGATGCCGGAGCCGGCGGTGCACTCGTCGCCCGCGCTCGAGGACTGCTTCGCGCGCGTGGTCCGCGCGCTCACCTCGCAGCCGCCGCGGCCCGTGCTCGTGGCGGGCGAGTCCGGCGTGGGCAAGACCGCGCTCGCGCGCCGCGTCGCCTCGCACCTCAGCAAGCAGGGCTGGCGCATCTACGAGGCCGGCGCGCCCCAGCTGAACGCCGGCATGTCGTTCGTGGGCATGCTCGAGCGCCGGCTCCTCGAGCTGCGCCGCCAGCTCGCGGCCAAGCCGCGGACGCTGTGGCTGGTGCCCGACTTCCACCAGCTCCTGTGGTCGGGGCGCGCGGTCCAGTCGCCCACCGGCGCGCTCGAGCAGCTCATGCCGGCGTTCGAGTCCGGCGAGATCCTGGCGCTCGGCGAGACCCGCCCGGGCACGCTCGACCGCCTGCTCTCCGAGCGCCCCGAGATCGGCCGGCTGTTCGAGATCGTCCGGCTCTCGCCGCCGCGCGACGCCGAGGTGGCCGCGATCCTCGCGGGCTGGGCCGAGCGCGTGGCGCGCGAGCGCCGCGTCACGGTCGAGCCCTGGCTCCTCGACGAGGCCGCGCAGCTCTCGCGCCAGTACCTGTCGTCGCTGCGGGCGCCGGGCGGCGTGCTGCGCATGCTGGAGCTGGCGGTGAGCGCCGTGGCACCGGGGAAGCCCGAGGACCCGCCCGTCGCGCTTCGGCACGAGGACCTGCTCAAGGCGGTCTCCGACCTCACCGGCCTGCCCGCCGACCTGCTCGACGACCGTAGATCGCTCGACCTGGACGCGCTGCGCGAGCGGCTCGAGGAGCGCGTCATCGGCCAGCCCGACGCCGTGGGCGCGCTGGTCGAGCGCGTGGCGCTCCTCAAGGCCGGCGTCACCGACCCGCTCCGGCCCTACGGCGTGTTCCTGTTCGCCGGGCCCACCGGGACCGGCAAGACCGAGCTGGCCAAGGCGCTCGCCTCGTGGCTGTTCGGCTCCGAGGACCGGCTGCTGCGCCTGGACATGAGCGAGTTCGCCGACGGTCTCTCGCTCGACCGCGTGATCGGCGCCGCCTCGCCCGCGCTCGGCTACGTCGCGGGCGGCGGCTCGCTCGCCGCCGCCATCCGCCGCCAGCCATTTTCCGTGGTGCTCCTGGACGAGTTCGAGAAGGCGCACCCGCGCGTCTGGAACCTGTTCCTCCAGGTGTTCGACGACGGACGCCTCACCGACGCGGCGGGGGAGACCGCGGACTTCCGCAACAGCATCATCATCCTCACCTCGAACCTGGGCGCCACGCTCGCGGCCGGCGAGCGGCTCGGCTTCGCGGAGGGCAGCGGCGCGTTCAGCGCCGCCTCCGTCGAGCGCGCCGTGGCGCGCGCGTTCGCGCCCGAGCTGCGCAACCGGCTCGACCGCGTGGTCGTGTTCCGCCCGTTCACGCGCGACGTCATGCGCCGGATCCTCCAGAAGGAGATCGCCGACGCCTCGGCCCGCCGCGGGCTCCGCCGCCGCGAGTGGGCCGTGGAGATCGACGAGGGCGCGCTCGACTTCCTGCTCGACCGCGGTTTCACCACCGACCTCGGCGCTCGCCCGCTCAAGCGGAGCCTCGAGCGCTACCTGCTCGCGCCGCTCGCGCGCACCATCGTCGAGAAGCGCGTGCCGGAGGGCGATCAGTTCCTGTTCGTGCGCACGGACGGCGACGCGCTGGCGGTGGAGTTCGTGGACCCCGACGCGCCCACGGCCGCGCCCGTCACGCTGCCCGCGGCGACCCGGGCCGCGGACCTGCGCGCGATCGCCTGGGAAGCGCACGGGACCGGCGAGGAAATGGCCGCGTTGCGCGCGGCGCTCGAGCACTTCGGCGAGCGGCTCGAGTCCGCCGGGTGGCTGGAGACGAAGGCGCGCTGGCTGGCGATGCCCGCCATGGAGGGCTTCTGGCAGCGGAGCGACCGGTTCGAGGTGCTCGGGCGCGCCGAGTACATGGACCGGATCGGGGCGGGGCTCCGCTCCGCGCGCTCGCTGCTCGCGCGCCTGGACGGCGACGGCGCCCGCGGGCGCCAGGTGTGGCCGCGCAACATGGTGGCCCGGCTCGCGCAGCAGGTGCTGCTGCTGGAGGCGGCCGCCGACGAGGCGCTCTCGACCGGTCCGCGCGACGCGTTCGTCTACGTGCAGGCCGGCCCCGACGGGCCGGACCGGGCGGGCGAGCGGGAGTTCGCCCGGCGGATCGCCGCGATGTACGAGTCGTGGGCGCGCCAGCGCGGCATGCGCATCAGCGTGCTGAAACCCACGTCCCGGCACGGCTCCGACACGGTGTGGCTCGCGGTGAGCGGGTTCTCGTCGTTCGTCTCGCTCGCACCCGAGGACGGGCTGCACGTGCTCGAGTGGGGCACGAGCGCCGAGGGCGGCGTCAAGCGCGCGACCGTGCGCGTGCGCGTGCTGGCGCAGCCGCTCGTGCCGGCGCGCGACGGCGAGGCCGAGCTCACCCGGCAGGCCGCCGAGGCGCTCGCGGGCGCGCCCGCGCCGCCGCCCACCATCGTCCGCCGCTACCGGGGCACGCCCTCGCCGCTCGTGCGCGACTCCGTGCGCGGCTGGCGCACGGGGCGGCTCGAGCGCGTGTTCGCGGGCGACTTCGACCTGGTGCCCGCGGGCGAGGCGGATGGCGCGTAGCGGCGCGACGTCGCTTCCGGCCTGGGCCGCGGCCTGCTTCTTCGCCTCGGGCGCGGCCGGGCTCCTCTACGAGGCGGTGTGGGCGAAGCAGCTCGCCTACCTGCTCGGCAGCTCGCTCCACGCCGTGGCGGCGGTGGTGGCGTCGTTCCTGGGCGGTCTCGCGCTGGGCGCGCGATTCCTCGGCGTCCCGCTCGCGCGCCGCGGTCGCGGGGCGCGCGTCTATGCGCTGCTCGAGCTGGGCGTGGCGGCGCTGGGACTCGTGCTCCTACCGGCGCTCCGCGCGAGCGACCCGTTCGTGGGGCAGCTCTACCGCTCGCTGGGCGGCGAGACGCCCGGGTTCGCGGCGGTGCGGCTCGTGCTCGTGCTCGCGGCGCTGCTGCCGCCCGCGGCGCTCATGGGCGCCACGCTGCCGGTGCTGGTCGCGCACGTCGAGCGCGACCGGGTGGGCGCGGGGCTCGCACGGCTCTACGCGCTCAACACGTTCGGCGCGGTGAGCGGCTCGCTCGCCGCCGGCTTCGCGCTGCTTCCCGGCCTCGGGCTCCTCGGCACCACGTTGGTCGCGGCCGCGCTCAACCTGGCCGTGGCGGCCGTGGCGTGGGCGTCCGGCGGGCCGGCGCGAGGGGCGGCGGCGCCCGCCGCGGTCGCCCCGCCCGCCCCGGCCGGCCCGCTCCTCGACCCCGCCGCCCGCCGCGTGGTCGCCGTGCTGTTCGCGCTCTCCGGCTTCGCCGCGCTCGCGTTCCAGATCGCGTGGGTGCGGCTGTTCGGGCTCGTGTTCGGCTCGTCGGTCTACTCGTTCTCCGCGGTCCTCGGCGTCTATCTGCTGGGGATCGCGCTCGGCAGCGCGCTCGCGGGCCCGAGCGTGCCGCGGCTCGCCACGCTCTCCGGCTTCGGCGCGCTGCAGCTGGTCCTGGCCGCGTGCGCGTCGTTCGCGCTCCAGGCGTTCCCGGGACTCCCGGAGCGCGCGCTCGACATGACGCTCCAGGCCGGCGGCGACTGGCGCGGACTGCTGCTCGCCGAGGCTGGCGTGGTGGCGCTGCTGATCGGCGCGCCGTGCCTGGTGCTGGGCGCGCTGTTCCCGGTGACCGTGCGCCTGCTTCAGAGCGCCGACGGCGGGCACGCGACCGGCTCCGCCTACGCCGTCAACACGCTCGGCACGATCTCCGGCTCGCTGCTGGGCGGGTTCGTGCTGGTGCCCGCGCTCGGGGTGCACGGCACGCACGCCGGGGCCGCCGCGCTCACCGCGCTGCTCGGGCTCGTGGCTGCGCTGCTCGCGTGGCGGCGGCGCGAGCTGCGCGGCGTCGCCGCGGCGGCCGACCTCGCCGCGCTCGCGGCGACGGTCGTGTTCCTCGTCATCGCGCCGCCCTGGAACGCCCCGCTCATGAGCGCCGGCGTCTACCGTCCGTCGCAGGCCGTCAGGGTCCGCGACTTCGCCGGCGGCGCCGCCGACGCCGTGGATCGCGCCACGCGAGAGGAGCGCGTGCTCTACTACCGCGAGGGCATCAACGGCTCGGTCATCCTCGCCACCGACCCGCGCGGGAAGGAGACCTGGCTCAAGGTCGGCGGCAAGGTGGACGCGAGCACGCTCGACATGGAGACGCAGGTGCTGCTGGGCCTGCTGCCCGCGGCGCTCGCCGACAGCGGGGCGCGCGCGCTGGTGATCGGGCACGGCTCCGGCGCCACCACGGCTGCCGTCCTGGCCGCGGGCGCCGGCCCCACCGAGGTCGTCGAGCTCGAGCCCGGCGTCATCACCGCCTCGCGTTGGTTCCACGCCCGGGGCACCGACCCGCTCGACGACCCGCGCACGAAGCTCGTGCTGGGTGACGCGCGCACGCACCTGCTGCACTCCGGCGGTCGCTACGGCCTGATCGTGTCGCAGCCCTCGAACCCGTGGATCGCGGGCGTGAACAACCTGTTCACGGTGGACTTCTACCGCCGCGTGCGCGCCCGGCTCGACCCGGACGGCGTGTTCTGCCAGTGGCTCCAGCTCTACGAGATCTCGCCCGAGACGTTCGCGACGCTGCTGCGGTCGTATCTGGAGGTGTTCCCGCAGGGGCAGGCGTTCTTCATCGGCCGGAACGTGGACCTGCTGCTGGTGGCGATGCCGCCCGGGCGCAGGCTGGACCTCGCCCGGCTCGGCTCTCCCGCCGCGCGCGCGCACCTGGACCGCGCCCGGCTGCCCGACGCCGCGGCGGTCGCCGCGTACTGGGCCGCGCCGTTCGACTCGCTGCGGGCGCTCGCCGGGAGCGCGCCGCTCAACCGTGACGACCGTCCGGTGGTGGAATACCGTGCGCCGCGCGACCTCGTGGCCGTGGGCCGCGCCGCGCTCGCGGGCCACCCCGGCGTGGTCGGCCGCGTGCCGTTCGTGGCCGCCCGGCCCGCGGGGCCGTTGTTCGCCGACTGGGCGCCCGCCGCCTGGTACACGAGCCGCGTGACCCGGTTCCTGGTGCAGGGGGACTCGTCACGCGCGTCGCGCACGCTCGCCTCCGCACGGGACGAGGTGCCGGAGGCCGCCCGGGCGCTGGAGCCCCTGGTCGAGAGCGCCGGCGCACGAGCCCGGAGCGCCGAGGCGCTCGACCACGCGCGACAGCTCCTCGGGCAGGGGCGTGCCGCCGACGCGCGCGCCGCGCTCGAGCGCGCGGTGAGCGTGGACCCCGGGAACGCGCTCGCCTGGGCGATCCTCGCCGAGCGGCGGATGCGGGACGGCGACCTCGCCGGCTCGGCCGAGGCGATCGGTCAGGCGCGCAAGGCCCCGGACGCGGCGACGCGCGGCGACGCCGAGATCATCGCCGGCCTGCTCGCGATGGAGCGGAAGGACGCGCGCGGGGCGGTCGCGCGCTTCGCCGCCGCGCAGGCGCTCGTGCCCGGGAACGCGCGCGCCTACCTCTGCGAGGCGCAGGCGCACCTGACCGCGGGGGACCGCGATGCCGCCGCCGCGGCCATCCGCCGCGGCCTCGCCGCCGCACCGGGCTCGCCCGAGCTCACCCAGGCGCTGGCGAGGTTGGGGGAGGGGATGTAGCCCGGGCGCGGATCCCGTCGGCAGGCTGCGGTGCGCCGCGGTTCATGCCGGACCGCACCGGTCCGTCAGCGCTCCCGCCGCCAGTACGCTCCCCAGCCGTCGATGTCCAGGATCGGCTCGCGGACGCCGTGCTCCTGCCGGTAGTCCTCGACCGCCTTCGCGCAGCCGGGGACGGTACCGAAGTCGTCCACGATCAGGTAGCCGCCCGGTGAGAGCTTCGGGTAGAGCGCGCGCAGCGCGTCCATGGTGGACTCGTACATGTCGCCATCCAGGCGCGCCACGGCCAGGCGCTCGATGGGGGCCACGGGCAGCGTGTCCTTGAACCAGCCCTTCAGGAACCGCACGCGTTCGTCCAGCATGCCGTAACGCCGGAAGTTGGCCTGGACTTCCTCGAGCGAGACCGCGAGCGACTCGAACCCATGGTGCACGTCGCCCGCGTCGGCGGCGTAGCGTGGATCCGGACGTGGCAGGCCCTGGAAGGAGTCGGCCACCCAGACCCGGCGCGTCGTGTCGCCGTAGGCCTCGAGGGCGGCGCGCATGAAGATGACCGCGCCCCCGCGCCAGACCCCCGTCTCGATGAGGTCGCCCGGGACGGCTTCCCGGATCACCTCGGCGATACAGCGGTGGAGCTGGTCCATCCGCTTCTCGCCGATCATGCTCTCGGCGTCGGCCGGCCAGTCCCGGCCCTCGGCCCGGAGCCTCGGTTCCACCACCCGCACCAGCTGGAGGTGGCGTGCCGAGAGCATGCGCTGGATCGGCGCGAGCATCGCGCGCCGCGGATCGTTCCGGGGAAGCTCGAGGCGGTGGTAGAAGCGGTCGAACAGCGACCGCGTGAGCACGCCCTTGAGCAGGCCCAGGTAGAGTTCGGCCGCGTCCCGCGTGGCGGGGGCTTGTCGGGTGAGCGTGTCGGTCATGGCGGTCCGCGTTCGCGCGAGGCGTGTGCGGCGTGCGGACCGCAGAATGACGGAGCCCGGCCGGCGACGTCAAAGCCCACGGAGCCCGCGCGGCGGTCGCCGGGGCACGCGGCCCGGCGCGTCCTGCGCTGGACACGACGCGCGGCGCGTCCTCTAATGCACCCCACGCTCCGCCGTCCCGCACCTCCCGCCGCGAGCCCCGCCGACATGCATGCTCACGCGATGGCAACCCTTCCGAAGGCCCCGCCGCACGTCGGCATCGTCGTGCTCAACTGGAACAACCACGAGGCGAGCGCGCGCTGCCTGCGCACGCTCGCCACGGCCACGTATCCGCGGCGCACCGTGTACCTGATGGACAACGCCTCCACCGACGGCTCGTGGGAGCGGCTGCTCGACGAGTTCGGGAGCGGCGTGCGCGCGTTCCGCAACCCCGCCAATCTCGGCTTCGCGGCGGGATGCAATCCTGGCCTGCGCGCCGCGCTGGCGGACGGCTGCGACTTCGTGCTGCTCCTCAACAACGACTGCGTGGTCGTGGATCCGGGGTTCCTCGAGCCGGCGGTGGCGCTGGCCGCGGCGGAGCCGGATGTGGGGCTGGTGGGCGGGCGGATCGTGTTCTGGCCCGACACCGGCCGGCTGTGGAGCACGGGCGGCGACCTGTCGTTCTGGGGCGCCGAACGCCACTTCGGCCATCGCGAGCCCGACCGCGGCCAGTTCGGCGAGGTCGCGGAGCGGGAGTTCATCTCCGGCGCGCTCATGCTCATCCGGCGCTCGGTCGTGGAGCGGATCGGTGAGCTGCCCGAGGCGTACTTCTTCGGCAAGGAGGAGTGGGAGTACTCGACGCGCGCCCGCCGCGCCGGGTTCCGCCTGCTCTACCACCCGGCGATGCGCGTGGCGCACGAGGCCAGCCTGTCCACCGACGCCACCGACCTCGTGTACGTCTACAACGGCACGCTCTCCAAGATCCTCTACAAGCGCCGGAACCTCCCCGGCTGGAGATTCGCGCTGTGGGACGCGTGCTACGCGGCCTATCTGCACGCGTTCTTCCCGCTCAAGCACGCGCTCCACGCGGACGACTACCTGGCGAACCAGCCGCCGGCCGAGCTGCGACGCGTGATGGCCGAGGCGTGGCGCGACGCGCGCGGGATCAGGCGCGTGACGGGCGAGATGCTGGCCGCGTTCCGGACGCGGGAGAGCGCGCGTCGCCCGCGCGACGGCGTTCAGCCCGCCGCCGGCACCTCGCGATAGACCGCCAGGGTCGCCCGCGCCATCGCCGCCGGTGAGAACCGCGAGCGTGCCTGCTCGGCCGCGGCGCGGCCGAGCGCGGCCCGCTCGCCGGGGCCCGCCGCGAGTTCCACGAGCGCGCGGGCGAGCCCCTGCACGACCGCCGTGTCCGCGCCATCCGGGGCGAGCCGTCCGCTCGAGCGGTCCTGGACGAGGTCCGTGAGGCCGCCCACCGCGGGCGCCACGATCGGAAGGCCGCACGCCATCGCCTCCAGCACGGCGATGCCGAACGTCTCGGCGCGCGTCGCGGTCGCGTAGACGTGCGCGCCACGGAGCGCCTCGCGCACGTCGAACGTGCGGCCCAGCCAGCGCACGCGGCCGGCGATCCCGAGCGACCCGGCGCGGCGCTCGAGCTCGCCGGCGAGCGGGCCGTCGCCCCCGAGCATGAGTTCCAGGTTCGCGCCGGAGCCGACGGCGAGGGCGAACGCGTCGAGCAGCCGATCGTGACCCTTGACCCACTCGAGCCTGCCGATCGAGAGAACGCGCACGGGGCTCGCGGGGGCGGTCGCGTCGGTGCGCGGGAGCGCGGCGGGGTCGAGGAGGAGCGGGCTCGACCCGGGGATGAGGACGAGCCGATCCGCGAGCGCGGGGAAGCGCTCGCGGACGCCCTGCTCGGAGTCGCGCGAGAGCACGATCAGTCGCTCGGCGCGTCCGAGCGCCCAGCGCTCGAGCGCGACCCAGGCGAACCGCCTGGGCCCCGGCGGAAGGCTCCGCCAGCGGAGCTCGTGCACGGTGCAGACGAGCGGCACCCGTGCGGCCCGCGCCACATGCGCGGCCCAGAACGCTGCGCGCGGCCCGTGCGCGTGCAGCACGTCGCACGCGCCCCGGAGCCGGCGGGCGAGCGCCCGCGCCTCCCCCCATGCGAGCTTGTGCGTGGGGGCGCCGGGCTCGGCCCGCACGCCGCGAGCGGCGAGCGCATCCACGAGCGGACCCGGCCCGGGCACGAACAACCGGGGTTCCACCTCGGCGCGATCGAACGCCGGGAGCAGCGCCTCGAGGTGGCGCTCCACGCCGCTCCGGCCGGCGGTGGCGACCACGTGCGCCACCCTCAGCGGGCAGCGTGTCACGCCGAGTCCGCCGCGCGCCGGAGCAGCTGCGCCAGCCGCGGCGCCACGGCGCGGACCGAGTAGCGGCACTCGAGCGTCGCGCGCGCGCGGCCGCCCAGCTCCGCTCGTCGGCCGGGATCGGCGATCAGGCGGTCGAGCGCCGCCTCGAGCGCATCTTCGTCCGCGACCAGCTCGCCGTCCTCGCCCGGCGTCACGATCTCCGGGTGGACGCCGGCGTGCGAGGCCACCGCCGGGAGCCCGAGCGCCATGTAGAGGAGGAGCTTGAGGCCGCACTTGCCCCGCTCCCAGTCCCCGTCCCCGAGCGGGGCCAGGCCGACGTGGCAGCGCTGGACGATCGAGCGTTCGGTCTCCGCGCTCCAGGCGTGCGTGACGCAGCGCAGCCCGGGCAGCTCGAGCCCGGCGCCGATCACGTGCAGCTCGAGGCCGGGGTGGCGGCGGCCGAGCCGGGAGAGCACGGGGCCCCAGGCCTCCAGGTAGCGGAGCGAGCTCGGCGTCCCGATCCACGCCAGCCGCACGCCATCGCCCGCCGGCGGCGGCGCCGCGACCCAGAGGTCGCTGTCCACCACCGTCGGAATCACCTCGACCTCGTCCTCCGGACGGCCCGGCCGCTGGCGGCGCGCCCACGCGGCGAGCCAGCCGTTGCCCGCGGCCACCGCGCGCGCCCCGGACGCGATGGCCGGCGCGCTGCCATGCGCCTTGAGCGCCACGAAGCGCCGGTTCGCCTCGCTCACGTTGGGGAGGAACACGGCATCGTCCAGGTCGAACACCCAGCGCGGCTGGTTCCGGCGCAGCAACGCGAGCGGCCACTCGCCGGCGAGCGGCCACAGCTCGCGGTGGACGAACGCGAGATCGTGCCGGCCCGCGGCGCGAAGTCTTGCCAGATGCGGCGGAGCGAGCCTCGCCAGGTCCCACACCTTGCCGGCCACGGCTCCCGCGGCGTAGAGCCGCGCGAACGCGCGCTCGTCGAAGAACGGCGCCGGCTCGAGCTCGACGCCCAGGGCGCGGAGCGGCTCCACGAACTGGAACACCCGGTAGCGCCCCGCGGCGCCCGACACGGGGAGCGGCGTGAACGCGAGCACCCGGAGCGTCACCCCCGGGCGTCCCCCGCGAGCGCGGCGTGCCCGCTCTGCACCAGCACCGCGGTCCACATCGCCATCTGCGCCACCGCCACGATGCCCACGAAGTTGTCGCCGGTGAGGTTCGCGACCAGGAGTCCGAGCACGAGCGGCGCGTGATAGCGCGACATGTGGTGCGCGAGCGTGCCGGACGGCGCCACGCGCCCGACCGCGCGGCCGAGCCGGAACAGCTCCGCGATCACGAGCAGCAGCATCGCCAGTCCCACGACTCCCATGCTGACGAGGATCTCGAAGTAGTAGTTCTCGACCGTGCCGATGACGAGGCGCAGATCGTTGTAGGCGTGGCTCACGAACCGGAAGCCCAGGTAGCCGACCCCGGTCCAGGGGTGGTCGAGGAACACCAGCCACGCGGCGTGCCAGCCGTACACGCGCTGGAAGAACGACAGGGCCTCGAACGAGCCGCGGTCCACCATGACGCTGCGCGCCATCCGGTCCCAGAACGCCTGCGGCAGGAGCGGCAGCAGGGCGGCGAGCGAGGCGGCGCCGGCGATCAGGCGCGACGGTCGCACCCAGCGCAGCGTGAGGAGGCCGAACGTGCCCCAGGCCAGGAGGCCCGAGCGCGACTGGGTGAGCGCCAGCACGAACAGGACGAGCGCGCCGAGCGCCAGATTCCTCCACTGGGGGCGCATCGCGTGCCGGACGAGCAGCACCACGCCCACGATGAGCGTGGCGGTGCCCGCCTCGTTGGGGCTCGCGAACGGCGCGTCGGGGTCGTTGACGTAGAGCGTCATGCCGGCGCGCTTCACGCCCAGGGCGGTGACCGCGACCAGGTTCGTGAGCGCGAGCGCGAACCCGGCCACGAACAGCGCGCCCCAGGCGCGCTCGACCCGCTCGCGGGTGCGGAGCCACCACGTGCACAGCGGATAGAGCAGCAGGCCCTGCAGGGCGCGGGTCAGGACCAGTCCCGAGTCGAGCGCGGCCCCCGCGCCCGAGTGGCGGGCGATCAGCACGAGCGAGAGCGCGGCGAGCCCGAAGAACAGGAGCACCGCGCGCGTGAATCTGCGTTCCGCCGCGTGAAGGAGGTCGTGGCCCTCGCCGCGCTTCGCGTCCGCGCGCGCCGCGGCCCGGGCTCCGCCGAGCACGCTCGCGAGCAGCACCGGCGGGAGCAGCACGTCGATCAGGTTCACGGCGCGAAGGCCGCTCGCACGCACCACGACGAGCAGGATGCTCGAGCCGAGCATGAGCAGCAGGCCCGTGAACGGCCAGCGATACCCCGCGTAGAGCACCGCGCCGCCGGCCACGGCGGCGAGTGGCGCCCACCAGAGCGGCGACGGGTCGCCGGCCGCGAGCCCGGCGAGCACGGCCAGGATGACGATGAGGATGGCCGGCAGCGGTGCGCGGCGCGTGTACGGCCCGGCCGGCCCCGCCGCGACCGCGGTGCTCACCGCTCGCGCGCGAGGCCCGCCGCGGTCCAGGCGGCGCAGCCGAGGAGCGCCGCGAACGCCGCGCCGGCCACGAGCAGCGCGCGCCTGGGGCGCGCCCGGAGCTGGGGCGGTGCGGCCACGTCGAGCACGGTGACCGTGGGGGTGTCGCGAGTCTCCTGCATGCGCGCGTCCTCGTACTGCGTGGTCATGAGCACCAGCAGCTTCCGCTGCACGTCCACGTCGAGCGTCAGGCGAGAGCCCTCGAGCTTCACCTCGGGCAGCTTGCCGAGCTCGCTGTTGAGCGCGCTCAGCTGGCGGTCGATGTTCTGCAGCTCCGTGCTCCCCGGCGAGGAGTAGCTCGAGACGAACGCGCGCTGGGTCTCGAGGTTGAACTTCTGCACGAGAATGTCCGAGACGCCGCTCAGCTTCTCGGCCTCACTCCCCGAGAGCACCCGGCGCTGGCGCTCGTAGCCGAGCAGCTTCTCCTCCGCCGCCGCCAGCTGGCGCTCCACCTCGCCGACGCGGCGCTCGAGGAAGATCCGCAGGCGCTTGCCGCGGGTCGTGTACGTCTCGACGTTGAAGCGATCGAGCTCGGAGACGAGGAAGTTCGTGACCCCGGCGGCACGGCGGGCGTCCCGGTCCTCGAACGACACGGTGAGGAGCCCGGCGGCATTGACCTTCACCGACAGATGCCGCTGGAACTCCTTGACGGTGCGGTCCATGCCCTTGCGCCGGTAGCGGTTCATGAGGTCGAACCTCTCGATCGCGGCTTCGGCGAGCCGGCGGCTCTCGAGGATCTCCGCGAACACGTCCGAGGGCGTGCTCGTGGTGGTGAACCCGAGGTTGTTGAGCGCGCTCGTCTGGATCCGGCCGGCGAGGATCCCGAAGCTGGTGTCGCCGGCCTCGTCCGGCGGCAGCAGCGTGCTCTGGGCCCGGTACCAGCTCGGAAGCAGCAGCGCGATGCCGGCCGCGAGCAGCGCGGCCGCGCCGACGATCGTCGCGTGGGTGCGGAGCCGCGCGCGGAACGCGGCGAGGAAGCGCTCAGCGCTGGTCGAGGGGGCGCGATTCAATCGGGACCTCGGAGGCACGAACGGCACGGACGAACGCCGCACCGTAGGGGGCGGGGATGGCTCCGTCAAGAACGACCGGCCTCAACGCCGCATCGCGCGCAGCACGGAGTCGTAGGCCGGCGGCAGCTTCCGCGGCCCGCCCTCCGCGCTCCACCAGCGCGACGTCTCGCCGTAGATCCAGACGTAGCGGTCCGCGTGGTCCAGCGCCGCCTGAACGCCCGCCGCGAACGAGGCGGGCGTGAAGTAGTTCCGGGACGGGTCCGCGACGTCCCAGCCCAGGCTGCGCCACTCGTGATCGAGCCAGATGCCGAACGACACCGAGAGCCGGTCCGCGTAGCGCTCCGGCTCGGCGGCGAGCCGGCGCATCCCGCGGCGCATGCTGTCGGCCTTCGCGGCGAACTGCGCCGGGTCGCGGTACGGGTACGAGAGCTCGTGCCCGTCCACGATCGTCACCCGATCGCTCGACGCCGACACCATGCCGTCCAGGAACGGGGCAAGCAGTCCGTACTCCGACTGGGGCAGCTTGCGGCCGCCCACGCCCGTCTCGTGGAGCGGCATCGAGTACGCGATGGTCATGAACACGGTGAGCCCCGGGTAGCCGCGCTCGAACGCGCGCATCACCTCGGCCCCGCGCCGGCGCACCTGCGCGGCCAGCTCGTCCCAGGAGCGGGCCCGGCGCCGGGTCTGAGTGCGGAAGTCCCACAGCTTCCCCTCGTACGGCTCCACGTCGAACAGCACGCCCGGGCAGCCGCCCTCCTTCGCGAGCCGAGCCGCCAGCTCCAGGTTCGCGAGCACGGCCGAGTGGTCTTCGAACCAGTCGAGGTCGCCGGGGGTCACGTTCACGCGCAGGAAGTTGTCGCGGAACCGCCCGAAGCGAGTGGCCTTGAGGTCGGCGCGCGCCTCGGCCAGCTCGCCCGCCTCGAACCGCCGCCGGCCCCACAGCTTCCACGTGAAGTTGCCGGAATCGCCCTCCGCCGTGCGGTAGTCGACGTGGAACACGCAGCCGTCGAACGGGCTGGCCTGGAGCTGGTGGGTCTGCTCGCGCATGAAGCGCGCGTCAGGCTCGTCCCAGCCGAACTCGATGAGCTTCTTTCTCGTCGGCGCGTCACCGGCCCCGGCGGCCGTGAGCAGCAGCAGCGCGAGCAGGCCGGCGCCCGGGGTCGGCCGCGTCAGTGCCCGGCTCCGTTCGCGGCCAGCCGCGTGTAGAGCGCGGCCAGCTCGCCGACCATCCGCCCGGCGCAGAACTCGTCCACGCGCTCGCGTCCGGCCTCGCCCATCCGTCGCGCTGCGGCCGGGTCGGCGGCGAGCGCGCCGAGCCGCGTCGCCAGGCCCTCGATGTCGCCCACCTCCACGAGCCAGCCGTTCTCGCCCGGGACGACCGCGTCGGGCGCGCCGTCCACCCGGGTCGCGACGATCGGCAGCCCGGCCGCCATGGCCTGCGGGAACACCCGCGGCAGGCCCTCCCAGTGCGACGCCAGCGCGAACACGTCGAAAGCGCGAAGCAACTCGGGCACGTCGCGCCGCAGCCCCGCCACGTGGACCCGACCTTCGAGCCCCTCGCGCGCGATCGCCGACTCCAGCTCCGCCCGCTGCGGGCCGTCGCCCACGAAGGCGAGCCGCGCCTCGGGCCGCGAGCGCGCCACGCGCGCGAACGCGGCGAGCAGGTCGAGCGGCGCCTTCTGCTCGCACAGCCGGCCCACGCTCCCGATCACGAACGAGTCCCGCGGCAGCCCCAGGCGGGCCCGCGCCTGTTCGCGCGAGATGCGGACGTCGCGGTAGGCCTCGACCTCGATGCCGGAGCGGATGAGCCGGTACTGCTCGGGGCGGCCGACCCGGAGCGCCAGGCCCTCCTCCCGGTTCGAGCGGCCCACCACGACGATGGCGTCCGAGAATCGCGCGCACAGGCGCTCCAACCAGACGTAGAGCCGGTTCAGGTGCCAGGGCTGATGCCGGTTGAAGCTCCAGCCGTGCGCCGTGTGCACGATGACCGGCGTGCCCGCGAGCCGCGCGGCGACGCGGCCGAGGATACCGGCCTTGGACGAGTGCGTGTGCACGATGTCGTAGCCGCCGTCGCGGATGGCTCGCCACAGCCGGAACGTGGCCACGGCATCGTGCCACGGGCTCAGCCGCCGCACGAGGCTCGGCTCGACCAGGAACCGCACGCCGCGCGCGAGCGTCTCGGAGTGCAGCTCCCCTTCGCTGCCCGTCTCGGGGCCGGTGAGGAGCGTGCTCGGGAAGTGGGACCGGTCGATGAGCGCGCACGAGAGCAGCGTGTTCTCCTGCGCGCCGCCCACGATCATGCGGGTGATGACGTGCAGCACGCGCAGCGGCCTCCCGGACGGTGGCGCGCCGTTCCGCTCCTCCACGGTCGCGACCTCGGCCTCGATCGCGTTCATCGCGCCACCCCCGCCATCGGCTGCGCCGGGGCGGCCTGGAGCGGGCGGCCGTGGGCGGCGAGGCGCGCCGCGTCGGCGCTCCCCACCTCGCGCCACCACAGCTCGAAGCAGAGCGCCGCCCACAGCGCGCCCGAGCGGTCCACGTGCCGCTGGTGATCGTCCTGCCAGCGCCGAAGCACCTCCATCCGGAACAGCCCGCTGCCCGCGTCCGCGAACGTGTCGCCCGCGAGCGAGCGGAGCGGACCGCGCAGCCAGTCCTCGAGCGGCACCGAGAACCCGTGCTTGGGCCGGTCGGAGACGCCGGGCGGCAGCACGCGCTCGGCGAGCCGGCGCAGCACCCGCTTGCCGCCCCCCGCGGTGCGGGCGGAGGCCGGGAGCGCGGCGGCGAAGCGCACGAGCGCGTCGTCCAGGAACGGCACACGTCCCTCGATGGACGCCCCCATCGTGGTGCGGTCCTCCTTGAGCAGCAGGTCGTCCGGCAGGTACCAGAGGTGGTCGGCGGCCGTCGCGAGCGCCGCGTCGTCCGCGGGCGGTGCGCCCAGCTCCGCGGCCATCTCGGCCACGAGCGCGCCGGCCACCGCCCCGGGGTCCACGGCCAGCGCCGCCGCCGCGCGCCAGCGCGCCGGGGCGGCGGGCTCGAGCGTCGAGAGGTAGGCGCCGGCGAACGAGCCGCGCCCGCGCGCCTCGAGCAGCTTGCCCGCGAGCACCCAGCGCTGCCCCGCGGCGGTGCGGCGGTGCCGGTCGCGGTCTCCCATCCAGCGCGCGGCCGCGCGCGCGAGCCCGGGCGGCATCCACGCCACGTTCGCGAGCAGCCCCGGCAGCCGGTGGCGGCGGTAGCCGCCGAACAGCTCGTCGCCGCCGGTCCCGGAGAGCACCACGGTGACGTGCTCGCTCGCGGCCCGCGCCACGAGATGCGCGGGGAGCGCGGCCGGGTCGGCGCACGGCTCGTCGAGGAGCGCGGCCACCCGCGGCAGCTCGTGCTCGAGATCCACGGAGACCACGGACTCGTGGTGCCGCGTGCCGAGCGCCTCCGCGACCCGTCGCGCGTGCGCGCGCTCGTCGTGGAGCCCGCCCGCCTCGAAGCCGATCGAGAACGTGCGCGTCTCGCGCCGGACCTCCCCGGGCAGAAGCGCGGCGAGCAGGCTCGAGTCCACGCCGCCCGAGAGCAGCACGCCCACCGGGCGGTCGGAGAGGAGCATGGCGCGCGCCGACGCCGCGAGCCGCTCGCCGACCTGGTCCGCGAGCGCGTCCAGCGAGGCCCCCGCCAGCGCCGGGTCCGGCGCGAACCGCGGCCACGCCCAGTAGCGCTCGACGCGGAGCCCGGCGGGGGTGACGAGCATGCGGCAGCCGGGGCGGAGCTTGCGGACGGCGCGGAACACGGTGCGCTCGCCGGGCACGAACCCGAGCGCCAGGTACCGGCTCACGCCGTCCAGGTCCAGCTCGCGCGGGAGCGAGGGGTCGGTGAGGAGCGCCTTGAGCTCGGAGGCGAACAGCAGCCGGTCGCCCACGCGCGCCCAGTAGAGCGGCTTCACGCCGAGCGGGTCGCGCGCCAGCAGGAGCGCGCCGTCGGCCGTGTCGTGGATGGCGAGCGCGAACATGCCGCGCAGGCCCTCCACGGCGGCCGCCCCGCGCTCCAGGTAAAGGTGGGGGAGGAGCTCGGTGTCGGTCCGGGTGCGCAGCCGGTGCCGGCGCGCGAGGTCGGCGCGCAGCCGAGGGAAGTCGTAGAGCTCGCCGTTCTGGATCGCCCACACCCGGCCGGCCGCGTCGGAGAGCGGCTGGTGGCCGCCCTCCACGTCGAGGATCGCGAGCCGGCGGGCGCCGAACGTCGCCCGGCCGGGCTGTTCGAGCCCCAAGTCGTCGGGGCCGCGATACTCGATCGCGCGCAGCATCGCCGCGACCCGTTCGCGGTCTCCGCTGCGCTCGCGCGCGCCGGGCTGCGCGTCACCGAAGCGGTAGACCCCCGCGATGCCGCACATCAGACAGGCCCGCCCGGGCCGGTCGCGGCTCCCCGGGGTGCGCGGGCGGGGCCGCGCGGTGACCGAGCGAGCAAGTCTCGCCGCGTGACGGGTGCAGGCCGCGAGGAGGGCGGAGCGAGCGCTTCGCACACCTCCTGCGGCGAAGGATCGATCGGCGGGAGCACGTGAGCCACGGGTCGGTGAGCCTGGATCTCACGGGTGCGGGCACGGGCGGCTTCTTCGCGTCGTCGAGCGGCTGCCGGGACCGAAGCTACCGCAGCGCCGCCGCCGATGCCACCGTGGACCGCGGCGGGGACTCGCGCCTCGCGCGAAGGTCGCGAAGGCCCGGGTCGCGCGGCGCGCGCGATGCGCGAGGTTTGACCCCGGCACCACGCATCTCTAATTTCGCCCGCTGCCTCTCGGCCACCCGACCCGGGTCCCGCCGCCCGGCCCTCTCCTCATCCGCGAAAGGACTCCCACCTTGTTCACCCTCACCGTCGTGGGCACGGGCTACGTCGGCCTGGTGTCCGGCGCCTGCCTCGCCGACTTCGGCAACACCGTCATCTGCGTGGACTCCGACGCCGGCAAGATCGAGCGGTTGAAGGCGCTGGAGCTGCCGTTCTTCGAGCCCGGCCTGCCCGAGATGGTGCAGCGGAACGTCAACGAGGGCCGGCTGCGGTTCACCACCGACCTGCCTGCGGCCGTGAGGGACTCCGACGTCGTGTTCATCACCGTCGGCACGCCGCCGCGCCCGGACGGCAGCGCCGACACCAGCGCGATCTACGCCGTGGCCAAGGTCGTGGCGCAGAACCTGAACGGCTACACGCTCGTGGTGCAGAAGAGCACCGCCCCTGTGGGCACGGCGCGCAACCTGTACGGCTGGATGAAGAAGCACGCCAGGCGCGGCGCCCAGTACGACGTGGCCTCCAATCCCGAGTTCCTGCGCGAGGGCTCCGCGATCGAGACGTTCATGCGACCGGACCGTGTCGTGATCGGCGCCGAGACGAAGAAGTCGCAGGACCTCCTGAAGAAGCTGCACGACCCGCTGTTCCTGATCGAGACGCCCATGGTCATGACCACGCTCGAGACGGCGGAGCTCATCAAGTACGCCTCCAACTGCTTCCTCGCCACCAAGATCTCGTTCATCAACGAGATCTCCAACGTGTGCGAGGCGCTGGGCGCGGACGTGCAGGTGGTGGCCAAGGGCATCGGCATGGACCGGCGCATCGGTAGCAAGTTCCTGCACGCGGGGCCGGGCTACGGGGGGAGCTGCTTCCCCAAGGACACGCACGCCCTGGCCAGCTTCGCGCGCGCGGCCGGCGAGCGAGTCGGCATCGTCGAGGCGGCGATCTCGGCCAACGAGCGCCAGATGGAGCGCATGGTGGACCGTGTGTGCGAGGCGATCGGCGCCCCGCGCGGCAAGAAGGTGGCCGTGCTCGGGCTCGCGTTCAAGCCGAACACCGACGACATGCGCGAGGCCCCGTCGCTCACCATCGTGCCGGGACTCCGGAAGCGCGGGCTCGAGATCTCGGCGTTCGACCCGGTGGCGATGCCCAAGGCAAAGGACATGCCGGAGCTGAAGGGCGTGGAGATGGCGGACGACGCGTTCGCGGCGGCGAAGGGCGCGCACGCGCTCGTCATCCTCACCGAGTGGAACGAGTTCCGCACGCTCGACCTCGCGCGCCTGAAGCGGGTCATGAAGCGGCCGCTGCTGTGCGACCTGCGCAACATCTACGAGCCCGAGGAGGTCGAGGCGGCGGGCTGGACGCACGTGGGCGTCGGCAAGGGCCGCCCCGGCCGGACGGCGAAACCGCGCGCCGCGCGCGCCAGGAAGCGCGCATGATCCAGGGCGTGCTCACCAAGGCGCTCAAGGTCATCCCCGACGAGCGCGGCTGGCTCATGGAGATGCTGCGGGACGACGACCCGTTCTTTCAGAAGTTCGGTCAGGTCTACCTCACGGTCGTCTACCCCGAGGTGGTGAAGGGCTGGCACTACCACAGAAAGCAGACCGATCATTTCATCGTGGTGAAGGGCATGTCGAAGGTGGTCCTGTACGACTCGCGCGAGGGGAGCCCCACGAAGGGCCAGGTGAACGAGTTCTTCCTCGGGGAGCGGAACCCCACCCTGCTCGTGATCCCGCCGCTCGTGCTGCACGGGATGAAGGGCATCGGCACCGAGCCGGCGTATCTCATCAACGTGCCCACGCACCACTACGACTACAAGGAGCCGGACGAGCACCGCGTGCCGCCGCACGACCCCTCGATCCCGTACGACTGGAGCCGCAAGGATGGCTGACGCGCTGGACCTGTCGCGCGCGCGCGTGCTGGTCACGGGCGGCGCCGGGTTCATCGGCTCCAACTTCGTGCACCGGCTGCTCGCACGCCACCCGGGCGCGCACGTGGTGGTGCTCGACGCGCTCACGTACGCCGGCCGGCGCGAGAACCTGGACGGCCTGCCGCCCGAGCGGCTCACGTTCGTGCACGGCGACATCCGCGACCCGCAGGCGGTGGCGCGCGCCATGCAGGGCTGCGCGTTCGCGCTGAACTTCGCCGCCGAGTCGCACGTGGACCGCAGCATCGAGACGCCCGGCGAGTTCATCCAGACCGACGTCTACGGCGTGTTCGTGCTGTGCGAGGAGGCGCGGCGCGCGGGCGTGAAGCGCTTCATCCAGGTGAGCACGGACGAGGTCTACGGCGAGGTGCTGGAGGGCCACTCCACCGAGGACTGGCCGCTGAACCCGCGTTCGCCGTACGCCGCCAGCAAGGCCGGCGGCGACCGGCTCGCCTACGCCTACTGGTGCACGTACGGGCTGCCGGTGGTGGTGACGCGCTGCTCCAACAACTACGGCCCGCGCCAGTACCCCGAGAAGCTGGTGCCGCTGTTCATCACCAACGCCATCGACGACGAGCCGCTGCCCGTGTACGGCACCGGCCGCAACACGCGCGACTGGCTGCACGTGGACGACCACTGCGACGCGCTGCTCATGCTGCTCACGTTCCCGGGCGTGGACGGCGAGACGTTCAACATCGGCGCCGGCCACGAGCTGGACGTGCTCACGATCACCGACACGCTGCTCTCGCTCCTCGGCAAGCCGCGCACGCTGGTGCGGTTCGTCGAGGACCGGCCCGGCCACGACCGCCGCTACGCCGTGGACTCGAGCAAGCTCACGCGCGTCACCGGCTGGAAGCCGGCGATCCCGTTCGAGCAGGGCATCCGCCAGACCGTGGACTGGTTCCGGCGGAACGAGGCGTGGTGGCGGAAGATCAAGAGCGGCGAGTTCCGCGCCTACTACGAGCGCATGTACGGCCAGCGCAAGGTGCTGGGCGAGGTGAAGGCGTGAGGCCGGCGCGGGCGGCGGCCGCGCTCGGCGCGCTGCTGCTCGCCACGGGCCTCGCGCACGCGCAGGGCGCCGTGATCGACATGCTCAAGGCGTCGGGGCGGGGCGGGAACGTGCTCGCCCCGACCGGCGGACCGGAGCGCCCGCCCCTGAGCCGTCCCGTGGATCCGGCGGAGTACGTGGTCGGCCCCGGCGACATGCTCCAGCTCAACCTGAGCGGCGGTGTGTCGCGTTCGTGGGACACGCTCATCCTGCCCGAGGGCACGCTCTACGTCCCGGGAGTGGGCCCCGTCCAGCTCACGGGTCTCACGCTCGTCGAAGCGCGGCGCGCGATCCTGAACCGGCTCTCCAGCGAGTACCGCGGCGTCTCCGTGGACCTGCGGCTCCTCAGGCCGCGCGGCTTCCTCGTGACGCTGGCCGGCGAGACCTCCCAGCCCGGCGCGCACGAGGTCGCCGCCACGAGCCGCGCGAGCGAGGTGCTCACGGAACCGCTCTTCACCGCCAGGGCCTCGCGGAGGAACGTCGAGATCCGCCGCCGCACGGCGCAGGGAGAGTCGCGCGTCGTGATGGACCTGACGCGGCAGCGTCTCACCGGGTTTCTCGCGCAGGACCCGCTCCTCCGGGAGGGGGACGTGCTCTACTTCCCTCCGGTCGTCGCCGAGGCGTCGGTCCAGGGAGCGGTCATGCGCGGCGGGCAGTTCGACCTCGCGCCCGGCGACAGCTTGAGCACCATCCTCGAGCTCGCCGGCGGCACGGTTCCGAGCGCCACGGACCAGGCCGTGCTCGTCCGGTTCGTGGACGCCACGCGCAAGGACTCGCTCTCGTTCCGGATCAGCGACGTGGTCGCGGGCCGATTCGACACCGCCATGCGGGACGGCGACCACGTCTACGTCTACCACCAGCCCCGCTACCACTTCCTCGAACAGGCCAGCATCTCGGGCGAGGTCTTGCGCCCCGGCGCGTATCCGCTGCTTCCCGGGCTCTCTCGGCTGTCGGACCTGGTGCGCGAAGCGGGCGGGTTCCTGCCGGAGGCCGACGTCGCCGCGCTGCGCATCATCCGTCCGGGGCCGGACAAGGCCGGCCCGGATCCCGACATCCTGCGGCTGACACAACTCGGGCGGGGGGACCTGACCGCTTCGGAGTACGAGGCGCTGCGAGCGAGCAACGCGGCGCGGCGATCGGACTTCCGCGTGGACTGGAACCGGGTGAAGCCCGGCGGACCGCTGGATCTCGAGCTGCGCGGCGGTGACGTTGTGCTCGTGGACCGTACCGTCGCGTCCGTCCGTGTGGACGGAGAGGTCCGGCAGCCGGGGCTCATCCGTCACGAGCCGGGTCGGAGCGCGCGGGACTACGTGCGTCTCGCGGGCGGATTCTCCGACCGGGCCGCACGCGGCCAGCTGCGCGTGAAGCGCGCGGTCACCGGTCAGACGATGCTGGCGAGGGACGTCGCCTCGCTCGAGCCCGGCGACCTGGTGTGGGTGCCGGAGCGCGGCGAGTTCAAGGGTTGGCAGAACGTGCAGTCGATCCTGCTCATCGCGACGCAGCTCGCGACAATCGTCCTCGCCGTGCGACTGCTCTGACCGGCCGCCCCGACGGCGGCGCTCAGCGGACGACGGCCACGCGCTGCGTGCTCGCCGACCGGCCGTCGCGCACGAGCCGGGCGAAGTAGAGCCCAGCGGGCACCGGGCGCCCGAAGTCGTCGCGAAGGTCCCAGGAGGCATTCCCCGGGCCGGCGAGCCGGCCCTCGCGGACCAGCGTGCGGACCCTGCGGCCGGTGAGGTCCAGGACCTCGAGCGAGACCACCGCGCCTTCGGCGAGCGTGAACTCGAACCGGGTGGAAGCGCGCGCGGGGTTGGGGAACGCCGGCCGGAACGCGGTCGCGGCGCGAAGCGCGAGCGCCGACGCCGTCGGCGCCATCGGGCGCGCGACCGCATGGACCGAGATCTCGCCGCCCGGGCGGACGACCACGAGCTGCGGGGCCGCGTCTCCCGGTCGCACCCCGCCGAGGAGCGGATTCTGGCGCGGACCGACCACGCGCGGGGATCCCGGTCGTGACGGGTACGAGACCTCGAGATCGAACGCGCCGCTCCCCACGCCGCCGAACGTGAGCGTGTACTCGTCCTGGCCCAGGTAGCCCGAGCCGCCATCCACGACCCGCGTCTGCACCGGGTGCCGCGGATCGTCGAGCGAGCGCAGGCAAACCGTGGCGCCGTGCGCGGTGAGGAGCCCGTCCGCTTCCTCGACGCGCACCTTCAGGTAGGGAGTGCGGGCGCGCGGAACCTGTTCGAGGAGGTTGCGCGCGAGTTGCCGGTCGTAGTCACCGATCGCGATGTCGAGGTCGCCGTCCCCGTCCACGTCGGCGAACGAGGACAGAGAGGAAGGCCCCACGACTCCGATAAAGCTCGAGTCCTCCCGGAACGTGCCGTCGCCCCGGTTGAGGAGCAGGCGCGGGGAGGCCCCGGGGGCGATGTAGAGGAGGTCCTGGTCCCCGTCGCTGTCCAAGTCCGCCCAGCGATCGCCCCAGCCCCAGCCCACGGTGCCGAGCCCCAGCGTGGCGGTGGCCTGGACGAACAGGCCGTTCTGGTTCCGGAAGAGCGTCGGGCCCTCCGCCGTGCGAAGATAGAGATCGAGGTCGCCGTCGTCGTCGAAGTCCACGAAGTTCGCTCCCTCGTCGAACACGGCCGGGAGGCCGACCTGGGCGCGGACGTCCGAGAAGCGCGCATCTCCGTCGTTGAGGAAGAAACGGCTCGCGCAATAGAGGTCGAGTGCCCCGTCGCCATTCCAGTCGGCCACCGCGACGCCTTCCGGCCGAAACTGGAACGGGACGTTGGGCAGCGAGACGCCCGCGGAGTCGGCGCACTCGAGGAACCCGCCATTCCCGAGGCCGATGTAGAAGCAACTCCGGAACGGGGCCACGTGGCTGTAGTAAGGCACGAACAGGTCCGGCCAGCCGTCCGCATTGAAGTCACCCCAGGAAGGGGTCTCGCCGAAGCCGACGACGTCGAACCCCAGCGAGACGCCGACCTCCACCAGTCCGCCGGGAGTGTTCTCGAACAGGTGCGTGTAGTTGTCGGGACTGGCGTTGTTCGGGTAGGGCGTCTGCACGAGGTCCATGTCCCCGTCCCGGTCGAAGTCGCACCACGCCGAGCCGTGGTAGTTGCCGGTTCCGAGCAGGCTGCGCATGCCGGGCATCTCGACGAAGCCGCCGAGGGAGTTGAGGTAGAGCGGCAGGTCTGGCATGCCATCGCCGTCAAAGTCCCCGAACGCGGGCGGCAGCGTGCCGTAGATGTGCGCCGGCACCGGCGGGTCGTACCGCTCCCATCTCGCGCGCTCGTCGTTGCAGATGGTTCCGAGCGCGGACAGCTCCCCGGGGACGGCGCCCTGCACGTCCGTGAGCCGGAGCGAGAACCGCTCGTTGCCCTCGAGCAGCGAGTCGCCCAGCACGGGGACCTCGAGCACCAGCTCGTCCTGCCCCGGCGCGAACAGGGTGTCGCCCGCGACCGCGACGAAGTCGCCGTCGGCGGCCGCGGCGGTGTGGTCTACGAGCTGGAAGTGGAACGTGACCGCCGCCTCGACCGGCGACTCGAGCCGGACGCGGAACCCGAGCGGGCGCACACCGGCGTCCCCCTCGGCCATGGCGGTGTCACGCACCGAGATCGCCGGCAGGTCGTCGTTCGCGATCGAGCCCGTGGCGACACTGTCCGCGAGCACCGCACCGCTCGGGAGGGTGAGCCGCAACAGGAGATGCTCGGCCGGCTCGAACCTGGTGTCCCCGGTGACCGCGACGGCGAGCGACTCGGCCAGCGAGCCCGGCGCGAACACGATGCGCACGCCGGCGGGGGCGTAGTCCGCGTTCGCGACGGTCGCCGTGCTGTCGCAGGTCGCGACCTCCACGCTCACCGTGTCGATGCTCTGCTCGGAGAGCCTCAGCGTGAACATCAGGCTCCGCGTTGCCGAGTCGCCCTCCGCCACGGTGGCGTCGTCCGCCGAGACCTCGGGCAGCCGCCCGGCGCCGTGCGACAGGTCGGTGCGGAGTCCGGGAGCGGCGACCGTGCGCTCCGGGAGGACGGGCCCGGTGAGGCTCGCCGCCGCGACAAGCGACGCCACCATCGCGACGCGGGTCGCGCGGCGACACTCCGGATGTCGGCGCTCGAACATCACGGCCTCGGCTGCGTGCGTGGGGAGGATGGTGCCGCTGGGGCACCGGCCCGCTCGTTATCGGCATCCGGCCGGCCCCGCTTGACCACCCGCGTCCGGCCCGCGGTTGACGCGCGCGCGGGCCCTGCCTAGCCTCCCGGGCTTCGAACTCCACGCGCCTGCCCGCGCAGGCGGCACTCCCGGGATGCGCCCGGCGTGGAGCGCCCCCATCCAGCCTTCGCCGGCGAGCCAGCCCCGGGCGGGATCCCGGCCCGGGCGGTGACCGGCCCCGTCCTCCCCGAGGATCGCACCATGCATCGTCGTCTCGAGCGCGCCGCCTGGCTGGTCGCGCTCGGTCTCTTCGCCGTGTCCGCCCGCGCGGCGGAGGAGCCGGCCACGCTCGACGAGCTCGTGCGGCGCGCCGTCGCCCGCCAGCCCGGCGGCGGCGCGGCGGACGAGATCGCCGCGCCGTCGAGCCCGGCGCTCGCGGGCCCGATCGACCCCGCGACGTACCGGCTGGGCCCCGGGGACCTGCTGCTCGTGCTCTGGAGCGGCCGCGTCTCGCGCACCGACCGGGTCGAGGTGGGCCCGGCGGGCGACCTGTTCCTCACCGAGGTCGGCACGCTCCAGGTCGCCGGCCAGACGCTCGCGGACGCGCGGCTCGCGATCCTCGAGCGCATGCGCCGCGTCACGCGTGACGTGCGCGTCGAGGTCCAGCTCGCCCGCCCGCGCCGGTTCCGCGTCTACCTGAGCGGTTCGGTGACGCGGCCGGGGCCGATCGAGGCGCTGGGCGGTGCGCGCGTGAGCGACGTGGTGCGCCCGGACGAGCTGCTGCCCGGCGCCTCGCGCCGCAACATCCGCGTCCAGCGCCGCGACGGGACCGCGGAGCTGGCCGACCTCGAGCGCGTGTTCCGGCTCGGCGACCACTCGCGCGACACCTGGCTCGCGGACGGGGACGCGGTCGTCGTGCCCGTGGCCACCGAGTTCGTGCGCGTCGCCGGCGCGGTGCCCTCGCCGGGGCGGTTCGAACGCCGCGCCGACGACAGCCTCGGCACCGTGCTGCGCATGGCGGGCGGGCTGAGGCCGGAGACGGCCCCCGAGCTGGCGCAGTGGGTGCACTGGTCGGGATCGGCCCAGCCGGAGACGCTCGCGTTCGACGTGCGCGAGGCGCTCGCCGGCCGCTTCGGCGGCACGCCCGCGCACGGCGACGGCGTGTTCGTGCGCGGGCTGCCGGGCCACCGCGCCATGGGCGAGGTGGTGCTCGCGGGGGACGTCGCGCGGCCGGGCGGCTACCCGGTCTCGGCGGCCGGCACACGGCTCTCCGAGGTGCTCGCCGCGGCGGGCGGACTCCTGCCGTCGGCGGACTCCACCGGCATCCTGGTCCTGCGCTCGCCGCCGGTGCCCCCCGTGGACGCGGCCGAGTTCCAGCGCCGCTCGCGGGCGGTCCAGCAGGAGCTGTCGCTCACCGAGTTCGAGGCCGACCGCGCGCTGGCCGCGAGCCACGCCGACGTGGTCCGCATCGACTGGACCTCCCGCCGCGGCTCGCCGCGCACGCAGGACCCGCTGCTCGAGGACGGCGACGTGGTCCGCGTGGAGCGGCTCGTGCGCTCGCTCCGGATCGACGGGCAGGTGGCGCGGCCGGGGCTCCTCACCTGGGAGCCGGGCCTCACGGTGCGCGACTACGTGCGCCAGGCGGGCGGCGGCACCGCGCGCGCGTGGCGCGGCCACGAGCAGGTGACGCGCGCCGGCACCGCGCACACTCTGCTCGCGAAGAGCGCCGGCGAGCTCCGGCCCGGCGACTTCATCTGGGTGCCGATGCGACCCGAGGACTCGGTGTGGCGCCGCGCGGGCGCGCTGCTCGGCGGGCTCGCGCAGATCGCCACCATCGTCATCGCCATCCGGAGCGTGCGGTGAGCGCACCCGAGCCCGTGGACCTCCGCGGCATGCTGCGCGCCGTCTTCCGCCGGCGGGGCTTCGTGCTCGGCACGACGCTCGCGGCCATGCTGCTCACGCTGGGCGTCTCGTTCGTGCTGCCGCGTTGGTACTCGGCGTCCGCGGTCATCCTGCCGCCCGAGGAGAGCGACCTGCTCTCCAACATGAGCCTCGCGCAGCGCGCCCTCTCCAAGTTCCCCGCGTTCGGGATCCTGCAGGACTATTTCACCCCGGCGGACGTGTTCAAGGCCATCCTCGCGAGCCGCACGGTGCAGGAGGAGCTGGTCCGCGAGTTCGACCTGCAGGCGGTGTACCGGAAGAAGAGCCTCGAGCGCACCCTGAAGACGCTCACGCAGCGGACGAAGATCCGCCTGAACCCGGACGGGACGCTCAAGGTGAGCGTGGACGACCCGGACCCGGCGCGCGCGGCCGGGCTCGCCAACGGCTATCTGGCCGCGCTCGATCGCTTCAACGTCGAGAAGCGCAACACCACCGCGCACCGCACGCGCGTGTTCCTGCAGTCCCGGCTGGCGGAGACGGACTCGATGCTGCGCGCCAGCGAGGCGGCGCTCCGGAGCTACCAGGAGGCGCACCGCACCGTGGCGCCGTCGCACACGGGCGCCGCCGACGTGCAGGCCGCGGCCGACGTGATGTCGCGGCGGCTCATGCTGCAGGTGAGGCTCGGCATCCTGCGCGGCTACCTGAGCGAGGACACCGACCAGGTGCGGCAGGTGAAGGAGGAGCTGGCCCAGCTCGAGCGCCGGCTGCTCACGATCCCCGAGCTCCAGGGCGAGCTGGTGCGGCTGATCCGCGATCAGAAGGTGTACGAGCAGCTCTACCTCCTGCTCACCGCCGAGCTGGAGCAGGCGCGCATCCGCGAGACCATGAACACGCCCACCGTGCAGGTGCTGGACCGCGCGGTGCCGCCCGAGCGGCCGTCGTGGCCGCGGAAGGGCATCCTCACGCTCGCGGCCGGCCTGCTCGCGTTCGCCGTGGCCGCGACGTGGGTCTCGGCGCGCGACCGCTTCGAGCTTCCGCGGCCGGAGTGAGCGCGACGACAGGGTCCGGAAGCGCCGCCGGCTTCGTCCTTGTGGACGCCTCGGCCGGGTTCGTCCCCGGCGGCGGCATCGGCCGCTACGTGCGCGACCTGACGCACGCGCTCCGCACGCTGGAGGGCGCGCCGCGCTCGCGATACCTCGTCACGCGCAACATGCGTGCGGTGGCGCGCGAGCGGTTCCGGCCCGAGGAGCGGGTCGAGGTGCCGTTCTCGTGGCGGGAGCTGGCGTTCGGCTGGATGGTGGGGGCCACGCTCGGCGTGCCGTTCGACGCGCTTTACCAGCGGCCGGCGCTGGTCCATTCGCCGCTCGGCTACGGGCCCACGTTCCGGCGGGCGCGGCTCCTGAACCACATCCACGACCTCACGTGCCTCGAGCATCCCGAATGGCACACGTGGCGCACGCGCACGCTGTTCGCGGTGGCCGCGCCGCGGGCCGCGCGCGCCGCGGACCTGGTGCTCTCGCACTCGGACTTCGTCCGCCGCCAGGTGGTGCGCGAGTTCGGCGTGCCCGAGTCGCGCACGGTCGTGATCCCGCCGCCGCTCGGGCACGCGTTCGCGCCGGTGGCGCGCGAGGCCGCCGTCGGGCACGTGCGGAGGCGGTTCGGCCTCGAGAGCGAGTTCGTCCTGCACGTGGGCACGCTCGAGCCGCGGAAGAACCACGTCACGCTCGTCGCGGCGTTCGAGCGGCTCTGCCGCGACGGCTTCCCGGGGCCGCTCGTGCTCGTGGGCCAGGACGGCTGGAAGTTCGAGGCCGTCGCCGACCGGCTCGCGACGTCGCCGGTGGCGGGGCGCGTCGTGCGCGTGAAGGACGCCGACGACACCGACCTCGCGGCGCTCTACGGCGCGTGCACGTGCAGCGCGTTTCCGTCGCTCGCGGAAGGGTTCGGCATGCCGCTCCTCGAGTCCATGGCCTGCGGCGCCGCGTGCGTCGTGAGCGACCACCCGGCGCTGGTGGAGCTGGGGCGGAGGGACTGCGTGGCCGTTCCGGCGACGGACGCCGACGCGATGGCGGACGCGATGATCCGGCTGTGGCGCGAGCCCGACCACCGCGCCGCGGTCGCCGCCGGCGGGCCGGCGCGGGCCCGCGACTACGCGTTCCCGCGCTGGGCGGGCCGGATCTTCGCCCTCTACCGTGAGCTGCTCGCCAGGGGGCCGCTCGCGTGAGCCTGCTCGACGCGCTCAAGCGCCCGCACCGCTTCGTCGAGCTCCACCGGCGCTTCCGGACGCGGCCGTTCCGGCTCCTGGACGTGGGGGCGGGCAATCACTCGGCCTCGGTCACCAGGCGCTGGTTCCCCCGCTGCCACTACGCCGGCGTGGACCGCGACCGGAACTACAACAACGACGCTGCCGACTTCGCGGCCATGGACGAGTTCTTCGAGCTGGACCTCACCCGGCTCGAGTTCGGGGCCGTCCCCGACGCGGCCTATGACGCGATCCTGCTCGCGCACGTCATCGAGCATCTTCCGAACGGCGATGCCGTTCTGCGAGCGCTCATCCCGAAGCTCCGGCCGGGCGGCGTCATGATCGTCGAGTTCCCGGGGCCGCGGAGCCTCACGCTCCCGTCGAGGAAGGGCACGCTCAACTTCCACGACGACGACACGCACGTGCGCGTGTTCGACGCGCGCGAGGTGGCGGGGATCCTGCGGGGCTGCGGACTGCGCGTCGTGCGGGCGGGCACGTGCCGCGACTGGCGCGGCGTCCTGCTGCTCCCCGTGTTCGCGCTGCGCGCGAAGCAGAAGCACGGCTACGTGCCCGGCGGCGTGTTCTGGGACCTGTTCGGGTTCGCCGACGAGGTTGTGGCGGAGAAGCCGGAGGCGGACGCCGCGAGGCCCGCGGACGCCGGCGCGCCGGCGGCGGCGCCGTAGGCCAGCGCGCCGCACACGATCCAGTAGAACAGGAGCTGGTAGTGGGCGCCCTGGAACGTGGGCTCCACGAGCGTGTGCAGGTTGGCCAGCACGAGCGTGAGCATGAGCGTGAACGCCTGCTCGCGGCCGGCCTCGTCCACGCGGAGCCCGCGCGCGCGGCGCGCCACCACCACCAGCACGAGCATCCACAGGATCAGCCCCGGCGCGCCCAGGTCGCCGCCCACCAGCAGCCAGAAATTGTGCGGGTCGATGCCCTGGAGCCGGTCGGCGTTCCCGTAGCCCTGCCAGAGCCCCAGGCCCCACGGCAGGTTCTCCACGAGCCGGGCCCACGCCTCGCGGAAGTACCAGAGCCGGATCGTCATGCTGCCCAGGTCGCGCAGGCCCTCGAGTCGCGACAGGAACGCGGTCCCGAGCGGGGTCAGCGACGTCGCGAACAGGGCCCCGAGCCAGGCGAGCACGATCCACGCGCGGCCCCGGCGCGCGAACCTCAGCAACTGGATCAGCGCGCCGACCACGAACAGCAGCAGCGCCGCGCGCGACGCGACGACGAACTGGACCGCGGAGACCAGCGCGAACGTCCCCCAGCCCGCCAGTCGCCCGAGGCGGCCGCCCCGGAGGGCCAGCGCCAGCACGCTCGGCGCGAACAGGAGCAGCAGCCCCGCCACGTAGTTGGCCGTGCCCCAGCCGAGGTTCGTGACCTCCGGCCGGCGGAGCATCGCCATCTCCGAGGACATCCCGTGCGTGAGGCTCCGGACCAGCGCCGAGAGCGCGAGCGCGCCGGCGCCGGCCATGAGCCCGGCGTCGTACCAGCGCCGCGCCGCGACGTGCGGCAGACGGACGGCCACCCACAACGCGACGAGGCCCATGAGCAACCGCCGTGCGCCGATCGCGTACCAGCGGAGGTCGTCGCTCCACAGTCCCGAGAACAGCGCCCACGCGGTGAACGCCACCACCGCGACCTCCACGCCCGAGAGCCGGTGGAGCCACGTCGCACGCGTGCGCCACCCGTGCAGCACGAGGAGAACGGCCGCCAGGTAGAGCGCCAGCTCCCACGCGAACGTAAGCAGGAACATGGGCGAGGGGATGAGCGCCGGCACGAGCACCGCCAGCGCCTGCGGGAAGAGCGCGAGCACGCCCGCGCCGGCGCCCGCCGCCACGGCGAGGGCGAGCAGCAGGCCGCCGAGCCCGAACAGCCCGGGAGCCGAGGGCAGGCAGACGAGCCCGGCGACGGCGACGGCGATGGCGGCCCCGGCGAGCCCGGCGCGCGGGCCGGACGCGCGCGTCGGCGCGAGCGAGGGCGAGGACATGGCACGCGAGTCTAGCCCGGACCGTTCATGAACCGTGAGCCGAGAGTGCTGGCTGGCGGGGCGGGAATCCCTCGGTCTAGACTGGCCGTCCCCAACCGCCCATCGTGCCGGCCGCCACGCCGCGCGCCGGTGCGCCATTCCCTCGAGCCGGTTCGCGGCGCGCCCCATGTCACCGTGAAGGAGCCTTCGCGCGAGTGAAGCTCGCCTACGACCTGCGCTACGCGACCGACCACTTCCCGGGCATCGGAACGCACGCACGAGGCCTCGCCGGAGCGATCCTCGAGCGGCCGGCGATCGAGAGCGTCACATTCCTGTGGGACCCTCGGGCGCGGAACTCGCGTTACGACCTGGAGCCGCTCCGCCGCCACCCGCGGGCGCGCTGGCTCGACGTGCCGGTGCCCGCGCTCGCCATGGGCACGGCCGCGGCCACGGGCCGCCTGCTCTCGCGCGTTTCGCCGGACCTGTTCGTGAGCCCGTTCTGGCTGCGGCCCGAGCGGACGCGCGTCCCGGGCGTGCTCACCCTGTTCGACGTGATCCCGCTCGCGATGCCCGCCACGATGCGCTGGTCGCGCCGCTGGGCGTATCGCTGGGCGATGCGGCGCGCGGCCGGCGCCGCGGCGGTGCTGACGGGAAGTCGTTTCAGCCGCGGCGAGATCGCGCGGCTCACCCCGATCCCCGCGGAGCGCATCCACGTCGTGCCGAGCGCGCCGATGCCCGCCACGGCGGCGCCCGTCCGCCCGGCCGGCGCGCCGGACGCGCCGTTCGCGCTGGTCGTGGCCGCGAACCGCGCGCACAAGGGGCTTGACACGCTCGCCGCCGCCTGGCGGGCGCTCGGCGCCGCGCCGCCGCTGGCGCTCGTGGGCGCGGGCTCGCGGTCCCCGGAGCGCTTCTCGCTCGAGGATGCCGCGCGCGAGCTGCCGGGCGTGCATGCGCTGGGGTCCGTGACGCCGGCCGAGCTGGAGTGGCTCTACCGGAACGCCGCGCTGGTGCTGGTGCCGTCCCGCTACGAGGGTTTCGGCCTGCCGCTCCTCGAGGCCTCGGCGCGCGGCGTGGCCGTGCTCGCCTCGGACATCCCGCCGCTCCGCGAGACCGGCGAGGGCGTGGCCCGGTTCGTCCCCGCGGGCGATCCCGCCGCGTGGGCCGGGGCCGTGCGTGAGCTGGCCGCCGACCCCGCCGCACGCGCGCGCATGGGCGAGGCGGGCCGCGCGCGGGCCGCGGAGTACACGTTCGCGCGCTCGGCGGAACGGTTGGAGGCGCTCCTCCAGGACCTTCTCGCCGGGGCGGCCGCATGAAGCCCCGCGAGGTTCACGTGCAGGGCGCGCCCCCGGGCCCATGCGCCGGAGCCCCCGCGTGAGGATCGTCCACGTCTACAAGGACTATCACCCGCCGGTGCGTGGCGGCGTGGAGCAGACGATCGAGCGCATGGCGCGATGGCAGGTGGCGGCCGGCCACGACGTCACCGTGCTGGTCTCGGCGAGCGGCGTGAACGAGGACCGCACCGAGGTCGTGGACGGCGTGCGCGTGGTGCGGGTGGCCGAGCGAGCGCGCTGGCTCTCCTCGCCGATTTGCCCCGGATTCCCGGACGCGATGGCCGCCGAGCGGGCCGACGTCTGGCATCTGCACAGCCCGAACCCGCTCGGCGAGGCGAGCTGGCGGTGGGTGCGGCCGGGCGGGGCCATGGTGCTGACCTACCACTGCGACCTGTGGCGCCAGCGCGCGCTGCTCCCGCTCTACGGGCCGCTCGTCCGCTCGCTCTTCCGCAGCGCCGACGCGCTGCACGCCACGTCGCCGCAGGCGCTCGAGCGGCCCGACTCGCTGATGTGGCCGTTCCGCGACCGCTTCCGCGTCGTGCCGCTGGGCGTGGACCCCGAACCGCTCCTCTCGCTCGAGTGCTCGCGTCCCGGGGCGAGGCCGCTGCGCGAGCGCTACGGCGAGCCGTTCGTGCTGTTCGTGGGCCGGCTCCGGCACTACAAGGGGCTCGACGTGCTGCTCGAGGCCATGCCGCGTGTGGGGGCGCCGCTCGTGATCGTGGGCGAGGGGCCGATGGGCGGGTCGCTCCGCGCGCAGGCGAAGCGGCTGGGACTCAATGGCCACGTCCACTTCGCGGGCTCGGTGAGCGACGACGTGCTCCACGACCATCTCGCGGCCGCGGCGGTGGGGATCCTGCCCTCGAGCGGGCCCGCGGAGGCGTTCGGCCTCTCCATGGTCGAGTACATGGCCGCCGGTCTCCCGGTGGTCAGCACCGAGCTGGGGACGGGGACCTCGTTCGTGAACCGGGACGGGGTCACCGGGCTCGTGGTGCGCGCCTGCGACCCGGAGGCGCTCTCCGACGGGCTCCGCCGGCTGCTCACCGACCGGGAAACGCGCGAACGCATGGGCCGTGAGGGCCGCAACCGGGTGCGCGAACACTTCACCACCGCGAGCATGATGCGGGGTATCGAGGACCTGTACACGGCCGCGCTCGAGCACGCGAGCCATCGCGCGCGCCGCTGACCGCAACTGGTCGCCGGTCCGGACCGGACCGGGGCGGCTTGTCCTGTCGGTGTGTGGTCCACCATTGACTTGTCATCTTCGAGTCCCTACCTTCCCCGCGATGTGCCGCGTCCGAACCGCGGCTCCTGCACGGCGATGCACCGGGATGGACATCCGCCTGAAGGACTCTTTCGAGGACAAGCCATGAAGATCCTGGTCACAGGAGGTGCCGGCTTCATCGGGTCCCATCTCGCCGAGGAGCTTCTCCGGCGGGACCACGAGGTCTGGGCCCTGGACGACCTGTCCACCGGTCGTCTCGAGAACCTGTCCACGTTCCAGCGGCATCCACGGTTCCGCTTCCTCGAGGGCAGCGTCATGGACGCCGCGCTGGTGCACGGGCTCGTCGCCCAGTGCGACCGCGTCTTCCACCTCGCCGCCGCCGTGGGCGTCAAGTACGTGCTCGAGAACCCGTTGCGCTCGCTGCTCACGAACATCCGCGGCACCGAGGTGGTGCTGGAGGCGGCCAGCGCGCACGCCCGCAAGGTGATCCTCACCTCGAGCAGCGAGGTGTACGGCAAGGGCGTGGCGGTGCCGTTCCGGGAGGACGACGACCGGCTGATCGGGCCGACCCACAAGCTGCGCTGGTCCTACGCCAGCGGCAAGGCGGTGGACGAGTGCCTGGCGCACGCCTACCACCAGCAGCACCAGCTCCCGGTGGTGATCGTGCGCTGCTTCAACACGTGCGGACCGCGCCAGTCGAGCGCCTACGGCATGGTCATCCCGAACATGGTCCAGCGGGCGCTGCTCGGGCAACCGATCCTCGTGTTCGGCGACGGCCAACAGACGCGCTGCTTCTCGGCGGTCTCCGACGTGGTGCGCGCCATGCTGCTGCTCGCGGACAGCCGGGAGGCCGAGGGCCAGGTCTTCAACGCCGGCACCGACGAGGAGATCACCGTCCTCGAGCTGGCGCGGAAGATCAAGCGCCTGTGCCAGAGCGACTCGCCGATCGAGCTGGTGCCGTACGAGCAGGTGTACGGCCAGTCGTTCGAGGACATGCGCCGGCGAGTGCCCGACCTCTCCCGCATCCGGCGCGTCGTGGGCTACCGGCCCATGGCGACGCTCGACCAGCTGCTGGAGGTCATCGTGCGCGACGCCTGCGAGCGCATGGGCATCGCCTGCCCGATCGAGGTGACGGCCGCCTGACGGCGGCCGGCCCGCGCATGACCGGCCGGGGCTGCGGACGCATGCACAGGCCGGGCTGAGCGCGGGCCGGGTCGCGCCGACTCTCCCCCATGTCGCCCGCGCCGCTCGCCGCGTTCCCGGTCGCGGCGCTCGCCTCAGCGCTGCTCATGCCGCTCGGCATCCGGATCGCGTGGGCGGTGGGCTGGCTCGACCATCCCGAGGCGCGCAAGCTCCACACCTCGGCGACCCCGCTGCTGGGGGGTGCCGTGGTGTTCGCCGCGGGCGTCCTGACGTGGGCCGCGATGCTCCGGTTCGTCCCGCACACGCCGGCCGACCGAGAGGCGTGGTACCTGCTCACCGGAGCCGCCGTCACGCTCGGCGTGGGGCTCTGGGACGACCGGTTCGGCATGGAGCCGCGGGTCAAGATGCTGGGCCAGGCCGCCGCCGCGGTGATGCTCCTGGCGGGCGGGTTCGTGCCGGACCTGGGGCTCCCGGTGGGGATCGAGGCGGCGCTGGCCCTGGTGGCGCTCGTGGCGCTCATGAACGCGGTCAACTTCCTCGACAACATGAACGGGATGGTGGGCGGACTCGCCGCGATCGCGCTCTCCGGCTTCGCCTGGGCCTCGCTCGAGCGCGGCGCCAACGGGGTGGCGGCGGCGCAGCTGGCGCTGGCCGGGGCGTGCGCGGGGTTCCTGCCCTGGAACTTCCCCCGGGCCCAGACGTTCCTGGGGGACGCCGGCAGCCTGTTCCTGGGTTATAGTCTCGGTGCCTCCGCCCTGATCACCATGCAGGGGGCGGCCCCCGGCTGGGGCCGGGCCGGGGCGCCGTTCATCCTGGCCTACCCGGCCTTCGACATGATCTTCGTGGTCGTCACCCGCCTGCGCGACGGCCGGCCCGTCACCCGCGGCGGCCGCGACCACACCAACCACCGACTTGCGAGCGTCCTGCGATGTCCGAGACGAACCGTGTACCTGATGTGGGCCAGTGGGGCCGCCCTCTGCGTCGCCGGGTCAAGTATGCTGCGCCTCAACCGACCGGAACCGACCGTCCTCCTGTGGGGCCTGTTGACGATCCTGCTGCTCTGGAGCGGGCGGCGGTTATCGTCCGTGCCGATCGCCCCGCCGCCCGGCCCGCCGCCGAGCTGATCGGCGCGCCGCGCGCCCCCCGGGAGCCGCGCGAGCCCGACGAGCACGACGAGAGGCTCCGCGCGCTGGTCGAGTACCTGGCCCGCGGCCTCGTGGACCACCCGGACGACGTCCTGGTCGAGGTCGCCACGCCGGGCGACGACGGCGACCTGGAGCTGCGCGTGCACCAGGAGGACATGGGGCACGTGATCGGCAAGCAGGGCCGCACCGCGCGTTCGCTGCGGCTCGTGCTCGGCGCCGCCGCGGCGCGCGTGAACCGGCGCATGAGCCTGGAGATCGAGGACTGACGCGCGTCGCGATCGGGCGGGTGGGACGCCCGCACGGCGTGGACGGCGAGCTGTACGTGGACGAGTGCCCGTTCGGGCCCGCCGAGCTGACGGCGCTGGCCACGCTCGAGTGGCGGTCCGCCCGCGGGGGCGACCCGCGGAACCTCGCCCTCACCCGCGTGCGCGAGGCCGCGAAGCGCCTGCTCGTGACGTTCGCCGGCGTGGGCACGCGCGAGGCGGCGGCCGCGCTCGTGGGCGGCACGCTGTGGGTGGAGGCGGCCCGGCTCCCCGACGCCGGGCCGGGGCGCTCCTACGCGTTCGAGCTGGTGGGCCTGCGCGTGGTGGACGCGGCCGGGCGCGAGCTGGGGACGGTCGCGGACGTGCTGTTCAACGCCGGCCAGCCGCTGCTCTCGCTCGCCGGCCCGGGCGGGCGGCTCCTGCCCTGCCAGCCGCCGTTCCTCAAGCACCTGGACCGCGAGGCCGGCGTCATCACGCTCGACCTGCCGCCGGGGTTCGACGAGCTTTAGACTCCTCCGCCGGCCCGGTCCCACGGAGCACCCGATGCGCATCACGCTGGTCACCATCTTCCCCGACTTCTTCCCGGACGCGTTCGCGGACGGGATGATCCGCGTCGCGCGCGAGAAGGGCCGGCTCGAGCTGAGCGTCGTGAACCTGCGCGACTTCACCGACGACCCGCACCGAAGCACGGACGACTACCCGTTCGGCGGCGGGGCCGGGATGGTGATGAAGATCGAGCCGGTCCACCGCGCGCTCGAGTCGCTCGGCCTCGCCGAGCGCGAGCGCCGGCCGGCCGGGACGCGCGTCGTGCTCACCTCGCCGCAGGGCCCGCGCTTCACGCAGGACACGGCGCTCGCCTGGGCCCGGCTCGAGCACCTGGTGATCCTGTGCGGGCGCTACAAGGGCATGGACGAGCGGGTCGCCGAGCACCTGGCCGACGAGGAGTTCTCGCTGGGTGACTTCGTGCTCTCCGGAGGAGAACCGGCCGCGCTGTGCGTGACGGACGCGGTCGCCCGGCTGCTCCCGGACGTGGTGGGGCGCTTCGACTCGGTGGAGAGCGACTCGTTCCACTCCGGGCTCCTGGACTGCGCCTACTACACCCGCCCGGCCGACTTCCGCGGCTGGACCGTGCCCGAGGTGCTGCTCTCCGGGCACCACGCCCAGATCGAGCGCGCGCGGCGCGAGGACGCGCTGCGACGCACGCTCGCGCGCCGCCCCGAACTCCTGGAGAAGGCGGAGCTCACCGAGGAGGACCGCCGGGTGCTGGCGAGGCTCGAGCGCGAGCTCCGGTCGCGCGCGTGAGCCCGGCACGACGAGGTGGCGCGCCGCGCGACCCGCTGGCGGCCGGCGGGGGGATCGCGTTCCTGCTGCTGGTGGCCTCGCTCGCGGGCCCGATCGCGCCGATGGGGATCGCGACCGCGCTGTGCGGCGCGCTCACGCTGGCGGGCCTCGCGCGCCCGCGCGAACCGGCCCGGACCGGTGAGCGCCCAGCGTGGCCCCGGACGCCGGTGGACCGGGCGGGACTCGCCTGGCTCGCGGCGCTGGTGTTGGCGTCGGCGTTCGCGGTGGATCCCGCGGGGAGCTTCCCGCGGGTCACGAAGGGCCTGATGCCGGCGCTGGTCGGGCTCGCCGCGTTCCACGCCGCGGCCGCCGGCGCGGGCCGGCGCGCGCTGGCGGTCTACCTCGTGGCCACGGGCCTGGCGTCGGCTTGGTCGCTGGTCGTGTGGGCGGGGGAGGGCGCGAGCGGCGCGTGGCGCGCGCGCGGGCTGTCGCACCACTACATGACGTACGGCGGCCAGCTCCTGCTGGAGCTCCCGGTGGCGCTCTCGCTGGCGCTCACGGCGCGCTCGCCGCGCTGGCGCTGGGGCGCGGGGGCGGTGGCGGCGCTCGCCGCGCTCTCGCTCGCGACCACGTTCACGCGCAGCGCGTGGCTGGGCGCGTTCGTCGCCGGCGCGGTGGTGGTGACCGCGCTGCGGCCCTGGGGGCTCGCGCTGCTCGTGGCGGGCGGCGCGGCCGCGTGGCTGTTCGCGGCGGGGGAGTGGCGCGAGCGGCTCCACAGCATGGTGGACCCGCGCCACGGCTACAACGGCGAGCGGCTCCTCATGTGGGGCGCGGGGCTCCGCATGTTCCTCGCCGACCCCTTGACCGGTGTCGGGCTCCAGGACATGCGCGCGGTCTACCCGCAATACCGCTCGCCGCTCGCCACCGAGGAGGTCGGCCACCTGCACAACACGGTGGTCCAGATCGGCGCCTCGATGGGCCTCGCGGGGCTCGCGGCGTTCGCCTGGCTCTACGCCTCGCTCGTGCGCGCGGCCGCGGGCGGGCTCCGGCTGGCGCGCGACCTGCCGGCGCGGCTCCGCTCGGGCGGCGAGCCGGCGGGGCTCCGGCTGGGCGTGGTGGCGGCGCTCGCGGGGTTCCTCGTGGCCGGCGTGTTCGAATGGAACTTCGGCGACGAGGAGCTGCTCTACCACCTCTACACGCTGGTGGGGCTCGCCTGGGCCTCGCGCGTGTGGGACGCGCCGCGCCCGGCCGCGTGACGAGGGGTCCGCGGGACGCCCGCCGGGATCCGGGGCACCCGGCGGTCCGCCGTCAGCGCGGCGAGCGCTGGAGCGGTGCGGCCGGGTTCCCGACCACGGTGGTGAACGGCTCGACGCTCCTCGTGACCACCGCGCCCATGCCGACCACGGCGCCGCGGCCGATGACGATGGGCCTCTCGTCGCCGCCCTGCCGGATCACGGCGCCGGTGCCGAGGTAGGCGTCGTCCTCGACGACCACGCGCCCGTTGCAGTGCACGCCCGGCGCGAACGTGACGAAATCGCCGATGCGGCAGTCGTGCGCGACGTACGAGTAGAGGTTGGCGTGGAAGTACCGGCCGATCGTGGCGTTCGAGGTGACGGTCACGAACGGGCACAGGATGGCGCCCTCGCCGATCTGGTTCGCGGCGAGGCACACCACGTTCGCGGCGCGGACCTCGAACGGCTTCGCGCCGTGCGCGAGGAACGCCTCCGCGATGCGGCGGCGGGGCTTGTGGTCGGCGATGGCGATGTTGAAGTGCCGCTCCTGCCCGCTCCCCAGGAACTCCTCCGCCGTGAGCACGCGGCGGCCGTTCACGGTGCCCGTGGGGCCGCTTTCCACGACGAACACGAGCTCGAAGCCGTTTCCGCCGTGGAGCCGCGCGAGCATCTCCTCCGCGACCGGCATCACCTCGCGGCCGAAGCCGCCCGCGCCGACGAGCCCGTAGAGCCTCACGCGGCCGTCACCTCGGGGCCGCCCCGCGCGCGACGGGCTCCGCGAGCCGGGAGCGGATGGCGGCGGCGTTCGCCACCAGGTAGCGGAGCAGCGAGGCCACCGTCCCGACGTCGCCGGGCTCCACCGACGTGCCGTTCGGGAGCGTGAGGACGCGGGCGGCGAGCCGTTCGGTGTGCGGCAGGCGCGCGCCGGCGCCGGGGTCGCGCGAGCGGTAGGGCTCCATGGCGTGGCAACCGGGGAAGAAATAGCGCCGCGCGAGCACGTTCTCGGCGTGCAGCAGCCGCACGAGCTGGTCGCGGTCGAGCCCGGCGCGCTCCGGGTCCACTTCCACCACCACGTACTGGAAGTTGGAGGCCTCCGCCGGGTCGTACGCGAGCACCGAGAGCCCGGGCACGCCGCGGAGCGAATCGGCGTAGGCGCGGTGCCGGTCGCGGTTCACCGCCACCAGCTCGTCCAGCCGCTCGAGCGAGGACAGCCCCATGGCGGCGCAGACCTCGGTCATCTTGCCGTTCGTGCCCGGGTGGACGACGCGGTCGTAGCCCGCGAAGCCGAAGTTCTTCATGAGCCGGAGCCGCGCCGCCAGCTCGTCGTCCTGGGTGGTGATCGCGCCGCCCTCGAAGCTGTTGAGGAACTTGGTGGCGTGGAAGCTGAACACCTCCGCGTCGCCGAAGCGGCCGAGCGGCCGGCCTCGGTGGGTGCAGGCGAACGCGTGCGCCGCGTCGAACAGGAGCCGGAGTCCGCGCGCGCGCGCGATGTCCGTGAGCCGGTCCACGGCGCACGCGCGGCCCCACACGTGCACGCCGATGATGCCGGTCGTGCGCGGGGTCACGAGAGCTTCGACGCGGTCGGGGTCGAGATTGTGCGTGCGCGGGTCCACGTCGCAGAACACCGGCATGATCCCCTGCCACTCGAGCGCGTGCGCGGTGGCGACGAACGTGAACGAGGGCACGATGACCTCGCCCGTCATGCCCAGCGCCCGGATCGCCAGCTCGAGCCCGATGGTGGCGTTGCACACCGCGACGCAGTGGCGGGCGCCGGTGTGCTCGGCGAGCCGCTTCTCGAACTCCTGCACGAACGGGCCGTTGTTCGTGAACCAGCGCCGGTCGAGCAGGTCCTCGACGCGGGCGAGGAACGCCTTCCGGTCGCCGAGGTTGGGCCGCCCGACATGGAGCGGCGCCGCGAACGCCGGCGGGCCCCCGAAGAGCGCGAGGTCCTCGAGCGCGCGCTTCTCCGTGGCGACGCGGCTCATCGCGCGCCCCGCGCCCCGCTCACGAGGCGCCGCCGAGCGCGCCGAACAGCTCGCGCCAGCCCGCGACCGCGTTGGACTCCGCGAGGCGGGCCCGCACGAGCGCGGAGTTCCGGGTCCCGGCCCCGGGCTCGAACGCCGCCAGCTCCTCGAGCGTGGTCCCCGGGAGCTGCAGCGTGTCGAACACGCGGACGCCCAGGTCCTGGAGCCATCCAAACGAGGTGGTGTCGCTGCGCACGTAGACCTTCTTCCCCAGCAGGAGCAGGGCGGCGATGTTGCCGAGGCCCTGCTGGAACGGGTGATTCATGATGACGGCATCCACGTCGCGGAGCAGGCGCGCATACTGCTCCGGCGGCAGGAACTCCGTCAACGGCGTGAAGCGGTCGCCGAAGCGCTCGCGCCCGAGCGCGATGACCGACGCGATGTAGGCGCGGTCCCCGTACGAGAGCGGCGCGAGGACCCGGACGTCGCGGTCGCGGAAACGGGTGAGCGCCTCCAGCACCCACGCGTGGCCGTTCGACGGGTCGCCCGAGTTGCCGACGAGGAGCGTGACGGGTCCGCCGCGCGGCGCGGCGCGTTCGACCGGCTGGAGCGCCTGCGGGTCCATGGGGAGCGGGTAGAACGTGCACACGTACCGGGCGCGGGTCCCGTAGGTCGCGCGCAGCACCTCGAAGTCGCCAGGCACGAGGCCGGCGACCACCGGGATCGCGGGGATTACCGCGCGGCGCAGCCGCTCGCGCAGCGCGGAGGCGCAGCCGCGCGGGCGGTAGCGGAAGTAGTAGACGTCGCCGCCCCAGTAGACCCACGCGCACCGGCGCGCGGCTCCACGGACGACGGACAGGAACGCGAGCAGGCGCGGATTGCTGAGCTGGTGGATGACGACGCGGTCCTCGTGCCGGAGCGCGCGGAACGCGCGCAGGAAGCCCCACGACCCGACGCGCTCGCAGCGCAGGCGCCCGGCCTCGCCCGCCCGGAACGCCGGGTCCCGCGGCGACTCGAGCCAGAACCGGTGCTGCCCGGGCGGGAACGCCTCGGAGTGGGCGGCGAGGAACTCGAGGAAACGCCGCGTGTACGGCGACGCCGGCAGCAGGTGGTGGATCATCGGCGCGCGATCCGGTACGTCCACGCGATGTAGCCGATGAAGAACGCGCCCACGACCGCCGACAGCAGGCCGAACCCGAGCTCGGGCACGTAAGCGCGGCCGCCCACGGCGATGCACGCGAGGAACAGAAGGTTGCCCGTCATGCTCAGGAAGAACGCCGGCACCTGGCGGTCGAGCACGAACGGGAGGAACGCGAGCGGCGAGGCGAGGAAGTGGAAGAACATGTACGGCGCGAGGAGCCGCGCGTAACCGCCCGCGTCGGTCCACTGCGCGCCGAACACGAGCGGGAACAGCGCCGGCGCGGCGGCGTACATGAGGATCGCCGCGGGCAGCGCGATCCACACCGTCCGCGACAGCAACGAACGGACGAGCCCGCGCAGGTCGCCGCCCTGCTGGTGGATGTCGGCCGCCCGCTGGTAGAACACCTGCGAGATGGCGGCGCCCACGAGCGTCACCGGAGCCATGATCACCCGCATGACCAGCGAGTACTGACCCACCACGACCGGGTTGAAGAACCAGCCGAGCAGGATGACGCTGCCCGAGACGTTCACGTTGTCGAGCAGCGCGTGCAGCGCGTTGACGCGCGGGAAGTCCCGGTAGCGGGCGGCCTGCGCGCGCATGCCGCGGCGCGTGGGCCGGACGCCGGTCTCGCGCAGGCTCCCCCACGAGACCACGGCGAGCAGCACGGTGGCGAGGGCCTGGCCGGCGAGCGCGCCGAGGATCAGCCCGCCCGCGCCGAGCCCGGCGCGCGCGAGCGCGACGGCGACCAGGGCGGTGCCCCCGGCCTGGAGGATCCGGCTCGCGGCGAGGCGCGGGTACGCCTTGCGCCGGTTGAGCCAGTAGCCGAGCGCCTGCGCCGACGCGGCGAGCAGCACGGCCAGCGGCAGGAGCGGCAGCCAGACCGCGAGCCCCGGCGAGCGGAGCGCGGCCGCGAGCGGCACGCGGAACACCGCCACGCCGAGCGCGGCGGCCGCGGCCACGACCACGCCGAGCAGGAGCGAGAGCCCCAGGAGCTGCACCGCGTCCTCCTCCTCGGCCGGGAGCACGATGGCCAGCTCGTAGCGGCCGGTCCCCACCACCGAGAACAGCGCCGCGATGCCGGCGTAGAGCGCGAACAGCCCGAACTCCGCCGGCGAGTAGAGCCGCGACAGGACCGGCGCGGCCGCGACCGGGATGACCTGGGCGAGCGTGGTGCCGGTCGTGAGCGCGAGCACGCCGTGGGCGAACGAGCCCGGCTCCCGCGACCGTTCCCACAGCCCGCGCAGAGGGCCGGCGGGCGTCATCGGCGGACCGTGACGGACATGGCGGGCCCGGCATCCGGGCTGCGTCGCGCATGGCCCGCCTGTCGCCCTCGCTGGCGGCGAGAGCGGGGGGCGTGCAGACCGACTCCGGGTGGCGCGCTCACCCCCACAGCTAACGGGCGTGGCGCGCGCGTTTCAAGTCCCCGGCCCCTCGCGCTAGATTGGCGCCGATGTGCGGCATCGCAGGCTTCCTCGGCGCGCCTGGCCCGGCGCTCGCCACCGTGCGCGACTGGGGCGAGTGCCTCGCGCACCGCGGGCCCGACGACCTGGGCGTGGCCGTGCTCGGGGAGGACGGCCTGCACGTGGGCCGCGACGCGGGCCGCATCACTGAGGGCTCGCGCGCCGTGCTCTGGCACCGGCGGCTCTCGATCCTCGACCTCTCGCCGGCGGGCTGGCAGCCCATGTCGAGCGCGGACGGCCGCCACCACCTGATCCTGAACGGCGAGATCTACAACTACCTGGAGCTGCGCGCCGAGCTGGAGCGCGACGGCGTGCGGTTCCGCTCGCGCTCGGACACCGAGGTGCTGCTCGAGGCCTGGCGCCGTTGGGGGCCGGCCGTGCTGCCGCGGCTCACCGGCATGTTCGCGTTCGCGCTGCTCGACGTGGGCGGGCGCCGGCTCGTGCTGGCGCGCGACCCGTTCGGCATCAAGCCGCTCCAGCACGCGAGCTGGCCCGGAGGGTTCGCGTTCGCCTCGGAGCCGAAGGCGCTGCTGGCGCTGCCGCAGGTCTCGCGGCGCGTGGACGCGCAGCGGGTCTACGACTACCTGCGCTTCGGCCTCACCGACCACGGCGACGGCTCGATGTTCGCCGCGATCCGCTCGCTCCCGCCGGGGCACTGGATGGAGGTGCCGCTCGACGAGCCGCGTCCCGGGCCCGCGCAGCGCTACTGGGCGCCGGACCCCGTGCGGCGCTTCGCCGGCACGTTCGAGCAGGCCGCCGACGAGCTGCGGGAGCGTTTCCTCGACAGCGTGCGGCTTCACCTGAGGAGCGACGTGCCGGTGGGCGCGGCGCTCTCGGGCGGCGTGGACTCGAGCGCCATCGTCGGGGCCATGCGCGCGCTCGAGCCGAGGCTCGAATTGCACGCGTTCAGCTACGTGGCCGACGACCCGGCGCTCTCCGAGGAACGCTGGGTGGAGCTGGCGGCGGGGGCGTCACGGGCCGTCGTGCACAGGACGCGCGCGAGCGCGGGAGACCTGCTTGCCGACCTCGGGCCACTGCTCGCCGCGCAGGACGAGCCGTTCGGGAGCACGAGCATCTACGCCCAGCACCGCGTGTTCCGGCTGGCGCGCGAGCAGGGCATCAAGGTCATGCTCGACGGCCAGGGCGCGGACGAGCTGCTGGGCGGCTACCACACGTTCGCGGCCGCGCGGCTCGCCTCGCTCGTGCGGCAGGGTCGTCTGGCGGAGGCGGTGGGATTCGCGCGGCGCGCCTCGGCGGCGCCCGGGCGGGGCGCGCTGCTCCTGTGGGCGGGCGAGTTCCTGCTTCCCCCCGCCGTGCAGGCGCCGTTCCGCCGGCTCGTCGGGCAGGAGCTCGTGCCGGCCTGGCTCGACGCGCGCTGGTTCGCGGAGCGCGGCGTGCGGCTGCAGCCGGCCAAGTACACGTTCGGCGCCTCGCGCGAGGTGCTGCGCGAGCAGCTCGTGCGCGCCACGACCCACTCGAGCCTGCCGATGCTGCTCCGTTACGAGGACCGGAACTCGATGGCGCATTCCATCGAGAGTCGCGTCCCGTTCCTGACCACCGGGCTCGCCGACTTCGTGCTGAGCCTGCCCGAGTCGTACATCGTGGACCGGGACGGCGTCTCGAAGGCGGTGTTCCGGCGGGCCATGCGCGGGCTCGTGCCCGACGCCATCCTCGACCGGCGCGACAAGATCGGCTTCGCGACCCCCGAGCAGGACTGGCTGCCGGTCCTGGCGCCGCACGTGGAGGGCCTGCTCACCGACGCCCGCCTCGCCCGCGTCCCCGCCCTCCGGCCGGAGCCGCTGCGCGCCGAGTGGCGGGCCATCCTCGCACGCCGGCCCCGCCGCGACTTCCGCGCCTGGCGCTGGGTGAACCTGATCGAGTGGGCGCACCGGACCGGGGCGGACTTCTCGTGAGCGGGCGCCCCGCCGTCCGGGTCGCGCACCTCACCACCACGCACGACGCCTTCGACACGCGCGTGTTCCAGAAGGAGTGCCGCACGCTCGCCGCCGCCGGCTACGACGTCTCGCTGGTCGTCCCGCACGACACGGACGTCTTGCGCGACGGCGTGCGCATCGTGGCGGTGCCGAGACCGGGCTCGAGGGTCCGGCGCGCGCTGGCCACGGCGTGGCGGGTGTTCGGCGCCGCACGCCGGATCCGACCCGACGTGGCGCACGTGCACGACCCGGAACTGCTGCCGCACGCGCTGCTCCTCAGGCTCCTCGGCGCTCGGGTGATCTACGACGCGCACGAGCACCTGCCGAACGACGTGCGGAGCAAGCACTACCTCCCGGCGTTCCTGCGCGGGGCGCTCGCCGGGCTCGTGGACGTGCTCGAGCGCGGCGCGTGCACGCTCATGGACGGCGTGGTCACGGTGACGCCCGGCATCGCCAGGCGCTTCCCGCCCGGCCGCACCTCGCTCGTGCGCAACCTTCCGCTCCTCGCGGAGTTCCCCGTGCGCCCGGCGGTGCCGCTCGGCGGGCGGCGGCCGGTCGTGCTCTACCTCGGCGGTCTCAACCGGATCCGCGGCGCGCGCGAGATGGTTCGCGCCATCGCCCGGGTGGACGCCTCGCTCGGCGCCGAGCTGTGGCTCGCGGGTCGCTTCGACCCGCCGGCGCTGGAGCAGGAGCTGGCGCGGGAGCCCGGGTGGGCGCGCACGCGCCACCTCGGCTGGTGCCCGCGCGAGCGGGTCCTGGAGCTGCTCGGCGAGGCGCGCGTGGGGCTCCTCACGCTCCAGCCCGCGCCCAACCACCTCGACTCGCTCCCGATCAAGATGTTCGAGTACATGGCCGCGGGCCTGCCCGTGGTGGCCTCGCGCTTTGCCGCGTGGGAGCCGGTGCTCGCCGGCGCGGGCCTGCTCGTGGACCCCGCGGACCCGGACGCGATCGCGCGCTCCATCGAGCGGCTGCTCGCGCACCCCGACGAGGCGCAGGCCATGGGTGCCGCGGGCCGCGCCGCCATCGTGGCCGAGCTCCACTGGGAGCGCGAGGCGAACGAGCTGCTCGCGCTCTATCGCCGTGTGGCGGGGGCCGCCCGCGCGTGAAGGTTCTGCTCGTCACCCAGCACTTCCCGCCCGAGACCGCGGCCGGCGCGAACCGTGTGGGCGCGTTCGCGGAGGCGCTCGCCCGGCGGCACGCGCTCACGGTCGCCACGCTCGAGCCCGGCTACCCGGATGCGCGCCTTTACGCGGGCGTCGACTGGCGCGCGCAGGACGCCGCGCGCGGGTGCCGCGTCCGGCGCCGGCCCGCGTTCCGGCCGCACGGCACGTCGCTCGCGCTCCGCGCGCTGCGCGAGATCGCGATGAGCGTGGCGCTCGTCGCCTCGGCCGGCGGCGGCGCCGACCTCGTGATCGTGAGCACGCCGAGCATGTTCCTCGGCCCGCTCGCCTGGGCCGCGGCACGGCTCCGCGGCGCGCGCTTCGCGTGGGACGTGCGCGACCTCACCTGGCGCTACGCGCGCGAGAGCGTGCCTGCCGGGGGAGGCCAGCGATGGCTCCTGGGCGCGCTCGAGGGCCTGATGCTGCGCATCCTCCGCCGCGCCGACCTCGTGATCGCCGCCACCGAGGGCCTCGCCGGCGTGCTCCGCCGCCAGGGCGTTCCGGCCGGGCGCATGGTGACCATCCCGAACGGCGTCGCGCGCGAGCTGCTCGAGGCGTTCCCGGAGCCGCCGCCGCGCACGGGCAGGCCGCGCGTCACCTACGCGGGCCTCATGGGCTACAACCACGGCATCGGCATCCTCGTGGACGTGGCGGCCCGTCTGCCCGACGTGGACTTCGTGCTGGTGGGCGACGGCCCGGAGCGACCGGCCATCGAGGCGCGGCTCCGGGACGGCGGCCACGCGAACGTGCGGCTCTGCGGCTACGTCACCGACCCCGCCGAGCTGGCGGCGGTCTATCGCGCGAGCGACGTGCTCGTGAACCACACGAAGGCCACGCCCACGCTGGACGACATCGTGTTCCCGGCCAAGACGTTCGAGTACTTCGCCACGCGCCGTCCGGTGGTGCACGCGGGCCGCGGCTGGGCGGCGGATCTGCTGCGCGAGCGCGACGTCGCCGTGGTCGTGCCGCCCGGCGACGCCGGCGCGCTCGCGCGCGGCCTCGAGGAGGCGATCGCCGACCCGGCGCGCTCGCGCGAGCGGGCCGGGCGGGCGCGGCGCCTCGTGGAGCAGGAGTACGCCCGCGAGGCGCAGGCGGAGCGGCTGGCGGAGGAGATCGAGCGGCGGTTCGGCCCGCGCGGCTGACGCCGCCCGCGGTCAGTACGCGCTCGCGTCCTTGAACACGCGCGCCACGGTCATGAACAGGATGCGCACGTCGAACCACAGCGACCAATTCTGGAGATAGTAGAGGTCGTAGCGGATGCGGTCCTCGAGCGGCGTGTCGCCGCGCAGGCCGTGCACCTGCGCCCAGCCGGTCATGCCGGCCTTCACGTGGTGGCGCAGCATGTAGCGGGGGATCGAGCCGCGGAACTCCTCCACGAACCGGGGCTGCTCCGGGCGCGGGCCGACGAGGCTCATGTCGCCCATGAACACGTTCCAGAGCTGGGGCAGCTCGTCGAGCGACAGCTTCCGCAACGTGGTGCCGAGCCGGGTGCGGCGAGGGTCGTCCTTCACCGTCCATTCCGCGCCGCTCGCGTCCGCGCCCACGCGCATGCTCCGGAACTTGAACATGCGGAACCGGCGGCCGTTCAGGCCCACGCGCTCCTGCGCGTAGAACACGGGCCCCGGCGAGTCGAGCTTCACTAGGATCGCGAGCACGAGCAGGAGCGGCGAGACCAGCACCAGCCCCACGCCGGAGCACGCCAGGTCGAACGCGCGCTTGACCACGGCGTTCCAGCCCTGCTCGGGGCTCTCCGTGACCAGCACCACCGGCATCCCGTCGAAGTCCTCGACGCTCGGGTTCAGGCGGAACGCCTGGGTGAGGTCCGGCACGAGCCGCACCGCCACTGTCGAGTCGGCGAGCAGCGCCAGCGCCTGTGCCTCGGCCTCCCACTCGCGGCGCTCGAGCGCGACGTAGACGAGCTCCGGCTGCACGCTCGCGAGCAGCCGCGGCAGGTCCGCGACCGTCCCGGTCACCGGGACGTCGTACACGGTCCGTCCCACCTCGGCGGTGTCGGACGCGACGAGTCCGTGCACCTGGAGCCCGTAGTCGGGGTGGCGGCGGATCTTCTTGAGCAGCATGCGCGCGGGCTCCCCGGTGCCGACGACCAGGATATGGCGCAGGTTCTTCCCGCGCCGCCGCGCCGCGCGCAGCGCCAGCCTCGCGGCCACGCGCACGCCGCCCAGGAGCGCCGTGCCGAGCCCGAGGAAGATGGCGATGGTCGAGCGCGACAGCTCGCCCTTCGTGTAGAACGAGCCCACGCCGGCGATGGCCGCGACCACCACCATGGCCTGGACCACGGCGAGCAGCTCCACCCCGAGCCGCGACGTGCGCGCCGAGCGGTAGAGCCGGAACGCGCGCAGCACGAGCAGCGCCGTGGGCGTGAGCACGGCGCCGCTCCACAGGTAGAGCGAGAGCGGCGGCACGCCGAGCGGTGTGGGCAGGCCGAGCGCGTGGAAGCGGAGCCAGTAGGCGCCGAGCCAGGCGCCGGCGATGAGCAGCGCGTCCACGACGAACATGCCGGTCGCGAACAGTTGCCGGCTGCGGGAGAACATGCGCGGAAGGGTAGGGGATGCCGCCCGCGGGCGACAAAGCGCGGCGGCGGTATGCTGCCGGCCCTGGGTGCGGCGCGGCACCGGCGGGCGGGCGCGGATCGGTGCGCACCCGCGCCGCCTGGGGTCCGACGCTCCGGCGCCGCACATCGGTCCAACTCCCGGGAGGTCGCATGGATTCGGAGACACGGCTCTCGCGCGCCGAGCGGCTGGCGCTCGTCGCGCTCGCGGTCATCGGTGGGGCGGGACTGAACGGCGTGTTCCTGTACGTGGTGTTCGCGAGGCCGGACCTGCTCGAGCGCGCGCTCGGCGACCCCATCGCCTGGGCGCTGATGATCGAGGCGCTGCTCGTCACGGGGCTCCTCGCCTGGACGTTCGTCCGCCTGCGCGGCAGCCGGCTCGCGTGGGGGTGGTTCGTGGTGCTGTCGCTCGCCGGCGGGCTCGCGTTCAGCATCCCGGTGGCGCTGCTCGTCACGGACCGGAAGGCGGCTCCCCGAGCCTGAGCGCAGGATTCCCGCGCCCGTCGGACGGCGCTCGCCCGGGGCGGGCGCGCCCGCGACCATGGCCCGCTCGTAACCCCTTGTCCGCGCGGCACCGCCGCGCGGGCGCTCGAACCGATCGGAGGCTCCCCACGGCAAGTGAGGAGCATGCGGTCGCGATCCAGCTCGCGAACAGAGTGCGGCTCGCGAGCGTTCCCGAGGTGGACGCCGAGCTCCTCGGCTGGATCCGGAAGGCGTTCGAAGCCTCGGCCCGACGCCGGTATCCTGAGCGCCATGCAGCCGGCCACCACGTCCCGCCTGACGGTCCGCGAGCTCACGCACGACGACGCCCCGTTCATCCGGGAGCTCGTGAACGACCCGGCGTGGCTCCGCTTCATCGGTGACCGGAACGTGCACTCGGACGAGGCCGCCCGGGGCTACATCGACAAGGTCCGCGACGGAGGCTACGCGAAGCACGGCTTCGGCCTGTGGCTGGTGGAGTCGTCCGCGACCGGCGAGCCGCTCGGGCTCGCCGGACTCCTCCGGCGCGACTGGCTGGAGCACGTGGACGTGGGGTTCGCGTTCCTCGAGCGCCATCGCGGCCGCGGCTACGCGCGGGAGGCCGTGGCCGCCGTGCTGGAGCTGGCCCGCACACGGTTCGGGCTCGCGCGCGTGGTGGCGATCGCGACCACCGACAACGTCGCCTCGCATCGCGTGATCGAGGATGCCGGTTTCCGCCTCGAACGGCTCGTGCGCGAGCCCGGGACGGGCGACGAACTGAAGCTGTTCGCCCGCGAGCTCGCCTCGTGAGCGGTGGATCGCTGCGGTCGGCGGTGGAGCGGCAGTTCGGCGCGGCGGTGGACATGCTGGAGAACGCCGTCCGCGCCTGCCCCGAGTCGCTGTGGGACGGCAGCTCAACCTGATGCTCCGCGAGGCCACGGACTCGGCGCCCGGTTGGGTGTCGCGCGGCCGGGACACGGACCCCGCGGACTGAGGCGCCGGGACCGGGCGTCACGCCGAGCCGCACCCCCGGCCGGGCATGGCCGTGGCCGTCCTGCTCCGGCACCGCGGACCGGGCCCGCAGGAAATCGCGGGAAATTCGGCCAAATCGAGTCAGAATAAGGTCTTGAGACGGCCGCCCGGGCTCCCTTATACTGCGCCGCTGCTTCCTGAGACCCGCCGGGCCCCGCGCTGCGCGAGGCCGCCCGCGGGCGACTCCCCGCTGAAAGGAGCCCGTCATGGGCCTGCTTGAAAAGATCGAGAACGCCCAGCTCAAGGCCGACCGCCCGGCGCTCCGCCCCGGCTACACCGTCGAGGTGATGGTGCGCGTCATCGAGGGCGACAAGGAGCGCCAGCAGAAGTTCCGCGGCCTGGTCACGAACGTCCGCGGCGCCGGCATGCGCAAGACGTTCACCGTCCGGAAGATCTCGGAGGGCATCGGCGTCGAGCGCACGTTCCCGCTCCACTCGCCGACGCTCGCGAGCATCACCGTCATCCCGTCCGAGCAGAAGCAGGTGCGCCGCGCCAAGCTCTTCTACCTGCGCAAGAAGAAGGGCAAGGCAGCGCGCCTCAAGGACCGTTCCGGAGCCGCCAGCGCCGCCGAATGACGCTCGCGCGCTGGCGCCGGCTCGCGCGCGAGGAAGCGCGCCTGGCCGGCCCGCGCACCGCGGTGGCGGGGGTGGACGAGGCGGGCCGGGGCCCGCTCGCCGGTCCGGTGGTGGCGGCGGCGGTGGTTCTGGACCTGGACGAGCCCTGGGACGGGCTCGACGACAGCAAGCAGCTGACCGCCGAGCGGCGTGAAGCGCTCTACGCCCGGGTCCTCGCGAGGGCCCGGGCGTTCGCGTGGTCGGTGGCCGGGCCACGCGCCATCGACCGCGTGAACATCCGCCGCGCCACGCACGCGGCGATGGCGCGGGCGGTGGCGCGGCTCGCGGTGGCGCCCGAGCTGGTGCTGGTGGACGGTCACGAGTCGGTGGGCGGGATCGCCGCCGAGCAGCGCGCGGTCATCGGCGGCGACGCGCGCTGCCTCTCGATCGCGGCCGCGAGCATCCTCGCCAAGGTGGTGCGCGACCGCATCATGGAGCGGCTGGACCGGGTCTGGCCCGCGTACGGCTTCGCGCGCCACAAGGGCTACGGCACCGCCGCGCACCTCGAGGCCCTGCGCGCGCACGGGCCGTGCCCGCTCCACCGCTGGACGTTCGCGCCGGTGGCCGAGCTGGAGCTGCCGCTGGCCTGAGCGGTCGCCCCGGACGCCCGTGCTACATTGCGGCTCCCCGACGACCCGCCCCCTCGGGAGCGGAGCCATGGGATCCGCACAGGATCGCGGGCGGGCGGCCGAGACGCTCGCCGCCGCGTACCTCGAGCTGCTGGGCTGCCGGGGCGTGGCGCGCAACGTGCGACTGGGAGGCGTGGAGGTGGACCTCGTGGTGGACGACGGGCCGTCGCGGGTGCTGGTCGAGGTGCGGTTCCGGTCGCGCGGCGACTACGGCTCCGCGGGCGAGACGCTCGACCGCGTGAAGCGCGAGCGCCTCCGCCGGGCCGCGCGCGCGCTCGAGCAGTGCGGCAGCCGCTACCCGCGCGTGGACGTGGTGGCCATCGACCTCGACGCCACCGGCGCGCGCATCACCCACCACCGGAACGCCATCACCGGCTGAACCATGGTGCGCCTGCCCCGATTCGGCCGACTTCGCCTGCCCCGGCTCTCCACGCACTGGCGCGCGCGGCTCCGCGCGCAGCGCGCGTGGTGGCGGCGGCGGCTGAGGCTGCGCGTCCGCGCGGCCGGCCAGGAGGTGCTGTTCCCGGCCGCGGGCGGCGGCGTGGTGGCGATCGAGACGCTCTCGTCCGGCGCGGGCCCGCGCATCGCCATCCTGCACGCCACCGCCGGCAGCGGGCACAGGAGCGCGGCGGTGGCCATCGCGCGCGTGCTCGCCACGCTCGCGCCCGGGGCGCAGGTGCGCGAGGTGGACACGCTCGTGTTCGCTTCGCGCTTCTACCGCACCACGTACTCCCAGGGCTACAACGCCATGGCCCAGCGGGCGCCTCGGCTGTGGGGCGCGCTCTACACGCTGTGGGCGCAGGAGCGCGTCAACCGCAGCGCCGGCCCGGCGCGCGAGGCGCTCGACCGGCTGGCGCTCCGCCAGCTCGTGCGCGTGGTCGAGCGAGAGCGGCCGGACGCGATCGTCTGCACGCACTTCCTGCCGGTCGAGGCGCTGTACCCGATCCGCGGCCGCGGCCGGCTCGACGTGCCGCTGCACGTGGTGATCACCGACTACACGGCGCACCCGCTGTGGGCCTATCCGCACGTGGACCGCTACTACGTCGCGAGCGACCAGGTGGCCGGGGAACTGGCCGCCCACGGCGTGCCGCGCGAGCGCATCGAGGTCACCGGCATCCCGGTGGACTCGCGCTTCGCGGTCGAGCACGGGCGCGAGGCGGTGCGCACGCGCTTCGGGCTGGAGCCCGGCCGCCCGCTGGTGCTGGTGATGGGCGGCGGCGGCGGCGTGGGCCCGATGCAGGAGCTGGCCGAGCGGCTCGCTTCGCTCCCCGAGTCCCCCCAGGTCCTGGTGCTGTGCGGCACGAACGCACGCCTCCAGCGCGAGCTGCAGACCGCCGCGCCGCGCTTCGGCGGCCGGCTCCGCGCCATGCCGTTCACGCCGCACGTGGACCTGCTGCTCGAGGCCGCGGACATGGTGGTGAGCAAGGCGGGCGGTCTCACCTGCGCCGAGTCGCTGGTCAAGCGCACGCCGCTGGTGGTGTTCCGTCCGACCCCCGGGCAGGAGGTCGGCAACGCGCGCTTCCTGGAGGCGGGCGGCGCGGCCGTCCACGCCGACTCGCTCGACACGGTGGCGGCGACGGTGCAGCGCTGGCTCGACGACCCGGCCGCGCTCGCCCGCGCGCGCGAGGCCGCGGCGCGCCTCGCCCGCCCGCGCGCGGCGGAGGAGATCGCGCGCCGCGTGCTGGAGTCCCTGCCGCGCGAGGGGCAGGGCCGCGAGCGACACCCGAGCGAGGGCGCGGCGTGAGCGGTCCCGCGCCGTGCCCGGCATCCTCCCGGTGCTGGCGAGGGCGCCACCCGGACGCGTCCCCCCGCCCTCCCCGGGAGGGCGCCATGCGCCGCCACCTCCGCCTGCTCCAGCTGCTCGTCCTGGTGTTGTCCGCGACCCCGGCCTGGGCCCTGGGGCCGCGCGCCGGCCTGTACGTGAGCCGCATGGACCCGTCCGACCGCGCGGCGCGCGACTTCGCGCGGCCGGGCTGGGGCGGCGGCGTGGACGTGTCGTGGCCGGTGGACGGAACCGGCGGGCTGCTCGCGGTGATCGGCGGGCTCGAGTTCTCGAGCCTGCTCTCGACCGTGACCGAGTTCCGCGACGGCCTCACGGGGCTCCGGGTCGAGCAGCACACCGACCAGTACTACGGCCGGTTCTTCGTGGGGGGCGAGCTGGGCCCGCACGGCCGCGGCCTGCTGGAGCCGTACGCGAACCTCGCGGTCGGACTCGTGGTGTACGGCATCAGCACGAAGGTCGTGGTGCCGGACGACTTCAACCGCGAGAACTCCATCAACCAGCTGCTGAGCGACCAGCACGAGGCCGCGTTCGGCTGGTCCGCGGGGACCGGCCTGCACCTGAACCTCGGGCGCTGGGGCGTGGACGGTGGCGTGCGGTTCCTGAAGCAGTACGGCGTGCCGCAGCAGCTCGGGGACGGCGCGGTGACGATCGAGCCCGCCTACATCCAGGGCCGGCTGGGCGTGACGTTCGCGATCCCGAGGTGAGCCGGGGCATGATCGACGGATGACCCTCGATCCCGCTCCCGAAGACCTCGTCCGACGCGCGCTCGCCGGGGAGCGCGTGCCCCTCGCCCGCGCGTTGTCGTGGGTCGAGAACGAGCACCCGCATGTCCCGGCGCTGCTCGACGCCTGCTTCGGCCGCACCGGTCGCGCGCACCGGCTCGGCATCACCGGGCCGCCCGGCGCGGGGAAGAGCACGCTCGTCACCAAGCTCGCGCTCGAGTACCGCGCGCGCGGCGAGACGGTGGCGGTGGTCGCGGTGGACCCGACGAGCCCTTTCTCGGGCGGCGCGCTGCTCGGCGATCGCGTTCGCATGAACGAGCTTTCGGGCGACGACGGCGTGTTCATCCGCTCGATGGCCACGCGCGGCAGCATGGGCGGCCTCGCCGTGCACACCGCGCAGGCGTGCGACGTGCTCGACGCGGCGGGTTTCGGGCGCATCCTCATCGAGACGGTGGGCGTGGGGCAGAGCGAGCTGGAGGTGGCCGAGACCGCCGACACCACGGCGGTGGTGCTCGTGCCCGAGTCGGGCGACGCGGTGCAGGCGATGAAGGCGGGGCTCATGGAGATCGCCGACGTGTTCGTGATCAACAAGTCGGACCGCGAGGGCGCCGATCGCGCCGCGCAGGCCATCCGCTCGGCGCTCCACCTGCGCGCCCGCACGAGCGACTGGGCGATCCCGGTGCAGTTGGCGGCCGCGTCGCTCGGGAGAGGCATCCCCGAGCTCGTGGACCGGTTCGAGCAGCACCTCGAATGGCTCACGGCGAGCGGCGCGCTGGAACGTCGCCGCCGGCGGCGGCTCGAGCAGGTGCTGGAGTCGCTCCTGCGCGAGCGGCTGTGGACGCGGTTCCGCGACCGTGTGCCGCGTGGGGAGTGGGAGCGGGCGCTCGCCGCGCTCGCCGACCGTCGCGAGACGCCGAACCAGGTGGCGGCGAGGCTCGCGGCGGACGGGGGAACCGACGGAACCGCATAGCGTTCCGACGGCTCCCGAACGCGCCGCGCTCGGGAAGCTGCTCACGATCAATACGGCCCTGTTCGTGGTCGAGACCGTGACCGGTTGGTGGGGCGAGTCCACGGGGCTGCTCGCCGACGCGCTCGACATGCTCGCCGACGCCTTCGTCTACGGGCTCGCGCTCCACGCCGTGGGCCGCTCGCGCCGCCTCCAGGCGAACGCGGCCGCCGCCAGCGGCGTCCTTCAGCTCGCGCTCGGGTGCGGCGTCGTGCTCGAAGTCGCCCGCCGCCTCGTGGTCGGCAGCGAGCCGGTCAGCGCGCTGATGCTGGGCGTGAGCGCGCTGGCGCTCGCGGCGAACGCGACCTGTCTCGTGATCCTGGCCAGGCACCGCCGCGGCGGCGTGCACATGCGCGCGTCGTATATCTTCACCTCGAGCGACGTGATCGCGAACCTGGGCGTCATGCTGTCGGGGGCGCTGGTGATGGCGTCGGGCAGCCGCCTCCCCGACCTCCTGGTCGGCGCGCTCATCGCGCTCGTCGTGATCCGGGGCGGCGTCCGCATCCTGCGCGAGGCGGGCCGGGCGCGCGCCGCCCAATCCGGGAGGGAACCGTGAGGCGGACGTGGCCGTGGGGGGGGGACGATCGTGGTGGCGCTGGCGTGCGTCGCGGCCAGGGGCCGTCCGGCGTGGTCGCCGGAGCGCGCGGACCTGCTGTTCAGCTCGAGCCGGGACGGGAACACGGAAGTCTACCTTCGCCGGGCGGGCGGGCCGGACTGGATGAACCTCACGAACCACGAGTCCACCGACAACTGGCCGGTGTGGTCGCCGGACGGCTCGCGTGTCGCGTTTCAGAGCAATCGCGCGGGCAAGCTGGACATCTGGACGATGCGCGCGGACGGCTCGGAGCAGCGCCAGCTCACCACGCACCCGGAGCCCGACTACCTGCCGGCGTGGTCGCCCGACGGACGGACCATCGTGTTCACGTCGTGGCGCATGGAGGAGGGCGACACGGCGCGCGCCCCGCATCTCTACACCATGGGCGCGGACGGCTCGGACCAGCGGCGGCTGGTGAAGGAGTCGCTCCACACGTCCGCGGGCGCGACATGGTCGCCGGACGGCCGCTGGCTCGTCTACTCGCGGAAGGCCGGGAAGGGCGCGGACGTCTTCGTCTCCGGCGCCGACGGCCGCAACGAGCGGCGGCTCACGAACGACGAGGCACGCGGCCTCTACAACGGCTCGCCGACGTTCTCGCCGGACGGGCGGTGGATCGCGTTCCACTCGGCGGACGACAGCTCGTCCGCGCTGCACGTGATGGCCCGCGACGGCACGCAGCGCCGCACGCTCGTGGCGTGCGGCGACAACTGGTACCCGCGCTGGTCCCCCGACGGACGCTGGATCACCTACACCGCGGCGGTCGAGTCGGGCGCGCAGGGGGACATCGACCTGCTCGCCGTGCCGGTCTCCGGCGGGGGCCCGCCGATCGTGCTCGCGAGCAGTCCGAAGCGCGAACAGGAAGGGAGCTGGCGGCCCCGATGACGACGTCTCGACGAGGGCGGTCCGCGCGTCACGCGCGGGAGGGACTCTCCGGTCGCGCGGCGGACACCGGGGACTCGAGGGAGGGTGCATGAACGGGATGCGGTGGTGGCTCAGGATCGTCGGCGCGTTCTACCTGCTGAACGCCGTGGTGATGGCCGTCGTGCGTGCGCCGATCGTCGCCGCCGGCCCGAAGGATGCCCTCGATCGGGCCGCGGCCGGCGATCCGCTGGCGGGCTTCCTAGTGGACACCTGGGTGGGCTTCGGCCTTGAGGTCGGGGCCCTCGGCGCGGCGATGTTGTACGCATCGCGCACGCCCGGAGCCGCCCGATCCCTGGTGTGGGCCGTCCTCGCCGTCGAGGTTGCGCGCGGCCTGGCCTTCGACGGCTACATGATCTCGCGCGGCTACGCGCCCATGGTCTTCGGCATCTGGATCGTCATTCACGCCGCGATCCTCTGGACGGGCTGGCGCGTGCTCCGCGCGATGGTGGCCTCGGCCCGGGAACAGGATCCGGGCCGCGCTTGAAGGAGCCGTACCCGGCATCCGCGCCGGCGGTTTTTGCTGCTGACGCACCGGCACGATGGTGAGATGCTCCCGACACGGGCGTCCGCGCCCGACCGGTCCGCCTCCGGGGAGGTGTCCCGATGACGTTCACGACGCATCGCGTCCGCACGTTCCTGCTCGCCCTGCTGTTCGCGCTGCTCCTGCTCGCGCTGCTCGCGCGCCGGACCAGCGCCGGGTGGAGCCACGATCCGGTCCAGGTGATCGCGACCACCGCGTTCTGCCCGCTGGTGAGCGCGAGCGCGGCACGTGTGATGCAACTGTCCGGGTGTGATCTCGGGTCGTATCATCCACTCACGCGGAGGTGTCCATGGTCCTGCGTCGGATCGGGCCGCTCTCGGTCGCGAAGGTCTCGGGCGTCGTGTACGCGATGATCGGGCTGGTGGCGGGGGGCTTCCTCGCGCTCGCCTCGCTGCTGGGGGGATTCGCGAGCCAGGAGGCGGGAGGACCGTTCTTCGGGCTCTTCTTCGGGGCCGGCGCGCTCATCTTCATGCCCATCTTCTACGGCGGCATCGGATTCCTCGGGACCCTGCTGATGGCCATGCTCTACAACCTGGTCGCGGGCTGGGTCGGCGGCGTCGAGCTGCACTTCGAGCACCCCGTGGCGGCCTCGCAGCCGCCGGTCGGCGCCTGACGGCGCGAGCGGGGACGCGCACATGAAGCTCCGATCGGTGTGGGCGGTCGTCACCGGCGTCCTGTTCGTCCTCGTCGTCACGACGCTCGTGGACATCGCGCTGCACATGGCCGGCGTCTACCCGCCCGCGGGCCGGCCGATGAGCGACGCGCTGGCGGTGCTGGCGACGGCCTACCGGGTGGTGATCGGCGTCGCCGGCGCGTGGCTCACCGCGCGGGTCGCGCCGCGGGAGCCCATGAAGCACGCCATGATGCTGGGCTACGTGGGCACGCTGCTCGGTCTGGCGGGCGTCCTCGCCACCTGGGACCGGGGCCTCGGCCCGCGCTGGTACCCGATCCTGCTGGCCGCGCTCGCCATCCCGCAGTGCTGGGCGGGCGGGAAGCTGTTCGTGATGCGGAAGGCGGAGGGCGGGTGAGCGGCGCGGGGCCTTGACCCCCGTTCGACGCGGCGCTTAGGCTCGTTCGGTTCACACGCGTGCGCCCGTCGCGCCGCGCGCCGGAGACCCCCGCCAGGAGCGGCCCCGATGGCGACCGAGACGCCCAAGACCCCGGCCCGCAGGAGCCCCCGAGGCCGCGGCCCGCGCGGCGCCCACACGGGCGCCGCCGCCCTCCGGGCGCCGGCCCCGGTCCGGTCCGCGGGCGGACCGCGCGCGAACGGGGCCTTCGCCGCGATGCGTCGCGAGTTCGACGCGAGGTACCCGAGAGCGCGCGAACGGAAGGACCTCCACCCGTACACCATCTCGGGCGAGCCCATCGCGCCGCTCTACGGACCTGAGGACCTGGCGGGGATGGATCTCGCGCGCGACCTCGCCGTGCCCGGCGAATACCCGTTCACGCGCGGCATCCACCCCACCATGTACCGCGGCCGCATGTTCACGATGCGCCAGTTCGCGGGCTTCGGCACCGCGCGCGAGTCGAACGCCCGCTACCACTACCTGCTCGAGCACGGGCAGACCGGGCTCTCGATCGCGTTCGACAACCCCACGATCATGGGCTACGACAGCGACCACCCGAAGTCGCACGGCGAGGTCGGCAAGTGCGGCGTGGCGATCGACTCGCTGCGCGACATGGAGATCCTGCTCGACGGCATCGACCCCGGCGCCATCTCCACGTCCATGACCATCAACGGGCCGGCGAGCATCCTGTTCGCCTTCTACCTCGCGAACGCGGAGAAGAAGGGTGTGCCGTTCGCGAACCTGCGCGGCACGCTCCAGAACGACATCCTCAAGGAGTACATCGCCCAGAAGTGCTGGTGCTTCCCGCCCGAGCCGTCGCTTCGCATCATCGTGGACCTGATCGAGTTCGCGACCAGGCGCGTGCCGCAGTGGAACACGATCAGCGTCTCCGGCTACCACATCCGCGAGGCGGGCTCGACGGCGGCGCAGGAGCTGGCGTTCACGCTGGCCGACGGGTTCACCTACGTCGAGGAGTGCATGAAGCGCGGCCTCGACGTGGACGAGTTCGCTCCCCGGCTGTCGTTCTTCTGGAACAGCCACCTCGATTTCTTCGAGGAGATCGCCAAGCTGCGCGCGGCGCGACGCATCTGGGCGCGGCACATGCGCGAGCGCTACGGCGCGAAGCGGCGCGAGAGCTGGCTCATGCGGTTCCACACCCAGACCGCCGGCTGCTCGCTGTGGGACAAGCAGCCGGAGAACAACATCGTCCGCACGGCGTTCGAGGGGCTGGCGGCGGTGCTGGGCGGCACCCAGTCGCTGCACACGAACTCGATGGACGAGACCATCGCGCTTCCGAGCGACAAGGCTGTCAAGATCGCGCTGCGCACGCAGCAGATCATCGCCCACGAGATCGGCGTCACCGAGACCGTGGACCCGCTCGCGGGCTCCTACTACGTCGAGCACCTCACGAACCGGCTCGAGGAGCAGGCCGAGGACTACTTCCGGCAGATCGACGGCCTGGGCGGCGTCGTGCGCGGCATCGAGCAGGGTTTCTTCCAGCGCGAGATCGGCGCTGCCGCCTACCAGTACCAGCAGGAGATGGAACGCAAACAGCGCGTCCTCGTCGGCATCAACGAGTACGTGGAGCCCGACGAGAAGCTCGAGATCCCGATCCTCTACATCGGCGACGAGGTCGAGGAGGAGCAGAAGCGCTGCATCGCCGAGGTCCGGCGCAAGCGCCACGAGCGCGCCACCACGCAGGCGCTGCAGGCGCTCACCGCCGCCGCGCGCACGGCGCCCGGCGAGGCGAACCTGATGGAGCGCATTCTCGACGCGGCGCGCGCCTACGCCACCGAGGGCGAGATCCGGGGTGCCCTGCGCGAGGTGTTCGGCGACTACGCCGAGCCGGCGGACTTCTGATGGACTCCAGCCTGCTCGGCGGGCTGGCCGCGATCGGCGTGGTGATCGTGCTGTCGCTGCTGTTCCGGGCCATGCGCGGCACCACGACCACCGTGGCGCCTCCCCCGCCGGCCGGCTACGGTACCGGGCCCGGCCCGCTCGCGGACGAGCCCCGCGAGAGTCGAGACGGGGACGACGACGACCACGGCGTGCCCGACCACCTGGTCGTGGCGGTGACCAGTGACGGGCACGCGCTCGTGCCCGACCGCCATGTCGTACGCCTGCTCCCGCCCGAGGAGGAGGGCGAGGGGTGGAAGGTGGGCGCCGGCATCAAGTCGGCGACGCTCCGCGCCGAGAAGGCGCTGGCCATGTCGTGGCGCAAGGGCGACGTGCGCGGCGCGCGCGTCGTGCACGGCGCGGCCGACGAGGCGCCGTGGCGGCTCGAGATGCTGGGGCGTGACGGCGAGTACGTCCCGTTCAGCTTCGAGACACGCGAGGCGGCGGAGGCGGCGCGCGCGCTGTTCGAGCACCAGGGCATCGTGCAGCTCGGCGAGGACGAGGACGGACGCCCCGTGCCGCCCTCCTCCGAGCAGTTCGAGGAGGCGCGCCACATCTTCGTCGAGACCGAAGCCGAGCTGGGGATGGCGGGCGACGAGGAACCGCGCTGACCCCGCGTTCCGCCGTGCGCCAGCCCGGGGCGCTCGAGCCGTTCCGGCCGGAGCTGGTCGCGCTCGCGCTCGCCGGGCTCGCGTTCTGGTTCGTGGTCGGGCTGCCATGGGGCCCGCACAACGAGGCGTACGACTGGGTCGTGCGCCTGGAGCAGCGCACGTTCGCCGCCGCGCTTTTCGAGAAGTTCCCGAGCGTGCTCAGCCTGCGGCCGCTGGGCACGGGGCCGGCGTGGGTGCTCTACCGGCTGGGCGGCCGCGACGTGGCGATGGTCGAGCTCGTGAACGCGGCGCTGGCGCTCGCGGCCTGGGGCTGGGCGGCGGCGCGCCTGCGCGAGCGCCGCCTGTTCGCGCTGCTCGCGCTCGCGGCCGGGGGCGTGTTCTTCGCGGGCTACATCTGGGTGTTCCACGTACACGGGATCTTCTACGGGCCGCTGCTCCTGTACGTGGCCTCGCTCGCGCTCGCGGCCCGCGAGCCGCTCGACCTGCGCACGCTGCTCGGCGCGTTCGTGGGCGCGCTGGTCACCTCGCTCGCGCACCCTTACGCGCTGCCGCTGGTCGTGGCGTTCGTGCTGGGCGCGCTGGTCGAGACGCCGATGCTGCGCACGCGCCTGGGCCTGGCCTCGGTGGGCGTCGTGATGACCGGCGCGGTCGCGGCCTACCTGCTGCTCGTCCCCGAGTCGAATCGCGCGCTCGCCGGCTCGTCGCTGGCCGGCGCGATCGAGTCGTGGCGCACGATCGAGGTGAACGCGATCGGCAGCGCGCTCGCCACGCTGCTCGCCGCCTGGACCGCGACGCGCGCGCTCCCGGGCGGCACGGGTCGCATCGCGGCCGGGATCACGCTCGCGGCCGGCGTGGGCGCGTTCTTCGCCGGGCTCCCGGCGCTGCCGCTGTGGACCGGCTGGGCCGCGGCCAAGAGCCTGCGCCGCGGCCGCTGGATCATGGCCGGGCTGCTCGCCGCTTGCGCGTTGCTCCCGCTCCCCAATCCCACCGGATCGCCGACCTACGCGCTGTTCGCGGTGTTCGTGGCGGCGATCGCGAGCGCGCTCGACGAGCGCGGCGTGGACGGCTCGCTGCACGCGCTGCGGGGCCCGATCGTGATCGGGACGGTCGCCGTGGTGCTGGCGCTCGCGCTCGCGGTGCGCTCCGGCTGGCCGGTGCCGGTCGTGGCCCGCGCCGCGGCGCCGCTGCTCGCGGAGGGCGAGCGCACGCGCCAGCTCGAGTCGGTCGCCGCGCAGCTGCTCGCTTCCCCCTGGCGGGCCGAGCCCGTCCGATTCGTTCGCGCGGCGCGGAGCCCCGCCGAGGCCGACGCGCTCGACCGCCGCTTCCGGCCGCCCACGGAGGACCACCACCTCTCGACGTGGCTCGACTGGAAGCGCGGCGGGCCCGCCACCGGGCACGACACGCTTCGCATCGGCTTCGGCGGCGACCAGCCGGCCGGGACGGAGGTCGTGCTCCGCGTGCGTGGCCGATACGCCGGAGACGCGCTAGTGTTGCGCCGCTCGTCCGCACGGCCCGCGGACAGCCTCTCGACAGGTCGCTGATCGGTCCGCGCGGCGGAGGACTCATGCATCGCAAGATCCGTGTGCTGGTGGGCAAACCGGGGCTCGACGGGCACGACCGCGGCGCCAAGGTCGTGGCCGCGGCGCTCCGCGACGCCGGCATGGAGGTGATCTACACGGGCCTCCACCAGACGCCGGTGCAGATCGTGGAGGCCGCCGTCCAGGAGGACGTGGACGTGATCGCGCTGTCCGTCCTCTCGGGCGCCCACATGACGCTGTTCCCGGAGGTGCTCCGACTCATGCGCGACCGCGGTGTGGGCGACCGGCTGCTCACCGGCGGCGGCATCATCCCGAACGAGGACATGGCGACGCTGGCGAAGGACGGCGTCGGCCGGCTGTTCGGGCCGGGCACGAACACGCAGGACATCGTCGCCTACATCCGCGAGTGGTACGCCGGCGTGCACGGCGCCGACGCGCTGCCGCCGCTCCCGGCACCGCCCGCGAGCCCGCATCCGATGGTGGCGGCGGGGGAGCGCCCGGCGCCGGCCGCGGCGCGCGACCGCCACCACGCGAAGCCGGCCGTCCGCGCGGCCAGGAAGCCCGCGGCGAAGCCCGCGAAGCGCTCCGCCGCGGCGCGAAAGGCGCGGAAGGCGCCGCCGGCGCGCGCGGGCGCGGCGGCGGCGCGCGGCACGGCCTCCGGCGCGAAGCGGGCGGGCGCGCGCGGGAAGCCGGCGGCGAAACGCCCGCGCGCCAAGGGCCGTCCGGGCGCGCGGAAGAAGTCCGCGCGCGGCTGAGATGGCCGGTCCGCGGCGGCTGCTCGTCGCACTGGACGGCAGCGCGCTCGAGGGCTCGAGCATCCATCGCCTGGCGGCGGCGGCGTGCGAGGGGGCGCGCGAGGCCGGCGGCGAGGCCGAGCACGTGCGCGCCTACGCGCTCGACATCCGGCCCTGCGCGGCGTGCGGACCCGACGCCACGCCCGGCTACTGCATCTTCCACGACGACATGGATCCCGTGTACGCGCTGCTCGAGCGCGCGCACGCGGTGGTGGTGGCGTCGCCGGTCTACTTCGACACCGTGAGCGGTCCGCTCAAGCTGCTCATGGATCGCTGCAACTGCATCACGCCGCTGGTCACGCTCCCCGACGGGAGCGAGGACTGCGTGCCGCGCTGGCGGCGGACTCGCCGGGGCGCGTTCCTCACCGCGTGCAGCAGCAGTCACCGCTACGACCTGGCCGAGCGGAGCGTGCGAGGGTTCCTCAAGTGGGTGGGGAGCCGGTGGGAGGAGACGATCGCCTGGCAGCATCCCGACAACCTGAAGGGCTCGGTGCCGGAGGCGCTCGTCGAGCGCTCCCGCGCGCTGGGCCGCCGGCTGGTGGAGAGCGAGCCGCTCCCGGCCGATGATTGAAGGCGGTCCGACCCCTCCGCGAAGTGTACGGTGAGGGCCTGCGGACCGCGGGAGGATGACTTGAGGCCGGACCCGACGCTCGTGGACCAGGCGGGACGGAAGGCGCGCCGGGATGGCGGCGGCATCGCCACGGCGCTCGGACTTCTGATCGTCCTGCTCGCTCCCTCCGGAGCCGCGGTCGAGGCCCGTGCGGCGGACGCGGCGGCCGAGCGGGCCGTCACCGTGGCGAGCTTCCTGGGGCTGCCGCCGGACTCGATCTCCGGCCGCGCGCTCATGCGGGCGTTCCACGACGAGCTCGACTCCGGCTGGGTGGCGCTGGAGCGGCGGACCGGCGCGGAATGGGCCCCGTCCGACACCCAGCGGCACGTGTTCCGCCTGGTCGAGGCGGCGCCGCCCGGCGAGTCGTGGGTGCTCGAGGTGAGCATCCGCCTGCCGCCGCCCATGCGGGTCCCGAACCGCCGCCAGCCGCAGCCGAACCCGCCGCCGGATCGCCAGCGGGTCTCGAACGTCCGCAGCTCGCGCGGGCTCGTGGTCGTGGTGACCGCGCGCCCGCCGGTCACGTGGGGCCGCCCGGTCGAGTCGGCGCCGGTCACCTACCGGCTCTACTTCGCCGAGGCGAGGCGCGTCGTCGCCGCGACCCCGAACCTCCCGGGCGGCGGCTACGCCTATCCGTGGCAGGACGCGGGCCGCGTCGTGGCGCGGGCGGCGCTCGGGACGCTCCTCGCCGCGACGCGCGAGCTGCCCGCGGAGCGGCGCGTGGACCTCGCCCCGGCGACTCGCGTGGAGGAAGAGCCGTGAGCGGAGCGGGGTCCCGCCGCGCCGGGCCGCTCATGGCGGCGGTGCGCGCCCTCGCGGCGATCGCCGTCGCGTCCGTCCTCGGCGGATGCGGCGCGCAGGTCTCCGGCGACGTGCCCGTGAGCACGCTCACCGAGGCCCAGCGCGACTCGGTGATCGCGCGCGGCGGACTGCCGGGCTCCGCCACGGTGGACCGCGCGCTCGCGGTCTCCGGCCAGGCCGCGGCGCGCGCCGCGCGGCTCGACACGCTGCGCCGGTAGCCGCCGCTCGCCCGGACCCGGGTGATTCCGCGGGTCGCGGCCGGCAGACACGACCGGCCCGCACCCGCGACGCGCGCGCGTTCGCCTGCGGGCCGGGCTTCCGCTAGTGTCTGCCGTCGCTTCCCCAGCCTGAATCCCTCTCGCCGTCCCGGCCGCGGACGGCGTCCCGGGCGCCGCGAGCGCCCCCGGAGCAGCCGCATGCTGATGCTCACCGAAGATCACCTCCAGGTCCGCGACATGGTCCGGCGGTTCGCCGAGGAGGTCGTGGCCCCCCGCGCCCGCGAGCTGGACGAGACCGAGTCGTTCCCGCACGAGGCGGTCAAGCAGATGGCCGAGCTGGGCCTGCTCGGTCTGCCCTACCCGGAGAAGTACGGCGGCGCCGGCATGGACATGCTGGCCTACGCCATCGCGGTCGAGGAGGTCGCGCGCGTGTGCGCGTCCACCGCCATCACCATGGCCGCGCACGTCTCGCTCGGGTGCGGGCCCGTGTACGGCGCCGGCAGCGAGGCGCAGAAGCAGCGCTTCCTCGTGCCCATGGCGAAGGGCGAGGCGATCGGGGCGTTCGGGCTCACCGAGGCGAACGCCGGCTCGGACGCCGCGGGCACCCAGACGCGCGCGGTGCGCCAGGGCGACCGCTACCGCGTGAACGGCTCGAAGATCTACATCACGAACGCGAGCTACGCGAAGTACATCACGTTCACCGCCGTCACCGACGCGTCGCAGGGCGCGAACGGGATCTCCGCGTTCATCATGGACACCGCCACGCCCGGCTTCCGCGTCGGCAAGAAGGAGAAGAAGATGGGCCTGCGCGGCTCGGACACCGTCGAGGTGGTGTTCGAGGACTGCCTCGTGCCCGCAGACCAGATGCTGGGCGAGGCCACCGGCGGCTTCAAGACGTTCATGCGCACGCTCACCGGCGGCCGCATCTCGATCGGCGCGCTCGCGCTGGGCGTCGCCCAGGGCGCGTTCGAGCACTCGCTCGCCTACGCCAAGGTGCGCCACCAATTCGGACAGCCCATCGCCAACTTCCAGGCCATCCAGTTCATGCTGGCCGACATGGCGATGAAGATCGAGGCGGCGCGGCACCTCGTCTACCACGCCGCCCGCCTGCGCGACCAGGGCCGCGAGTACACGAAGGAAGCCTCCATGGCGAAGCTGTTCGCGAGCGAGGTCGGCAACTGGGTGACCGACAAGGCCATCCAGATCCACGGCGGCATCGGCTACTGCCGCGATGTCCCCGTGGAACGCATGCACCGCGACGTGAAGCTGATGGAGATCGGCGAGGGCACGAGCGAGATCCAGCGCATGGTGATCGCGCGCGAGATCCTGCGCGGCGCCTGAGCCCGGCGGACGTTCGATGAACCCGTCCCGCGCGCCGCGCCGTCGCCCGACGCCGCCCGCCGGGGTCGGCACGCGTCGACCGGCGACGCGCCGGTCCCGTCGGCCGGGCCGCGAAGCGGGCGCCTGCCCGCCCCGCGCTCCGATGCGGGCCTTCGGCCGATGAGCGACTCCCGCCAGATGCGGTGGGCCAGCGCCTCGTCGCGGCTCGACCAGTCCGCCGAAGCCGCCGCCGCCGTCGTCCGCCAGCTCCGCGAGGCCCTCGGCGACGCTCCGCCGGACCTGGTGCTCGCGTTCGTCTCCGGCCCGGGGCCCGGGCGCGCGCGCGACACCGCCGAGGCGATCCGGCGCGCGCTCTCGCCCGGCACGTTCGCCGCGGTGAGCGCGCGCGGCGTGGTCACGCGCGAGCACGAAGTCGAGCAGGGCGTGGGGCTGAGCGTGGTGGCCGCGCGGCTCCCGGGCGTGGACGTGCGACCGTTCCTGCTCACGCGCGACCTGTGGGGCGAGCCCGTCGAGGATCTCGGCGCGTTCGACCTGCGCGCCCCCGGCGCGCGGGGCGCGGAGCTCGTGATCGTCCTCGGCGACCCGTTCTCGCTCGACATGGAGCGCGTGCTCGGCCTGTTCAACCGCTGGGCCCCCGGCGTGCGCGTGGTCGGAGGCCTCGCCAGCGCCGCCAACCGCCCCGGCGGCAACACGCTCGTGCTCAACGACTGGTCCGCGCACGAGGGCGGCTTCGCCATCGCGCTGCACGGCGCGCTCCGCGCCGACGTCGTGGTGTCGCAGGGCTGCGAACCCGTGGGCCCGCCGCTGGACGTGACGCACGTCGAGAACAACGTGATCCTGACGCTCGACGGCCAGCCCGCCGTGGAGCGCGTCGAGCAGGTGCTGAGCACCATGCCCGAGGCCGAGCGCGGACGGCTGCGACAGGGCCTGTACGTGGGCCGGCCGGCGCGCGGCGAGGCGAGCGGGCGCGGCGACTACCTGATCCGGAACCTGCTCGGCGCCGACCGCGACCGCGGCGCCATCGCCGTGGCCGACGTGATCGGCCCGCGCGAGAAGATCCGCCTGCACGTCCGGGACGGAAAGGCCGCGCTCGACGACCTGCACATGCTGCTCTCGCCGCAGGCGTTCGACACCGCCGCGAGCGGCGCGCTGCTGTTCGCCTGCAACGGCCGCGGAAAGGCGCTGTTCGGCGAGCCCGACCGCGACATCCGCACGCTCCAGGAGGCGCTCCACTCGGCCACCCCGTGCGCCGGCATGTTCTGCGCCGGCGAGCTGGGCCCCGTCGGCGAACGCAACTTCCTGCACGGCCACACCGCGAGCATCGCGATCATCCGGCCGAGGTAGGGCGACAGGGACCGCCGGCCATCGGGCGCGCGAGCTCCGCGCCGAACCGATCCGGGCGGGTGCGAACCGTGCCCGCCGACCCGGCGCTACGTCGACGCCCGCGTTCAGCTTGAGCTCGCGGTCGCCATGCCGTCCGCCGTGCGTCCCGCGCCGGGGAATCGCACGCGCCCGTGGAACGCGAGCGCGGCGCGCATGCGAGCGTCGAGCGGTGCGTCGGCCATCGCCTCCACCGCCGCAGCCGCGCGCTTCGCCTGCTCCGCGCGGAGCCCGAGCGAACGCAGCCACGGGATGACGCTCGTGCCGGGGTCCGACTCGGCGGCCTTCGTCGCCCGCGCCTCCTCGCGCTTCGCCTCCGCCTCCGCACGGTCGCGCTCGCGCCGCCGCTCCGCTTCCGCCCGCTTCGCCTCCGCGGCCCGCTTCGTGGCTTCGCGCTGCTCCTCCCTTGCCCGCCGGGCCGTCCGGGCGGCATGGATCCGCTTGCGGGCGGCTTCCTCGGTGAAC
>CAZSQX010000008.1:0-113596 GCA_964609125.1 uncultured bacterium
GAGGGCGGCAGGACCGTGGGCGCCGGCGTCGTCACCGAGATCGTGGAGTAACGGGCCATGCTTCAGAAGATCCGCATCAAGCTCAAGTCCTACGATCACGCGACGCTGGACCAGTCCGCGGCCGAGATCGTGCGCACCGCGCGCCGGACCGGCGCGGTCACGTCGGGCCCGGTGCCGCTGCCGACCCGGAAGACCGTGTACACCGTGCTGCGCAGCCCGCACGTGGACAAGAAGTCGCGGGAGCAGTTCGAGATCCGCATCCACAAGCGCCTGATCGACATCACGCGCTCGACCGGGCAGACCATGGAAGCGCTCGAGAAGCTCGACATCCCCGCGGGCGTGGACATCGAGATCAAGACCTGACCCGGGACACCGGGCGGAGCGACGGCGCCGGCTCGACGCGTGGCGTGCGCCTCCGTGAAAGGAACGAAGCGACATGATGGGGCTCATCGGAAGGAAAATCGGCATGACGCAGGTCTTCGACGAGCAGGGCGACGTCGTGCCGGTGACGGTCATCGAGGCGGGCCCGTGCACGGTCACGGAGATCCGCACGGCCGAGCGCGACGGCTACACCGCGCTGCAGCTCGGCTTCGGCACGAACCTGGAACGGCGGTTCACCAAGCCGGTGCTCGGGCAGTTCAGGAAGCGCAACCTGCCCGCGTCGCGGCACCTGCGCGAGTTCCGCACGCCGGACGTGTCGGCGTACTCGCTGGGCCAGAAGCTCGACGCATCGGTGTTCGAGAAGGGCGAGCACGTGGACGTCATTGGCACGACCAAGGGCCGCGGTTTCGCGGGCGTGATCAAGCGTCACGGGTTCCGCGCGGGCCACGCGTCGCACGGCCCGACGATGGGTCGCGAGCCCGGCTCGATCGGCTCGTCCGCCTATCCGTCGCGCGTCATCAAGGGCAAGCGTCTGCCGGGCCGCATGGGTGGCAAGACGCTCACCAGCAAGAACCTCATGGTCGCCGGTGTGGACGCCGAGCAGAACGTGCTGCTCGTCCGGGGCGCGATCCCCGGCCCTCCGAACGGCCTGGTCTACGTCCTCAAGCGGGGCTGATGTCATGAACGCGAAGCTCTACGCATCCGACGGCAGCGAGAAGGGCACGACCGCCCTGCCGGACGAGCTGTTCGGCCAGCCGGTGCACGAGCACCTGATGTGGCTGTCGGTGAAGCGGCATCTCGGCAACCAGCGGCAGGGCACGGCGAAGGTGAAGAACAGGGCGCTCGTCTCGGGCGGCGGCCGCAAGCCGTTCCGCCAGAAGGGCACCGGGAACGCGCGCCAGGGCTCGAACACGTCGCCGCTCATGCCGGGCGGCGGACGGGCCTTCGGGCCGCGTCCGCGCGACCACCGCACCGAGCTGCCGAAGCGCCAGCGCCGCACGGCGCTCGTCTCGGCGCTGTCGCTGCGGGCGGGCGAGAACGCGGTCTCGGTCATCGAGGGCATCCCCGTCGACGCCACGCCGAAGACGGCGCGGGTCGCGGGCGTGCTCCGGAAGATCGGCCTCGGTGAGCGCAAGACGCTGCTGGTCGTGGGCCAGCACGACGAGACGGTGTGGAAGTCGGTGCGCAACCTGGGGCACGTGCGCACGACGCTCGCGCACCAGCTCAACCCGTACGACCTGCTGGACTGCGAGCAGCTGCTGCTCACCCAGGACGGCCTCGCGCGGGTCCAGGAGGTGTTCGCACGATGAGCACGGATCCGCGTTCGATCATCCGCAAGGTGCTCATCACCGAAAAGGGCACCGTGCTGCGGGAGTCCCAGCACCAGTACTTCTTCGAGGTGGCGCGCGACGCCAACAAGATCGAGATCAAGCGCGCCGTCGAGACGGTCTTCAACGTGAAGGTGGACTCGGTCCAGACGATGCAGATGCGCGGCAAGAGCAAGCGACAGGGTCGCTGGGCTGGTCGCCGCAACGACTGGAAGAAGGCCATCGTGAAACTCAAGCCCGATCAGAAGATCGAGCTGTTCGAGCAGATCTGAGGGAACGACCCATGGGCCTGAAGAAATACCGCCCCATCACCCCGACGCTCCGGCATACCGTCATGCCGGACTACTCGGAGCTGACGCGTTCGCGGCCGGTGAAGTCGCTGACGGAGCGCCTGGTCAAGACGGGCGGCCGGAACAACTACGGCCACGTCTCCATGCGGTGGATCGGCGGCGGTCACAAGCAGCGCTACCGGATCGTGGATTTCCGCCGCGACAAGGACGGCGTGGCCGCGCGCGTGGCGAGCATCGAGTACGACCCGAACCGCTCGGCGCGCATCGCGCTGCTGAACTACGCGGACGGCGAGCGCCGCTACATCGTGGCGCCCGACGGGCTCAAGGTCGGCGACCGGGTCATGTCCGGCTCCACGGCCGAGATCTCGACCGGGAACTGCCTGCACCTGCGCCACATCCCGGTCGGCACCAACGTGCACAACGTCGAGCTGTACCCGGGCCGCCGCTCGCGCATCGCGCGCTCGGCCGGCGCGTTCTGCCAGCTCATGGCGAAGGAGGGCGAGTACGCGCAGCTCCGGCTCCCCTCGGGCGAGGTGCGCAAGTTCCACGTCAACTGCCGGGCGGTCATCGGCCAGGTCGGCAACCTCGACCACGAGAACCGCTCGCTCGGCAAGGCGGGCCGCAGCCGCTGGCTCGGCCACGCGCCGTCCGTGCGCGGCGTCGCGATGAACCCGGTGGACCACCCGATGGGCGGCGGCGAGGGCAAGACTTCGGGCGGCCGCCATCCGTGCTCGCCGTGGGGCAAGATCACCAAGGGTCTCAAGACCCGCCGTCGCAAGCTGAGCGACTCGCTCATCGTGCGGCGCCGGAAGAAGTAGGGGGAGCGGAGGACATGGCGCGTTCCATCAAGAAGGGGCCGTACGTCGTCGACTCCCTCGTGCGGAAGATCGAGACGCTCAACCGCAGCGGCGAGAAGCGGGTGCTCAAGACCTGGGCGCGTCGCTGCACGGTGCTGCCCGAGTTCGTCGGACACACGCTCGCGGTGCACAACGGCAACAAGTTCATCCCCATCTACGTGACCGAGAACATGGTCGGCCACAAGCTCGGCGAGTTCGTGCCGACGCGGATCTTCCGCGGGCACTCCGAGAAGGCCAAGACCGTCGAAACGCCCGGGAAGACCTGAGCCATGGAAGCGAAAGCCATCCAGCGCTACGTGCGCATCACGCCGAGCAAGTGCAACCAGGTCCTGGCCCTGATCCGCGGCAACACGGTGGAGCAGGCGCAGACCACGCTGCAGTTCACGCCGCGGGCCGGCGCGCGCATCGTCCAGAAGGTGCTCAAGTCCGCGGTCGCGAACGCGCTCCACGAGGGCAAGGTGCGCGTCGAGGACCTGTACGTGAAGGAAGCCGTCGTCGGCGCGGGGCCGACCCTGAAGCGCTGGCTGCCGCGCGCGCAGGGCCGCGCCACGCCGCTGCTCAAGCGCACGAGCCACGTGTCGGTGACCGTGGCCACGAAGGAGGCGTAGACCATGGGTCAGAAGACCAATCCGATCGGCCTGCGCCTCGGGATCGTGAAGACCTGGGACTCGCGCTGGTTCGCCAAGCGCGGTTACGCCGACACGCTGAAGGAGGACCTGCTGATCAAACGGTACCTCAAGAAGCGCCTGTTCCAGGCCGGCATCTCGCGCATCACGATCGAGCGCAAGGGCGAGAAGATCACGATCGGCATCAAGACCGCCCGGCCCGGGCTGGTCATCGGCCGCAAGGGCGAGCAGGTGGACAAGCTGTCCGAGGAGATGAAGCAGCTCACCAAGAAGCAGGTGCAGCTGAACATCGAGGAGATCAAGCGCGCCGACCTCGACGCCCAGCTCGTCGCCGAGCACATCGCGAAGCAGCTCGAGCAGCGCGTGTCGTTCCGGCGGGCGATGAAGAAGGCGATCGCCTCCTCCATGCGCGCCGGCGCCCAGGGCATCCGCGTCAACTGCACCGGCCGCCTCGGCGGCTCCGAGATGGCACGCTTCGAGACCTATCGTGAGGGGCGCGTGCCCCTGCACACTTTGCGCGCGGACATCGACTTCGCCCGCGCGACCGCCAACACGGCCTACGGCACGTGCGGCGTCAAGGTGTGGATGTTCCACGGCGAAGTGCTGGACAAGGCCGCGCACGCCGCGCCGGCGGCCCGCTAGGAGATCCGACGCCATGTTGATGCCGAAGCGAGTCAAGTACCGCAAGGCGCACCGGGGCCGCATGAACGGCAAGGCGCACCGCGGCTCGTCCATCGCGTTCGGGGAGTACGCACTCCAGGCGACGCAGCCGGCGTGGGTGTCGAGCCGGCAGATCGAGGCCGCGCGAGTGGCGATCACCCGCAGCATCAAGCGCGGCGGCAAGGTCTGGATCCGCGTGTTCCCCGACAAGCCGGTCACGAAGAAGCCCGCCGAGACGCGAATGGGCAAGGGCAAGGGCGCGCCGGAGTTCTGGGTGGCGGTCGTGAAGCCCGGCCGCATCCTGTTCGAGATCGAAGGCATCACGCGCCAGCTCGCGCGCGAGGCGTTCGACCTCGGCGCCTCGAAGCTGCCCATCAAGACGCGCTTCATCGAGCGCCACGAGCTGGGAGGAGAGTGAGCATGCCGACCCGCGTGAAGGCGAAGTCGATCCGCGAGATGGGGCCGGACGAGATCCGCACCCGCGTGACGGAGCTGCGCGAGGAGCTGTTCAACCTCCGCTTCCGCAACACGATGAAGCAGCTGGACAACCCGCTCAAGATCCGCGAGAGCCGCCGCGAGATGGCGCGCCTGCTCACGGTGCTGAAGGAGAAGGAGCGCCAGGCCCGCTGAGGCCCGGCGCCCCGACACAGCCATGACGACGGTACGCAATCGCAGGAAGACCCGCACCGGCAAGGTCGTGAGCGACCGCATGGACAAGACCGTGGTCGTGTCCATCGAGCGCCTCGTACGCCACGCCACGGTGGGCCGCTACGTGCGGCGGCGGGAGAAGTTCAAGGTCCACGACGAGAACAACGAGTGCAAGATCGGCGACACGATCCGCTTCATGGAGACCCGGCCCCTGTCGAAGGACAAGCGCTGGCGCTTCCTGGAGTTCGTCGAGCGCGCGAAGTAGCCGGGGAGTCGAGCCATGATCCAGTTGAGAACGATGGTCACCGTGGCGGACAACTCCGGGGCGAAGCGTGCCCAGTGCATCAAGGTCCTCGGCGGTCACCACAAGCGGTACGGACGGCTGGGCGACATCGTGGTCGTGTCCGTGAAGGACGCGATCCCGGGCGCCGCCGTGAAGAAGGGCGAGGTCGCGAAGGCGGTCGTCGTGCGCGCGGTGAAGGAGATGCGCCGCAAGGACGGCTCGTACATCCGCTTCGACGAGAACGCGGTCGTGCTGATCAACAACGAGAAGGAGCCGCGCGGCACCCGCATCTTCGGTCCGGTGGCCCGCGAGCTGCGCGAGAAGCAGTTCATGAAGATCATCTCACTCGCGCCGGAGGTGATCTGATGGCCCTCAAGATCCGCAAGGGCGACACCGTGATGGTGATCGCGGGCGACGACAAGGGGAAGACCGGCCGCGTGCTGTCGGTGGACGAGGCCAAGCGGCGCGTCGTCGTGGAGAAGGTGAATTTCGTGAAGCGTCACACCAAGCCGCGCGGGCAGCGCCAGCAGGGCGGCATCCTCGAGAAGGAAGCGCCGATCCACCTGTCGAACGTCATGCTGTACGACCCCAAGGCGGGTCGCGGCGTGCGGGTGGGCGTGCGGACGACCAAAGAGGGCAAGCGGGAGCGTGTCTCGCGGGCGACCGGCGACACGCTGTCGAAGGAGTAGGGAGCATGGCGGACGAGAAGAAGACCAGGGGCGGGGACGCGAAGGCCCCGAAAGCCGGCGCCAAGGGCGAGGGCGCGAAGGCGCCGAAGGAAGGTGCGAAGGCGGCGTCTGGCAGGGGCGCGGGCGCGGCCGGCTACGAGACGGCCTCGGGCAGGCCCACCGGGCCGAGGGAAAGGCCGCGCTTCGCCGCGCACTACACCGAGAAGGTCCTGCCGGCGCTGATGCAGAAGTTCGGCTACGCGAGCGTCATGCAGGCGCCGCGCCTGGTGAAGATCGTGATCAACATGGGCGTGGGCGACGCGACGGCGGACATCAAGAACATCGACGTGGCGGTGGGCGAGCTGGCTCAGATCGCGGGCCAGAAGCCGTCCGTCCGCAAGTCGAAGAAGGCGATCTCGAATTTCAAGCTGCGTCAGGGGCTGCCGATCGGCTGCATGGTCACGCTCCGCGGCGCGCGGATGTACGAGTTCTACGACCGGCTGGTCACGGTCGCGACGCCGCGGATCCGCGACTTCCGCGGGCTGTCGCCGCGCTCGTTCGACGGTCGCGGCAACTACTCGGTCGGTTTCAACGAGCAGATCATCTTCCCGGAGATCAACGTCGAGAAGGTCGCGAAGATCCGCGGCATGGACGTGACCATCGTCACGAGCGCGCGCACCGACGAGGAAGGCCGGGAACTGCTCAAGCTCATGAACATGCCGTTCCGCCAGAGATAGGGGGACCGTCGTGGCGAAGAAGTCCATCGTCGAGAAGTGGAAGCGGAAGCCGAAGTTCAAGGTGCGCGCGTACAACCGCTGCCACCGCTGCGGGCGGCCTCGCGCCTTCCTGCGCGACTTCGGGTTGTGCCGCATCTGCTTCCGCGAGCTGGCCCTCTCGGGACAGATCCCGGGGGTCGTCAAGTCGAGCTGGTGAACCGCGCGCGCGGCGCGCGAGATGTCCGAAGATCCCACAACGGACCAGGCTGCAACCGGAGCGGCGAAGCGCCGGTTGGACGCTGGTTCACGGAGGTTCCATGTCGGTCAGTGATCCCGTGGCGGACTTTCTCACCTGCATCCGCAACGCCATCGGCGCGAAGCACCGCAAGGTGGACGTGCCGTCGTCGCGGCTCAAGCAGGAGATCGCCAAGTTGCTGCTGCGCGAGCGCTTCATCAACAACTTCAAGGTCATCGAGGACACCGGCCAGGGCACGCTCCGCGTATACCTGAAGTACACGCCGGACGACGAGTGCGTGATCACGGGGGTCAAGCGCGTGAGCACGCCCGGCCGCCGCGTGTACGTGCCCAGGACCCGCATCCCGCGCGTCATGGGCGGACTCGGCCTGTCGGTCGTGTCCACGTCGCGCGGTCTCATGACCGACCGCGAGGCCCGCGAGGCGGGGCTCGGCGGCGAACTCCTCTGCCAGGTCTGGTAAGGGAGGGTACGCTCATGTCGAGAGTCGGCAAGAAGCCCGTCCCGATCCCGGCCGGCGTCACGGTCACGGTGGCCGACGGGTTCGTGCGGGTGAAGGGCGCGAAGTCGGAGCTTCGGCACCACGTGCTGGCCGGGACCACGGTCACGGTCGAGGGCGCCGAGGTGAAGGTGGCGGCGGAACAGATCACGCGCAATCCGGCGTTCGGGACCATGCGCGCGCAGATCGCGAACATGGTGACCGGGGTGACGACAGGCTTCAGCAAGACGCTGGAGATCGTCGGGACCGGCTACCGCGCGGCGATGGAGGGCAAGAAGCTCGTGCTCCAGCTCGGCTTCTCGCACCCGATCCACTTCCTCCCGCCGGACGGCATCACCATCAAGGTCGAGAATCCGACGCGCCTCACGATCAGCGGCGCGGACAAGGCGCTGGTGGGGCAGGTCGCGGCCGACATCCGCGGCTTCCGCCCGCCGGAGCCGTACAAGGGCAAGGGCGTGAAGTACGAGGGTGAGTACATCCGGCGCAAGGCCGGCAAGGCTGCGGGGGCCGCGTAATGGCGAGCGGACAGCACAACAAGCACGAGCGGCGGCGCATCCGTCGCTATCGCATCCGGAACCGGGTCTCCGGGACCACGGCGCGGCCGCGCCTCAGCGTGTTCCGGAGCGCCACGCACATCTACGCCCAGCTCATCGACGACACGCGGGGCGTCACGCTGGCGCAGGCCTCGAGCCGCGACGACGTGAAGTCGCTCGTGGAGGGGAAGGGCAAGGTCGGCACGAGCACCGCCGTCGGCAGGCTGCTCGCGCTGCGCGCCAAGGAGCGCGGGATCAGCGCGGTGGCGTTCGATCGCGGTGGCTATCTCTACCACGGGCGCGTCAAGGCGCTCGCCGACGGCGCGCGCGCCGGCGGTCTCAACTTCTAGGAGGCGCCACATGGCGGGACCCCATCGGGACCGGCGTGGGCCGCGCGAGTCGGACCAGCCGAAGAGCGAATTCCAGGAGCGCGTCATCCAGGTGAACCGTTGCGCCAAGGTCGTGAAGGGCGGTCGGCGGTTCTCCTTCAACGCGATCGTGGCGCTCGGCGACCAGAAGGGCCGGGTCGGGGTCGGCCTCGGCAAGGCCAACGAGGTCGCGGACGCGATCCGCAAGGCCGGCGAGACGGCCAAGAAGGCCATGTTTCAGGTGCCGGTCACGAAGGGCGGGTCGATCCCGCACCTGATCGTGGGGCACTTCGGCGCGGGCGAGGTGCTGCTCAAGCCGGCGGCCCCGGGCACCGGCGTCATCGCCGGCGCCGGCGTCCGCGCGGTGCTCGAGGTGGCGGGCGTGCAGAACGTGCTCACCAAGTGCCTCGGCAGCCGCAACCCCCACAACCTGGTGAAGGCGACCGTGGACGGCCTGCGCCGCCTGCGCCGCCCGTCCGACGTGGCGACCGTGCGCGGCCGGACCGTGAGCGAGCTGTTCGGGAGGCGCGCGGGCGATGGCGCGTAAGCTGAAGATCACCCAGACGAAGAGCGCGAGCGGACATCCCACCGTGCAGCGCGCCACCGTGCGCGCGCTCGGGCTGCGCCGCATGCAGCAGACCGTGGTCCACGACGACACGCCCCAGATCCGGGGCATGGTCTTCAAGGTCCGCCACCTCTTGAAGGTGGAGGAGAGCTGACACCATGAGACTCGGAACCATCCGTCCCGCCGCCGGAGCGACGAAGGACACGAAGCGGCGCGGCAAGGGCTCGGCCACCGGGCTCGGCGGCACCGCCGGGCGCGGCCACAAGGGCCACAAGGCCCGCACCGGCGGCAAGATCCCGGTGTGGTTCGAGGGCGGCCAGATGCCGATCCAGCGCCGCCTGCCCAAGCGCGGGTTCCAGAACCCGTCGCGCCTCGAGTACCAGGTCGTCGCCGTCGGCAAGCTGGCCGTGGCGCCGGCCGGGACCACCGTGGACGCCGCGTGGCTCGCGGGCCAGCGCCTCGTCCGGCGCTCGGGCCCCATCAAGCTGCTCGCGGGCGGCGAACTCAAGGTGGCGCTCACCGTGCAGGTGGACGCCGCCAGCGAAGCCGCGCGCAAGGCCGTCGAGGCCGCGGGCGGCAAGGTCGTGACCCCGAACTCCCAGGCCTGACTCCATGATCGAGAAGCTGCGAACCATCTTCCAGGTCCCCGAGCTGCGACGGCGTATCCTGTTCACGCTGTCCATGTTCGTGATCTACCGGTTGGGCGAGCACATGCCGACGCCGGGAGTGAACGCGGCGGCGCTGGCGGGCGCGTTCCAGAGCCAGGCGAACACGCTGTTCGGCCTGTACGACATGTTCGTGGGCGGCGCGTTCTCGCGGGCCACGGTGTTCGCGCTGGGGATCATGCCGTACATCTCGGCCTCGATCATCCTGCAGCTGCTCGGGGCGGTCGTGCCCTACTTCGAGAAGCTCCGCAAGGAGGGCGAGGAGGGGCAGAAGAAGATCACCCAGTGGACGCGCTACGGCACGGTGCTGATCTCGGTCGTGCAGTCGTACGCGTACAGCATCTTCCTCGTGAATCTGGGCGCGTCGCAGGGCCTGTCCGTGGTGCCCGAGGCCGGCTTCGCGTTCTACTTCTCGACCATCGTCACGCAGACGACCGGCACCATCCTCGTGATGTGGCTGGGCGAGAAGATCACCGAGTTCGGCATCGGCAACGGCATCTCGCTCATCATCTTCGTGAACATCCTCGGCGGCGTGCCGAACGCGGTCATGCAGGCCATCGACAGCTTCCGCGGCGGCCAGCTCGACCTCATCCGCACCGTGATCATCCTCGGGCTCATGGTCCTCGTGATCGCGGCCGTCATCGTGATGACCCAGGCCACGCGCAAGATCCCCGTCCAGTACGCCAAGCGCATGGTCGGCCGCAAGATGTACGGGGGCCAGAGCACGCACATCCCGCTGCGCGTGAACACCGCCGGCGTGATCCCGATCATCTTCGCCTCGAGCATCATGATCCTGCCGACCACCGTGGCCGGGTTCTTCCCGCCCGACCACCCCGTGGCCGCGGTGGCCGGGTGGTTCGACCCGTTCGGATGGCTCTACAGCATCCTGTACGCGATCATCATCGTGTTCTTCACCTACTTCTACACCGCCGTCGTGCTGAACCCGAACGACCTGGCGGAGAACATGCGCAAGTACGGCGGGTTCATCCCGGGTATCCGCCCGGGCCGCCACACGGCGCAGTACATCGACCGGGTGCTGTCCCGCATCACGCTTCCGGGCGCGTGCTTCCTCGCCGCCGTGGCGGTGCTGCCGGACGTGTTCATCAAGGGCATCTACGCCCCGGCGGTGGGGTTCGGCGGGACCAGCGTGCTGATCGTGGTGGGCGTGGCGCTCGACACCCTGCAGCAGGTCGAGTCCCACCTCCTCATGCGGCATTACGAGGGGTTCGTGAAACGCGGCCGCATCCGCGGCCGCACCAGGATGTGACGTGCAACTGGTGCTGCTCGGGCCGCCCGGCGTGGGCAAGGGCACCCAGGGGCGCCGGCTCGCGGCGGATCGCGAGTGGGCGCTGATCTCGACGGGGGACATGCTTCGCGACGCGATCGCGAAGCGGACCCCGCTGGGACTGGAAGCGCAGAAGCTGATGGACCAGGGGTTGCTGGTGCCCGATGCGGTCATGATCGGGCTGGTGCGCGAGCGCACGCTCGAGCCCGACGCCCGCAGGGGCTTCGTGCTCGACGGGTTCCCGCGGACCCTCCCGCAGGCGGACGCGCTCGACGCGACGCTGCGGGAGCGCGGGCGGCCGTTGGACAAGGTGGTCGCGCTCACGGCCCCGGACGAGGAACTCGTCCGCCGCCTGAGCGCGAGGTGGGAGTGCCCGGTGTGCCGGCGCGTCTACAACGCGCTCAGCGCCCCGGCGCGGGACGGGCGTCATTGCGACGACCATCCGGCGACGGCGCTGCACCAGCGGGCCGACGACACCGCGGAGACGGTGCGGCGGCGGCTGGAGGTGTACCGGCGGCAGACGGCCCCGCTCGTCGAGCGGTATCGGGAGCAGGACCGGCTGGTGGAGGTGGACGGGACCGGACCGTTGCAGTCGGTCCACGCGGCGCTCGTCGCCGCGGTGGACGGGTGACGGGATGGGCCCGGTGAAACAGCAGTCGGACACGATCGAGGGGGTCCGTGCGCCGGCACGCGTCGTCGCGCGGGTGCTGCGGGAGCTCGGCCGGGCGGTTCGCCCGGGCGTGACGACCGCCGAGCTGGACGCGCTCGCGGAGAAGCTGATCCGCGAGCACGGCGCCCGGCCGGCGTTCAAGGGGTTCCGCGGCTTCCCCGCCTCGATCTGCACGTCGGTGAACGATGAAGTGGTCCACGGCATCCCCGGCCCGCGCGCGCTCGCGGAGGGCGACCTGGTCGGGGTGGACGTGGGCGCGGAGCTGAACGGCTGGTACGCGGATTCCGCCCGGACCTTCGCGGTCGGAACGGTGTCCGCGGAGGCCGGCCGCCTCATGCGGGTGACGGAGGAGGCCCTCGAACGGGGGATCCGCCAGGCCCGCGCGGGGAACCGTGTGGGAGACATCTCGCACGCGGTGCAGTCCCACGTGGAGCGGCACGGCTACTCGGTCGTGCGCGACCTCGTCGGGCACGGCATCGGGCGCGCGATGCACGAGGAACCGTCGGTCCCGAACCACGGGCCGGCGGGGAAGGGTCCCAGGCTCGTCGTCGGCCAGGTTCTGGCGATCGAGCCGATGGTCAACGCCGGCGGGCACGCGGTCACCACGCGCGACGACGGCTGGACGGTGGCGACGAAGGACGGCGGCTGGTCCGCCCACTTTGAGCACACCGTCGCGGTGGGTCCCGACGGTCCCGAGATCCTCTCGGTGTCCGGGGACGAACGGTAGGAAAGGGTTCGATTGGCGAAGGAAGAGGGCATCCAGGTCGAGGGGACCGTGGTCGAAGCGCTCCCGAACGCGACGTTCCGCGTGGAGCTCGAGAACGGTCACCGGCTGCTCGCCCACATCTCGGGCAAGATGCGGATGCACTTCATCAAGATCCTCCCCGGCGACAAGGTGACGGTCGAGATGTCCCCGTACGATCTCACCCGCGGGCGGATCACGTATCGGTACAAGTAGCCGTGCCGCGGCGGGAAGGAGCAGGGCGATGAAGGTTCGGGCATCCGTCAGGAAGGTCTGCGAGCACTGCAAGGTGGTGCGTCGCAAGGGCGTGATTCGCGTGATCTGCAGCCGCAACCCGCGGCACAAGCAGCGTCAGGGCTGAGAGGAGCGTAACGGTGGCACGCATCGCAGGCATCGATCTTCCGACCGAGAAGCGCATCGAGGTCGCGCTCACGTACATCTTCGGCATCGGCCCGACCACGGCGAAGCGCCTGCTCGAGAAGGCCGGCGTGAACCCGAACACGCGCGTGAAGGCGCTGAGCGACGAGGATGCCGGCAAGCTCCGCACCCTCATCGAGCGCGAGCACAAGGTGGAGGGCGCGCTCCGCAGCGAGCACGCCATGAACGTGAAGCGCCTGATGGACATCGGCGCCTATCGGGGCCTGCGGCATCGCCGCGGACTGCCCGTGCGCGGGCAGCGCACCAAGACCAACGCGCGCACGCGCAAGGGTCCGAAGCGGATGGCGGTGGGTGGCAAGAAGGTGAAGGCCGGCAAGAAGGGCTGATCGAGCTCGGGAGCCCGGGAATGCACCGGGGTACGAGCCGGGAGGGAGCACCGTGGCAGACGTCAAGAAGGGCAAGAAGCGCGACCGCAAGGTGGGCACGAACGGCGTGGCCCATGTGCAGGCGAGCTTCAACAACACGATCATCACCATCACGGACACGGACGGACACACCATCAGCTGGGCCAGCGCGGGCAAGGCCGGGTTCAAGGGCTCGCGCAAGAGCACTCCGTTCGCGGCGCAGGTCGCGGCCGAGGCCACGGCGCGCGAGGCCCTGAACATGGGGCTCAAGCGCGTGGAGGTCTGGGTGAAGGGTCCGGGTTCCGGGCGCGAGGCGGCGATCCGCTCGCTCCAGGCGGCGGGACTCGAGATCTCGGCCATCAAGGACGTCACGCCCATCCCGCACAACGGCTGCCGCCCTCCCAAGCGGCGCCGCGTCTAGGAGAATCCGAGCATGGCGGTCTATCACGATGCCCGATGCCGGCTCTGCCGGCGTGAGGGGATGAAGCTGTTCCTCAAGGGCGCCCGTTGCCTCACCGACAAGTGCGCGTTCGAGCGCCGCGGCTACGCGCCAGGCGAGCACGGCAAGAGCCGGCGCGCCAAGGAGACCAATTACGGGCAGCAGCTCCGCGAGAAGCAGAAGGCGCGGCGCATCTACGGGCTGCTCGAGCGCCAGTTCCGGCACACGTTCGCGAAGGCGAGCGAGTCCAAGGGCGTCACGGGCGAGGTGCTGCTGCAGATGCTGGAACGGCGCCTCGACAACGTCGTGTTCCGACTCGGGCTCGCGTCCTCGCGCAGCGCGGCGCGGCAGCTCGTGCGCCACGGGCACTTCGCCGTGAACGGACGCAACGTGGACGTCCCCTCGTTCCAGGTCCGCGCCGGCGACGAGGTCCAGGTGCGCGAGAAGAGCCGGGAGCTGACCGCCATCAAGCAGTCGCTCGAGTCCCGGAAGGGGCAGGGCGTGCCGGATTGGCTCGAGCTCCGCTCCGATCGTCTCTCGGGACGCATTTTGCACATTCCGACCCGCGCCTCCATCGGGGTGCCGATCAACGAACAGCTGATCGTCGAGCTCTACTCGAAGTGACGATCGCCTTTCCAGTCCGGGAGGCTCGAAGATGAAGTGGAAGAATCTCCAGATGCCGAAGGGTCTGCAGCCCGACGCGGGGAACTCGGACCGCTACGGCAAGTTCTCGCTCGAGCCGCTCGAGCGAGGGTTCGGCACGACGCTCGGCAACGCGCTGCGCCGGGTGCTGTTGTCGTCGCTGCAGGGTGCCGCGATCACCTCGGTCCGCATCGAGGGCGTGCTGCACGAGTTCTCGACGCTGCCGGGCGTGATCGAGGACGTCACCGAGATCGTGTTGAACCTCAAGCAGGTGCGACTGAAGCTGCACGGCGACGGCCCCAAGAAGGGGGTGTTCGAGGCGCGCGGCAAGGGCGAGGTTCGGGCCGGCGACCTTCAAGTCGACGCGGACGTCGAGGTGCTGAACAAGGACCAGCACATCGCCACGCTCAACCGTGACGGCGACCTGCGCATGGAGGTCGAGATCAACGGCGGGCGCGGCTACGTCTCGGCCGACCAGCACTCGAGCGCGGACCGTCCGATCGGCGTGATCGCGATCGACTCGCTGTTCTCGCCGGTGACCAAGGTGAACTACACGGTCGAGGCCACGCGCCTCGGCCAGCGCATCGACTACGACAAGCTGACGCTCGAGGTGTGGACGGACGGCAGCATCCTTCCGAACGACGCCGTGTCCATGTCGGCGAAGATCCTGCGCGATCACTTCAGCCTGCTCATCAGCTTCGAGGAGGAGCCGCAGGAGGAGGCCGAGGCCGCGGTGGACGAGGACACGGTGCGCATCCGCAAGACGCTGGACAAGAGCGTCGAGGAGCTGGAGTTGTCGGTGCGGTCCAGCAACTGCCTGCGCGCCGCGGAGATCAAGACGATCGGTGAGCTCGTGCAGAAGGGCGAGGCTGAGATGCTCAAGTTCCGCAATTTCGGCCGCAAGTCGCTCAAGGAGATCCAGGACATCCTGGCCGAGATGGGCCTGCACTTCGGCATGGACGTGAGCCCCTACTACGATTCGAAGCCGGCGGTGAAGGCCGAGCTCTAGCGCCGCCGGCCCGGCACGCGGGACACCGCGAGCGGGCCGCGACGAGAGGACGAGCAGACCCATGAGACATCGCAAGGACCATCGCAGGCTGGGACGGAAGCGGGAACACCGGCACGCGCTGCTGCGCAACCTGGTGACGGCGCTGTTCCAGTACGAGCGGATCGAGACGACCGTGGCGAAGGCCAAGGAGGCCCGCCGGCTGGCCGAGCGCCTGATCACGTTCGGCAAGCGGGGCGACCTGGCCGCGCGCCGGCACGTGGCCCGCTACGTCATGAAGCCCGAGGTGGTGAGCAAGCTGTTCGCGACCATCGCCCCGTGGTACGCGGAGCGGAGCGGCGGCTACACGCGCATCGTGCGCGTGGGACACCGGCTCGGCGACGCGGGCGAGACGGCTTTCCTCGAGCTCGTGAAGTCGGTCGAGCAGAAGGAGCAGGAGCGCGCGGCACGGATCGCGGCGGCCGAGGCCAGGGCGCTCGCGAGGAGCGGCGAAAAGGCGGCGGCGAAGAAGCAGGACGCCGAAGCGGCGGCCGAGGCGGCGGTGGCCGAGGAGAAGCCGAAGCGCGGCCGCAAGAAGGAGCCGGCGGGAGCCGGCGCGGGTGGAGGCGGGAAGCAGAAGCGCACCGGTCCGCGCAAGGTAGGGGGAGGCTGAGATCCCGCGGTCCCCGGCGGCACGAGCGCACGACGCGGGCGGAAGGGCGACCTTCCGCCCGCGTTCGCCATGGCGCGCATGGGCGGGCGGCGCAGCGGCGCTCGCACGGTTCGCGTCCCTCGCCGGCCTGCTGGCCGTGGCGGCTCCGCGCACGGCCCCGGCCGGCGAGCCGGGCGTGGACTACCTGTGGGTGCTCCGCAACTCCCTCGTCCGGGCCGAGGATGTGCCGCGCGTGGTCGAGCGGGCGAAGGCCATGGGCGTGCGCGGGCTCCTCGTCCAGGTGATCGGTCGCGGCGACGCCTGGTACCGATCCGAGCGCCTGCCGGCCCCGGAACCGCTCGAGGGCCGCGGGCGTGACCCGCTCGGCGAGATCCTGCCGCTCGCGCACGCGGCGGGGCTCGAGGTGCACGCGTGGATCAACTGCTGCCTGGTGTGGTCGGCCCCGAACCGGCCCCGCGACGCGCGCCACGTGATCCACGAGCATCCCGAGTGGGTGGCGCGGCTCGCGGACGGCCGGCCCATGACGCGGCTCTCGCCGGCCCAGCGCCGGCGCATGGGCCTCGAGGGCGTGTTCCTCTCGCCGGGCCACCCGGGCGTCCGTCGCTGGGTCGCGGACAACGTCCGCGAGGTCGTGACCCGATATCCCGTGGACGGCGTCCACCTCGACTACGTCCGAAACCCGGCGGTGCCGATCGGCTACGACGCCACGACGCGCGCCCGCTTCGCGCTCGAATCGGGCGTGGATCCGGCGCCGCTCGCGCGCGCGGCGGCGCGGTCGCGCACCCGCCTCGACTCCGCGTGGGCGGCGTTCCAGATGGAGCAGGTCACCGCGATCGTCCGGGCGGTCCGGGACACGCTCGAGCGCGTCCGTCCGGGCCTGCCGCTCAGCGCCGCCGTCATCGCCGACACGATCACGGCGCAGTCGCTCAAGCGGCAGCCCTGGAGCCGGTGGGTGCGCGACGGGCTCATCGACCGCGCCTACCTCATGTGCTACGCGCCCGAGGTGCAGACCGTGCTCGACCAGCTCTCGGCCGTGCGGCAGCAGCTCGACGCCGAGCGGCTCGTCCCCGGGATCGCCGTCTACAACACGTCGCCGGCGCTCACCGCCGCCAAGATCAAAGCCGCCCGCGCGCTCGGATACCGCACGGTCGCGCTCTATTCCTACGACTCGCTGTTCGAGCGCCCCGGCCGGTGGGACCGGCTCCGGTCGCTGCTCGCCGGCCCGGACGCCCTGGAGGTCTCTCCGTGAATCCCGTCGCCACCCGCACCACGGCCGTCCGCGAGGACGTCCGCAACATCGCCATCATCGCCCACGTGGACCACGGCAAGACCACGCTCGTGGACGCCATGCTGTGGCAGAGCGGCGTGTTCCGGGAGAACCAGGAGGTCGCGGAGCGGGTCATGGACTCCAACGACCTCGAGCGCGAGAAGGGCATCACCATCCTCGCCAAGAACACGGCCATCCGCTATGGCGACGTCAAGATCAACATCGTGGACACGCCCGGGCACGCCGATTTCGGCGGCGAGGTCGAACGCACGCTCAAGATGGTGGACGGCGTGCTGCTTCTGGTGGACGCGAGCGAGGGCCCCCTGCCGCAGACCCGGTTCGTGCTGCGCAAGGCGCTCGAGCTCGGACTGCCGCCCATCGTGGTGATCAACAAGATCGACCGCAAGGACGCGCGCGTGCAGGAGGTGCTCAACGAGATCTACGACCTGTTCATCGATCTCGACGCGCACGAGGATCAGCTCGACTTCCCGGTGCTGTACACGATTGCGCGTGAGGGCGTGTGCCGGCTGTCGCCCGAGGGCGAGAACCACCAGTTGAAGCCGCTGTTCGACGAGATCGTGCGCTCGATCCCGGCGCCGCGATACGAGCCCGGGACGCCGCTCCAGATGCTGATCCTGAACCTCGATTACTCCGACTACGTGGGGCGCCTGGCCATCGGCCGGGTCGTCAACGGCGCCGTCCGCCCGCGCCAGGACGTGGTGCTCGTGCGCCGCGACGGCGCGCAGGTGCGGTCGCGCGTCACGAACCTCTACGCCTTCGAGGGGCTCGAGCGCGCGGAGGTGCAGGAGGCCGGGCCGGGCGACATCGTCGCGCTGGCCGGGTTCGAGAGCGTCCACATCGGGGAGACCGTGACCGACCCGCTCGACCCGCGGCCGCTGCCGCCGGTGCAGGTGGACGAGCCGACCGTGAGCATGGTGTTCAGCGTCAACAACTCGCCGTTCGCGGGGCAGGAGGGCCGGTACGTCACCTCGCGGAATCTCAAGGACCGCCTGGAGCGCGAGCTGCTCACGAACGTGAGCCTCAAGGCCGAGCCGGGCGAGACCCCCGACGCGTTCGTGGTGTCGGGCCGCGGCGAGCTGCAGATGGCGATCCTGGTCGAGATGATGCGGCGCGAGGGCTTCGAGCTGGCGGTGAGCAAGCCGGAGGTGATCACGCGTACGGAGAAGGGCGTGAAGCTCGAGCCCATGGAGCGGCTGGTGATCGACTGCCCGGAGGAATTCGTGGGCGTGGTCACGCAGAAGATCGGCACCCGCCGCGGGCGCATGATGAACATGGTCAACCACGGCACCGGGCGGGTGCGGCTCGAGTACCGGATCCCTTCGCGCGGACTGATCGGGTTCCGGAGCCAATTCCTGACCGACACCCGTGGCACGGGGCTCCTGAACCACCTGTTCGACGGCTGGGAACCGTGGACCGGCGAGATCCCGCACCGCACGACCGGGGCGCTGGTGGCCGACCGGGCCGGAAAGGTCACGCCGTACGCGATCGAGCACATCCAGGACCGCGGCGAGGTGTTCGTGGAGCCCGGCGACCGCGTGTACGAGGGGATGATCGTGGGCGAGAACTCGCGCGAGCAGGACATCGACGTGAACATGGTGCGCGAGAAGAAGCTCACGAACATGCGCTCCGTGGGCGAGGACGCGCTGCGGCTCGTGCCCGTGCACCGGCTGTCGCTGGAGCAGTCGCTGGAGTGGATCCGCGACGACGAGCTGCTCGAGGTGACGCCGGTCTCGCTGAGACTGAGAAAGCGGGTTCTCGCCGCGAACCTGCGCCCGCGCTACTGGCAGAAGCAGGGCTGACGCGGGCGCGTCCGGCGCCCGTCGCGGGACCCGGGCGGACGGCGGGCGAAGCCCGGCCGGACCGGCGCCGGCGGCCAGAAAGGCCTCACATCGCGGCCTCCGCGCGCCGATGACGCGGGTGGACCCGGCACCGTGCCGGGACCCCTCCACTGGTCCAGGGACGCGCCGCCGATGCCCGAGTCGACCCGATCCTCCCGGACGGGAATGGGTGAAGCCGAGCTCACCGGCACCCGATCCGTCTCGTCCTCCGTCCTGTCGCAGGGGCTCGGCCTGCGGCACGAGGGCGTGCGCATCGTCACCGGGTTCGCGTTGCTCACGCTCGCGGGCGTGCTCGTGCTGAACGTGACGATGTGGCGGAACGCCGAGCGGCAGATCGAGCGCTCCGCCTGGAAGCGCCTCGAGTCGGCCGCCGACGTACGCCGCGCCGACGTGGACCACCTCCTCGCGGTGTTCCGGCGCGAGGCCCTCGGCATCGCGCGTTCGCCCGCCGTCGTCTCGCTCACGCACCGGCTGGAGCGTTCGAGTCCGGTGCCGGAGCGCCGCCGGATGCTCGAACCGCTCGCCTCGCGGGCCGTGGACTTCGAGTTCAAGAACTTCGTCGTCTTCGACGCGCAGGGCCGGGTCCTCCACGAGCAGCACGCTCGCACCGGTCGCCAAGCGCAGATCGATCAGGCCGTCGCGCTCGAGGCGATCGCCTCGAACCGCTTCGAGTGGGGGATCCCGCACGGCGGCCGCCTGGCGGTGGCGGTGCCGGTCCCGGCTCCGGCCGCCGCGGGCGCGCCGCGCACGGTCGTTTTCCACGCCGACCTCGCCGGCGCCCTGCAGCCGCTGCTCCAGGAGTGGCCGGGTCTCGGCACCTCGAGCGGCGCCTACCTCGTCCGCGCCGAGGGCGAGCAGGTGCGCATCCTCACCACGCCGCCGCTCCCGGGCCAGCCGACGGCGGGGACGACGATGTCCATGCGGCAGTCGGACGCGATGGCGGCCGCCATGGCCGCGACCGGCGTGGCCTCGCGCCTCGAGCAGCCCGGGAGCTGGCAGGACCCGGTGTGGTCCGTGACGCGCCCGCTCCGCCACGCGCCCTGGGGTTACGTCACCCAGGTCAGCCGTTCCGAGATGATGAGCGGCATGCAGTCGGTGCGGCAGGCGCTGGCGTCGCTCGACCTGATCCTGCTCGCCGTGTTCCTCGCGTTCGCGTTCGTGTGGCGCCGTTCCTACCGGCTGGGCATGGCGCGGCGCGAGATGGAGATCACCGAGCGCCACGCGCGCCGGCTCCAGGCCATCCTCGACACCGCCTTCGACGCGATCCTGACGTTCGACCGGGTGGGCCGCGTGCGCACCGTCAACCGCGCCGCCGAGGAGATGCTCGGCCAGGCCGCGGACGCCGTCGTGGACCAGCCGATCCAGCGCTTCCTGCACTGGGGCGCGGACGGCCGGCCCGCGTCGCTGCCGCAGGCGGGCTCGGTGGTGACCGGCGAGCTGGTGCGCTCCGACGGCACGCGGATCCCGGTCGAGTTCTCGATGGCGCGTTCGGGGGAGGCCGACGCGCTGGTGTTCACCGCGATCCTGCGCGACGTGCGCGAGCGCGTCGAGGCCGAACACCGCATCCGTGTGTTCGCCGAGGGGCTCGAGCAGTCCAACCGACGGCTCGAGGAGCTGAACGCCCAGCTCGAGGAGGCGTCCCGCCTCAAGAGCGAGTTCCTCGCCAACACCTCGCACGAGCTGCGCACGCCCTTGAACGGCATTATCGGGTTCCTGCAGCTCGTCCTGGACGGCATGTGCGACTCGCACGACGAGGAGCAGGAGTTCCTGCGCCAGGCGCTCCAGTGCTCGCGGCACCTGCTCGGGCTGATCAACGACGTGCTCGACATCGCCAAGATCGAGGCCGGGAAGCTCGCGCTCGACATCGGGCGGATCGAGATCCAGCAGGTGTTCGAGGACGTCTACACCGTGACGCACGTGCAGGCGGCGCAGAAGGGCCTCAAGCTGGAGTTCGAGGACCACACCGAGGGCCGCTCGCACGGGCGCGGCGACCTGGGCAAAGTGAAGCAGATCCTCATCAACCTCATCGGCAACAGCCTCAAGTTCACGTCGAAGGGTCACGTGCGCGTGCGCGCCAAGGCGCACTCCGAGCTCGGCCACCTCATGTTCGAGGTGGAGGACACCGGCATCGGGATCGCCCCCGGCCGGCAGAGGGTCGTGTTCGAAAAGTTCGTCCAGGCCGACGGAAGCACCACGCGCCGGTTCGGGGGGACCGGCCTGGGCCTGGCGATCTCGAAGAGCCTGGTCGAGCTGATGGGCGGGATCATCGGCATCCACAGCGAGGGCGAGGGCCATGGCACGCGCGTCTACTTCTCGCTGCCGTTGTGGCGCGGGGAGGAAGAGGCGGCGATCGCCCCGCTCGAGAGCGGCGAGGCCCGCATCGAGGGCGCGTCCGGGGACCCGCTCGTGCTGGTGATCGAGGACGACACCGTGTTCCGCCGGTTCGTGACCGCCGTGCTCCAGCGCGGGGGCTACCGCACCGTCGAGGCCGAGCACGCCGAGGCCGGCTGGATGCTGGTGCGCCGCCTCCGGCCGGCGGTCGTCGTGCTCGACTATGCGCTTTCCTGCCAGGAGGGCTCCGCGATGCGCACCGGCTGGGACCTCGCGCACCGCATGACGACCGAGCCCGGGACGCGGCACATCCCGGTCGTGTTCGTGACGGGGTTCGACGGCGAGCTCAGGCAGCGGCTGCAGGCGACGGCATTCTCACGGCGCCCGGCGCACCTCGTGAAGCCGGTCGAGCCGAAGACGCTGCTGTCCAAGATCACCGAGCTCGCGGGGGAGCCCGGCAACCGCGTCATGCGCGTCCTCATGGCGGACGACGACCCGACGGTCTCGGCCTACGTCCGCAAGGTGCTCCCCCAGGACCGGTTCCTCGTGGACGTCGCGAACGACGGCGAGGAGTGCCTGCACATCCTCCGCACCCAGCCCCACGCGTACGACGTCCTGCTGCTCGACCTGATGATGCCGGAGGTGAGCGGCTACGACGTGCTCCGCGAGATGACGTTGAGCGGGCTCCGCCCCGACCTGCCCGTGCTCGTGCTCACGAACTTCCCCGAGCCCCGCAACGAGGAGGAGCGCCGCCTGCTCCAGGACGGGGTGGTGCTCGACGTGGTCTCCAAGTCGGCGGTCCACGACAACCCGCAGGTCCTGCCGCACGTGCTCGACTGGCATCTTCAAGTTTCCCGCGGCGAGGCGGGCGGCGGGGACCCGGACGCGGAACGGAGGGCGGCATGAGGCACGTGGTCGTGGTCGAGGACGACGCGCACAACGCCGTGCTGTTCCGCAAGCTGCTCGGCAAGCGGGCGGGCTGCCGCGTGACCGTGACCGAGGACCCCGAGGAGCTGCTGGTCCTCGTTCGTGCCGGCGACATCGCGCTCGTGGTGATGGACGTCTCGCTCAAGCGCTCCCAGTGGCGGGGACGGCCCGTGGGCGGCGTCGAGATCTGCCGCCTGCTCCGGAACGAGGGGGTCCACCGCGTGCCGGTGCTGCTCGCCACCGCGCACGCCATGCGCGGCGATGCCGAGCGGCTCCTCGCCGAGAGCGGCGCCGACGGCTACGTCTCCAAGCCCATCGTGGACCACGACGCGTTCGTGGAGCTGGCCACGACCCTCATGGAGAAGGCCGCGTGAGCCCCTCGGCCGACGCGAGGATCCTCGTGGTGGAGGACGACCCGTTCTTCCAGCGCGTCCTGCTCAAGCGCCTCGCCGCCGATGGCTACCAGGTGCAGGCCGCGTCCGATGGCCGCGAGGGGATGAAGGCCATCGTCACGTACGAGCCGGACCTCGTCATCTCGGACTGGATGATGCCGCACGTGGACGGGCTCGAGCTCTGCCAGTCCGTGAAGACCGGCCTCAAGGAAACCGCGCCCTACTTCATCCTGCTCACGGCCAAGGGCGAGATCAGCGACCGGCTGCTGGCGCTGGACACCGGGGCCGACGACTATCTCGTCAAGCCCTGCGACCAGGGCGAGCTGCTGGCCCGCGTGCGCGCGGGGCTGCGCATCGTGCTGCTCACGCGCGACATGCGCCAGGCGGTCGTGGATCTCGCGGCGCTGAAGGCCGAGGTCGCCCGGGTGAAGCTCGAGCTCCGGAGCCGGGGCATCGACTGGCCGGAACGGGAGTCCCTCCCGCCGAGCGAGAAGGCGGCGTAGACTCGCGGGCGCCGCCCGCCGGGCGGCACGGGTCGGCGGGCCCGGCCCCCCGAACCTGCGAGGATTCCGTGCGCGTCCTTCTCCTCGGCGGCTCAGGACTGCTCTCCGGCGCGGCCGCGCGGCGCTTCCTCGCCGCCGGCTGCGAGGTGACGGCGCTCACCCGCGGCGGCCGCGAGCGCATGCGGCACGAGCGCCTCGCGCACCTGACCGCGGACCGGCGCGACTCCGCGTCGCTCGAGCGCGCGCTCGGCGGCACGCGGTTCGACCTCACCGCGGACTTCCTCGCCTACGACGCCGCGGACATCGAGCGGCTGCTGGCGGTGCCCGGGCTCGAGCCGGGGCGGCTGGTCATGATCTCGACGGGCCAGGTCTACCTCGTGACCGCCGATCCGCGCCCGCCGTTCCGCGAGGAGGACGCCGACCGCCCGCTCATGCCGGAGCCGGCGCCCGGCACGCGCGACCACGACGAGTGGGCCTACGGGATGGGGAAGCGCGCCGCCGAGGCGGCGCTGCTCGACGGTGGCCGGCGCCGGGGCCTCCCCACGCTCGCGCTCCGCGTGCCCGTGATCCAGGGCGAGGAGGACGGACGCGGCTCGCGCCGGCTCTGGGCCTGGCTCGAGCGCCTGCGCGACGGCGGGCCCGTGCTGCTGCCCGAGGACGGCGCGCAGCGGGTTCGGTTCCTCTACGCCACGGACGCCGCCGAGGCGCTGCTCGCGCTCGCCGCCGTGCCGCGCTGGCCGGGCGAGCCCGCCCTCAACCTGGCGCAGCCCGACGAGCCCACGCTGCGCGACTTCCTCGAGCAGTTGGCGACACTCGCGGGCGTCGCCCCGCGGTTCGTGGCGGTCCCGGCGGCGGACCTGCGCGCCGCGGGGCTCGCGGACTCGTGCGCGCCCTACTGGGGCCGATGGTGCTCGCGGCCCGATCCGGCCCGGGCCGTGGCCGCGCTTGGAGTACGGCCGCGCTCGACCGCCGGGTACCTGCCGGAGGTCGTGCGCGCGCACCTCGAGCACCCGCCCGAGCGCTCGCACCCGGGCTACGCGCGCCGGGAGGAGGAGCTCGCACTCGCCGCACGGCTCGCGGCAGGCTGACGGCCCGCGCGGGCCGCGCCCGGCGCGGCGCGAGCGCTTGACCGTCGCTTCGCAGGCCGGTTACCTTCGTTCGCCGCTGCCCGCCGTGGTCGGCTCCGGCGGTGCGCCCCGATCCGTTCCTCGGTAGCTCAATGGTAGAGCATTCGGCTGTTAACCGAAGGGTTGTAGGTTCGAATCCTACCCGAGGAGCCAGCTTCCGGGAGTCCCCGTGGCCTGATGGGCCGCGGGGACCCGGAGCATCCTCCCCCGACGCGGAACGCGGATGCTCGCGCTGGGCATCCGTGCCGACCTCGCGCTGCCGGTCGGCGGCGTGCTCGTGCCGGCCCGACTCGTGAGCCCGTCCCCGCGCACGGCACTCCCGGCCGGATGACCGTGGCGCGATCGGCCGTGCGGGGCGCCCGTGTTCCCGCCGTGATAGCCACGCCCGCGTCCCGCGCGCGTGCGTCGCGTGCGCGCTCCGGGACCCCGCGACCCAGGAGGTGAGCTTGGCGGTCCGTACGGCCCGGTCGCTTCGTCCCGAGGACCGGATCTCGCACTACCGCATCGTCGGCCCGCCCGGGGCCGGCGGGATGGGGGAGGTCTACCTCGCGCAGGACCAGACGCTCGGGCGCAACGTGGCGCTCAAGATCCTCCCGCCCGAGATGGTGAGGAGCGAGGAACGCGTGCGCCGCTTCGAGCTCGAGGCCAGGTCGGCCTCGTCCCTGAGCCATCCGAACATCGCCACCATCTACGAGATCGGCCGCGACGCCGTACGCTCGCCGGGCGAGCCCGACTCGAGCCCGGTGCACTTCATCTCGATGGAGCTGGTGAGCGGGAGGACGCTGTCCACGCTCATCCACGACGACAGGACCGACCTGCGCACGCTGCTCGGCTACCTGGCGCAGGCCGCCAAGGGCTGGCCAAGGCGCACGCCTCGGGGATCGTCCATCGCGACCTGAAACCCGGCAACATCATGGTGTCGGCGCACGGCTTCACGAAAGTGCTGGACTTCGGCCTCGCCAAGCTCACCGAGCAGCGCGAGCCGGCGAGCGAGGCCTCGAGCGCCACCGCCGCGATGGCCGACGCGACCGCCCCGACCCAGATGGCCGACGCCACCGCGGAGGGCCTCGTCGTCGGGACCGCCGGCTACATGTCGCCCGAGCAGGTGCAGGGCAAGGGGGTGGACCACCGCGCCGACGTGTTCTCGTTCGGCTCCATCCTGTACGAGGCCGCGACCCGCAAGCGGCCGTTCGCGGCGGAGACCGGCGTCGAGACGATGCACAGGATCCTGCACGACAAGCCGGCGCCGATGGAGGAGCTCAACCCGACGGCGCCCGCCGAGCTGCGGCGGTTGATCCGGCGCTGCCTCGCGAAGGCGCCGGACCAGCGCCTCCAGTCCATGAAGGACCTGGCGATCGAGCTGCGCGAGATCGTGGACGAGTACGAGACGCTGTCCGCGTCGGCCAGCTCGGGCAGCCTCGTCGCGGGTGCGGCGCACGCGCCCGCGTCGCGCAGGCCGCCGGTCGCGCTGTGGGCGGCCGTGGCGGTCGTCGTGGCGGGACTCGCGTTCGGCGCGTGGTGGATGCTGCGTGCCCGCCCGGAGGCCCATCCGTTCGAGACCATGCGCATGTCCGCGCAGACGAGCCGGGGCGACCTCACGGACTGCGCGCTCTCGCCCGACGGCCGCTACCTCGCGTACCTGGCCTGGCGACCGGGAAGCCTCACCCTGCGCGTGCGCCAGGTCGCGACCGGAAGCGACGTCGAGATCCTGCCGCCGAGCGAGGCCCAGATCCGCAACCCGTCGTTCTCCCCGGACGGGAACCACCTCTTCTACACCGCCGTCCGCGCGGACCGGCAGAACTACCTCGCGTTGTTCCAGATGCCGTCCCTCGGCGGCACGCCGCGCGAGCGCGCGTTCGACGTGGACTCCCGGGTGAGCTTCTCGCCCGACGGCCGGCAGCTCGTGTTGTGGCGGCGCATGACCGACCCGGTCGAGAACCGCCTGATCGTGCTGGGCCTCGGACCGGGGACCGAGCGCGTCCTTGCCACCGTGAGCAACCAGGAGAGCTTCCTGGGCGCGCCGGCCTGGTCGCCGGACGGCAAGCGCATCGCGGGCTGCCTGCTGCGCCCGGCGCCGAACCTCGAGACCTCGATCGCGATGTTCGAGACGGCCACCGGCCGCCGGCGGGACCATCAGAAGTTCCAGCGGACCATCGCCTCGAGCCTGGCCTGGCTGCGCGACGGGAAGGGCCTGGTCGCGACGGGGCAGGAGCTGAGCACGGCGCGGCCGGACCAGGTCTTCCTGCTCGACTATCCGGACGTCCGCACCACGCGGATCAGCAAAGACTTCAACGAGTAGGACGCCGTGTCGGCTTCGCTCGCCGACGAGACGGTCGCCGCGATCCGCACCACGCGCATCGCCAACGTGTGGATGGCCGACGCCGCCGGTGCGGCACCCCGGCGGCTCACCTCGTTCGCCAATCCCGAGAACTCCACGTTCAGCGCGCTGGGTCTGGATCCGCAGGCCGTGCTCTACGGAGCGCCGGGCGACCGCACGTTCCAGATCTAGAGCATCGGCGTCACGGGCTCGGGCGCGCGGTCCCTCACGCCGGACGAGGCCGACGCCGCCAACGCGCAGGTGGCGGCGGGCGTCGTGGTCTCCGACGGCCTCGACGGCAGCGGGGTCCACTGCTGGCGCATCGGGACCGAAGGCAGCCAGCGGCAGCTGACCTCGGGCGCGGGAGAGCAGATCGCCCAGCTCTCTCCCGACGGCAGGCACGTGGTCGTCACCCACTACGACACGCCGAGGAAGCTCACCATGCTCTCGACCGAGGACGGCCGGGTCGAGCTCGAGTGGACCGACGCGGCGGGGCCGAACGGGTTCTCGCCCGATTCCCGAGGCGTCCTCATCGGGCGGGCGGACCGGGACGAGCGTGGCCTGATGGTGGCGACGTGGACGTTGCGGCCGGACGCGGGCGGTCCGCCGACCGCCACGTTCAGGCTGCCGGATCGCGCCACGGGAGCCCGGTGGGCCCCGGATGGAACGGCGATGACCTACCGGAACCTCGCCGACCCGGCGTGGAACGTGTACCGGCAGCCGCTCGACGGAGGCCCGCGGGTGGCGGTCACGCGCCTGACCAAGGGCCGGATCACGGACTTCCGCTGGTCTCCCGACGGGTCGAAGCTGGCGGCGCGTTCGAGGAGGGCGCCGCCTCGAACCTGTGGCTGCTGGAAGCCGATGGCAGCCGGCCGCGAAGGCTCACCTCGTTTACCGCGGACCGGGTGTTCGGTTTCAACTGGATGCCCGACGGCCGCGCCGTCGTGCTCACCGCCGGCATCGCCACGACCGACGCGGTGCTCATCCGCGAGTTCCGCCGAGCCGTACGTGGTGCAGGGTGGCGACGTGGCCATGAGCGGGGACCGCCTTGGACGCGGGACGCCGGGGATGTCGGCCGGCCGAAGATCCACGCGCCAAGCGTCCGCTCCGGCGCGCGGCGCACCGGCATGGCGGCCTTGGTCCTGGGCGCCCAGGAGGTGCTCACCGAGGAGGATCTGGCCGCGCTCTCGGCGCCTGCTCCAGCCGGGGCGCCGGCCTGGCGGGCGGCGCTTCAGGAGCCGGTCGGGGGGTTCCTGGGGGTTCCGGGGCGTTGAGTCCGAGGTCTCGCGCCGGGGGCCGGGGTGTGCCAGAGGATGCCGCCGCGCCCGGCGCACCGACCCGCTTGGGAGCGCCTTCGAGCCGCCCCGTGCCGCCTGGGGGCCCGGGTCCGTCTGCGGGGCCAAAGGCGCAGGCGGAACACTCAGGGACGGTCCGGCGCTTTGACCGCTGGTCTCCAATAGGAGCACGACAGTCATCGAACTGCCACGGGAATGTCCTTGCTTCGTCAACTGGCGGGCGCTAGCATTTTTTGTCTCAGCCGCTGACGCCGCCGAGCCGAGGCGTCGCGCAGAGTTCGCGCGGGCCGCGCGCGGAGCGAGGGCCGGTCGCCCAGTGACCGGCCCTTCGCGTCGCCTCCGGGCCGGGGTTTCCGCTTCGGCGCGGGCGGCCTCGTGCCGAAGCTTGGGTATGGTGCGACCCATGACGGCGACGGCTGGCGACACGGAGGTCCTGGCGCTCGCGAGGCGCGGGCTCACGCGCGCGCGTTCGCCCATCCGCGAGCTCCCCGCGCGGCTGGTGGTGGTGGACGTCGCGCAGCAGCGGGTGCACCTGCTCGAGGACGGCCGAGTCACGCTCTCGGCGCCGGTCTCGACATCCGTGCACGGCGTGGGCGGCGAGGAGGGCTCGAACCGCACGCCGCTCGGCTGGCACCGGGTTTCGGCGCGGATCGGGGCGGGGGCCGAGGCCGGCAGCGTGTTCAGAAGCCGCGAGCCAACCGGGGAGGTCTGGCGCGGCGAGTCGCGCGCGGACGACCTGATCACCACGCGCATCCTGTGGCTGGACGGGCTCGAGCCCGGCCTGAACCGCGGCCCGGGGTGCGACTCGCGCGAGCGCTACATCTACTTCCACGGCACGAACCACGAGGCGCGGCTCGGCGAGCCCGCGTCGTCCGGCTGCATCCGCATGTCGAACGCCGACGTGGCGCGGCTGTTCGACCGCGTCCAGGTGGGCGACCTGGTGGTGGTCCCGGACCCGGGCGGCAACGACATGCCCGACCCCCAGGGCGCCGCGCGCTTCCACTACGCGGGCGTCGGCGGCAGCGGCATGAGCGCGCTGGCGCAGTTCCAGGCCATGCTGGGCGGGAGCGCCAGCGGCAGCGATCGCGGCTTCGACCGCGACGAGCGGGCGGACTCGCGGGCGCGACTCGAGCGGCTGGGCGTGCGCGTGCTGCCGCAGGACGGGAGCGGGCTCGCCGGCGACTGCGGCGCGCTCGTCGTCTCCACCGCGGTCGAGGAGACCGTGCCCGACGTGGCCGCGGCCCGCGCCCGCGCGCTGCCGATCGTGCACCGCTCGGAGATGCTGGCGCACTGGGTGAGCGAGTTCCGCTCGGTGGCCGTGTCGGGGACCAGCGGCAAGTCCACGGCGACCGCGATGATCTTCGAGATCCTCCGCGGCGCGGGACACGACCCGTCGGTGATCACCGGTGGCGACCTGGTGGCGCTCCAGGACGAGGGCTACTGGGGGAACGCGTGGGCGGGGAAGGGGCCGCTCGTGGTCGAGGCCGACGAGAGCGACGGCTCGCTCGTCCGCTACCAGCCGTCCCTGGGCGTGTGCCTGAACCTGACCCGCGACCACAAGAGCGAGGACGAGGTGGCGGCCATGTTCCGCGTGCTCAAGCGGCGCGTGCGGGAGGCGTTCCTGTGCGGCGAGGAGGGCATCCCGGACGACCTGCGCGACGGCGCGGTCACGTTCGGCTTCGGCGAGCGTGCCGACGTGCGCGGCACGCACCTGGAGCTGGCCCCGGCCTCGACCCGGTTCCGGGTCGAGGGCATCCCGTACACGCTGCCGGTGCCGGGCGCGCACAACGCGGAGAACGCGCTCGCCGCGGTCGCCGCCTGCCGCGCGCTGGGCGTGCCGCTCGCCGACATGGTGGCGCCGCTCGCGCGCTTCCGTGGCGTGGCGCGCCGGTTCCAGTCGCTGGGCGTCGCCGGCGGCGTCGAGGTGGTGGACGACTTCGGGCACAACCCCGCCAAGATCGCGGCCTCGCTCGCCACCGCCCACCTCAGGGCGAAGCGCGTGCTCGCCATCTACCAGCCGCACGGCTATGGCCCGACCCGGTTCCTGCGCGACGGCTTCGTGGACACGTTCGCGAGCCGGACCGAGGCCGGGGACCGCATCTGGCTGCTCGAGATCTTCTACGCCGGCGGCACCGCGCAGCGCGACTTCTCGTCCGCGGACCTCGTGCGCGACATCGTCGCGCGCGGGCGCGAGGCCGAGTTCGCGCCGTCGCGCGACTGGCTCGTGCGCCGGCTCGCCGAGGTCGCCGAGCCGGGCGACCTGGTGCTGGTGATGGGCGCCCGCGACCCCTCGCTCACGACGTTCGCCCGGGAGCTGCTCGCCGCGCTCGCCCAGCGCGCCTGAGCCGGACCTGGTGTAGGCTTGCCGGATGAAGCCCGCCGGCAGCCGGCTCGCTGGTCTCCTCCGCGCGCTCCGGGCCCCGGCTCTCGCGCTCTCGCTGGCCGGCGCACCCGCCGCCGCGCCGGCGCCCGCCGCGGGCGCCCCGGGCACCACCGGGGCCCGTCCCGCGCCCGCGGCCACCGCCCCGGGCGCGCCCGCGACCGGCCTGGCCGCGTTCGCCGGCACCTGGCGGCTCGACGTCCCGGCCAGCGACTTCGGCAGGCGAGGCCGGGTGCCGCGCTCGCGCGAGGAGATCATCCGGCATGAGGGAGCCTGGCTCTCGGTCCGCTCGCTCACCGTGCGCGGCGACGGCGACACGCTCCTGCTCGAATACCGCTACCGCAGCGATGGCGAAGCGACGAACCTGATGCGCGGGCAGGAGATCCGAACGCGCGGCCGGCGCGACGGCGCGGCGGTCCGGTTCGCCTCCGAGGCCACGTTCCTGCTGGTGAAGCTGCAGGTGGACGAACGCTGGAGCGTCTCGGCGGACGGCGCCACGCTCACCGAGGAGCGCACCTCGAGGTCGCCGCTGGGCGATGAGCGCCAGAAGCTGGTGTTCCGCCGGCTGCCCTGAGGCGGTCCCGCGACGGCCGCGCCGCCGGCGCTGTGGCGCTACTTCGCGAACCGCTTCGCCACGTACTCGTCGAGGAGCCGGGCGAAGTCCGCGGCGATCGTCCCGCCGCGGAGCGTGACCGCGAGCTTCCCGTCCACGTAGACCGGTGCGCGCGGGTCCTCGCCCGTGCCCGGGAGCGAGATGCCGATGTCGGCGTGCTTGCTCTCGCCGGGGCCGTTCACCACACAGCCCATCACCGCCACGTTGAGCGACTCCACGCCCGGGTGGAGCGCACGCCATTCGGCGAGCCGCGCGGCGATGTGGGCGGTGACCTGCGCCGCCAGCTCCTGGAAGTACGTGCTCGTGGTGCGGCCGCAGCCCGGGCAGCTCGTGACCTGGGGCGCGAAGTGCCGCAGGCCCAGCGACTGGAGGATCTGCTGGCACACGCGCACCTCCTCGGCCCGGTCGCCGCCGGGCGCGGGCGTGAGGCTCGTGCGGATGGTGTCGCCGATGCCCTCGTGGAGGAGGATCGCGAGCGCCGCCGTCGTGGCGACGATGCCCTTGGTCGAGAGCCCCGCCTCGGTGAGGCCGAGGTGGAGCGGGAGGTCGCAGGCCGCGGCGAGCGCTCGGTGGACCTGCACCAGGTCGCGCACGTCGGATACCTTGGCCGAGAGGATGATGCGGTCGTGCGGCAGCCCGAAGCGCTCGGCCATCTCGGCCGAGCGAAGCGCGCTCTCGCGCATCGCCTCCAGCACCACCTCGCGGTCGGAGAGCGGCTCGGCGCGGCGGGCGTTCTCGTCCATGAGCCGGGTGACCAGCGCGCGGTCGAGCGAGCCCCAATTGACGCCGATCCGCACCGGCTTCCCGTTCTCGACCGCCACCTCGACCATGCGGCGGAAGTTCTCGTCGTGCTGCTCGCCCACGCCCACGTTGCCGGGGTTGATCCGGTACTTGTCGAGCGCGCGCGCGCACTCGGGGTACTCGGTGAGGAGCGTGTGGCCGTTGTAGTGGAAGTCGCCCACGATCGGCACGCGAAGTCCGCGGTCGGCGAGCCGGCGCACGATCCCGGGCACCGCGGCGGCGGCCTCGCGCGTGTTGACGGTGACGCGCACCAGCTCGCTCCCGGCCGCGGCGAGCAGCGCCACCTGCGCCGCGGTGGAGTCGGCGTCGGCGGTGTCGGTGTTGGTCATGGACTGGACCACCACCGGGTGCGATCCGCCCACGGGCACGCCGCCCACGTGGCAGACGACGCTCCGCCGCCGCTCGCGCCGGCGCGTGTCCTCGATCTGGATGAGCGGCATGGCCCGAACCTAGGTGCGGGCCGGAGCCGCGTCAAACGCGGGCGGGAGCCACCTGTGGCGCGCGCGGCGGGGCGTGCGCCGACGCGCGGCGAGGCGCGTCGCGGCACGAAGCACGAGACCCCCGGCGCTCGCGCGCCGGGGGCCCGGACCACTGGCGTCCCGAGGGACGCCCGAACTCACCAGAGGTAGACGTGGAACCCGACCTCGGTGAAGTTCCCGCCGATCGTGGAGAAGCCGTTGACCTTGCCCTCGTTCACGGGCGAGTCGTTGTCCTCGAGCTTGCCGCTGCTGTAGGCGATGCCGTGGGCGGCGGAGATGCCCAGCTTCTCCGCGATCATCCACTCCACCTCGAACTCGCCCGAGAACGCGTACACCGTCGCCTTGAGCTCGTTCGGCGGCGTCGGGGACGTCTTGTCCTTCGCCGTGGCCGTGGCGTACACGAAGCCCGGCCGGAAGATGAAGTTCACCTTCTCCCACGACTTGAGCGAGATGGGCACACCGATGTCGAAAGCGAAGCCGTTGCCCTCGTCCGTCTTGGTGCCGTTGAGCTCCGCCGAGAACGTCGTGAAGCCGATTGCGGCGTCCACGCCGACCTGGCTCGTGAACCACTGGCGGATGCCGACCGTGGGCGACGCCGAGAAACCAAGGCCCGTGTCGAGCGCCCCGCCCGAACGGAATCCGAGGCCGCCCATGGGATCCTGGGCAAACGCGGCAGTGGCGAGGGTGAGCAGGGCGAATGCCGTGGCGATAAGCTTCTTCAAGGGTTGCCTCCTGTTTGAGGGGGGGTGATCCGGCCCGGGTCCCACCGCCACCAGCAGTTCCAGCGACGGGGAGCGGAGCCCTAGGTCCCCGCGACGAGCCACACTCCTGCCCGGGACCACGCGAGCCCCGCCGGACCGACCCGTCGAGAAGACCGGCCGGGGAGACTAGGTTCGGGCGGAGCCCCGGTCAATCCGGATTGCCCCGAATGGAGTACGGCGCCCGCCTACGGACTTCGCAGCAGATTGGGGAGCGCCAGCCGGTTGCGGTCGGCGGCGAGCTCGGCCCCGAGCGTGTCCAGCGCGCGCTGGAGCCGCGCCCGGTGCTCGGCGAGGAGGGCGGCCTTCGCCTCCGCTCCCTCGTCCGGGAGGTCGGGGCGCCAGGCCTCGTGGACCGCGATCGGCCCGGGCACGCGCACGTGGGCCACGCGCGGGCCTGCCGCGACCGGGAGCGTGTTGTGAAGCACGTTCCGCAGCCCGCGCGTGAGCAGGCTCGAGCGCGTGCGCTTGAGCACCTCGGCGATCCGCTCCTGGGCGAGCCGGGGACGGTCATAGACCGCCGGCTCGAACCCGGAGAGCCGGATGAGCTCCAGGAGCCGGCCGCGATCGCGCCTCGCGCCCTCGGGGTCGCCCGTCGCTCGCTCGCGGATGGCCTTGCGCAGGTGGAACTGCGCGCGCGTGGGGTCGCGGTCCAGCTCGCCGTAGCGCCCGGAGAGCGAGTCGCGCAGCTCGGCGAGCGCGGCCGCCTGCGCCGCGAAGTAGCCGGCCGGCCCGCCCGGATCGGGCCGGGAGAGCCCGAGCCGCTCGCACTGGCGCACGAGCAGGTGCCGCATGAGCGCGGCGAAGCGCTCGGGCGGGGCGAGCCGGTCGCCGCGCGCGAGCCCGAGCCCGTCCTCGATCCGGCGCATGTCGCGCACCAGCCCCCGCCGGGCGTCGCTCGTGAACCGGATGCTCCACACGATGGGAACGAGCCAGACCGGCCGCGAGTCGCCCGCGGCGCGCAGCCGGCCGGCGGTCTCCCAGGCCATGTCCACGATCCCCGGGAGCAGCTCCGCCACCCGCTCGGCCTGCCAGGTCGCCGTGCCCTCCGGGTGGAGCAGCACCCCGTGGCCCCGGAGCGCCCAGCGCACCGAGTACTCCTTGCCGCCCCCGCCCGGCACGTTGGCGATGAGGTTGTTGGCGAGCCAGAACGCTCGCGCCAGCGGCGAGGCGTTCACGATCTCGTAGCTCGCCCAGTGCGCCATGAGCGGCGAGACGCGGCGCGACAGCTCCTTGTCCACCATCCAGTCGGTGAGGAACTCCGGATGCACGGGTCCGAGGAAGGCGGCCGTGCCGGGGCTCACCGCGGCGCGCAGGCGCTCGAGATCGGCCGCGGGCAGCTCGAAGCCCCGGAGCTTGAGCCCCGGCAGGATGCCGAAGCGGTTGATCACGCCCATCGCGTGGATGAGCCATGGGGCCGGCGCCGGGTCTCGGTACTCGAGCGCGGAGAAGCGGCCGCCCGTCCGTCCGGTCATCGCCCGTGCGCCGGACGATGCTCCGCGCGACGCCCGCCGGGGCCGCCGGCCGGCTCGCGCCCCGTCACCCGTCCGCCTTCGGGCGCCCGCCCCGGTAGAAGCGCACGGCCACGCGCTCGAGCGTCGCCAGACCTTCGCCGATCGCGCCGTCCACGACCGGCATGAACGCCTCGATCCGCTCGCGCGAGTCCACGATCTCGACCACGATCGGGAGGTCCTCCGACAGCCTCAGGATCTTGGCGGTGTGCAGCCGGCTGTGCGCGCCGAAGCCCTGGATCCCGCGCAGTACCGTGGCGCCCGCGAGCCCCGCCTCACGCGCCTGGAGCACGAGCCACTCGTGGAGCGGCCCGCCCTCGTGCCGGTCGCTCTCCCCGATGTAGATCCGGAGCAGGACACCGTCCTCGGGGATCGTCATCGCGCGCCCCATGGCCCGAGGCGCGCCAGCGCCTCGCCCGCCCACACGCCGCCGATCCCGAGCGCCACCTGGAGCGCGGTCGTCAGCCCGGCGGCCGGCCACTGCCCGTCGCGCAGGAGCCGCAGCGTCTCGTAGCCGAAGGTCGAGAACGTGGTGAACCCGCCGAGGAGCCCGATGAACAGGAACGCGCGCGTGGAGCCCGAGAACACCCCGCGGGTCTCGCTCAGTCCCGCGAGGAAGCCGAGCACGAGGCAGCCGGACACGTTGATGATCGTCGTCTCCAGCGGGAACGCCGATCCGCCCTTGAGGCGGGCGAGCACGCCGCCGATCCCGTAGCGCAGGGCGGAGCCCAGGAAGCCGCCGAGCCCGACCAGGAGCATCTTCTCCATCGTTCCTCCCGCCGTCCGACAGAACGACTCCCACCAGGATCCGGCAGGAGTCATCGGCCCGGGGCCGGGCGGTTCAGGCGAACCCCATCGCCTCGCTCGGGCCGCAGGATAGCAGAAGCGGCGGGCCGGACCGCCTCAGGCCCGCACGAGCGGCTTGTAGCGGAGGCGGTGCGGCGTGTCGGCGTCGGCGCCGAGGCGCTCGCGGCGGTTCCGCTCGTAGTCCTGGTAGTTGCCCTCGAACCACACCACCTGCGAATCGCCCTCGAACGCCAGCATGTGCGTGGCGATGCGGTCGAGGAACCAGCGGTCGTGCGAGATCACCACGGCGCAGCCGGCGAACTCGAGCAGCGCGTCCTCGAGCGCCCGCAGCGTGTCCACGTCGAGGTCGTTCGTGGGCTCGTCGAGGAGCAGCAGGTTGCCGCCCGCCTGAAGCAGCTTCGCGAGCTGGAGCCGGTTCCGCTCGCCGCCCGAGAGCGTGCCCACCTTCTTCTGCTGGTCGGCGCCGCGGAAGTTGAACCACGAGCAGTAGGCGCGCGCGTTCACCTCGCGCTTGCCGAGCGTCAGGAGCTCGTTGCCGCCGGAGATCTCCTCGTACACGGTCTTGTCGGCGTTCAGCGTGTCGCGGCTCTGGTCCACGTACGCGATCTTCACCGTCTCGCCGATCCGGAGCGTGCCCGCGTCCGGCATCTCCTGGCCCACGAGCATCCGGAACAGCGTGGTCTTGCCGGCGCCGTTCGGGCCGATCACTCCCACGATCCCGGCGGGCGGCAGCTTGAACGACAGGTCGTCGATCAGCAGCGTGTCGCCGTAGCCCTTGCGCAGCCCGCTCGCCTCGATGACGACGTTGCCGAGCCGGGGCCCCGGCGGGATGTAGATCTCGACGTTGTCGATTCTTTCGCGCCCCTCCTCGGCGAGCATCTTCTCGTAGGCCTGGAGCCGCGCCTTGCTCTTGGCCTGCCGCGCGCGGGGTGCCATCCGCACCCACTCCAGCTCGCGCTCCAGCGTCTTCTGCCGCGCCGACTCCTGCTTCTCCTCCTGCGCGAGCCGATTCCGCTTCTGATCGAGCCAGCTCGAGTAGTTGCCCTCCCACGGGATGCCCTCGCCGCGGTCGAGCTCCAGGATCCAGCCCGCGACGTTGTCGAGGAAGTAGCGGTCGTGCGTGACGGCCACGATCGTGCCCTCGTACTCCCGGAGGAAGCGCTCCAGCCACGCCACCGACTCGGCGTCGAGGTGGTTCGTGGGCTCGTCCAGGAGCAGCAGGTCGGGGCGGGAGAGGAGCAGGCGGCAGAGCGCCACGCGGCGCCTCTCGCCGCCGGAGAGCGTGGTGACGCCGGCGTCACCCGGCGGGCAGCGGAGCGCGTCCATCGCGATCTCGAGCTGGCGGTCCAGGTCCCACAGGTTTTGCGAGTCCATCTGGTCCTGGACCTTGGACTGCTCGGCCAGCAGCTTTTCCATCTCGTCGTCGCTCATGGGCTCGGCGAAGCGCGCGCTGATCTCGTTCCAGCGCTTCACGACCGCGACCTTCGCGGCCACGCCCTCCTGGACGTTCTCGAGCACGGTCTTCTTCGGGTCGAGCCGCGGCTCCTGCGGCAGGAAGCCCACCGTGTGGCCCTTCCCGAGCCAGGCCTCGCCGATGAACTCCTGGTCCTGCCCCGACATGATGCGGAGCAGCGAGCTCTTGCCCGCCCCGTTCGCGCCCAGCACGCCGATCTTGGCCCCGTAGTAGAACGACAGCCAGATCCCCTTGAGGATCTCGCGCTTGGGCGGGACCACCTTGCGGAGGTCCTTCATCACGTAGATATACGGGCGGGACGGGTCGGCTGCCATGGCTCAGGATCTCTCGGGAGGGGCGCTCGCGGCGCCGTGGAGGCTGGAGGGAGGGGGGCGAACCGCGCGAGGATGCCGTGGCCGCGCCGCGCAATCAAGCCGCGCGCGGGACGCGGGCCGCGCGGACGCCAGCGAACTGCGAGGAGCCTGCGGCGCACCCGTTCGCCGGCGGCCCCGGCGTCCACCAGTCAGAGTCCCGGCGCCAGGGCCCTCGTGTCGAGCGTGCGCGCGTACGACCCCGCGTCGAGCTCGACCCGGTCCACGAGAGCGCGCACCCGCCGCCCGGAGGGATCCACGAGCGACACCGTGAGGATGGCGCGCCGGGCCAGCGTCCGGCGAACGCTGGACTCCAGTCTCGCGGGATTCTCCGCCGGCGGTGACAGCAGGAGCCGGCCGCTCGCGGCAGCACCCGCCGCAACGTCGAGCGCCGCAGGGTCGACGAACAGGGCCAGGTTGGGCGAAGTCGCGGTGCCCACGTCGAGGAAGCTCCCTCCCACGAGCGCGTAGCCCCGGCGTGGCGCACCGCCTCGGCGCCGGGGATCGCGGTCGTCGGACCCGCGGCGCCGGCATTGGTGCGAACCTGCCCGCCCGCTGGTCGAGCCGCCCGCCCACGCGCAGCACGCCGCCGTCCGGTGAGAGCGCGTGGATCATCGGGACCAGGGCGGATTCCTGCACTCCTCCGCACGCTCCGCGCGACAGACTCCTGTGCCCGGGCGCGGTGCGGCGGCAGGGTGGTCACTGCCGCCGCCGGTTCGCGTAGTCTCACGTGGCCGCAGGCCCGGGAGCCCCGCCCGAGCCCGGCCCTCCCGCCCGGGGGCGCGAGCTCGCGGGCATCGCCGACCACCCGAGCCGCGGGACCACGTGCACCGACCACCCGGAAGCGCCCGAGCGCGGCTCGCCGCCGCGACCTTCGTCCTGCTGATCCCGGCCACCACCTGCGCCTCCGCCGATCCAGGCCCCGACGTCGTCCCCGTGGCCGCGTGGGACAGCGTGCTCGCGCGCTTCGTCGAGGGCGGCCGCGTCGCCTACGGCGCGCTCGCCCGGGACCGCGGCGCGCTCGACCGCTTCCTCGCGGCCACCGAGTCGGCCAGGCCGGACGGCTTCTCGCGCGAGTCGCGCCTCGCGTTCTGGGTGAACGCGTACAACGCACGCGTGGTGGACGGCGTGCTCCGCCGGCCGGGCCTCCGCAGCGTCCTGGACCCGGGAAAGGTGCTGGGCGTGCCCACGCTCGGGTTCTTCCGCGAACCGCGCCTCACCGCCGGCCGCAGGCTCACGCTGGACGACATCGAGCACCGCATCCTGCGCGCGGAGTTCGGCGAGCCGCGCGTCCACTTCGTCCTCAACTGCGCCTCGGCGGGCTGCCCCGAGCTGCCGCCACGCTCCCTCACCGCCGCCTCGCTCGACTCCGTGCTGGAAGCCGCGGCGCACGCGTTCCTCGCCGACCGCTCGAAGAACCGCGTGGGCGCCGATGGGCGGCTCGAGCTGTCCGCGATCTTCAAGTGGTTCGGGGAGGACTTCCGGGCCGGGGCGGGCGGCGTGGAGGGTTTCGTCGCCCGCTACGGGCTCGCCCCGGCGCCCGCGGCGGCCGGCCGGGAGCCCCGATTCCTTCCCTACGACTGGTCCCTGAATGGAAGCTGGGGGAGCGGGCGGTGATCTCGGTGGTGATCCCCACGCTCGGCGAGGGCGTCCGGCTGCTCGGCGCGATCGGGGCGCTCGCGGCGTGGGAGGGCGCAATCGAGGTCGTGGTGGCCGCGCACGGCGAGTCGCGCGCGGTGGAGCGGCGCGCCCGCCGCTGCCCCCGACTCCGCTGGCTCGAGGCTCCGCGCGCCTGTCGGGGAGAGCAGCTCGCGATGGGCGCCGCGGCGGCCCGCGGGGACACGCTGCTGTTCCTGCACGCCGACACCCGACTGCCCGCGACCGCGGCGCCGGCCGTCGAGAAGGCCCTGCGCGTGGAGGGGGTCGCCGGCGGCGGCTTCAGGCTCCGGTTCGACGCGCGCCATCCCGCGCTCGACCTGCTGGCCGTGATGAGCTCGGCCCCCTGGCGGTTCGCCTACTTCGGCGACCAGGGCTTCTTCGCGCGCCGGCAGGACTACGTCGCGGTCGGCGGCCACCGTCCCCAGCCCCTGTTCGAGGACGTGGATCTGGCACGGCGGCTGGCCGGGCGCGGCCGGCTCGTGCGGCTGCCGATCGAGGCGCGCACCTCCGCGCGCAGGTTCCTGGCCGCGGGCCCGTGGCGGCAGCTCGCGCTGAACGTGGGGCTCCTGGCACGCTACCTGGGCGGCGAATCGCCCGCGCGGCTCGCCGAGCGCTACCGGCCGTCGTCGCGATGACCTGGCGCGCGGCGGTGTGCCCGCTCGGCCTCGCGTTCCTCGTTCCCGCCCTCGCGCTCTCGGCCGCGGCCGAGTCGCTGTCGTGGGGCGCTCCCGGCGCGCCGCGCGCGCCCTGGCACGAGATCCGCTACGCGCGACCCACGCGGTACGAGGTGCGCGCGGACGGCGGCGAGTCCGTGCTGCGCGCCGAGAGCCACGGCCAGCATGCGGCGCTCGTGCGCGAGGTCCGGGTGGACCCGCGCGGCGCCCGCCTCGTGTGGCGCTGGCGTGTGCTCGCGCATCCGTCGGGCGCCGATCCCGAGCGGCGCCCGGACGACGACCGGGCGGCAGGCGTGATCGTGATCGTGCGGCGGAGCGTGCTCCCCTGGCGGACGCGGGCGCTCCTCTACCAGTGGACCCCCGCGCGTCCGCGCGGGGAATGGAGCTACAGCCCGTACAGCCGGAACGTCCGCACCCTGGTGCTGGAGGACGCCCCGGCCGACTCGAGCTGGCGGACCGAGGAGCGTGACCTGGGCGCCGATCTCGCGCTCGCGTTCGGCCAGCCGCCGGAACGGATCGAGGCGGTCGGCGTCCTCTGCGACACCGACAACACGCGCGGGCACGCCATCGCCGAGTTCGGCGCGCTGTCGCTCGGGCCGCCCGCGCCGTGACCGGCACGAGACGCGACGGGCGACGCGCTCGTCCCGGACGGACGGTGTCGCCGTCCGATTCGCCGGGCCCTGCGGACGCGCGGTCCGGGGGTCAGGGGCGCCCGAGGAGCACCAGCCGCCTCCGGGTCTCCTGTTCGCCGGCCACGGCACGGATGAAGTAGAGCCCCGCGGCGAGCGCGTCGGGCCTCCAGACGCGCTTCGTGACTCCCGCCGGGATCCGCTCGCCGGCGATCGGGCGCGCCACCTCCCGGCCCGCGAGGTCGAACACCCGCACGGTCACGTCCGTCGCCTCGACCAGGTCGAACACCAGCGTGGCGGCTCCGGGCGCCGGGTTGGGCCGGGCGGTGAACTCGGGTCGCGCTCGCCGTCCGGGCCCCACGCTGGCGGGGAACGGCAGGTCGCTGGCGAGCGCTCGGATGGTGAGCTGGCCCATCGAGCCGCGCCAGCGCCAGCTGGTTCCGTCGGCGCTCGCCGCCACCTCGCCCGCCGCCGTGCACGCGAGCAGCTCGCCGGCGCCCGCGAGCAGAGCGGTCAGGCCCGACTGCGAAAGCGTGCTCACGAATCTCCAGTGGACGCCCATGTCGTCGCTGCGCGCGAGATCGCCGGTGGCCGTGAGGACGTGAAGCCCACCCTCGAGCGTCGCCATCGCCACGACGTCGGTGACCGGGAGCCTCCCAACCGCGGTCCAGCCGACCCCATCATCGTCCGAGCGGTAGATCGCGCCGCTCGCGGCGGCCGCGAACACGGACCCGCCGAGCCGCGCCCCGGCCACGAGGTCCGAAGCCGCGATCGCCGCCACGGCGGTGAAGCTGACGCCGGCATCGAGCGAGGCGAACACGGCGCCGCGGCCAGTGAGAAGCAGCAGGCGACCCGGGCAGGGAACGAGGGCCGTGATGTCGGGTGCCGGTGCGGCTCCGGTCGCGGACCAGCTCAGGCCGGCGTCGGCCGACGCGAAAAAGGAGCCGCTGCGCGAGACGAGGTAGAGGTCGCTCGCCGTGGCCCCGGCGATGAGCGCCGCGGCGTCGCGCACGGGCAGCACGGAGCGGACGGTCCACGAGCCACCAGCGTCCTCGCTCACGAACAGCTCGCCGGTGTCGGCGAGCCCGAACAGGTCGAGGCCGCGTGCCGGGGCCGCCGACAGGACGATTGTCGCCACCGTGGCCGCGGCGTGGGCCACGCGGCGCACGCGCGGCCGCCTCATCTCGCCACCACCACCTTGAGGTGGTGCCGCTCGCCGGCACTCGTGACGCGGAGGAAGTAGATGCCGTTGCTCACGGGACCGCCCCGTTCCCGTCGGCCGTCCCAGGTCGCCGTCCGGTAGCCGGCTGCGAACCGGCCGCGGGCGATCGTGCGCACCCTGCGACCCGTCGCGTCGTAGAGCTCGACCACCGCCTCGCCCGGACCGCCGCCCGGCGCGCTCCCAGTCGCGAACGAGACGACCAGGTCGCCGCCCCGGTACGGCAGCGGCCGAGCGGCGAGCGGAGCGAGCGGCGTGAGGCTCACCCGGCCCAGCTCCAGCTCATGGCCCAGTCCGTTGACCGCCGCCAGGCGGTACGTGTGGCCGGCCGCGCCGTCGCGATCCACGTAGCGGGACTCGGTGATCAGCTCGGGGCCGATCCGGACGCCGGTCCCGGCCTGAGCGGGCCCGACACGGAAGAGCCGGTAGCCCGCGAGCCCGTCGGGACCGACGCCCGGAGCGGTGGCCCACTCGAGCTCGACCCCGGCGCCGGTGAGGGTCGCGACGAGGCTCAGCAACGCGATGCTGCTCTCGATGGTGAACAGCGAGTCGCTCTCGTCGGCGCCGCGCACGCTCGGGTCCGCGGGCGAGAGCTTCACGCGCGCGAAGCGGGTCGGGGTGTGGGGCACGAGCAGCGCGAGCGCGTTCGTCGCCGCGCCGCCCACGGCGTGGCGGAGCCTCTCGTAGGTGTTGCCGCCGTCCACCGACAGCCACAGGTCGGCGGGCTCGGCGCCGAGCCACGACACGGTGGCGCTGGCCCCGACGTTCCACACCTCGTCGTCGTTGGGTGCCAGCACGATGTAGCGACCGCTGCGGTGCAGGTACGCGCGGCCGGCGTCGTTGCCGGGGCCGGCGTCGTTGGTCCAGGCGCCGACGAGCAGGTCGTGGAAGCCGTCGCCGTCCACGTCCACGCCGTCCACCGCGGAGCCGAACCCGTCGCCCGCCGCCTCCCCGGTCAGCACCAGGTCGGCCTGCGCGTCCATGCCCGGCCCGCCGTAGTGGAGGTACACGCGGCCCGCGTCCAGCCCGCCGGCGTCGTTCTGGTACGCGCCCACCAGCAGGTCCTCGTGTCCGTCCCCGTTGGCGTCCCCCGCGCCCGCCGCCGAGATCCCGAACTGGTCGCCCGCCACCGCCCCGCTCAGCGTCAGATCCGCCACCGCGTCCAGGCCCGGGCCGCCGAGGTACACGTAGGCGCGGCCCGCGTCGGTCGCCCCGCCCACGTCGGCCAGGTTCGCCGTCACCACCACGTCGGTATGACCGTCGCCGTCGAGATCCGCCCCCGTGATCGCCGCCCCGAACTGGTCGCCCGCCGCCGCGCCCGTCAGCGTGAGATCGGCTCCGCCATCGAGGACCGCTCCGCCGAAGTAGAGGTAGGCCCGGCCCGCGTTGTCGCCGCCCCCGTCGTTGAGGATCGCCCCCACGGCCAGGTCGCCGTAGCCATCCCCGTTCACGTCCCCCACGCCCGCCACCGTGTAGCCGAACCGGTCGTTGGCCGCCGCGCCGGTCAGCGTCAGGTCCGCGGTCGCGTCGGGGACCGCTCCGCCCAGGTACAGGGTCGCCTGGCCCGCGTCCGCCCCGCCCGCGTCGTTACGCGGCGCGCCCACGACCAGGTCCGCGTAGCCATCCCCGTTCACGTCCCCCGCGCCGCCCAGCCAGAAGCTGAACCAGTCCCCGGCCGCCGCGCCGGTCAGCGTCAGGTCCGCGGTCGCGTCGGGGCTCGGCCCGCCGTAGAAGAGGTAGGCGCGCCCCGCGTCGGCGCCCGCGGCGTCGTTGATGAACGCCCCCACCAGCACGTCGTCGTAGCCGTCCCCGTTCACGTCGCCGGGCCCGGCCACCGTGAAGCCGAAGTTGTCGCCGGCCGCCTCACCGGTCAGCGTCACGTCGGCCACCGCATCCGCCCCGGGACCGCCGAAGAACACCAGCGCCTGACCGGCGTCCAGCCCCCCGACGTCGCTCAGGAACGCCCCCACCACCCAGTCGTCGTAACCGTCCCCGTTCACGTCCCCCGCGTTCGCCGCGTGGTTGCCCAGCCGGTCCTGCGCCACCGCCCCCGTCATCGTCAGCAGGCGGGGGTGGGCCGCGGCGGGCGGCCGGTGCGCGGGCACGATCGAGAACACCCCGTCGCTCGCGTCCGAGCTCGAGCGACGCACGGGCTCTCCCGTGTAGCTCAGGCGCACGCGGGCTCCGGCGGTGGCGGTCGTCGGCGCGACGATCGCGAGCGAGTTCTCGGCGAGCCCGCCGACCCCGACCGCGAGGACGTCCCAGGACGAACCGCCGTCGTAGGAGATGGCCAGATCCGCCACATCGTGACCGCGCCAGCGGACGGTCACCGTCGAGCCCGCGACCCATTGCTCTCCGCCGTTCGGCGAGATCACCTGATAGGGGAAGACCCCGGTCACGTACGCGCGGCCGGCGTCGTTGCCGGGGCCGGCGTCGTTGGTCCAGGCGCCGACGAGCAGGTCGTGGAAGCCGTCGCCGTCCACGTCCACGCCGTCCACCGCGGAGCCGAACCCGTCGCCCGCCGCCTCCCCGGTCAGCACCAGGTCGGCCTGCGCGTCCATGCCCGGCCCGCCGTAGTGGAGGTACACGCGGCCCGCGTCCAGCCCGCCGGCGTCGTTCTGGTACGCGCCCACCAGCAGGTCCTCGTGTCCGTCCCCGTTGGCGTCCCCCGCGCCCGCCGCCGAGATCCCGAACTGGTCGCCCGCCACCGCCCCGCTCAGCGTCAGATCCGCCACCGCGTCCAGGCCCGGGCCGCCGAGGTACACGTAGGCGCGGCCCGCGTCGGTCGCCCCGCCCACGTCGGCCAGGTTCGCCGTCACCACCACGTCGGTATGACCGTCGCCGTCGAGATCCGCCCCCGTGATCGCCGCCCCGAACTGGTCGCCCGCCGCCGCGCCCGTCAGCGTGAGATCGGCTCCGCCATCGAGGACCGCTCCGCCGAAGTAGAGGTAGGCCCGGCCCGCGTTGTCGCCGCCCCCGTCGTTGAGGATCGCCCCCACGGCCAGGTCGCCGTAGCCATCCCCGTTCACGTCCCCCACGCCCGCCACCGTGTAGCCGAACCGGTCGTTGGCCGCCGCGCCGGTCAGCGTCAGGTCCGCGGTCGCGTCGGGGACCGCTCCGCCCAGGTACAGGGTCGCCTGGCCCGCGTCCGCCCCGCCCGCGTCGTTACGCGGCGCGCCCACGACCAGGTCCGCGTAGCCATCCCCGTTCACGTCCCCCGCGCCGCCCAGCCAGAAGCTGAACCAGTCCCCGGCCGCCGCGCCGGTCAGCGTCAGGTCCGCGGTCGCGTCGGGGCTCGGCCCGCCGTAGAAGAGGTAGGCGCGCCCCGCGTCGGCGCCCGCGGCGTCGTTGATGAACGCCCCCACCAGCACGTCGTCGTAGCCGTCCCCGTTCACGTCGCCGGGCCCGGCCACCGTGAAGCCGAAGTTGTCGCCGGCCGCCTCACCGGTCAGCGTCACGTCGGCCACCGCATCCGCCCCGGGACCGCCGAAGAACACCAGCGCCTGACCGGCGTCCAGCCCCCCGACGTCGCTCAGGAACGCCCCCACCACCCAGTCGTCGTAACCGTCCCCGTTCACGTCCCCCGCGTTCGCCGCGTGGTTGCCCAGCCGGTCCTGCGCCACCGCCCCCGTCATCGTCAGCAGGCGGCGCGTGGCGATCGCATGCGCATCGGCCCAGTGTCCGACCAGCGAGAGCGCCAGTAGCAGGACCAGGTTCGTGAACGAGGAGAATCGAATCGCGTTCGGTGAAGCGGCACGGGTGCGCATGAGGAGCTCCTCGTGCCGTGCGGTGCAACCGGGGCGGGCGAGCGCGAAGCTGCAACTCGCGCGGCGGTGGGAGGTGGGTCCGCTGCCCAGTGGCGAGGAGCCTACACTCGCGGTCGGACCTCGTCACCCGCCGATTTCATTGCGCGAGGCGGGCGCGGGCACGATGTTCGTGCCAACACACGAAGAACACGGCCGTCGCGCTCGCCGGGTCCGCCGCGACCGCCTCTGCCGCGGGGGCATGATCGGCCGAAGTCGCGAACGGCGGCGCTCCCATTCCGGATGGGAGACGCCGCCGCGCGATTCGCCCGGTCGGGCGAAGGGGGTGTCCGCGCTCAGCTCACGACGTGCGCCCGCGACGGGTCGCCGGTGGTCGTCGCCGGCGACTTGCGCGCACGGACGAGCCACCATACGAGCAGCCCGCCGAGAAGGAGGGGGGACAGCGGAAGGAGGATGGCGCCGATCCCAAGCAGGAGCCCGAAGCCGCCGATCAGGATGCCGATCAGGATGAACGGCAGCGCGAGGAGCAGTCCCACGAACTTGACCGCCCAGCCCAGGATCTTGAACGGAAGCCAGAGGAACCAGCCGACGAGGCTGAACACCGAGAGGAGCACGCCGACCACGATGAGCGCCGTGAACGCGAGCGTACCGAACACCACCAGCTCGACCACTTCTGACCTCCGGAACAGGCCGCCGGCCCGAGACCCGCGGCCCAGGGCCGGAGCGGAGCCGATGCCCGAATTACGCGCTCCCGCCCGGGCCGGTTGCATGGACCGGATGTCGAGGGAGGTGGGGGAGGCCCCTGCGCGCGCGAACGGCTCGCGAGCGCGGCCGCCTCGCCCGGGCGTCCGGCCGCTGCTAAGGTCCAACTCCTGCGCGAGGATTCACTTACGGGAGGATGCGATGCCGGGTGCCAGGCTCATGTTCATGAACAACGGCGCGATCCGGATCGAAGGCGACTTCGAGCTGGTGGACCAGGACGGGAAGCCGTTCGGCCTCGCCGGCCGCACGCGCGTGACGCTGTGCCGGTGCGGGCAGTCTTCCCGGAAGCCGTTCTGCGACAGCACGCACAAGACCTGCGGCTTCGAGTCCACCGTGGTCGCGTTCGACCTGGAGCCGGCCGCGCCGAAGCCGACCGGTTGACCGTGCGCGCAGGCGGCGTCCTGCTGGTGCTCTTCGGGCTCGCCGCAGGGGCCACGTGCGTGTGGCTCGGGCTCTGGCAGTTGGGGCGCGCCGCCGAGAAGCGCGAGGCGCACGTCGCGCGCCTGGCGCTGTTCGATGAGCCGACGCTGGACCTGGGCGAAACGCTGCCGGACGATTCGCCGCAGGTCGGACGCCGTGTCCGTCTGCGCGGCTACTGGGATCGCGAGCGCCACGTGCTCCTCTCCGGCCGCGTTCACCTCAGCATGGCGGGCGTGGTGCTCGTGACACCGATCGTGCTCGGTTCCGGCGAGCGGGTGCTCGTGGAGCGCGGCTGGCTCGAGGCCGCTGATTCGCGCACCGCGCACCCGGAGCGGCTGGCGGACAGCACCGCGGCGGTCACCGGAGTCGTGGCGGCGCTGGCGGCGCGCGCGGGCGCCTTCGAGTGGACGGCGCTCGCCGCCGAGCGCCCGGGCGTCACGCTCTGGTCGGCGCGCGCCCTCGATTCGGCACAGGTGGCCGCGCGGGTGCCCGCGCCGGTCGCGCGCTGGTACGTGCGCCAGCTCCCGGACCCGGCCGCCGCCGCGTCCCCCGGCGGGCCGCTCCCGCTCGCCGCGCGCGAGTCGGCGTCCGGCGAATCGGTCCACCAGGCGTACGCGCTCCAGTGGTTCGCGCTCGCGATCCTCGCCGCCGGGGGCGCGCTGGCGCTGGCGCTCCGGCGGCGGCCGGCCGCCGCGGCGTAGGCCCGGCCGCCCCGCACAGCCCCGGCCGGCGGCGTTCACCGCCACCCAGGCGTCATTCACCGACACCCGGTCGCAGCTCACCGAAAGCCCCGCGACCCGGGGCCCTTCCATCCGTAACCTGCCTCGCGGGCGATGACTCCGCGGCCTCCCGAGGGGGCCGCCACACGAGCAGGGGAAGGAGGCGCCGGACATGACGTGCGCAAGCGGGAAGGGCGGCTGGTGGCGGCGGGACGACTTCGGCTGGGGCCTCGTGCTGCTCGGTCTCGGCACCTGGTTCCTGCTCATCACGAACGGCGTGCTGCCGGAGCACGCGTGGCAGACCTGGTGGCCGTTCGCCGTGGTGGCGATGGGTGTCGTGAGCCTGATCGGCGCCAGGGACCCGAAGAGCCTCGGTTCTGCGGTGACCACGCTCGGCATCGGGCTCTGGCTCTCGGCCGCGGTGCATCACTGGTATGGACTCACCTGGAGGACCAGTTGGCCGCTGGCGCTCGTCGCCGCCGGCTTCGGCTCGATCACGGAGTGGGCGGCTTCGCTCGTCACGGCGCGCAAGGCGCCGGTGCCCGGAGAAGGAGGCGATCATGTCGGCTGATTTCGGACGGAACGGATGGCGGCGCTGGCGCGACGGGGCCTTCGCGGCCTGCACGGTGTGGCTCGTGCTCCAGAACTCAGCCATCCTCGCGCTCGTGGCCTGGGGCAGGCCCGAGAGCGCGCTCGCGGCCGGCGCGGTGGCGGCCCGCACGGCGATGGCCTTCGGCGGGCAGCTCCTGATCCTGCTGCTCGCCGCCACGCTCGGACTCGCGCTCGCGGCGTGGCTGGTGCACGCTCCCGCCGCCGGCGAACGCGCCGGACAGGAGGGCGGGTCATGAAGATGGACATCGGCAGCACCATCGGCGGCGCCCAGACGCGCCGGGGAATCCCGCTCACCGGGCGGCTCCTGTTCGGCGCGGTCATCCTGGTGCTCGGGCTCCTGTGGACCGCCGAGAACCTCGGCTTCGGCGAGGCCGAGGCCGTGCTGCGCTGGTGGCCCGTGCTGCTGCTCGTCTACGGGCTGGTGCGCGTGCTCGGGCTCGACGGCAGCCGCAGCGTCGTGAGCGGCACGCTGTTCATCCTCGCCGGCGGCTGGATGGTGGCGCGCGAGCTGGGCTGGGTCCAACTGAGCATCTGGCGGCTGTGGCCCGTGTGGATGATCGTCGTGGGCGCCGGGCTCATCTTCCGCTCGCTGCGGCGGGACTTGCCCCAGGCCGGCTCGTCGGTGGACTCCTTCCCGCGGCCCTTCGCCATCATGGGCGGCGTCACGCGCGGCATCGAGTCGCAGGACCTCACCGGGATCGAGGCCACGGCGGTCATGGGCGGCGTGGAGCTGGACCTGCGCGGCGCCAAGGCGCGCGAGCGCGAGGTGGTGCTCGAGGTGTTCACGATGATGGGCGGCATCGACGTGGTCGTGCCGGACGACTGGCGGGTGGTCACCGAGGCCACGCCGATCATGGGCGGCGTCGAGGACAATACGCACGCCCCGCTCGACAGCGCGGCCACCACGCTGTTCGTGCGCGGTTTCGTGGTCATGGGCGGCGTGGAGCTCAAGAACAGGCGGCGCGAGTCGTCGCGCCCGGACGCCACGCGGGGCTGAGCGATGCACCCGCTGCTGGCGCGGCCGCCGCGGTTGCTCCTGGTCGTCGGGATGGCCGCGCTGTTCGGGCTGCCGTTCGCCTGGCTGCTGCGGCTGCTCGAGGTGCGCCCGTGGGCCTCGGCGCTCGCGTTCGCCGTGCCGCTGATGGTGTTCTACAGCTTCGTCGTGCTGTCGGCGTGGTGGATGTGCCGGCGGCACCCGATCGGCGGTCCGGGCTCGTGGAAGTCCGTGTTCGGCCAGCTCTCCGTGGCCATCCAGGCCAGTGCCGTGTGGGTGGCGATGGCCGCGATCTGGGCCGTGACCCTGGACCGCTGGCTCGACAGCGGGTTGTCGCGCGCGGGGCTCTTCCGCGACCTCGGCGTGCTCTACGCCACCGGCATCCCGCTCTATTTGCTCTCGGCCGTCGCCCACTACCTGTATCTCGCGTTCGAGGCCTCGCACGCCGCCGAGCGCCGCGTCCTGCATACCGAGGTGACCGCGCGCGAGGCCGAGCTGCGCGCGCTCCGCGCGCAGTTGAACCCGCACTTCCTGTTCAACAGCCTGAACTCCATCAACGCCCTTGTCGGCACCGACCCGGAGGGTGCGCGGCGCATGTGCGAGGGCCTCGGCGACTTCCTGCGGCGCACGCTGGCGCTCGGCGCGCGCGACTCGGTGACGCTGGGCGAGGAACTGGCGCTGGTCGAGCGCTACCTCGGCATCGAGCAGGTGCGCTTCGGCGAGCGGCTGCGCGTGGAGCGTGCCGTGGACCCGGACGCCGCCGTTTGCCGCGTGCCGCCGCTGCTGCTCCAGCCGCTCGTGGAGAACGCCATCAAGCACGGCATCCAGGACATGGTCGACGGCGGCGCCATCCGCATCGAGGCTCGCCGCGAGGGCGACCTGCTGCGGCTGGTCGTCGAGAACCCGGTGGACTCGGACGCCCCCGACCGCCGCGGCCAGGGCGTGGGGCTCGAGAACGTGCGGCGGCGGCTGGAGGTGTTCGGCGCGCGCGACGCGCAGCTCCACTCGGCCCGCAAGGGCGAAAGGTTTCGGGTCACGCTGATGCTGCCGGCGCTCGAGGGAGCCGCCGCGGGAGGGGCGCATGCCTGACGCGCTGCGAGTGGTACTGGTGGACGACGAGGCGCCGGCGCGCTCGATCCTGCGCGAGTACCTGGGTGCCCATCACGGCGTGGAGATCGTGGGCGAGTGCGCGAACGGGTTCGAGGCGGTGAAGACCATCTCGGAGCAGCGGCCTGATCTCGTGTTCCTCGACGTGCAGATGCCAAAGCTCGACGGCTTCGAGGTGCTCGAGCTGCTGGAGCCGAGGCCGGCCGTGATCTTCTGCACCGCCTACGACGAGTACGCGCTCAAGGCGTTCGAAGTGCACGCGGTGGACTACCTCCTGAAGCCGTTCGGGCGTGAGCGCCTGACGGAGGCGCTGGCGCGCGCGAGGGCGAGACTCGACGCCGGGGCCGCACGGGCGGGGAAGGAGGCCTCACGATCGACGGAACCGGGCGGAGCGGACCCGGCGGCGGGTGCGCCGGGCGTCGTGACGGGCACGACCGCCGCCGGCCCCGCGGGCGCCCGCGCCTCCGCGCTCGCGCGAGCCGCGCGCGGCCCCGACCGATACGTCGAGCGCATCGTGGTCCGCGACGGCGCGCAGGTGCACGTGCTCCCCGTCGAGCGCGTGGATTGGATCGAGGCCCAGGACGACTACGTCGCCATCCACTCCGGCGGCAGGGCCCACTTGAAGCACCAGACGCTCGCGGACCTGGCCGAGGGGCTCGACCCCTCGCGGTTCGTGCGCGTGCACCGCTCGTACGTGGCGAACGTCGAGCGCATCGCCCGCATCGAGCTCCTCGCCAGGGACCAGCGCGTGGCCGTGCTCCACGACGGCCGCCAGCTCCCCGTGAGCCGGAGCGGGCAGGAGAGGCTGAGGGAGCTGTTGGGCTGATGCTTCCTGTCGCAGTACGACCTCGGCCCGGCGTCGGGCCGCCCGCGGCACCTGACCGAATCGGAGGAGGCGCTCGGCGGCCGCGCCCGGTTCGCTACCGCTCGTAGCGCGCCTTGAGGGTTCCCCACGTCGTCCGCCGGGTCGCTGTCGGCACCGGGGCGAACGTGACCTCGAAGTGATCGTCCCCCGTGTACTGCTCGGGGAACGTTCCTTGTCGCGGGATCATGGTCACGCCCACGATGTCCCCGGCCTGGAGGTTCAGCGGGAGCGAGATGCCGAGATTGGTGATTCCGCACAGGCATTCATACTCGGAGACCAGACCTGCGAACGGATCGATGATCTCGATTCCGAAGCACGAGCAGTCCGCGAGCTGGAAGCCGAGGTCCCCGAGCGAGAACTCCCCGCAGGGGAATCCCACGCAGCCTGCGATGCACTCGCCCAGGGTGAGCCCAAGGCCGGACAGATGGCACCACACCGGGAGGAGCACGTCGGGCCGGAACCGGAGCAGCCGCGGGTCGACGATGTCCGGGAGCGCGTTGCCGTTGACGGTGACACCCAGGTCGAAGTCGAAGTCCATCTCCACGGTCACGCTGTCCACCTGGGCGTGCCACTGGATCTCGAGCTGGGTCGTGCCCGGAGTCGGGCCGGGCAGGAATCGGACATCGCTGATGCCACGGTTGTGGAACGGACGTTCCAGGGCGAACACGGTCCCCGGCAAGAGCAGGATGAGTCCGAGGGCGGTCCAGTGGCGAGTCGTTGCGAAGCAGAGCATGGGATTCCTCCTCCCCGTCGGACGGCCCAGTGCCGCGCCGGCCTGGGCCCGGGCACCGGACTCGCCCGGCGTTCGGTGGGCGGGTTCCGGTGTTCGAGCGCCCGACGCGTGGAGGATACTTCCGGGGACGTTCCGCACGTTGCGGCAAACTGCGTCGCGTCACACGCATCGACCCGGAGTCCGCTCGTGCCCAGCCGGCCCGATCCCCGGCTCCTCGCGTTCGGTGCGGAGCCGCGGACCGTGGACTCCGCGACGATCCGGGCTAGATCGCCCGGCCCCCGCGCTCTCCCGTCCGGATCCGCACGCACTCCTCGAGCGGCAGCACGAAGATCTTCCCGTCCCCGATCGCGCCGCCGTCCGTACGGGCGCCCTTCAAGATGGCCTGGATCGCCGGCTCCACGTAGGCGTCGTTCACGCCGATCGTGACCTGCGTCTTCTGCACGGTGCGCTGGCGGACGGGCTGGCCGCGGAAGTACTCGATCTCGCCCTCCTGACGGCCGTGGCCGTCCACGGTCTGGGCGGTGAGCCGGTAGTTGTCGCCCTCGTCGAGCGCCGCCTGCAGCGCCTCCTGCACGGCGTCGAGCCGCTCGGGCCGGATGATGGCGATGATGAGCTTCATGGGCGGGCGCCTCCCGGGGTCACAGGTGGTAGCCGCGCTCGCCGTGCGCGGAGATGTCGAGGCCGTCGCGCTCATGCGCCTCGGGCACCCGCAGGCCGCGGAAGCCGTCCATGAGGGTGGCGAGGAGCCACGTGCCGCCGCCGGCGAACACCAACGTCACGGCGACGCCGACGAGTTGCTTGAGCACTTGCTCGGCGTTTCCACCGAGCAGACCTGCAACGGGCTGGAAGCAGAAGAGTCCAGTGGCGAGCGCGCCCCAGATGCCGCCCACGCCGTGCACGCCGAACGCGTCGAGCGAGTCGTCGAGGCCCACGCGCACCTTGATGCGGACGGCCGCGTAGCAGACGACCGAGGCGACGGCGCCGATCAGGATGGCGGCGAGCGGCTTCACGTGGCCGGCGGCGGGCGTGATGGCGACGAGCCCGGCGACGATGCCGGAGGCGAGACCGAGGCTCGTGGGCTTCCCGGTGTGGTTCCACTCCAGCAGCATCCACACGAGCGCCGCGGCGGCGGCCGCGGACTGGGTCGTGGTGAACGCGAGCCCGGCGGTGGCGCCGGCGACCGGGTGCTCCACGGCCACGGCGCTGCCCGCGTTGAACCCGAACCAACCGAACCACAGGAGCCCGGCCCCCAGCAGCGTGAGGACGAGGCTGTTGGGGAGGATGGCGCCCCCGGGGTAGTCCCGTCGCGGGCCGAGGCGTTTCGCCAGCACGAGCGCCGAGACGCCGGCCGCGATGTGGACGACGGTGCCGCCGGCGAAGTCCAGCACGCCGTACCGGTAGAGCCAGCCGTCCGAGGCCCACACCCAGTGGGCCAGCGGGCAGTAGATGAACGTGGTCCACAGCAGGATGAACCACACCCAGGCCGAGAACTTCATGCGCTCGGCCACCGCGCCGCCGATCAGGGCGGGCGTGATGATGGCGAACTTGCCCTGGAACATCACGAACACGAGCTCGGGGATGGCCTTGTCGCCGAACAACTGTTGCGGCGGGATGCCCTGCAGGCCGAGGTGGGAGGGCGACCAGCCGATCCAGCCGCCCTGACTCTTCCCGAACGCGAGGGCGTAGCCCACCAGCACCCACTGCACGCCGATCACGGCCATGGCCACGAACGACTGCATCATCGTGGTCAGGATGTTCTTGCGCCGCACCATCCCGCCGTAGAACAGCGCCAGGCCGGGGATCATGAGCAGCACGAGCGCGGACGAGGTCAGCATCCACGCGGTCGAGCCGGCGTCGATGGAGGTGCCCGCGCCCAGGCCGGGTCCGGCGGAGTCGAGCACGGCTCCGGCCGGAAGCGGGAGCGCCGTTGCGAGGAACGCGTTCGCCATCCGCGCCTCCGTGTGCGAGTTCAGCCGGGCGGTCCGGCCGCCGCTCCTCGGCGGGCGGCCGGGCTCAGCTGTCCGACGGGCTCACCTGGGGGTGTAGCGCTGCTTCTCCACCAGGGCGGCCGCCGACATGGTCCCGAGCGTGAACGCCGACCGGAACTCGCCCTCGACACCGACCCGCGCTCCGGCGCGCGGCGCGCCGCCCTCCTCGGAGACCACGGGCAGCTTGCCGGTGCCGTCGTCCAGCTCGTAGGCGCCGTAGCCCATGACTCCGAGCGAGCGCGTGACCTCGCCCACGACGCGCACCGACTGCCGGTCGAAGCGCGCGGGGTCGTCGAGCAGCGTCTTGATCGAGGTGACCTCGAGGTCGCCGGCCTTGCAGCCGGCGAGGAGCATGGCGAGCACGGCCGCAGCGGCGAGTCGCGCGGCGCGGGGCAGGGTGACGTTCATGCGGGAACCCTCATGGTCCGGGTGGCGTCCGTCCGGGGAACGCGCGGGACCGTACCACGCCCGGATCGGACGAGACACGGCCCCGCGGGCGCCCCTCACGCCGGCCGCGCGCGGAGCTTCCGTGCGGGGACACGGTCCCACGGGCGCCCCTCACGCCGCCGGCGCGCAAGCCCTCACCGCGGCGGCACCGCCCCGCCCGCGGGCCAGTCGGTGTCGCCCACGCGCCGCAGATCCATCTCGATGAAGCGGACCGGCTGCTGGCCGGCGATGAAGCGGTCGCCCACCTCGCGCCACCTCCCATCCCGGACCGTGGCAGTGTGGCGGATGGTCAAGGGGCCCGCCGGGATGTCCCAGACGAAGCCCGAGTCGGTCGTCGTGAAGACGTAATCGCCGCGCAACCCGCGCGTGTAAGAGCGGAACTCGAACGCCTTGCGGTTCGGCTCCCAGGCGAGAATGGCGAACGCGTTGAACACGGTCCTGCCCGAGGCGTCGTAGCCGCGGCCCTCGATCACCTTGACCGTGCTGTCGAGCATGTAGCCGACACGCTCCGTCTGCGTGACCTCCTGCCACTTGCCGTCGGCTTCGAGGATGCGCGCCTTCCCGCGCCAGACGCCATCCATGTGCGCGAGCGGCCGGAGCGCGGCGCGCTGGCCGGCCATCAGCGTGGCGAAGTCGGGCCTGCCCTGCGAGCCGGCGGGCAGCGGCTGGGCGAGCACCGCGAGGAGGGCGAGACAGGCGACGGCGAGCGGACGTGCGGTCATGGGGTGGCTCCAGGTGGAGAGTGCGCGGCGCGGATCCGGACGACGGGCGGTCAGGGCTTGAGCACCATGAGGACCATGGCGCCGAGCGGAGTGAGCAACGACGCCAGGCCCCATGCCTCCCACCGGCGGGTGAGCGAGGCGTACTTCGAGTGGTCGAACGTGCCGGACTGGAGGCCTTCCCGCGCGAGCGTGCGCAGCTCCTCCTGGAGCGGCGCCACACGTGCGGCGAAGATCACGCCCGACACCGAGAACAGCGCGAGCGACCAGGCGATCCAGGGCGTGCCGAGGATCGGATAGCCGCCCATCATCGCGGCGAGCACCCCGGTGACGATGATGAGCAGCACGCCCGGGAGCGTGAACCAGCGGTCGCTCCGGATGATGCCGTCCATGGCGTGGTGGAGGAGGCGCGGGTCGCGCGTGCGGCTCGCGTGCGCGTGCCAGAACAGCCCGGTCGTGATGTTCCCGAGGAACGCCACGACCGACGCGATGTGGATCAGCTTGAGAATCAGGTAAATGGCGGGAGCCCCCCGGAAGTCACGCGGCGCCGGGCACGGGAGCCGCGGGTGCGACGAAGGGCATCCTGCCATGCACGTCCGCGCGCGCCACCCGATGTCGGACGGCCCGCAGCGGGGTTCCGACGAACGGTCGGGGGGAGGGGGCGGCCGGTCGGTCTCAGGCTTCCCCGGGTGCGGACTCCGTGGTGGCGTCATCGGGCTCGGGCCGCGAATGCCGGCCGGCGGCGGGCGGCACGAGCCCGGCGAAGGCCGTGGCCACCGAGTTGATCGCGAAGGCGTGCGGCCGCCAGCCGGCGACCTCGGGCAGCGTCCAGCCCAGCCACAGCCCGGCCCACGTCGCGGCGCCCGCCAGGAGCCCGAGCACGAACTCCTGCCGGGCGCCACGCGCCCGGTGCGCGCGAGCCCGGTCCCCGGGCATCCTACCCCGCGCCCGCAGACGGCGTGCCGGGGGGCGCCAGTCCGCGCCGTCCCGGCCGATGCGATAGGATGAAGCCGTTCACCCGGGGCCCTGTGCGCCCCCCGTCTGACCCGGCGGCCCTGTGCGCCGCCGCATCCGGAAAGGACGAGCCATGGACACCAAGCCCCGCGACGCCTTCGGCGTCCGCAAGCCGCTCGCGACACCGGCGGGCACTGTTCAGGTCTACCGCCTCGACGCGCTCGCCTCGCAGCTCGGCGTGGACCTCTCGAGACTCCCCTACTCGATCCGCGTGCTGCTCGAGGCCGCGGTCCGCACCTGCGACGGGTATCAGGTGACGCAGGACGACGTCCGGCGGCTCGCGCACTGGAGGGCCGGCGGGGCCGAGCCCGCGGAACTGCCGTTCAAGCCGGCACGCGTCATCCTCCAGGACTTCACCGGCGTCCCGTGCGTCGTGGACCTGGCCGCCATGCGCGACGCCGTGGCCCGCATGGGCGGCGACCCGAAGCGCATCAACCCGCTCGTGCCCGTGGACCTGGTCATCGACCACTCGGTCCAGGTGGACCTGTTCGGCACCGCCGCGGCGCTCGAGAAGAACGCGGAGATCGAGTTCGCGCGCAACAAGGAACGCTACGAGTTCCTGCGCTGGGGCCAGCAGGCGTTCTCGAACTTCCGCGTCGTGCCGCCGGCCACGGGCATCGTGCACCAGGTGAACCTCGAGTACCTGGCCGGCGTGACGCTCACGACGCGCAAGGGCGGAGAGACGGTGGCGTATCCCGACACGCTCGTAGGCACCGACTCGCACACCACGATGATCAATGGCCTGGGCGTCGTGGGTTGGGGGGTGGGCGGCATCGAGGCGGAGGCCGTGATGCTCGGCCAGCCGCTCTACCTGCTCACGCCGCAGGTGGTGGGGTTCAAGCTCACGGGTCGGCTCCGCGACGGCGTCACGGCCACCGATCTCGTGCTCACCGTGACGCAGATGCTCCGGAAGCGCGGCGTGGTGGACAAGTTCGTCGAGTTCCACGGCCCCGGGCTCTCGGCCATGTCGCTCCCGGACCGCGCCACCATCGCCAACATGGCGCCTGAATACGGAGCCACGATCGGGTTCTTCCCGGTGGACGACGAGACGCTCCGCTATCTCGAACGCACGAATCGCCGCGACGCCGCGCGGCTCACCGAGGCCTACTGCAGGGCGCAGGGCCTGTTTCGCACCGATGACGCGCCCAGCCCCGAGTTCAGCGACACGCTCGAGCTGGATCTGGGCACCGTCGAGGCGAGCCTCGCGGGCCCCAAGAGACCCCAGGACCGCGTGGCGCTGCGCGACGTGAAGTCGAGCTTCCGAAGCGGCCTGACCGCGCCGGTCAAGGAGCGCGGCTACGGACTCGCCGAAGGCGAGGTGGGCCGCACCGCCACGGTGGCGAGCAACGGCAGCGCCGAGACGCTCGGCCACGGCAGCGTCGTGATCGCCGCCATCACCTCGTGCACGAACACGTCCAACCCGTCCGTCATGGTCGGCGCCGGGCTGCTCGCGCGGAAGGCCGTCGCGAGAGGCCTGCGCGTGAAGTCGTACGTGAAAACCAGCATGGGGCCGGGGTCGAAAGTGGTGACGGAGTACTTGCGCAGCTCGGGCACGCTTGCCGACTTGGAGGCCCTTGGATTCCATGTCGTGGGCTATGGCTGTCTCACGTGCATCGGCAACAGCGGCCCGCTTCCCGAACACATCGCCAAGGCCGTGGAGGACGGCAAGCTCGTCGCGGCCGCGGTGCTCTCCGGCAACCGCAATTTCGAGGGCCGCGTGAACCCGCTCACGCGCGCGAACTACCTGGCCTCGCCGCCGCTGGTGGTGGCGTACGCGCTCGCGGGCCGCGTGGACGTGGACTTCGAGAACGAGCCGCTCGGCGAGGGCGCGGACGGGAAGCCGGTGTTCCTGCGCGACGTGTGGCCGACGCAGCGCGAGATCGCCGACACCGTCGCGTCCAGCCTCGAGCCCGGGATGTTCGCGAAGAACTACGCCAACGTGTTCGACGGAAACCCGCGCTGGAACGCGATCCCGGTGGCGGGCGGCGAGCGCTACCGCTGGAATCCGGCGAGCACCTACATCCACGAGCCGCCGTTCTTCCAGGGCCTCACGCCGGAGCCCGCGCCCGTGCGCGACATCGCGTCGGCGCGCTGCCTGGTGATGGTGGGCGACTCCGTGACCACCGACCACATCTCGCCGGCCGGCGACATCGCGCTCAACAGTCCGGCGGGCGCGTGGCTGCGGGAGCGCGGCGTCGAGAAGCGGGACTTCAACAGCTACGGCTCGCGCCGCGGACACGACCAGGTCATGGTGCGCGGAACTTTCGCCAACATCCGGCTGAAGAACCTGCTCGTGCCGGGGAGCGAGGGGAACGTCACCGTGCATTTCCCGAGCGGCGAGCAGCTCGCCATCCATGACGCGAGCGCACGCTACCGCGAGGCCGGCACGCCGCTCGTGGTGCTGGCCGGCAAGGAATACGGGAGCGGCAGCTCGCGCGACTGGGCGGCCAAGGGCACGCTCATGCTGGGCGTGCGCGCGGTGCTCGCCGAGAGCTTCGAGCGCATCCACCGCAGCAACCTCGTGGGCATGGGCGTGCTGCCGCTGGTCTACGAGCCGGGGCAGACGGCCGAGTCGCTCGGCCTCACGGGGCGCGAGACGTTCGACCTCTCCGGCCTCTCCGCGGGGCTCGCGCCGCGCCGGAAGGTGAAGGTGCGCGCCACGCGCGAGAACGGGTCGGTCGTGGAGTTCACCGCCATCGCGCGGCTCGACACGCCGGTGGACGTGGACTACTACCGGAACGGCGGCATCCTGCAGACGGTCATCCGCAACCTGCTGCGGCGCTGACCGGAGGCGGAAGGCGCGCGAGGCGATCCGCCGCGGGCCGCGACGCTTTCCGGGGAGCTGCGGGCCCCGGGCGGCCGCTCAGCGTCGCCCGGCGGAGCGCACCGCGGGCTCGCTCGCGCGCGCCTCGAGGAGCCCGATCGGCAGCTCGCCCTCGGCCGCCACGGGGCGCGTCCCGAGGTGCGCGAGCCCGGCCTTCCGGACGGCGTCGGCCATGACGAGCTGGCGCTCGGACGTGAGCCAGTGCCTGCCTTGGGCGTCGAGCGCCGGCAGCATGGCCACGATCGGCGGCTCGCCGTGATGGCCGAGCGCCCGCCACCGGTCGACCGCGCGGCGCACGCTCCGCTCGAGCCCGCCGGCGAGCGCGGGCACGCTCGCGCCGCGCGCGGGCGCGGGCACGCGCAGGAACACGAGCTCGTCGCGCAGGAAGCACTCGTCCAGGTCCACGGCGTGCTCCCGGCTCGCGCCCGCGCGGCCCACCACGGCGAGCGGCACGGCGCGGGCGAACCGGCACTCGGGGCGCCACGCGCGCACCGTCCGCTTGCATTCCTCGAGCAGCTCGCGGATCGCGCGCGCCTTCACGTCGGCGTCCCAGGAGCCGTTCCCGGCCAGGCGCTCGTTCGACGCGAGAGTCGCGTCGTCGTCGAACATCACGCCGTCGAGCGGGAGGTACACGGCGAGGTCGGCCATGAAGTCCACCGCCGCGGCGCGCACGCCGGCGAAGTCGGGGGAGAGCCGCGTGCTCCAGCGGGGCCTCCCGGCGCGCCAGCCGCTCGCGGGCACGCGCCACTCCGGGTGGCGCTCCCACGTCCAAGTGAGCGACAGGCTCGGCACCTGTGCCCACACCTTGAGCCCGGCGGCGCGGAACGCGCCGGCCGCCAGCGTCCACGCCTCGGCGAGCACGGGCAGCTGGTGGTTCATGACGTAGCTCCGGAGCAGCCGGCCGTCGCGCTGCGGGTCGGCGCACACGGGCAGGATCACGTGAGTGGCGCCGAGTGCGCGGACGCGGGTGACCGCGGTCTCGATGCGGGCGCGGAAGCGCGCCTCGTCGGCGTCCCACAGCGCGTCCAGGTCCACCTCCGCCGCCCGCACCGGTGGCGTCGCGTCGTGCAGCCAGGCCTGGGCGCCGTCGTCGAACGCCATCCCGCGGTGGACGAGGTACCGCGGCAGGCAGCCGGACCGCAGGTCCTCGGCCGTGACGGTCCGCTGGCCGAGCGCCAGCGTGGCGGAGTAGCCCGCGCCGGCGGCCTGCGCGCGGGCCATCTCGTTGTGGGCGCCGTAGGGCCACACCAGCACGCCGGGCGCCACGCCCAGCCGCTCGCGCATCCGGCGCCGCGACTCGGCCAGGTCGGCGCCGATGCGGGCCCGGTACTCCTCGCGGTCCTCGTAGCGCCCGAGCGCGGGGAGCCAGCGCCGCGCCGAGGTCGAGGGGCTCGTGCCACCGTGCGGGTCGGCCTGCTCGAACTGGTGGAGCGCGTGCGAGTGCGAGGCCAGCTCCACGCCCGGGCTCCGCGCGAGCGTCCGGAGCCCGTCCCAGCCGAGGAGCGCCGGCATGCCGGGCGGCGACGTGCCGGCGAACGACGTGATCGGCGCGAACGTGGCCGGCACGCCCTCGGCGCGCAGGATGGGGAGCGCCAGCTCCAGCGCGCTGCGGTAGCCGTCGTCGAACGTCAGCACCAGCACGCGCCCCGGGAGGCGCTCGGGGTGCTCGCGGTGCGCGAGCACTTCCGCGAGCGGGAGGAACGTCCATCCGCGGGCGCGGCAGTCGCGGATCTGTGAGGCCAGGAACTCCGGGCTCACGGTGAGCGGGCCCGCGTCCGCGCCGCGCGAGACGTCGTGGTAGGCGAGGATGGCGATCGTCGGGAACGCGGCCGCCGGCGCAGGTTCCGGCGCGGCTGCCGCGGACGCGGCGGCACGCGGCCCGCCCGCTCCGGCCGTCGTGCCCAGCGTCGCCGCGCACGCCAGCGCGGCGGCGAGCACGCGGACCCCGGTCGGCCGGCGCATCAGAAGGCCCTCGCCGCGGAGAGCCGCCACGAGGAGCGCCGGTAGCCCGACTCGGTCTGGAGATTCGAGTCCCCCCGGCCGCCCTCGAGCGACACGGTCCAGTCGGGATCCGGCAGCCAGCGCAGCCGGCCCGACAGGCCGTAGAAGGGATCCGCGGGGCCGCCCTTCTCGCGCTGCCAGCCGGTGCGGGCGCCTGCCCCGATCCGCCAGCGAGCACCTGGCCGGTGCTCGAGCTCCACGCCGGGGCCCCACTCGCGGTGGAAGTCGGGGTCGTAGTAGCCGTGGTCCAGGTCTTCGCGGACGTTCAACTGGTCGAGGGCGAGGAGCAGCGCGAGGTCCCAGGCCCGCGTGTCCATGGCCCGCCAGGTCGCGGAGAACGACGTGCGCTCGGACCGGTTGCCGTCGCTGTACGAGCCGGCGCGGCCGTCGGCGTGGAGCGAGAGCCGCGGCGCCACCTGGAGGTCCGCGGCCAGCGTCCAGCCGAGGAGCGTGACCGTCTCGCTCAGGGCGAGCCGCGTGGTGAGCGGTTCGCGCGCGGCGACCAGTTCCAGCCGCAGCAGGTCGGCGGGGCGCGCGACCACGCCCAGCTCGCCGCCGAGCCGCGCGCCGCCCGTGCTGTCCCAGGACGTCACGGCGCCGCGCGCGGCCGTGGTCCAGACCGGGCTCCAACGCGTCCGCACGCCGGCCGACCACACCGTGGCGCGGCTCGTGCCGCCCCCGTCCTCGGCGATGACGTGGCTCCAGGCGAGGCTGGCGCCGGTGCGCGGCGCGAGCGGAAACGACAGCTCGAGCGAGGGACTCGAGACGTTCAGGCCGTCGCTGTCGCTGCTCCGGCCGTGGCCCAGCTCGAGCGAGGAACGGCTCTCGCGCGCGATGCGCTGCGAGAGCTCGACCGCCTCGCGGTCGTCGGGAGCGAGCGCACGGTGCCGCGCGAGCGCGGCCTGCGCGCCGTCCGGGTCCTCGTCCCAGTACCGCGCGAACGCCAGCGCCTTCCAGGCCTCCGCGCCGCCCTCCCCGCGCCCGGTCAGCGCCTCGAGCCGTCGCGCCGAACGGCGGTTCCGTCCGCTCCAGCTCTCGTTCCGGGCCAGCCCCAGCTCGGCCTCCGCCGAGCCCGGATCGCGCTCGAGCACGGCGCGGTAGGCCGCGATCGCCGCTCGGTGGCGTCCCATCCAGCCGAGCACCTGCGCACGCTCGAGCGCCGACTCCGTGTCGGCGGGCTCGCGTTCGAGCAGGGCGTCCCACGCGGCGAGCGCGCCCGTGAGGCTGTCGGCCTCGACGAACGCCTGCGCCTGGCGGCGGCGCGCGTCGCGGTCGTCCGGGTGCGCGGCGAGCCAGCGGTCGAGGTCGCGGATGGCGCCGCGGGCGTCGCCCGCGCGCAAGCGCTCGCGCGCGAGGTCGGCGAGCAGCTCGTCCGCACGCTCGGGGAACTCGTCCGCGAGACGCTCGTAGAGCGCGACCGCCTCGGCATGGCGCCCCGCCTCGCCGGTGACGCCGGCCTCGAGCCAGCGGAGCCCGAACGCGCGCGGCTCGCGGTCCAGCCGCGTCCGGAGGAGTGCGAGCGCGGAGTCCGGCTGGCCGCGGTCGGCCATGCCGCGCGCCTCCCGCCACGGGTCGCGCGCGGGCGCATGCGCGCGGGGGACGGCCGCCGCGGCCACCGGCGCGGCGGCGCGCGACGGGCGGCGGGCGGGGCGCGCCGCGGGCGCGGCGTCCGCGTCGTTCGGCCACGCGGCCAGCACGAGCGCGGCCGCGAGCGCCAGCGTGACGGCCGGCGCGCGCGAACCGTGCCTGCGCCCGGGCGCGCTCATCGCTCGGTCTTCCACTGGCTCACGTGCCCCGGCGTGGTCCTGCGCGCCAGGCCCGCCGGCGTGGCGAACACGGTGATGAACGACATCAGCATCCAGTACACGATCGGGTAGCTCACCGCCACGGGGTAGGAGCGGACCACGCTGCGGTCGTAGCGCGCGTCGAGCAGCACGCCGGTGAGGAGCTGGGTCAGGCACAGCGTGGCGATCGTCATGCCCCACCAGTTGGGGATCGGCGAGGCGCCCACCGGCGGGATCCCCACCGCGTACGAGACGATCCACAGCGAGGTGAGCACCACGAAGCAGTAGGCCCACAGCACCGAGCACGCCGCCTCGTAGTACACCGGCCACATCCGGCGCGCCTTCCAGCTCCACAGCATCCCCACGTGTCGGCGCAGGACCTGCGACAGGCCCAGCGCCCAGCGCCGGCGCTGCTTCACGAGCCCGCCCAGCGTTTCCGGCACCTTCATCCACACGATCGCGCGCGGCTCGTAGCGCACGTCGTAGAGCGCGCCCTGGAGCTTCCACGTCATGTCGATGTCCTCGGTGACCATCTCCGGGCTGTAGCGCCCGACGTCGTAGAGCGCCGAGCGCCGGAACGCTCCGACCACGCCCGACATGGTGAGGATGCGGCCCCAGATCCGCTGCGCCCGGCGCAGCAGGCTCACGATGGAGGTGAACTCCACGACCTGGAGATGGGCGAGGAACGTGATGCGGTTGTGGACGCGCGGGTTGCCCGTGACGCCCGCGACGCGCGCGGAGCGGAAGTGCGGCACCATCCAGCGCAGGATCTGCGGGTCCGGGCAGGCGTCCGCGTCCAGGACCAGCACCAGCTCGCCGTTCAGGCACGGGAGCGCGTCGTTCATGGCCATGGCCTTGCCCTCGTTCCGCTCCTTGACCACGAGCCGTACCCGGCCGCGCCCCGCGTACGGCGCGACGATGTCCCGCGTGCGGTCCGTGCTGGCGTCGTCCACCACCACGACCTCGAAGTCCGGGTAGTCGATGCGGAGCGCGGCCTCGATCGTCTCGGCGATGACCTTGGCCTCGCAGTAGGCGGGGATCAGCACCGACACCTTGGGGTGGCGCTCGAGCGCGGGCGGCGACTGGAGCTGCTCCTGGCCGCGCTCGCGCCGCAGGTAGAAGTGGAGCCCGGTGGTGACCCACGTGATCGCGCTCAGCACCGGGTACGCGGCGAAGAAGATCAACGACCACCAGTAGACCGGGTGCGCCTGCACCGCGTTCATGAACTCGATGATCGCGGTCCTCACGCGCCCACCTTCCGCTCGTCGTCGCCCCGGCCGGGCTGGCGGATGACCGTGGGCCGGTAGACCTTCCGGCCGTCCTCGATGCGCACGACGATGACGCTGGCGCGCAGGCACTCGTCGGGCACCGGAGGCATGCCCACCGGGCGGCCGAGCGTGTCGTGGGAGGAGTCCTCGTTGACGGCGCGCACCGTCGTGCGCGCGCCCTTGCGCCGGAACAGCGTGCGATTGTGGAACGCCCACAGCGCCGTGACGCCGACGATCACCAGCAGCGAAATGGCGATGAACACGAGCGTGAACCGGATCTCGGCCTGGCTCACGCGGCGGACCACCAGCCACCACCACCACACGAACAGCGCCCAGCCGGCCAGGGCGACGACCAGGTGGAGCGCGCGCCGCGCGGGCGACGACACGACGGGCTGCTGGGGTGCGGACGGCGTTGCGGCCAAGGGTGCACCTGCCGGGGTCGAGGTCCGGGCCGCGCGCGGGGGGCGCGCGGCCGCACAGGTGAGACCTGGACGTCATCGGCATCCGGGCACCCGGACTTCACCCGGGGAAGGCTCCCCGGCAGGCGCGTAACCGCCGCCGCCGCAGGCGGTTCAGCGGCCCAGCGCCGCCCGTTCCTCGCGCTGCTGTCGCTCCCACCAGAACGAGCCGCGCGGCCGGCGGCGCGGCAGCAGCTCGTCGAGCGTGTCAGCGTCGTAGAGCCGCCCGTTGAGCATGACCCGCGAGACGGTCCGGGAGTCGCGGATGTCCGCGAGCGGGTCGCGCTCCAGCACGAGCAGGTCGGCGAGCTTTCCGGGTTCGATCGAGCCCAGGTCGCGGTCGTAGCCGAGGTAGCGGGCGCCTCCCAGCGTGGCGCAGCGGAGCGCCTCGTGCGGCGTCATGCCGCCCTGGACCAGGCTCCAGATCTCCCAGTGCGCGCCGAGCCCCTCGCGCTGGCCATGCGCTCCGATCTGCACGCCGACGCCGGCGCGGTGGAGCTTCGCCGCCTCCTCGGCCACCGCGATGTGGTTCCACTCCTCGTCCGGAGCCGTCTGCGGCCGGCGCGAGCGCGCGTCCAGCGTCCGGCGCGGGACGAAGCGCTGCAGGCGCTCGTCGGCCCACACCGGGGTCTTCGCGTACCAGTAGTGCTCGCCGTCGAGCCCTCCGTACGCCACGTTGAACGTGGGCGTGTAGGCGGTCCTCGTCTGGCTCCACAGCTGCACGACGTCGTCGTAGACGCGCGCGATCGGCAGCGCGTGCTCGATGCCGGTGTGGCCGTCCACCACCATGGTCATGTTGTGCGGGAACAGCGCGCCGCCCTCGGGCACCACGTTCATGCCCAGCCGGCGCGCGGCCTCCAGCACCATCTGCCGCTGGTCGCGCCGGGGCTGGTTGTAGCTCTTCACGCTGTTCGCGCCGTAGGCCTTCATCCGGCGCAGGTGCATGACCGCGTCGCCGAGGCTGTCCACGTCGGCCCGGAAGTCGCCCTTCGCGCCGTAGAGGATGGTCCCGGTCGAGAAGATGCGCGGAGCGGTGATGAGCCCGGCGCGCTGCATCTCGGACTGCGTGAAGATCTCGTGCGAGTCGTTGGACGGGTCGTGGATCGTGGTGACGCCGAACGCCAGCGAGGCGTGGTCCACCCACGAGCGCTGCGGGATGATCTGCTCGTTCCCCATGCCGCCGTGCCAGTGGACGTCGATGAGCCCGGGCAGGATGGTCCTGCCCTTCACGTCCACGACCCGCGCACCGCGCGGGATCTTCACCTCGGCTCTCGGCCCCACGGCGGCGATGCGGTTGCCGCTCACGACGACGGTGCCGTCCTCGATGACTTCGTCGCCGCGCATGGTCACGACGCGGGCGCCGGTGAGCGCGATGCCGCCCGCGGGCCTGTCGGCCGCGAACCGGAATCCGATGCCGCGGCGCCGCGCGGGCGTGCCGGGTAGCGTATCCGGCGCTCCCGGCGCGAACGTGAACAGTTCGCGCAGGTCCTGGGAGAAGAGCGTGTCGGCGAGCGACCAGTGGAGGGTGCGCGAGTCGCCCGACCAGCCCAGCCAGTCGCCCGCGTCCTGGGCGACGAGCTTCACGGGCAGGTCGCGCATCGAGGGTCCGAATTCCACGGCGCGGCCGGCGCGCACGGCCGGCGCCACCCAGACCCTGTACTTCTCACGGAACGCGATCCAGCGCTCGTCGGGCGAGAGCCGGGCCTCGGTGAAGTAGGCGCCCTTGAGATGGGTTCGCTCGTCGCGGCCCTGGAGGTCCACGCTGAAGACCGTTCGCTCGTCGCCGTCCGCGCCCGCGACGTCGGTGAGGTAGACGCGGTCGCTCGCCGCCCCGAACATCGGGTTGGCGCCCCGCTTCGAGATCCGGCGCGCCTCGCCGCCCCTCGCGGGGACGCAGTAGATGCCGGGCTCGCGCGACCAGGTGGGCGACATGAGGTAGCCGCCGGTGATGGCGCGGTACACGACGTGCGAGCCGTCGGGCGAGAGCGCCGGCTCGACGTAGTGCCCCGGCCTCGTGCTCACGACCCGGCCCTCGCCGCCGCCCGCGGGCGCCACGCGCACCGTGCCGAGCGTGCTGTCGTTCCAGGTCACGTACGCGATCTGCCGGCCGTCGCGCGACCACGACGGGTAAAACTCCCAGTGCGAGCCCTGGCGCGTCAGCCGGCGCGGCGTGCCGTCCGGGAGCGACCGCACCCAGAGATGGCCGAGCGCGGAGTAGACGACGCGATCCCCGCCGGGCGACACGCTCACCCAGCGCAGCAGCCGCGCGTTCGCGCTGTCGGGCGCCACCGCCACCGGGAAGCGCAGCGCCTCCTGCGTGCGCCGCGTGCCGCTCACGTGGAACGGGATGTCGCGCGCCTGCCGGGTGGCCACGTCCAGCCGGTGCAGGCCGCCCTTCGCCCAGAACACGAGCGCGCGCGAGTCCGGCGTCCACGAGATTCCGGGGTAGACGCCGTGGATCGCCCAGACCTCCTGGAGATCGCGCTCGAGGTCGCCGTAGAGCGCTTGCTCGGCGCCGCTCGCCAGGTCCATCACGTGCAGCACGCTCCGGAACCGGATGCGCTTCACGTAGGCGAGCCGCCTGCCGTCGGGCGACGGCGTCGGGCGGCACGCCCCGCCCGGGCCGCCCACCATCGTCGTCACCTCGCCGCTCTCGCGGTCGAGCCGTTGGATCGTGTAGATCTGCCCGTTGCCGTCCTTGTTGTACTCGAACGACGCGCCGGGGGTGGCGTCCATGCTCCAGTAGAGATAGCGGCCGTCGGGCGAGAACGCGGGCTCGCCCTCGTCCTTCTGCTCCGTGCGCCGCTTCGTCACCTGCACGCCGTCGCCGGCGCTCCCGTCGGCGTGGTAGAGCCAGATCTCGCCGGCGCCGGCCGAGCGGGTGGACGTGAAGTGTTTGCGCGCGGCGATGAAGCGGCCGTCGGGCGTCCACTCGGGGCTGTTGAGCAGCCGGTAGCTCTCGCCGCTCACCTGCCGCGGGCGCGATCCGTCCGAGTCCATCACCCACACGTTGTCGCCGCCGCCCCTGTCGCTCGTGAACGCGATGCGCCTGCCGTCCGGGCTCCAGCGCGGCTGCTCGTCCCACGCCGCGCCGCTCGTGAGCGCGCGCGCCTCGCCGCCCTCGATGGGGAGCAGGTAGAGGTCGCCCAGCAGGTCGAACACGAGCTGCCTGCCATCCGGGCTCACGTCCACCGACATCCAGGTCCCGGCGCGCGTGTCGATGCGCGCGAGGGACGTGTCGCCACGGGCTTCGTCCACATTCCAGCCCCTGGCCGCAGGCGCGGCGGGCGCGCCCGCGCCCCCGCCGGCGTCCGGTGCCGCGACGGCGCCCGGGAACTCCGGATCGTGGGTGTGGTACGGATCCGCCGCGGCGGAGGATCCTGCGATGGCGAACGCGACCGCGAACGCGAACCGGGGCAGGCGGGTACGGGCGACCGGGCGCATGGAGGGCCTCATGGGGGTGAGCAAGGGCGGGAAAGGCCGGAAGCCTACACCGGACGCCGCCCCCACGCCGCGGGCGTTCGGTGTGACTGAACCTGGCCGCTCCGCGCGATTTGCCATTGACCGGCCCCCGCCCGGACGGTTCAATGACCCCTCCAGCCGCACGGACCGCGGCGAAGCTGCGCCGAGGACGGACTCCCCGGTTCTCGGTCCGGCGGTGCCTCTCCCGGGTGGTCCACCCGCCGCCGCGCCGAGCCAGCGCCACTTCGTCAGCTCCAGTCCCATTAACCCGCTCCCGCGCCGCGTCCGAGCTCACGATCGGACGCCGCCGCTCCTGCGGTCCGCGTCTCACTCTCGCCCCCGGGGGTCCCATGCGCCTGGTCACGAAGGGTTTCGCTCTCCTCGCCTCGTTGGTGGTCGTCCTGGCCTTTCCGGCGGTCGCGCAGCAGCTGAACGAATCCGAGTCGGTGAGCGGCTTCCACGGCATGGTGGAGGGCGCGCCGAACCTGGTGGCGAAGAAGGACCAGGGCCGCTCGGCCACGCAGGCGGTGAACGTCGTCTACGACAACACCGGCTCGGCCGCGAACTTCGGGGTCTCCTCCACGGACCTCACGTCCATCTGGGGCGACCAGATCCTCCTCACCGGCACCGGGCTCCTCTCGAGTCACACCTTCTCGCTCTTCAACTCCGGCTCGAGCCTGGGTCCGCTCCTCACGGCGAACGTCCAGATCGAGTTCTACGACACCAACACGGCGGCGTTGCTCGGTGGCTACACGACCAGCGTCAACTTCGGCGCGGGACTGCCGGCGGGGTTCTTCTCGCTGGTCACCGTCACCGGGCTCGATCCGCTCGTCATCAACATCCCGGTCACGGACATCATCGTGCTCCAGACCGTCCTCTCGAAGACCGGTACGGCGAATCGGCTCGGGGTCGCCTCGCTCGACCCGCCGACGGTCGGGAGCAGCTTCGGCGACATGTACATCGACTCCGCCACAATCGGCGGTGGTGTCGCCGGGTTCTACACGTTCGCAGCGGGCCCAGCCAACCCGGCGTACCAGGTCGCCGTCGCGCAGCCGCCCACGAACGTCGCCTCACGCACCTGGGGGCAGATCAAGAAGCTGTACCGGTAGGCGCGAGCCTCTCTCGAAACGCACCGGCCACCTCCCTCGCGGGCGGTGGCCGGTGCGTCTTTCCGTGAAACGTGGCCGCCGGTCGCCCGCGGGCCCCGGGCTCAGCGCCGGTGGACGAGCGTAAGGGTCCGGACCTGGCCGCCGGCCCGAACCCGCAAGAAGTAGATCACGCCCTGCACGAGCTGGCCCGACTCGTCGCGGGCGAGCCCGAAGGCGCGTGCGCGGCGGTGATCGCGGGCTGCAGGTCGCTCCCCGCCGACCTGCTCGCGCCCGGCCTCGAGTCGACGGGTTGCGATCGAACGTCCCGCGCGCGCTCGTGCCGGCGCCGCGGCTTCGGGATCACCGCCCCCCTCGGTGGCGCCTCACGTAGTCGCGCGCCCGCGCCTCGTAGGCGGGACTCCGCATGCCGCCGAGCTTCGCCTCGGCCACGGCGCGCTCCAGGTCCCAGCCGCGGTCGAGCACGAGCCACGGGATCATCACCGCCCCCACGCGGTTCCCGCTCGCGCAGTGGACGAACACGCCGCCGGGCCCCGTGGAGCGCATGACGCGCCGGAACGCCTCGTAGGTCGAGTCGGCGAGCGTCGCGGCGGTCACCGGCAGCGTGACCAGCTCGAGGCCGGCCTCGCGCACGACGCGCGGCTCGTCGAATCCGCGCGGCTCGTCCGAGGTCCGCAGGTCGAGCACGGTGCGGTATCCGGCCTTCGCGAGCGCCCGCACGTGCGCCTCGTCCGGCTGGCCGCCGGCGGCGACTCCCGGGAGCGGGCAGGTCGCGTTCAGCACGCCCTTCAGAAGCTGCATCACCGCGGCCGAGTCCGCGGGCGGAGCGGACGCCCGGCCGCGTGCCGGCCCGCCGGCGACCGGAGCGGAGCGCACGGCCGGCGCGGACTTCGTGCCGGCCGTGTCCGCCGCGGCGTACCGCACGCCGGCCAGGGCGGCGAGGGGCAGCGCACCGAGCGCAAGCACCCGGGCGAACCTCAAGTCTTCATCCCTCCCCAGCGCATGATCGTCATCATCGGGCACCAGCCCGAGAACGCGCTCTGGATCAGGTTGAGCGCCACGAACGCGGTGAACAGGAACCACCATGGGCTCACCCACACGCCCAGGGCGACGGACACCAGGACGAAGGATCCGGCGACCAGGCGGAGTCCGGCTTCGATCTTCACGTGCTTCCTCCTTCCTCGCTGAGCCGTCCCGCGACCCGCGGGGCCGGCTCGGTCTCGATCATGTCCGCGGCGTCGGATCGCGCCGCGGGTGCTTCACGACGCTCCCAGCGGGAGCGCGGCCTCCGGTTCCGCCCGCGCGGCCGTTTCGGTCGCGGCCTCGCGCCGGCGGGTGAGGTAGTAGAGGACCGGCACGGTCACGCGCGACAGCAGCGTCGCCGCGACCTCGCCGCCGATGAGGGCGACGGCCAGTCCCTGGAAGATGGGGTCGAACAGGATGACGCCGCCGCCCACGACCACCGCGGCCGCGGTCAGCACCATGGGCCGGAAGCGCACCGCACCCGCCTCGATGACCGCCTCGCGAAGCGGCTGACCCTGCGCGAGCCGCAGCTCGATGAAGTCCACGAGGATGATCGAGTTGCGGACGGTGATGCCCGCGCCTGCGATGAACCCGATCATCGACGTGGCGGTGAAGAACGCGCCCAAGAGCGCGTGCGCCGGAAGGATGCCGACCAGCGAAAGCGGGATGGGCAGCATGATCACGAGCGGAGTGGCGAACGACTTGAACCAGCCCACGGTCAGCAGGTAGATGAGCACGAGCACGACGCCGAACGCCGCGCCCATGTCGCGGAACACCTCGTACGTGATGTGCCACTCGCCGTCCCACTTGAGCGAGTAGTGGGCGTCGGACTCCGGGAGCGCCGTGCTCAGCTGGTGGACCGGCGCGCCGTCCGGCGTGGCGATCGACTGGATGCGCGGCCGGAGCCCGGCGATGGCGTAGACCGGGCTCTCGGCGCGGCCCGCCACGTCGCCGAGCACGTACACGACGCGGCGCAGGTTCTTGTGGTGGATCTCCGGGGGCGCGTGCGAATGCTCCACGCGCACGAGCTCCGAGAGCGGCGTGCCATCGCCGCTCCCGAGCCGCAGCGCCGCGAGCGCCGAGAGCTCCGCCCGGTCTGCCTCCGCGAGACGCACAGAGACGGGAACGGGCTCGGGGGATTCGGGAGCCCTCAGCGTGCCGACGCTGCGGCCGCCGTAGAACGCGGACGCCGCGTCCACGGCCTCGGCCGGGGCCACGCCCGCGAGCGCGGCCCGGTCGCGGTCCACCACGAACCGCGTGCGGGGCCGGTCCTCGGTGAGGAGCAGGTCGGTGTCCACCACGCCGGGCGTGGTGTCGAACACGCCGAGGACGCGGCGGGCGAAGTCGCGCTGCCCGGCGAGGTCGGGGCCGTAGACCTCGGCGACGAGCGTCGAGAGCACCGGCGGGCCGGGCGGCACCTCGACCACCTTGATGCGTGCGCCGGTGCGGGCCGCCACCGGGCCGAGCGCTTCGCGCACCGATTTGGCCACCGCGTGGCTCTGCCGCTTGCGGTGCTTCGCCTCGACGAGGCGCACCTGCACCTCCGCGAGCCGGGGGTCGTCGCGGAAGTCGTAGTGGCGGACGAGGCCGTTGAACGTGACCGGCGCGCCGAGCCCGGCGTACACCACCGCGTCCTCCACCTCCGGCTGGCGCGCGGCGATGCGCGCCGCCTGCTGCGCCGCCGCCACCGTCTGCTCGAGCGTCGAGCCGGGCGGAAGGTCGAGCACGATCTCGAACTCGCTCTTGTTGTCGAACGGCAGCATCTTCACGGTCACCACGCGGAACGCCACCAGCGACGCCGCCCCGGCGAACAGCACCGCGATGCCGGCGAAGAACACCAGCCGGGCGCGAGGGCGGTCGAGGAGCCGCGCCATGACCCGCCGATAGAGAAGGTCCATGCGCGACTCCTTCGCGCCGTGCGCCTCCGCCGCGTGGCCGGGCTTGAGAAGCCGCCGCGCCGCCCACGGCGAGACCGCGAACGCCACGCCCACCGAGAACAGCATGGCGAGCGAGGCGCCGATCGGGATCGGCTGCATGTACGGGCCCATGAGACCGCCGACGAACGCCAGCGGCAGGATGGCGGCGATCACGGTGAACGTGGCGAGCAGCGTGGGGTTGCCGACCTCGTCCACGGCCTCGACCACGCGGCGGTCGGCGCCCCGGCGGTCGCGCATGGCGAAGTGGCGGGCCACGTTCTCGACCACGACGATCGCGTCGTCCACGAGGATGCCGATCGAGAAGATGAGCGCGAACAGCGTGACGCGGTTGAGCGTGTAGCCGAGGAAGCGATACACGAACAGCGTCAGCGCGAGCGTCACCGGGATCGCGACCGCGACCACCACCGCCTCGCGCTGGCCGAGCGCGAACGCGATCAGCGCCACCACCGATAGCGTGGCGAGCAGCAGGTGGAACATGAGGTCGTCCGACTTGTGCCTGGCCGTCTCGCCCAGGTCGCGGGTCACATCGAGCTTCACGTCGCGCCCGAGCAGCGTGGGCCGGAGCTCGTCGACCCGGTGTCGGAGCCCGTGCACGAGGTTCGTGGCGTTGATGCCCGGCCGCTTCGCGACCTCCACCGTGACGGCGGGCTCCGTGAGGCCGTCGCGCGTGATGCGCCACACCTGCCGCGCCGGGTCGGCGGGCCCGTCCACGATCGTGGCGATCTCGGACAGCCGCACCGGGCCGCGCGCCCCGGGCACGAGCACCGCGCCCAGCTCGTCCGCGCTGGCGAGCGGCGACTCGGCGCGCAGCTCGCGCCGCTCGCCGCCCTGGAGCACCGAGCCCGCGGGCCACGACACGCCGGCGCCCGACAGCGAGGCCAGCAGCGCGGCGGGGGAGACCCCGGCCTGCGCCATGCGGCCCGGCTCGGGCCGCACCTCGATCAGGCGCGACTCGCCACCCAGCACGCGCACGCGCGAGACGCCGGCCTTGGCGCGCAACTCCGAGGCCAGTTCCTCGGCGACGCGCCGGAGGTCGCTCCCGTCCCAATCCGCGCGGCCGGGCGCGGTGAGGGTGAGCGCCAGGACCGGCACGTCGTCGATGGAGCGGGGCGCCACGAGCGCCACCTGGGCGCCCGGCGGGAGCGACGTGACGGATTCGTCGAGGCGCGAGCGCACGCGGGTGAGCGCCCGGTCCGGCGACAGTCCGACCTTGAAACGCAGGATGAGGAGCGCGCCGTCGGCGTCGCTCGTCGAGTACAGGTACTCGAGGTCGGGGATCTGCCACAGCACGCGCTCGATGGGCGAGGTGAGCTGTCGCTCGACCTGCTCCACCGGATGGCCCGTCCAGGCGAGCCGCACGTCCACCATCGGCACCTGGATCTGCGGCTCCTCCTCGCGCGGGAGCGTGACCAGCGCGAGCAGGCCGAGCAGCGCCGAGGCGAGCACCGTGAGCGGGGTGAGGCGCGAGTGCAGGAACGAGGCGGCGATCCTTCCTGCGAGCCCGAGCGGTTCCGGTCTCACGGCGCCACGCTCACACGGGCGCCGTCGGAGAGCCCCGCCGGCTCGGCCACCACGGACTCGCCCGCCGCGAGCCCGGAAAGCACCTCGACCCGGTCGCCCTGCGGGATCCCGAGCCGCACCCAGCGGAGCCACGCGCGGCCGTCCTCGACCACGTACACGCCGGTGAGCGCACCGCGCCGCACGATGCTCACGAGCGGGACGGCCACGGGCGTCACGGCCCCGGCGTCCGCGCCGTCGGCGGGCTCGAGCCGGACGCGCGCGAATGCACCGGGCTCGAGCCGGTCGCCCTCCGTCGGCGCGTAGCGCGCGGTGCGCGTGCGCGTGGCCGGGTCCACCATTCCGTCCGCGCGCAGGAGCCGCGCCGCGCGCCACGGACCGTCGGCCACCTGCACCCAGGCGCGCGACTCGGGCAGCCGGCGCGACGCCGCCTCCGGCACCGCAACCACCACCTCGGCGCCGACCTGCGAGCGAAGGTCCATCAGCGGCGCGCCCGGCTGGACGTCCGCGCCCACATCGAGGTGCCGGCGCACGACCACGCCGGCGAACGGCGCGCGCACCTCGAAAGCCGACTCGGCCAGCTCGCGCGCGGCGCTCGCCTGCGCGAGCCTCGCCGCGGCGCCGCGGTCGGCCGCCTCGGCCTGCTCGCGATCGGACTGCGCGAGCACGCCCGCCGTGAAGAGCGACTCGACACGCGTGTGCTGGCGCGCCGCGACCGCGGCAGTGACGCGGGCCGCCTGCTCCTCGAGGCGCGTGGCCTCGAGCGCGCGGCGCGCCTCGGGCGCGTCGAAGCGGACGAGCAGCGCGCCCGCGGCGACGGTCTGCCCCTCGCGCGCGCCGAAGCCGGACACTCGCCCGGTGGAACGTGCGGAGAGCGTCGCCTCCTCCACCGCCTTCACGCGGGCGGGGAGCGTGAGCGTGCCCCGCGTCGGCGACTCGGGCGTCACGAGCCGGACGGCGACGGGCGCGGACTCGGGTGCGCCGTGTCGTTCGCCGCGCCCGCAGCCCGAGAGGGCCGCGAGCAGCGCCGTGAACGCGAGCGTGCGGGTGAGGTAGAGTGTCATGTCATCCTCTCGGGGCCGGTCGGACCGCCGGGGCGGGCCCCTCATGCAGTATGAGCCGCGAGGGGCGGAAAGGATTCTCATCCGGAGGCAGCCCCTGTCGCGGGCCCCGTGCGGCAGGCCCGCCGAACTTGCGAACCCGCTCGAATGGAGGCGCGGAACCCATTGAGTCACAACAAGTCCACGACCGTGCCCGCAAGGCGGCGCGACACTCCCGCCGAGCGGAGGCTGATCGCCGCCGCGCGCGCCGGGGACGCCCGCGCGACGCGCGAGCTGCTCGAGCGCGCCGCCGCGCCGGCGTGGCGCTGGAGCCACGGCTTCTGCCGCAACCGCGACGACGCCGACGACCTCGCCCAGGACGTGCTCGTGGTGCTGCTCCGCTCGCTGCCGAAGTTCCGCGGCGAGTCCTCGCTCAGCACCTGGACCTACGTCGTGGCGCGTCGCGCGTGCGCGCGCCGGCGGATGCGCGAGCGGCGGCAGACCTCGCTCGACGCCCCCGACGCGGGCCATCTGCGCGATCGCCCGGACCCCGCGGCCGGTCCGGCGCGCCTGCTCGATCGCCGGCGGCTCGGCGAGCGGCTGGACAGCGCGATCGCGTCACTGCCCGAGGCGCAGCGCGCGGTACTCGTGATGCGCGACGTGGAGGGCCTGAGCGCGGCCGAAGTGGGGGAGGTTCTCGGAATCGGCGAGCGCGCGGTCAAGTCGCGGCTGCATCGCGCGCGACTCGAGTTGCGCGAGCGACTCGCGCCGCTCCTGCCGGAGCGCGCCGTGCGCGCGGCGTGCCGTGACTGCGGCGAGCGGCCCATGCCGGTGAAGCTCCGGCGCGCGGTGCGGCGTGCGGTAGCGGCGTCGGCCCACGCCGGCTGATCAACCCGACACGCCGCGGCCGAGCAGGCACATCATCGTGCCGCTGAGCGTGGCCACGAGCGTTTCGCTCCCGTCGCGGACGGCCCACGCCTCGGCGGCCACCGAGGTGAGCGTGCGTCCGGCGCGCACGACGCGGGCGCGCGCCTCGATCCGCTCGCCGCGCGCGGGCTCGAGCAGGTTGAGCTTGAACTCGACCGAGACCACGCCCGCTTCGCGCGGCATAAGCGTGAACGCGGCGTAGCCTCCGGCCGAGTCGAGCACCGAGGCGAGCGCGCCGGCGTGCACGGCGCCATGCTGCTGCAGGAGCGCCGGCCGCACTGGCAGCTCGATCCACACCTCGCCGGGCGCGACGCGCGCGAGCGAGGCGCCGAGCGTGGCCATGTACGCCTGGCGCTCGAAGCTCTCGCGCACGAGGCGCTCGAAGTCGGGGTTCCTCGGCCGCATGGGGTTCTCGCGCGGGGCGCTGGCGGTGGGTGAACCGGGCGGGCTACGCTCCGCCGCCACGGTAACCCATCCACAGCGTTCTGGAGGTGCACGATGACCGGTTCGCCCGAGCGGCGCGAGTTCGACCGCCGCGGATTCCTCCAGCTGGTCGCCGCCGCGCTCGCCGCGCTCCCGGCCACGGCCGCGGCGCAGGCTCCGACGCCGCCGGTGGCCGCGCCGCCCCCGCCGGCTCCACCCGCCCCACCCGCCCACAGCGGCAGCGAGGCGCGGCTCCTCACCGAGGTGCTGCGTTCGCGCTACCCCGACCGCTTCGCCGAGACGCAGTGGTCGAGTGTCGTCACCGACTTCGACGGCGACCTCGGGGCCGGGAAGCGCCTGCGCGCCGTGAAGCTCCGGAACGCCGACGAACCCGACTTCACGTTCCGGGCCTGAGGCGACCATGTCCGACTCCGACCTGATGTACACGCCGGTGCGCGAGCTCGCGTCCCGAGTCCGCTCGCTCGCGCTCTCGCCGGTGCAGCTCGTCGAGGCCTGCCTCGACCGGCTCGAGACCCAGGGACCGAGGCTCAACGCCGTCGTCACCGTGATGCGGGATTCCGCGCTGCGCGAGGCGCGCGCCGCCGAGGCGGAGATCCGGCGCGGGCGCCATCGCGGGCCGCTGCACGGCATCCCGTACGGCGCCAAGGACCTGCTCGCCACGAAGGGCGTTCCCACCACGTGGGGCGCGGAGCCCTACCGGAACCAGGTGTTCGACCACGACGCGACCGTGGTGCGCAGGTTGCGCGAGGCGGGCGCGGTGCTGTGCGCCAAGCTCGCCATGGTCGAGCTCGCGGGCGGCATGGGCTACAACCATGCCGACGCCTCGTTCACCGGCCCCGGCCTCACGCCGTGGGACCTGGGCTACTGGAGCGGTGGCTCCTCGAGCGGTCCCGGCTCGGCCGTGTCCGCGGGGCTCGTGCCGTTCGCGATCGGCAGCGAGACCTCGGGTTCCATCCTCACGCCGAGCGCCTTCTCCGGCGTCACGGGCCTGCGGCCGAGCTACGGGCTCGTGTCGCGCCACGGCGCCATGGCGCTGTGCTGGACGCTCGACAAGCTGGGCCCCATGGGCCGCACCGCGGACGACTGCGCGCTCGTGCTCTCGGCCATCGCCGGACCCGACGCGAACGACCCCACGCTCACCGGGGCCGCGTTCGCATGGAGCGGCCCCGCGAAGCCGGCGAAGAAGCTGCGCGTGGCGGTGCCGAAGGGCAGCACCGACAAGGTGCAGCCGGCGGTGCGCGAGAACTTCGACGCCGCGCTCGCGATGCTCGGGGACCTGGTCGCGGTCACGCGCGACGTGGAGTTCCCCGACCTGCCGTGGGGGCCGGCCGTGGGCACGATCGTGGGCGCGGAGGGCGCCAGCGCGTTCCTCGACCTGCTCGACTCGGGCGAGGTGACGAAGCTCCGCTGCCCGGCCGACCGCACCGGCGGCTACTCGAGCCTGCTGCTCCCGGCGGTGGACTACCTGCACGCGATGCGGCTGCGGAAGCCCATGCGCGCGGCGATGCGGAAGCTGTTCGAGTCGTACGACGTGATCGCCACGCCGACACGCGCCACGGTGTCGTACCCGATCGACAAGGAGTTCGCGCAGGCCTACCCGGGCATCTCGGGAGGCCCGCCGGTGATCCCGGCGGGAAACCTCACCGGGCTCCCGGCGCTCGCGCTCCCGAACGGCTTCGGCGAGAAGGGCCTGCCCACGAGCATCGCGTTCATGGGGCCGGCGTTCAGCGAGACGCGGCTCTGCGAGCTGGGGGCCGCGTACCAGGCGCGCACCGACTGGCACACCAGGCGGCCGGCGGCGTTCGCCTAGACGGCTTTCGCTGACTCCGGGTCCCCGCCGGCCCGGGCCGGGATCGATTCACTCGCGGGGACCCCGCTTCGCGGCCCCACTCGCGAATCGACCCGGCCCGAGCCGGCTTCAGCAGTGCCGGTTCGAGAGAACCAGCCGGCGCTCGGGTTCTACTACCGCGGCAGCGTCCAGGTGAGCTTCGAGTACAGGAACCGCCCGTTGTAGCCGAACGGCGACGCCGCCGCCCACGGGAACACGCCGAAGTTGTTGTTGTAGTCGAGCGTCGCCTTGCCCGGGTAGGTGTCGAAGACGTTGCGAGCGCCGAGCGAGAGCTCGGCCGGCCCGTACCGGTAGCCGGCTTCCAAATCCAGGAGCGTGCGTGCGGGGTACTCCTCGCGGTAGCCGGGCGTGAACGCGGGCTGCGCCGAGGCGAACGTGCCGTAGTAGGCGACGCGCGCGAGCCCGCGCACGGACTGGTGCGAGTATTCGGCGGTGAGCGTGCCGCGCCAGTCGGGGCGTTCCTCCTCGATCGCCACCTGCGTGACCTCGTCCAGGATGCCGGTCTCGTCGGTGGACGTGGCCAACTCCGCGGGCACGCCGTCCGCGTGCGTGATCTCGTTCCTGCCCCAGTTGAGCGCACCGCGCAGGCCGAGCGAGCGTCCGGCGCCGAAGTCGAGGCGCAGGTCGGCGGTCACGTCCACGCCCGTGGTCTTCGTGTCGAGCCCGTTCGTGAAGTACTGGACCCCGGCGATGTCGGAATAGCCCGCGTTCCCGAGGATACGCAGCGTGGTGGAGTCGTCGAACGTGGCCCCGAGCAGGATGCGGTCCGTGACGCGGATGTCGTAGACGTCCACGGCGAGCGTGAGATTGTCCACCGGCGTCACGGCGATGCCGGCGCTCAGGTTGAGGGACCTCTCCTCGTCGAGGTCCCGGCTGCCGAGCAACCGCGCCGCCGGGTGGTTCACCGGGTACACGCCGATCTCGACCGGCGTGCCGCTGATGACGTTGGTGATGACCTTGCTGAAGTGGATCTGCGCCAGGCCCGGCGCGCGGAAGCCGGTGCTGGCGGCGGCGCGCATCGTCACGCGCGGCGTCGGCTGCACGCGGGCGGCCAGCTTGCCCGTGATCACGCCGCCGAAGTCGCTGTAGTTCTCGAACCGGGCGGCGGCGTTCACGAGCAGCTCGGGGACGAGCTTCGTCTCCAGGTCGAGGTAGGCGCCGACGTTGTCGCGGTTGGCGTCCGCCTCGTCGCTCGGCGCGAGTCCCGGGAACACCTGCGAGCCGCCCGGCGCGTCGCCGCCGAACTGGTCCGGGTGCCCGCCGTCGATCCACGACGCGCGTTCACCCGCAAGCGCGCGCCAGTGCTCTCGGCGGAGCGAGAGCCCGACCGCCATGTGCACCGGCTCGGGAAGCCCGAGCGCCACGTCCTTGGACGCGCTCCCCTCGAGCACGAAGTCGTCCCGGCGCAGCTCGCCCGCGAAGAACGAGGTCTGGTTCGGGATGCCGGGGTCGTCCCCGTTGCCGAAGATGCCGTCGGGCCCCGGCGCGACCGGGTTCGTGAGCGACGGACCGAGCGACGTGTTGAGCGTGTGCCGGAGCTCATAGCGGAAGCCGTTGTGTCCGTAGGTCACACCCGCATCCAGGTTCCAGCCGTTCACCTCGGACTTGACGCCGGTCGCGGCCGAGAAGTCGGTGACCTTGGGCCGGAACTCGGGCAGAAAGCCGATGGGGTAGATCTGCGGCCAGTTGCGGCCGCTGTCGGTGTAGCGCCGGTAGCCGTTGCCGTTCCCTTCGCGGAAGCTGTAGCCGCCCCACGCGTAGAGCGCGGCACTGCCGGAGAGCGGCAGGTGCGCGGTGGCCATCGTGAGCAGGTCGCGCTCGAGCCCGTCGCCCCAGTGATGGTTGGGCTGCGGCACGGGATTGTTCTTCGTGATCACCTGGCCGTCCGGGCCGATGACGTCCTCGTTCCCGGGCACGCCGCCGTTCTCGAACGGGTCGGCCCAGGCGCGATTCGTGGGCTGGCGGTCGAGGAACTCGGCCGCGAGCGAGAGCGAGCCCTGAGCGCCGATCGGCAGCCCCCAGCCGCCCGCCACGTTCACCACGCCGCCGTCGTTCGGGAAGTCGGCCGAGAAGTGCTGGCCGCCGGTGACCGTGACGAATGGAGCGTAGCGGCCGCGGCGCGTGACCACGTTCACCACGCCGGCGATGGCGTCCGAGCCGTACTGGGCCGCGGCGCCGTCGCGCAGCACCTCGACGCGGTCGATGGCGCTCGAGGGCAGCGCGTTCAGGTCCACGCCCGACGAGCCGGCGGCGGTGCCGTAGGCGAACGTGTTGACGAGCGCGGTCTGGTGGCGGCGCAGGCCGTTCAGGAGCACGAGCGTGTGGTCCGGTGAGAGCCCGCGCAGCGTGAACGGGCGCACGACGTCGGTGGCGTCGGTGACGCTCTGGCGCGGGAAGTTGACCGAGGGTGAGAGCGCCTGGAGCGCCTGCGACGTCTCGGTGCTGCCCTGCCGCGCGAGCACCTCGCGGTTGTAGACATCCACGGGCACGGCCAGCTCGTCGGCGGCCGTGTGGCGCGCGCGCGAGCCCACGAGCACCTCGGGCAGCGGGATCACGCTCTTCTCGAGCTGGAAGTCGAGCGTGGCCGTCGCGCCCGCCGTCACGGTCACCGGCCGCACCTGCGACTTGAAGCCGAGGATGAGCACGCGCAGCGTCCGCTCACCGGCGGGGACGTCGCGCAGCTCGTAGCGCCCCTGCTCGTCGGTGGTCGTGCGGATCGTCGTGCCCTCGACGCGCACCTCCGCGTTCGCGACGCCCGCGCCCGCGTCGTCGGTCACCCGCCCCGACACCGTCCCCGTCTGCGCCCACGCCGTGCTCGCGCCCAGCGTCGTCACGAGCGCGAGTGCCCATCCGATGCTGCGCCTGCCACCCATGGTCGGCCTCCTGGTTCGCGGCGCGTTCGTGCGAGCGCGCCTCGGATCTCCTCCGTGCAGGCCGGGAGAGTGGGAGCGCTACCGGTGGGCGTCAAGAGTCGGATACCCTGGCGGCTCCGGGGCGCCACGTCCGGCCCGGATCGGGCGACGAACGCGACTTCTCATGCGCAGGAGGTGCGAGATGAAGCTGGGCCGGGTCGTGCCGTGGGCGCTGCTTGCGATCGGGATCGCGGCGGGCTGCGCCTCGGACGTGGTGACCCAGGTGACCGCGGACCCGCGCGAGCGCGAACGCGTGATGTCGGCGCTCGCCTCCGACGGAGCGATGGCGGAGCAGATGACGCAAAAGCTGCTGGCCACCGACTCGCTGCGCGCACGCGTGCTCGAGGTGATGCTCCGCGACTCGCCATCCGCCCAGTACGTGCTCGCGCGCATCGGCCACAACCCGGCCGCCGTGGACTACGTGCTCCAGGCGGCGTGGAGCGACAGCGTCGGGCGGGCCCACCTGGTGGCGCGCATGGAGAGCATCCGCAAGGCGGTGGCGGCGCAGTGAGCCGCGCGCCGGGTTCGCCTGCATGATCGTCCTCAAGTTCGGCGGCACGTCGGTGGGGAGCGCCGCGAACGCCGAGCAGGCGCTCGCCATCGTCCGCGAGCGCGGGGGGAGCGATGCGGTCGTGGTGGTGAGCGCGCTCGCGGGGGTCACCAATGCGCTCGTGGACGCGTGCCGGGCGGGGGCTCCCCGCCGCGCGCTCCTGGTTCGCCTGCGGGAGCGGCACGTGGAGCACGCGCGCGCGCTCGGGCTCCAGGCGGAGCTGCCCGATGCGCTGCTCGAAGAGCTGGCGAACGAGGTCGCGGTCCCGGCCGCGGCGGCGGCCCTCGGCCGCGAGGCGCGCGACCGCGTGCTCTCGTACGGCGAGCGACTCTCGGCGCTGCTCTTCGCCGCCGCGCTCACCGCGCGCGGGACACCGGCGCGGGCCGTGCTCGCGGGAGACGCCGGGCTCGTCACGGACGACCGCTTCGGCCAGGCCTCGCCGCTCCCCGAGGCGGCGGAGCTGCTGGCGAGGAGCCTCGCCGAGCGCGCGCCGCTCCCGGTCGTGACCGGCTTCCTCGGGCGGACGCTCGACGGCCGGCCCACGACGCTCGGGCGCGGCGGCTCGGACTACACGGCCGCGCTCCTGGGCGCGGCGCTGGGCGCGAGCGAGATCCAGATCTGGACCGACACCGACGGCCTCCTCTCCGCCGACCCGCGCGTCGTGCCCGAGGCGCGCCCGGTGCCGCGGCTCTCGTTCGCCGAGGCGTGCGAGCTGGCGTACTTCGGGGCCAAGGTGCTCCACCCGAAGACGCTGCTGCCGGCGATGGAGCATGGCATCCCGGTGCGGGTGCTCAACACCGCCCGGCGGGACGAGCCGGGTTCGCTCATCACCGCCGCCGCGTCGCCGAGGCCCGAGGGCTGGCGGGTGCGGTCCATCGCCTCCAAGCAGGGCATCACCGCCGTCACCATCGTCTCCACGCGCATGCTGCTCGCGCACGGTTTCCTCGCGCGCGTGTTCGAGGTGTTCGGCCGCCACCACGTGGTGGTGGATCTCGTCACGACATCCGAGGTGAGCATCTCGGTGACGGTGGACGACACCTCGCGCCTGCCCGACGCCCTCCGCGAGCTGGAGGGGATCGGCCGGGTCGAGGTACGCGACGGGCTCGCCGTGGTGGCCGTGGTGGGGGAGGGTGCGCCCACCCAGCTCGGCCTCGCCGGGCACGTGTTCACGCTCCTGGGGGGCATCGGCGTTCCGGTGGAGATGATCTCGCAGGGCGCCTCGCGCGTGAACCTGTCGTTCGTCGTGGCCGCGCCGCACGCCGAGCGCGTCGTGAAGCTCCTGCACCGCGGGCTCGCGCTCGATGTCCAGGCCCCCGCCATCGAGGCCGCGCCCGGAGCCTGAACCGACGCGTGGATCGCGGTCCGCCGGTTGCCTGCCGCCCGGCCGCCGCCTAGTCTCGCCGCGAGTCCGACGACCCACGCGTCCTCCCACGGCGCTACCGCCCAAGACCCCTCCATGCACAAGCTCGAACCCGCACGACTCAAGCCCGGTGTCACGCTGGACTCGCTCCCCGGCCCGCGGCCGTCCGACGCGGTGCCGGCCGCCGCAGGCGGTGCGGCGCCGGCGAAGCTCATCCGCGGCCGCGCTCTCGTCTTCTGGGACCCGAAGGTGCCGGGGAAGAAGCTGGACGCCATCGACACCGACCAGATCACGCCCGCGGCCGACTGCGTCTCCGAGAGCCTCGACACGCTGGACGAGCGCTGGAAGGCCGGGTCCTTCCGCTACCTGATGCCCGACTTCCGCGCCCGCGTCCACCGCGGCGAGACGTTCATCGTCGCGGGCGACCGCTTCGCCATCGGCAGCTCGCGCGAGATGAGTCCCGCGGGCCTGAAGGGGGTGGCCGAGGAGAAGGGCCTCGAGATGGTGGTCGTGTGCGGGAACAACATGGGCGACATCTTCCGGCGGAACGCGTTCAACCTGGGGCTGCACGTCGTTCAGAGCCCCGAGGCCGTGGCCGACGCGCAGGACGGCGACGAGCTGACGTTCGATCCCGACACGCGCCGGCTCGCGAACGTCACCCGCGGCCGCACGTACGATCCCGTGCCGCTGACGCCCAAGGAGGACGAGATCCGCCGCTCGGGCGGCATCTTCGCCATCGGCCGGCGCGAGTTCCGCGAGGCCACCGCCCGCAAGCCAGAGATCGTGTGGCCCGACGCCGCCACGGCGCGGACGCTCACCACCACGGAACAGATCCTGTGGGCGCACCGCGTGGACAAGGCCGCCGAGGTGCGCCCGGGCGCCACGCTGCGCGTCTACGCCGACCTGCTGCCGGCTTCCGACGGCACCGCGCCGTTCGCCATCCACACGTTCAACCAGATCACCGGCGGAGCCGCGATCTGGCCACGGCAGATCGCGATCGCCAACGACCACTTCGTGTTCACCGGCGTCGCGGCGGACGAGAAGCAGACCTCGATCGGCCGCCAGTTCGCGGCCATGCACGGCATCGAGCGGCCCTACTACGCCACGCCCGGGGACGGCATCTTCCACTTCTACTTCCCCGAGCAGGGCCTCGTGTACCCGGGCATGGTCATCCCTGGCGCGGACTCGCACAGCCGCGCGTACGGCGCGTACGGCGCGATCGGGATCGGCGTCGGCTCCACCACTCTCGGCTTCGGCTGGAGCACGGGCTACATCTACTCCACCGTGGCGAGGCCCCGACGCGTGGTGTTCACCGGCTCGCTCCAGCCGTGGGTGACGGGGAAGGACCTGGTTCTGGAGCTGCTGCGGCGCTGGGGGGCGAAGCAGTCGCAGGGGATGAGCGTGGAGTTCGTGGACGCCGAGCGCCAGCTGCCGATCGCCTACCGGAACACCATCTGCAACATGATGGCCGAGGCCGAGAGCTGGAACGGGATCTTCGCGCCCGACGACATCACGACCGCGTGGTTCGCGGCCAAGGGCATGGCCGACCTGCCCTACCCGCGCCTCGCGCCCGGCGCCGACGTGGAGTGGGCGATCGACGAGACGCTCGTGCTCTCGGACGTGCGCCCGATGATCGCCAAGCCGTTCAGCCCCGGGAACGCGTTCCCCGCCGAGGACGTGGCGAAGGAGCGGATCGCGTTCGACAAGGCCATGATCGGCTCGTGCACGAACGGCGGCTACGACGACCTTCTCTCAGCGGCGCTCGTCCTGCGCGCGGCGCGGGCGCAGGGCCTCCGGCAGGCGGCGCGCGAGTTCATCATCTTCCCCGGCTCCGGCGGGGTGAAGCGCCAGATCGAGCGACCCGACGCGCGCCTGGACGGCGAGAGCATCGGGGAGGTGTTCCGCTCCGTGGGCGGCAGGATCCGCGAGAGCTGGTGCGGCCCGTGCTTCGGCCAGGGCCCCGATTCCCTCAAGCCCGGCCAGCGCGCCATCACCAGCTTCAACCGCAACTGGACGAACCGCATGGGCGTGGGCGGCGAGGGATACCTGGCGAGCCCGAGCGTGGTGGCCGCGAGCGCGATGCTCGGCTACATGGCGCCGCCCTCCGAGCTGGGGCTGGCGTGGCAGCCGGAGGCGTTCGCGGTTTGAGACGCGGCGCGGCGGTGGCGCTGCTCGCGCTGGTGACGTCGCTGTCCGGCACGGCGCTCGCCCAGCAGGAGCCCGACAAGTCGTTCGACGCGCGTGTGGGGCACCCGGCGCTCGCGACGCGGACGCCGCGGATGCTGTTCGACGAGGCGCACCACGAGTTCCACCGCATCGGGGGCCGCTACCTGCCGTTCGCCCGCCTCGCCCGGGCGGACGGGTGGCAGGTCACCGCGAACGCGGCACCGCTCGACAGCGCGGTGCTCGCCAACGCCGACCTGCTGGTGATCGCCAACGCGCTCGGCCACGGGGACATGGGCAGCCCGGACGCCGTGAAGCCGGCGTTCACGCCGGCGGAGGTGCGCGCGGTGGAGGCGTGGGTGAGGCGCGGTGGCGCGCTGCTCATGATCGCCGACCACGCGCCCATGGGCGACGCGGCGCGCCCGCTCGGCGAGGCGTTCGGCGTGGACATGCGCGCCGCCTACACGGCCGACACTCTCCGGGCCGAGGGCGGGCACGAGACCATCCTCCACTTCCGCCCGGGCCGGGGACTGCACGTGTCGCACCCGATCGTGGCCGGACGCGACACGTCCGAACGCGTGCGGCACGTGGTGGCGTTCACGGGCCAGTCGCTCGGCGGGCCGCCGGGCGCCGCGCAACTGCTGACGCTCTCGGAGCACGCCGAGGACCTGCTCGTGGGGCTCGGACAGCACCTCGGCGACGTGCCGGCGGAGCGCCGGCGGCCGGCCGGCGGCCGGGCGATGGGGCTCGCGTTCGGGCACGGCCGCGGGCGCGTCGTGGTGATGGGCGAGGCGGCCATGTTCACGGCGCAGGTCGCCGGCCCGCAGCGCCGGCCCATGGGCATGAACCTGCCCGGCAACGACGACAGGCGGTTCGCGCTCAACGTGCTACGCTGGCTCGCGGGAGCACTCTAGAGCCAACGAGGGTCGTCCCCGTGGATCTTCGAGCCCGGTTCCAACTCGTACTCGCGGTCGCGCTCGCGCTCGCGCCGGCGCGCGCGCCCGGGGCGCTGGCGCAGGGTACCGGCCGCTCGATGGACATCGACGTCTCGGTCCGCTCGGCCGCGATGGGCGGCGCCTCGATCGCCGTGTCCTGGGGCGACGGGCTCAACCACTGGGCCAATCCGGCGCTGCTCGGGTACCTGGACGGGATCCGCTACGAGACGGGCCGCACGCAGCTCGTGCCGGGCCTCGCCTCGGACGTGATCTACACCACTCGCGCGGTGAAGGCGGGACTCGCGGGGGTGGGCCTCTACGTGTCCGGCGCGCCGGGCCGCACCGGCGGCGTGGACGTGGACTACGGGTCCAGCCAGGGCACGGACCCGTTCGGGAACCCGACAGGCGCCTTCCGAGCCTACGAGACCGTGGGCTCGTGGGGATTCGGGTTGAGCGCGGCCACGATCGCCTCGCACCTGGTCCGGCGCTCAGGCGCGGAGCCGGCCGCGTTCCTCCGGCACGTGGACGTCTCGGCCGGGATCGACATCAAGCAGGTCGACGTTGTGCTCGCCCCGCTGAACGTCGCGGGGATCGGGAGCACGACGGCGTGGGACGAAGGAGTGCTGGTGAGGGCCACACCGCTCGACCGCCTGGAGGCCCCGCGGGGCGCCCCGGTCCGGATCGACCTGGCATGGGGACACTCCTGGCTCAGCTTCAACGACGACGCCATCGTCGGGTTCGGCGCCTCCGGGTCCGCCCGCGTCTCGCGGCACCGGCGGAACGGGTTCTCCGGCCGCATCGCCGCGAACGTCCCCGGCTTTCCGGCCGGGCTGCCGGCGACCGGCCTCCGGCCGGCGCTCCTGCGCGGGCTCTCGCCGCTCGTGAGCCTGGGGTTCGCCGGCGACCACGCGGTCGTCGACGCCGGCCCGGGCACCTCCGGTCACGAGACGGACGGGGGCGGCTTCGAGGTCACGCTCGCGAACGTCTTCTCTTACCGGCGCGGTCACTTCGAGGACCGCCTGGGCGGCATCGACGGCACGACCACCGGCTGGGAGGTCGCCCTTCCGATCGGGCGCTGGGCGGGCGTCCGCCTCGAACGCGCGAGCTTCCCGCAGGGCGCCGGCCTCGTGGACCTGGACCGGAAGGCTACGTCGTTCTGGGTGGACCCGCTCGCGATCTGGCAGACGTACCGGGCCCGGCGCTGACCGTCCGCCCGGGCTCCCGGGGCGCTCACTCCTCCGGCAGCACCTCGCTCGCCTCGCGCACCCGCAGCGTCCATTCGCCGCCCTCGGCGGCGACGGAGGCGGCGAAGCCGGGCGGCATGGGGATCGCGCGCACGGACAGCAGTTCGCCCTGGAAGAGCGGCGGCAGCGCGTCCTCGAGCGCCAGGCCCTTCAGCTTCCGCAGCGCCTCGTGTCGCGTCCACGCGGCGGTGAACACGCTGCGGCGCGTCTCGGGCGGGGCGGTCGAGATCGCGACCTGGTCGAGCGGCGAGAGGAACTCGCGCGCCACGCCCTCGACGCCGGCTTCGAGCAGCTCCTGCTCGAGGTCCACGCCCACCTCGCGGTCGGAGGCCACCGCCAGCAGCGCGAGCGGCCCCCGGCTCGACATGTTGAAGTGCAGGTGCGGCGCGTCCGCGAGCATCGGCTTTCCCCGCCTCCCGGCCTCGAACCGCAGCGACGCGGCCGGGCGCTCGAGGTGGTGGCCGAGGATCTCGCGCCGCGCGCCGTGAGCGACCGCCCACAGGTCGCCGCCGATCCGCATGCGTTCCCAGTGGTCGCGCTCCCCGGCGTCGAGGCTCGCCGTGAGCCGACCGCGCCGCCCGGCCGGCACGTCCAGCGTGACGCGCCACACCTCCACCGTGCCGGCGGGCGGCACGCGCCGGCCGGGACCCGCGCGATCCGGCGCGCTGCGGGCCCGCCGGCCCGGATGGCTCATGCGCGCACCGGGCGGGTCGGCGCGCCCGCGTACGTCTCGTCGGGAAGCAGGCGTTCGTGCTTCATGACCACGCTCTGCTCGCCCACGTGCGCGCCGTCGCCGATCTCGGCGCCGTAGAGCACGAGCGCGCCAGCGCCCACGGTGCTCCCGGCGCCGAAGCGCGACCGGCCGAGCTTCAGGACGCGGTCCTCGAAGCTGTGGAGCTGGAGGTGGCACGAGACCGTGGCATCGTCGGCGAGCTCCAGCATGTCGGGGTCCACGAGCTGGGCGAGGTTCGTGCCCAACACGACGCGCCGGCCGACGCGCGCGCCCATGGCCCGCAGCCACCACGCCACGAACGGCGTGCCCTCGAGGCACTCGATCACCGGCCGGGCGTATGCCGACCAGACCTCGTAGAGCATGTCCCAGCGGCTGCACCAGCACGACCACAGCATGTGCCGCGCCTCGCGCATGCGGCCGAGCAGCAGCCACTTGGCGGCGAGCGTGAGCGCGCACAGGAACGCGCCGGTGGCGAGCGCCGCGAGCGGCAGCACGCCCAGGTGGAACGTCGCCGCGGCGCGGCCCGCGGCCAGCGCCGGCAGCGTCGTGGCCCAGAACGCCACCAGCATCGCCGGGAGCACGGGGAGCGCCACGCGCGCGGCCTCCCACAGCGCCCGGTTCAGGACGCGGACGGGGGAGGGCCGGAACGTGAGCCGCTCGTCGGCCTCCACCTGCTCGCGTCGCGGCAGCTCGAACGCCGGGTGGCCGAACCACGCCGTTCCGGGCCGGATGCGCGCCGGGTCGGCCACGGTGGACACGCCCAGCAGGACGTCGCCCGGGAGACGAGCGCCGGCCGGGATCACGGCGTGGTTGCCGAGGAACGTGCGGCGCCCGAACGTGGTGCGCTCGCACGCCAGGTGGCCGTGGTGGACGAGCGGCCGGCCGAGGTAGATGCCGTCGGCGAAGAAGCAGTCGTCGGCGATCTCCACCAGCTCGGGCGTGACCTCCATGATGGTGCTGATCTCGCAGCGCCGGCCCACCTTCATGCCCGCCCAGCGGAGCCACACCGGCCACGCGAGCGTTCCGGAGAGCGCCACGTTCGCGGTCTCCACCAGCCGCTCCTTGAGCAGCACGGTGAGCGCGGTGTTGCCGCGCAGCGGGTACACGCCGGGCTCGACGCGGCCCAGCATTCGGCAGAGGAGCGCCTGGAGCGGCAGCGAGAGCGCGTAGCCCGCCATGACCGCGAGCGAGAGCGGCACGAGGGGGAGCGCGGTGAACGACGGCGCGACGCCCTGCGCGCTCCACGCCGAGAGCACCACGGCGGCGAGCGCCATCGCCGGCAGGAACGCCACCTGGGCCACGACGGCCTTGGCGGCGAGCAGCGCGATCGTGTGCACGACGCTCGCGCGCGGCGGCTCGGCGGAGCTCGGCGGCGTGCCGGGGGCCTCGCCCAGGCGCGCGGCCGGGACGCCTTCCCAGCGCTCGCCCGCGGGGACCGTCGCCCCGGCCGCGAGGCCCGAGAGCGCGCCCAGGAACGCGCCGTCGCCCATAGCGCTCCCCGGGCCCATCCGGGCGCGCGTGTCGAGCGTCGCGTCGCGGCCGATGCGGATGGGCGCGAACACCAGCTGCTGGCGGTCGTAGGTGACGAGCCCGACCGAGACGTCGCGGCCGAGCGCCGCGCCGTCGCCGATCTCGAGCAGGTCCCAGCCGCCGTGGTGGAGCGCCACGCCGCGGTGGAGGTGCACGTCCTCGCCGATGCGCGCGCCCAGCGCCCGCAGGAGCGCCGCCCGCATCCCGGTGCTCTCGAGCAGATCCCACGGGATGCCCCGCGCGAGCTGGCTCACGATCCAGTGGCGCACGTACATGGAGCCCAGGTACGGGTGCCGCTCGGCGACGTAGCGGCCGATGAGCGCGCGCTTGGCGAGCACGGTGAGCGCGCCCGCCACGAACGTCCACGCCAGCGCCGCCACCAGCCCGAACGTCGGCAGCAGCAGCACGAACGCCGTGACGCCGATCCCCTGCACCACGGCCGGCACTACGCGGAAGGCGACGAGCCACGCCACGTTCACGACCGCGAGCAGCGCCAGGCCGAGGACCGCCGCCTGGACCGCCGCGCCCCAGGCGGCGCGTGGGGAGACGCGCGCATCGGAGGGAGCGGCCCCCGGCGCGGCGGCGACGGCCGGGGCGTTGGCCGCGGAGGAGGCCATGCGGCTCGCGAGGCCCTCCACCGTGCGTGCCTCGTAGATGTCGCGCACGGTGAGCGAGGCGAGCGCCGGGTCGCGGCGGAGCCCGGAGATCACCTGGGCCGCGAGCAGCGAGTTCCCACCCAGATCCAGGAAGAAGTCGGCGTCCACTCCGGCCGACGCGGCCGCGGGCAGGTGGGCCGCGAACGCGCGCGCGATGGCCTCCTCGACGGGGCCCGCCGGTGCGCGCCCCACCGCCCGGGACGGCGCCTCGTGCGCCAGCTCCGGCAGCGCGTTCCGGTCGAGCTTGCCCGAGAGCGCCGCGCGCGGGAGCGAGTCGAGCCGCGCGAACCGGCCCGGGATCATGGGCCCGGGCAGCGTGCGCAGGAGCGCGTCGCGGAGCGCGTCGGGGTCCCACTCGATCGTGCCGTCGGTGACCACGTAGGCGACCAGCTCGGGGCCGGATCCGTTCGCCTGCACCCGGCACGCGGCTTCGATCACGCCGCGGCAGCGGCACAGCTCGCTCTCGATCGCGGTCAGCTCGATCCGGTGCCCGCGCAGCTTCACCTGCGTGTCGGCCCGCCCGAGGTAGACGTGGTCGCCGTTCGGCAGTCGCTTCGCCAGGTCCCCGCTGCGGTAGATCCGGCCCAGCGTCGGGTGGTCCACGAAGCGCTCGCGGGTGAGGTCGGGCCGCCCGAGGTAGCCGCGGGCCACGCCCTCGCCGCCGATGCACAGCTCGCCCACCTCGCCGTCACGCACCTCGCGCAGCGAGGCGTCCAGCACGTGCGCCCGCAGCCCCTCGATCGCCCAGCCGATCGTGACCGGAGCCCCGGGCCGCATCGGGGTGCGGATGCAGGTCACCGTGCACTCCGTGGGACCATACCCGTTCTCCAGCCGACGGCCGGGCGCCCACGCCTGCGCCACATCGGCGGGGAGTTCCTCGCCGCCCACGTACACGAGCCGGACGCCCGGGAGGTCCCGGCGCGGGTCGTCGCTGCAGGCCATGCGCAGCATCGTGGGCGCCGGGCACCAGACGGTGATGCCCTCCGCCCGGAGCCAGGGCAGGAGGTCGGGGCCCGAACGCACCCGCTCGTCGTCCACCATGACCAGCGTCGCCCCCGTGCCCCAGGCGAGCCACACCTCCTCGACGGAGGAGTCGTAGGCTGCCGACGAGGTCTGCGCCACGCGGTCGCCGGGTCCGAGGTCGAAGTAGGCGGCGTCGGCGTTGACGAGGTTCGCCACGCTTCGGTGCTCGATCATCACGCCCTTGGGCTGCCCGGTGGTGCCCGACGTGTAGATGACGTAGGCGAGCGTGTCCGGGCCGAGCCACGCGGGCGCGGGGCGCGGTCCGGCCGCGGCCTGCGGGGCGTCCGCCGGATCCACGATGAGCGAGGCGGGGACGCCGGCCTCGATCACCGCGGCGCGCTGCGCGGGGCCGGCGATCACGGCCACGGCGCGCGAGTCGGAGAGCAGGAACGCCATCCGCTCGCGCGGCGTGTCGGGCTCGATGCAGGTCCACGCGGCGCCGGCCTTGTTCACGGCGAGCTGGGCCGTCGGCAGCTCGACGCCCGCGCGCGGCAGCACGATCGCCACGACGCACTCGCCCCGGACGTGCGCCGCCAGCCGGCCCGCCAGGGCCTCGGCGCGTCCGTCCAGCTCGGCGTAGGTGACGCGGACCCGCTTCGGGTCTCCGCGTCCCGGTGGCACCTCGAGGGCGACCACCGTGGGGGTCGCTCGTGCCTGCTCCTCGAAGATGGCGTGCAAGAGACGGACGCGCGTGCGCGTCCGTTCGTCCGTGTGCATGCGGGGGCGGCTCCGACCGTAGTGACTTCCCTGGCCGCATTCTCCGACAGCGACGCCGATGCGACAACCAGAATCGTCACGGGCTGGCGTCCTCGATCGGTCCAGGCGCCGCTTCCGGCATCGTTCGAGCACCGGACCGGCCTTCGTCGAGTCGGCCGCGGGAGCTGCCGATGACATCCGTGGGGTCGGCCGCACGCAAAGGACGGGAGGGAGCCCTTCAAGATGCCCGGCGGAAAGCGGCTCGCGGAAGTCTCACGGCGCAATCGGGTCGAGCTGATTGAGGCGGGGCTCAGCCGGCGCGACCTGGTGAAGCTCGGGCTGCTCACGGCCGGCGGCTATCTCGCGGCGAAGCTCGGCCTGTCGTCGCGCGCGCTCGGGCGCGGGCCGGCCGCGCACCGGAGCCCGCCCACCACCGCGTGGGTCGAAGAGCTCCCCATCCCGCCGGCCGTGGACGCGGGCGATGTGGCCGCGCTGGGCGCGATCCCGCCCTCGCGGGACCCGAACGCCGCCGCCGGCGAGGGCGGCAGGACCGCGCCGCACCAGCACTGGGCGCTGTTCGACGCCGGGAGCGCCGACTTCCACCTGCTCGAGGCCCGCGCGACGCCGCACTCCTGGCACCGCGAGCTCCCGACCGACGAGTGCTGGACCTTCAACGGCCGCTTCCCGGGGCCGCGCCTGCACGCCCGCCGGGGGCGCCCCATGCTGATCCGGTTCCGGAACGAGCTGCCGGCGCTCGCCGATCACCACGGCTACGGGCGTCCGGAGCTGGCGACGCGGCTCGTGAACGCCCACGCCGCCTCGGAGAGCAACGGCCATCCGATCGAGACCCTCCGAACCGGCCAGTGGCGCGACCTGCTCCACCTCCACCGGCCGGCGGGCTTCACCGACTCCGCGTTCGGCCCGGGGGGCGACCCGCGCGAAGGGCTCTCGACTCTCTGGTACCACGACCAGTGCCTCGACTTCATGGCCCAGAACCTCTACCGGGGGCTCGCGGGGCCATGCTTCGTGTTCGACGAGCGGGACACCGGCGACGAGGCCGACCCGACCCCGGGCGCCTGGCGGCTCCCGAGCGGCGCGTTCGACGTGCCGCTCGTCTTCCACGACCGGCTCTTCGACGCCTCCGGCCGCGCGTTCTTCGACCTCTTCGACCTGGACGGCGTGCTGGGCGACAAGTACACGGTGAACGGCCGCATCCAGCCGTTCCTGCGCGTCGCACGGCGGAAGTACCGGTTCCGGCTCGTCAACATGGGGCCCAGCCGCCACCTCGACCTGCGGCTCTCCAACGGCCAGCCGCTGGTGAGGATCTCGCACGATGGCTGCCTGCTCGCACGCCCGGTCACGGGCGCGAACGTGGCGCTCCCCGTGTCGGGACGCTGCGACGTGGTGGTGGACTTCAGCCGCCTGCCGTCCGGGACGCGGCTCGACCTCGTGAACGTGCAGGAGCAGCTGGACGGCCGCGGCCCCACGGGACGGATCCTCGCGCTCGGCGCCGGCGACGCCGTGCTCCGGTTCGTCGTGGACGGGAGCCTGGAGACGAACGGCGACCCGAGCCGCATCCCGCCCGCATTCGTGGAGCCACCCCCGGTGGACCGCGCCGCCGCGGTCACGACGCGGACGTTCGAGCTGGACCACTCCGACGGCGTCTGGACCGTGAACGGCAAGCCGTTCGACCCGCACCGCATCACGGCGAGCCCGCGCCTCGGCTCGGCCGAGGTCTGGAACCTCGTCAACCGCTCGCGCACCCGCGCGCACACGGTGCACGTTCCGTTCGAGACGCACCAGGTGCTCGCGCGCGGCGGGGTCACGCCGGAGGCGGGCCTCGCGCGCCGCTCCGACGTCGTGCGGCTGGGCCCGGGCGAGAGCGTGAGCCTGTTCCTGCGCTTCCGCGACTTCACCGGGCGGTACGTGGCGCACTGCCGTGACGGCGCTCTCGCCGACCGCGGGATGCTGTTCCAGTGGCAGGTCGTGGCGTGAACCGCCGGCGCGCGCTCCTGTGGCTGCTGCCGCTGGCCGCGGCGGCCGTGCCCGTGGCGGAGCTCCTCGCGCGGCCCCGGCGGGGCGGCGTGCGGCCCGCGGGAGGCGCGGGCTCCGCGGGCCCTCCGAACGTCGTGCTGCGCACGCAGGACGGCGCCCAGCTGCGGCTCCGCGACGACCTTCTCCACGGCCGGACGGCGCTGGTCACGTTCCCCGAGCCCGGCTGCGCGGATCCCGCCTGCGTCGCCACGACCGAGAACCTGGCGAGGCTCGGGCGCGCGCTCGGGGACCGCTGCGGCCGCGACGTGTTCCTGTACGCGATCGTGAAGCAGTCGGGCGGCCGGAGCGCGGGCGGCTCCTCCGGCGGGCGCGAACGGCTCGGGCTCGGTCCCGGCTGGACGATCCTCACCGCCTCGGCCCGGGACCTGGACCTCTGCCGGAGGGGCTTCGGCCTCGGCGGCTCGGGCGGGGGCCACCGGGGCGAGGCGCCCCACGCCAACGCGGTCGTGCTGGGGAACGAGCCGCACCAGCGCTGGCTCGCGGCGGCCGCGCTCGCGGACCCCGAGGTCCTGATCGAGAAGCTGGACCGCGTGGCCGGGATCCGGAGCTGAAAGCCGTCCGGCCCGCGGCATCGTCGTCCGCGCGGCGGTCATCCCGCAGACCTCGGCCGGGCGCGGCCGAGCGCCGCCCGGGCTCGCCGCGGTGGACCCGGCGCCCCGCGTGCCTCAGTCTCGCCCCGGGAGCGACGGGCCGTCGGAAGGGGAGACCATGCACCTGCACCTGTTCTTCATGATCCGCGCCATCCACGTCCTGGCCGCGGGCCTGTGGGTGGGCGCGGCCGTGCTCAACGCCGCCTACCTGATCCCGGCCGTCATGGCGAGCGGTCCTGCCGGCGGCCAGGTCATGCGCGTCATGGCGCACGTGCGCCGGCTCCCCGTGTTCATGAACACGGTCATGGCGACGACGATCGTCTCCGGCGGCTGGCTCTACTGGGCGGACTCCGACGGCCTGCAATGGTCGTGGATCTCCTCGGGGACCGGGATCGCGTTCACGCTCGGTGCGCTGCTCGCGTTCGTCACCGCAGGGCTCGGAGTGTGGATCACCGTGCCCACGGTGAAGCGCCTGGGCCAGCTGGGTGCGGCGGCGATGACGTCCGGCGGCGCGCCGGGCCCGGAGATGCTCGCGCAGATGGGGGCGCTCCAGCGCCGGCTCCTCGGCGTCTCGAGGGTGGGGGCGACGCTCGTCGCCCTGTCGGCGCTCCTCATGTCGGTGGCCCGGTTCCAGTAGGCGAGATCCGCGCGCGGACACGGTCGCCGCGCGCCGGTCACGCACCCGGCAAGGACACCGCGCGCCGGCGGCGCGCCCGGACGCGGACGCCGCGCACCCGAGCCCCGCCCGAGCCGGCCGCTCAGCGCCGCGCCCGAACCTCGCGTTCGAGGCGCGACAGCGTGACGGCCACGCGTTTCGCCTGCCACGCCAGCGTCTGGAGCCGCGCGGTCTCCTGCACCGTGTGGCCGCCGAGGCCCTTCAGGCCCAGCGCGTCCACCACCATCGGCACGAGTCCGTCGAGGAACGACACGTCCGCCGCGCCCGCGCGCGAGGGGTCCACGGGCTCGAGCGGTCCCAACCCCAGGTCGCGGCTCGCGCGGTCGAGCATGGCGAGCAGCCGGCGGTTGCCGTCGCTCGGCGCGAGCGGCGGGTAGCTGTCGCTGAACTGGATCGAGGCCCACGTCCGGGGTGAGGCCGCGGCCACGATCCGCTCCATGGTCGCGCGTGCGCGCGCCAGCTGCTCGCGCGTCAGCGCGCGCAGGTCGCCGGTGACGATCGTGCTCTCGGCCACGACGTTGCTCTTCCCGAACGCCGTGCCGCGCGCCGCGGCGGAATCGTGCGCGATGGCGGTCCCGCCCACGATGAGGCCGGGGTTGAACGTCAGGTAGGGCTCGAAGCCGAGCGAGTCGCGGAACTGCTGGAGCAGCCGCGCCGCTTCGAGCACGGCGCCCGGGCCCACGTCCTCGCGGAACACCTGCGAGGAATGCGACGGCGTGCCGCGCACCCGCAGCGTCCAGCCGGAGCTGCCGCGCCGGGCGACCACGACGTGGCGCGGGTCGCCGTCGCCGTCCTCGAACCCGATCGCCGCGCTCGCGCCCTCGGCGGCCCGCATCAGGTCGGCGCGCGCCGCCTCGATCGGCGAGCCGGGCCGCTCCTCGTCGCCGGTGAGCACAACCTCCACCCGCAGGCGGTCGAGCACGCCCTGCTCCCGGAGCGCGCGCAGCGCGAGCAGCAGGACGACATTGCCGCCCTTCATGTCGGTGGCGCCGGGGCCGCTGGCGGTGGAGTCGTCGAGGCGCCGGAAGCGCTGGAACGGGCTGTCGGGCTCGAACACGGTGTCGAGGTGGCCGACCAGCACGACCTTGGGCCCGCGCGAGCCGCGCGAGGCGAGCAGGTGCCCGGCCCGGCCCCACGCCGCGCCGTCCACCCAGCGCGTGCGGAAGCCGAGCGCGTCCAGCTCCTTCGCGAACAGCTCGCCCACCTCGCGCACCCCGGCGAGGTTCATGGTGCCGCTGTTCACGTTCACCGCCCGCTCGAGGAGCGCGAGCCCGGGCGCGACGTGGCGGTCCACGCGCTCCGCGAGCCGGCGCTCGTCACGCGTGAGCCCGGGCGCGTCGGCCCGGGCCCCGCGCGCGGGCGCCGGGTGCACGGCGAGGAGCGCGAGCAGGACTCCGAGGAGCAGGGGCGCTTCGGGCCGCGGTCGCGTCATCCCTGAATCATGCGGTCGCCGCGCGCGGCCGACAAGGCCCGGGCCGGCGTGTTGTATGGTCCGCCGCGGCCGGACGTCGGCGCGCGCGTGGAGACGCGCGCGAGGTCGCGGTCAGGGAGCGGGATCCCGGTGGAACACGACGGCCTCCAGCCGGCCGGAGCGCACGTGGCCGGCGAGCTGGAATCCCGGCGGGGCGCGCCGCTCGTCGAACAGCCGCATCCACTCCTCCTCGCCGGGCCGCGAGACGAGCCACTCGTTCGTGAGCACGACGGCCTCGGGCCGGAGCCGCTCCGGTCCGTCCCGAAGCGCGGCGGGCTCGATCGGCACCAGCGTGACCGGGCGGCCGGTCCACCACGCGATCCACGGCGCGGCGTCGCTCGCGACGAGCCCGCCCCCGGCCGGGAGCAGCGTTCCGACCTCGAGCCCGAGCTCGCGCCACTCCCGCTCGTGGAACTCGCTCCGCCCGGCGAGGCCGCCCGCGGCCGCCGCGCGCCACTCGCGCGCGAGCGGCCAGGCGCCGAGCGCCACGGCGAGCACCGAGGCCGCCGCGACCCACGCCCGCCGGCCACGGCCGAGCGCCTCGGCGATCCGCGCGAGCGCCGCGAGCGCGAGCGCGACCGCCGCGGGCAGGAGCGGGAACAGCATGCGCGGGTCGGCCACGGTCGCCGAGGCGAGCAGGGCGAGCAGCGCCGCCGCCGTGGCGAACGCGAGCGCGAGCCCGCGCGCGCGCGGCTCGCCGCGGACGAGCGCCACCGCGCAGGCGAGCGCCGCGAAGGCGCCGGGCCACTTGCCGCCCAGCCACCACGCGCCGTAGCCCACCGAGCGCAGGTTGCGCGCGAGCTTGGCGAGCCATGCCTGCGGGTGCCCGAGGATCCACTCGAGCGCCTCCGGCGGCGGCGTCATGCGGTTCAGGCGCGCCACCGTGAACTCGGGGCTGGCGCCGGAGAGCAGCAGGTAGCCGCCCACCTCCGCGAACGGTGTGCCGCAGGCGGCCCACTTGTAGAGGGTGGTGAGCGCCGCGAGCGGCAGGAATCCCGCCGCCGCGAGCAGCAGGTGCCGGAGCCGGAGCGGCGGCGGGGCGGCCGCCCAGAGTCCCAGGACGAGCGCGGGCAGGAGCGGCACCGCGACCGGCCGCGCGAGGTGGCCGAGCCCGAGCACCACGCCGAGCAGCACGGGCCGCGGCCGCGACGGCAGCTGCCACAGGAGCAGGAACGCCGCGGTGAGCGCGGCCGCGAACGGCATCTCGGACAGCCCCTCGCTCGCGAAGCGCAGCGACCACGGCGTCACCGCGAACGCCGCCGCCGCGCCAAGCGCGGCGACGCGCGATCCCGCGAGTGCCAGCGCCAGCCGCGCCACGAGCAGCACGGTGACCACGTACGCGGCCACCGCGGGTGCGACCGAGACGAGCGGGTCGCGGCCGCCGAGCGCGAACGCGATCGCGTCCAGCGCCGGGACGAGCGGGTGCCCGACGATGAGCGGGTAGGGCGGCCCGGGCGAGGCGCCGAGCGCGGCCGGGTGCACGAACGGGGTCGCCAGGCGGCCGGTCTCGAGCCAGGTGCGTCCCGCGAGCGCGTACTCGGCGCTGTCGAAGCTGAAGCGCGCCGCGTCCGGGCCCACCACCACCATCCGCACGTGCGCGAGCGCGAGCACGAGCACGCCGAGCGCCAGCAGGGCCCACGAGGTCGGGGGAAGTCGCGGCTCCTGTGCGGCCTGTCGCATCGTCGCGGTCTCCGGGGGCCGGGGCGGACACGGCACTCTACACGAGCGTCGCGATGAGCGGCCACGCGCGCGCGAGGGCGGGCTGGTTCGTGGCCGCGCTGGCCGCCGCGGCGTGCGCGGCGCCCGCCGGCTCGCTGCCGCTCAAGGCGACGCTGGTGGCGCTCGCGGTCGGCTGGTGCCTGGCGCCCGGGGCGCTGCTCGCACGACACCTCGCCGGCGAGTGGGCGACCGACGCGCGGCTCGCGCTGGCGCTGCTGCTCTCGCCGTTCGCGGGCGGGGTGGCCGTGACGCTGTTGCGCTCGGCCGGGCTCGGCGCGGGCGACGCCGCGCGCGCCTTCGCCGGGCTCGTGGCGCTCCTGTGCGCGTGGCGGGCGCTGCGCGCGCACACCGGCCCCGTGCTCTCGTCGCTCGCGCCGGGCCCGCCGAGGTTTGCGCTCGGCGTCGCCCTCGCCGTGCTCGTGGCGCATGTCCTGAATCCCGAGCTGACGCTCCGCTCGGACGGCGCCTTCCATGCGGCGGTCGTGCGCGCCGCGGAGCGGGCGCTGCCGCCCGAGGACCCGTTCTTCGCCGGACTGCCGCTCCGCTACGCGTGGGGGTTCCACGCCTGGGCGGCCGCGTGGCTCGCCGCGCATCCGCGCGTGTCGGCCACGGCGCCGCTCGTGTGCGCGTCCGCCGCGGCCGCCGCGGCGGCGCTGCTCGCCGTGGCGGCGCTCGCCCGCAGGCTGGGCGCCGGCGCGCCCGCCGCGCTCCTCGCGCAGGGGCTCGCGCTCGCGGGAGCGGCTCCGTTCGCCTGGCTCGTGCTCGCCGCGCGCGCCGTCTCGGGCGAGGTGCGGGGCACGGACGAGCTCGGCCGGGCGCTCGGGCAGGGAGCGGACCATGCGCTGCGCGCGCTCGATCCGGGCTGGCTCCATCCCTCGCTCGTCCTGCCGCTCGACAAGTTCGTGGTCGTGACGCCGTTCGCGTTCGCGCTCGCCGGCGTCGCGCTCGCCGCCTTCGCGCTCGCCGCCGCGCTGGACGGCCGGCCGGCGCGCGGTGCGGGGCCGCTCGCGGCGGTGGTCGCGGCGTGCGTGTGGGTGCATCCGTTCGCCGGGCTCGCGCTGACGGGCGCGTCGATCGCCGCCGCTCTCGCGCTGGTGCCGGCCGCACCCGCCGCGCGGAGAGCGGCGGGCGGCGTGGCGGCCTCGGTCGCGGTCGCGGCGCTGCTGCTCCTGCCGTGGGCGCTCGGGACGCTGCGCGGCGGCGAGGGGCCGGCCATGGCGGTGCGCTTCGCGCCGGGCGGGGCGGGGCTCGCCTCGGCGGTCCTCGCCGGGGCGCTGCTCCTGCCGCCCTCGCTCCTCTGGCTCCTCGCTCCGGCGCGGCGCGATCCGCTCCGGCTCGCGATCGCGGCCATGCTCGGCGCGCTCGTCGTCCCCGCGTGCCTGCTCCGGCTCGCCGGCGACAACCAGAGCAAGCTCCTGGGCCTCGCGTTCCTGCTCTCCGCCGCGCCCGCGGCGATGGTATGGGGCTCCGCGGGCCGGGGGCGCGCGCTGCGCGGCGCGGTCCTCGCGGCGTCCGCGCTCCCGACGCTCGCGGCGATGCTGGTGGCCTACGCCCGCCAGTCGGGCGGCAGCGCCGACGCGCCGTCGCGGCCGCCGCGGGCCATCGCCACCGCGATCGCCCAGCTCGCGCCGCGCGACGCGGTGCTCGTGGACGCGACGCTGGACACGACGCGCGGCGCCGCCCCGGCGCTCCCGGGCGCCACCGGCCGCGCGCTCCTCTGGAGCGGCCCGTTCATGGCGCGGAAGTGGGGGCACGCGCCGGAGGCGCTCGAGCTGCGGTCGGCCGCCGCGCGCGCGCTCGCGCGCGGCGAGTGGCCGGACGGCGCGGCGGGCGAGCTGCTGCGCTCGCTCGGCCGGGAGCCATGGCTGGTCGTGCCGCAGGACTCGTCGCGCGGGGACGATCCCCGCGCGCATGTCGTGGCGCGCGACAGCGATGTGCTGCTGGTGCGCCTGGAGCGCTAGTTCCGGCCACGGCCGGCGGGATGGTCCATCCGGATACCCCCGACCTGCGCAGGGCTTGACACGGGCGCGGCTCGCACTCGCGAGACTCGCGGTCGGGATCACGCGCCCACGGCTCGCCGAGGCGCGGCGGGACGCCAGGCGCGGACCCCGGAGGAGGGCCCGGCCATGAAGGTCCGAGAGATCATGTCCAGCGCCGTCGAGTCCTGCACGCCCGACACCGACCTCGCCGCGGTGGCGATGACGATGTGGCGGAAGGACTGCGGCATCGTCCCGGTCGTGGACGCCGCACGCCGCGTGCTCGGCGTCATCACCGACCGCGACATCTGCATGGCGGTCGCCACACGGCACCGCCGCCCCGAGGAGCTGGCCGCCCGCGACGTCATGAGCGGCAGGGTCCGGACCGTCCAGCCCGAGGACGACGTGCGGCTGGTGCTCGACGCCATGGGAGACGCCCGCGTCCGCCGGCTGCCGGTGGTGGACGCGGAACTCCGGCTGCAGGGGATCGTGTCCATGAACGACGTCGTGCGGAAGGCCGAGCCGGTGCGGCCGCGCGGGAGCGCGGAGCTGTCGGCGAACGACGTGCTCGAGACGATGCAGCGCATCTGCGCCCACCCGATCGCCGCCGAGACGCCGAGGCGCGAGGCGCTGGTCGCGGTGGCGCACCGGTGAATCGGAGGGAGGACGCGCGGCCGCGGCGCCGCGGCACCGGGCGCCGCGCGGGCGACTTCGGGAGGGAGGGCCTGCTCGACACCGTCGAGACGCTGGATTCCGCGGGCATCCATCACGCCGGGGCGGGCCGCGACCTCGGCGCGGCGTGACGGCCCTCGGTCCTGCACGTGAACGACCTGGACCTCGCGGTCGTGTCGGCCGCGGACCATCCGACCGCATGGGCCGCTACGCCGGCCCGCCCCGGCCTGTTCCACGTGGACGTGTCCGTCGCGGGCGAGGCGTTCGCGCCGGTCGAGAGCGCGCTCACGGAGGCGCGCCGGGTCGTCCGGTCCGTGAACCTCTCGATTCACCGGGACCGAACATGCGCGAGCGCCCGGCGCCGGAGTTCCGGGCGTTCGCGCGCAGGGTGCTCGACGCGGGCGCGGACGTGCTCCGGGGCCACAGCGCCCGCATCCCCCAGGGGATCGAGGTCGTGCACGAGCGTCCGAGCCTCTACGACACGGGCGACTTCGTGGACGACTACGCGGTGGACCCCGTGCTCCGGAACGACCTGTCCGCGCTGTTCCTGCACCGGCTGGAGGACGCGCCGGTCACGTCCGTGGACCTGCTCCCGGTGCGGATCTCCTACTGCCGCGTGAGCCGCGCGACCGGCGCGGACCACGCGCTCGTCCGCGAGGCGCTCGCCGCCCGCTGCGGCGAGCAGGGCACGACGCTGCTCGTCCGCGACGGCGCCGGGCTGCTCGGCGTGCCCGTCGCTCGTGAGGGGGCCGGCGCGGCCCTTCGAGGAGGAAGACCATGATCAGGAAACGCATGCTCACGCTGGCGCTCACGGCGCTGTTGGCCCTGGCCACGGGCTGCGCGGCGACGGGCGGCCCGTGGCAGGCGCGGCCCGCGCACGTCGGGACGAGGGTGAGCGTCTCGATCTTCTACGACGACCTCGCGCCGTACGGACACTGGTTCGCCCACGCCACGTTCGGATGGGTGTGGACGCCCTACGACGTCCCCTACGGCTGGCGTCCCTACACGCACGGCCACTGGGTCTACACCGAGTTCGGCTGGACCTGGGTGTCGCACTGGCGCTGGGGCTGGGCCCCGTTCCACTACGGACGCTGGGTGTTCGACCCCGGCTACGGCTGGGTCTGGATCCCGGGCACGGTGTGGGGCCCGGCATGGGTGGTGTGGCGCTGGAGCGACGACTGGGTCGGCTGGGCGCCGCTGCCGCCCGACGCGGGCTGGCAGGTCGGCGTCGGGCTGCGCGTGGGCGACGCGCATCGGGGCTGGGACCTGGACCCCGCCTGCTGGAGCTTCACGCGCGCGCACCGGCTGCTCGACCGGGACCTGCGCTACAGGCTCGAGCCGCCGCACCGCAACCGCACGCTGATGGAGCGGACGCGGGCGGCCGCGCGCTACGACGAGCTGGGCGGCCGCCCGCGCGACCTGGGCCGCGACGTGGGCGAGGTCGAGATGCTCGTGGGCCGGCCGGTGCAGCGGTTCCGGATCGTGGACGCGCGCGGCCCGCGCGAGGGGGAGCGCCTGCTCGACCGCGGCGACGTGCGGGTCTATCGGCCCGAGGTGAGCCCGGCGCCCGACGCCCGCCCGCCGGTGACGAAGCCGGCGCCGCCGGTCACGACCGACGCCGAGCGGATGCGCCGCGAGCAGGAGCTGCGGCGGCTGGAGAGCCACTACAAGGACGAGACCCAGCAGATGAAGGAGCGCCAGCGCGAGGAGGTGCGCAGGACCCCGCCCGGGGACGCCGAGGAGCTCAAGCGGCGGCACGAGGCGGAGAAACAGGCGCTCGAGCAGCAGAAGGAGCGCGAGCGGAAGGTCCGCGAGGAGCGGATCGAGAAGCGGATCGAGAAGCCCGCCCCGGCGCCGAAGCCGCCGGCGAAGCCCGCGCCGGCCCGCGAGAAGGGCAGGGGCGGGAAGGGCTGACGACGCCCGCGACCGGGACCCCGCCGACCCGCGGCGCGGGTCCGGGTCAGGGGTTCGCCTTCGCCAGCTCCGGCGCGAGGCGGACGACGGAATAACGATCGGCGGGGAAGTACTTCATCGCGACCTCGTGCACGGCCTCGCGGGTGAGGCCGTCGATCCGCTCCCTCCGCTTCGCGATCCGCTTCGGGTCCCAGCCCAGCACGCTCACGGTCTGCATCGAACCGGTCCAGAAGCCGTTCTGCTTGAGGCTCGTCTCCAGCTCGCGGCGCTGGACCTCCTGCTCCTTGGACAGGTCCTCGGGGCTCGGGCCGGCGTTGCGGAACTTCTCCACCTCGGCGAGCGTCACCGCGATGAGCGTGTCGGCGCGCGCGGGGTCGCAGCCGAACCCGATGGTCATGGTGCTGTAGCCGTCCACCGGGAACTGGTGCTGGAACCGTGCGGACACGCTGTACGTGCCGCCGAGCAGCTCGCGCAGCGAGCTGCGAAGGTGGTCCTGGAGGATGCTGGCGGCGGTGATGGCGCGGTGCTGGTCCAGCTCCTCGATCGCGTGGTTCGAGAAGAACGTGATGCGCACGCTGCCCTTGGGCTCGACCCCCTTCCTCACCTCCACCTGCCGGATCCCGGCGGGGAAGCGCGGGCCCTTCGCCACCCACGCGCCGGTGCGCTTGCCGGTGGAGGGCAGCGAACCCAGGTAGCGCGCGAGCAGCGGCGTGATCGAGTCGGGCTTGAACGTTCCGGCGAAGAAGAACGTGAAGTCGGCGGCGTTCGCGAAGCGCTTGCGGTGGAACGCGAGCGCGTCGGAGAGCTTCACCGCCTGGACCTGCTTCGCCTCGGGCACCTTGCTCAGGTAGAAGTCGCCGGTGTTCACGCGCGTCGCGGAGTCCGCGAACACCTGCTCGGGGCTGTTCGCGCGGTTGCCGAGGAACGCGTTGAACTGCGCCTGCAGCGCGGCGAACGCCTCCGGGTCCTCGGTGGGATGGGTGAAGCCGAGATGGATCAGCTGGAGCGCCGCCTCGAGGTCCTCCGGGCGCGTGTTGCCGTTCACGCCGTGCAGGTAGCTCGTGGCGTAGGGCTGGACCCGGAACAGCTTCCCGGCGAGCAGCTTCTGGAGCTCGGTGTTCCGGTGGCCGCCGACGCCGTTGTCGCCGACGATGAACGGCGACATCCACGCGCTCACCCACGCCGCCGAATCCGCGAGCGAGAGCCCGCCACGGGCGTAGGCGGTGAACTGGATCTCGTCGGCCTTGAAGTCGGTGGGCTTGAGCCAGGCCTCGAGGCCGTTCGCGAACGTGACCACGGTCACGCCCAGCTCCTCGATCGTGCGCGTGCCCTTCACCTTGCCGGGCGAGGGCAGCTTCGCCATCAGGGCCTTCGCGGCGGCCTTGTCCACCCAGGCGGCGGGCTTCGCCCCGCTCGAGCGCTCGAGCAGTGCGCGCAGCTCGGCCTCGGTGGGCAGCGGCGCGTCGGCCTTCTCCGGGCCGTTCGCCAGCACGACGCGGTTGCGGACCGAGGTGAGGGTGTCGGCGAGCGCGTTGATCTCGGCCAGCGTGATCCCGGGCAGCAGCGCCGTCGCGAGCTTCGTGGAGGCCTCGATCCCCGGCTCGGGCTCGTGGTTCAGGTACGCCGAGACCGCGGCGGCGGCGAGCGTCGGGTTCTCGGTCTTCTCTCGCTCCGCGAACGCGCGCTCCAGCTCGGCGAGCCGTTCCTTCTTCGCGCGCTCGAGCTCGCTCGCGAGGAAGCCGTGCGCACGCACGCGTGCCGTCTCCTCGAGCAGCGCCTGCAGGCCCTTCGCCTGCTGGCCGTCCTTCACCTGGGCCTGCACGAAGTACAGGCTGGTGCCGCGCGCGAAGTCGAAGCCGCCCGTGAACGCGCCGAGGAACGGGGCGTCGGCGCGGTGCGCGATCTCGTCGAGGCGCGCGTTCAGCATGGCCGAGAACAGCTCCGTGCGCAGACCCGAGCGGAAGCCGGCGACCGTGCGCTCCTGGACGCGCGGACGCTTGCTGACCAGGGCGACGCTCGAGACGACCGCCTCCTTGTCGGACACGACGCTCACCAGCGTCTCGTCGTGCGGCGGGATGGGGAACGCGGGCGTCTCGCGCGCGTCCGCGCGCTTCGGCAGGTCCGAGAAGTACTCGGCGATGAGCTTCTCCATCCGGTCGGGCTCGATGTCGCCGATGGCGATGACCGCCATCCACTCGGGCCGGTACCAGTCGCGATAGAAGTCCCGCACCCGGGCGTGGGGGATGCCCTGGATGACCTCGGGCTTGCCGATCGGGAGCCGCACGGCGTAGCGCGAGTCGTGGAAGATGAGCGGGAGCTGCCGGCGCTGGATGCGCTCCTGGGCGCCCCGGCCGAGCCGCCACTCCTCCATGACCACGCCGCGTTCCTTGTCGATCTCGGTCTCGCTCAGGTTGGCGCGGCCGGCGAAGTCGGACAGCGCCTCGAGCCCGGTGCGCAGCAGCGTGTCGCGGTCGGTCGGCACGTCCAGCATGTACACCGTCTCGTCGAAGCTGGTGTAGGCGTTCGCGTCGGCGCCGAAGCGCAGGCCGATCGCGCGCAGGAAGCCGATCAGCTCGTCGGCGTCCTTGAAGTGCTTCGAGCCGTTGAAGTTCATGTGCTCGACGAAGTGGGCGATGCCCTGCTGGTCGTCGGCCTCGGCGGTGGAGCCGACCGGCAGCGCCAGCCGGAGCGAGACGCGGTGCTCGGGCTTGGCGTTCTTCCTGACGAACCAGCGGATGCCGTTGGGCAGCACGCCGCGCCGCACCGCGGGATCCCACGTGAGGGAGTCGGTGAGCGCGGGCGGCGCCTGCGCGCGCGCGGGCGCCGCGGCGAGCAGGGCCGACACCGCGACGGCCGCCGCCGACAGCACGGCGGCGGCCGCGGGGGCCGCCACCGGACGAAGCCGGAGCCGCATGGACCGGGTCGGGAACATCTTCTTCCTCCTGGGGCGAGGCGGGCCGGCGGGCGCCCGTCGGGGACGGGGCCCGGGACCGCCGGTGGGGATGCTTCGGGGATCGCGGCTCGGCCGCGGCCTCACTTCATGTGGGCGAGGATCGCGTCCGCGAACGCGCTGCACCTCACCTCGGTCGCGCCCTGCATGAGGCGCGCGAAGTCGTAGGTGACGGTGCGGGCCGCGATCGCGCCGTCCATGCCGCGGATCACCATCTCGGCGGCCTCGTTCCAGCCCATGTAGCGCAGCATCATCTCGCCCGAGAGGATCACCGAGCCGGGGTTCACTCGGTCCTGGTTCGCGTACTTGGGCGCGGTTCCGTGCGTGGCCTCGAACACCGCGTGGCCGGTGACGTAGTTGATGTTCCCGCCGGGCGCGATGCCGATGCCTCCGACCTGCGCCGCGAGCGCGTCCGAGAGGTAGTCGCCGTTCAGGTTGAGCGTGGCGATCACGTCGAACTCGTCCGGGCGGGTGAGCACCTGCTGGAGCGTGATGTCGGCGATGGAGTCCTTGACCAGCACGCGACCGGCGCCCAGCGCGGCCTTCTGCTCGGCGTTCGCCGCGTCCTCGCCGCGCGCGGCCTTCGTGCGCTCCCACTGCTCCCAGGTGTGGACGCGGTCGCCGAACTCGCGCTCGGCGAGCGCGTAGCCCCAGTTCCGGAACGCGCCCTCGGTGTACTTCATGATGTTGCCCTTGTGGACGAGCGTGACGCTCTTCCGCTTCTGCGCGATCGCGTACTCGATCGCGGCGCGGATCAGCCGTTCGCTGCCCTCCTGCGAGACGGGCTTGAAGCCGACGCCGCTCGTGGCGGGGAAGCGGATCTTCTTGTAGCTGGACGGGAACTCGCGTTCGAGGAACGCCAGCACCTTGGCCGCCTCCGGCGAGCCGGCCGCGAATTCGATGCCGGCGTAGATGTCCTCGGTGTTCTCGCGGAAGATCACCATGTCCACCTTGTCCGGCGACCTGACCGGCGAGGGCACGCCCTGGAACCAGCGCACCGGGCGCAGGCAGACGTAGAGGTCGAGGATCTGGCGCAGCGCCACGTTCAGCGAGCGGATGCCGCCGCCGACCGGCGTGGTGAGCGGACCCTTGATGCCGACGCGGTAGGTGCGGAACGCCTCGAGCGTCTCGTCCGGGAGCCAGCTGCCGGTCTGGTCGAACGCCTTCTGGCCCGCGAGCACCTCGTGCCAGGCGATGCGCCGGCGGCCGCCGTACGCGCGCGAGACCGCGCCGTCCAGCACGCGCACCGAGGCGCGCCAGATGTCCGGGCCCGTGCCGTCGCCCTCGATGAACGGGATGACGGGATGCTCGGGGACCTGCATGCGTCCGTCCTTGAGGACGATCGGCTCGCCTTGCGTGACGCTCATGACGGGGTCTCCTGGGACGCGGCCGGGCCGGGCGGCGGCTCGGGGTCGGCCGCCCCTCGGCGAAGTCGGCGCGAGGACCGGTAGGGGTAGATGTCGAGGACCTCGCCCCGGAGGTGGAGGGCCTGCATGTCCTGCCAGTAGGCGACCTCGAGCAGCTCCGCGTGATGGGCGAGGAAAGCCTCCAGCAGCTCGCCCTTGAGCCCGAGGAAGGTCCGGAATTCCTCGGGGAAGATATCGCGCTCGCCCACGTAGTACCAAGGCTCGCCGGCCCATTCGTCCTCGGCGTCCGACGGCCGCGGCAATTCGCGGAACCGGCACTCCGTGAGCGGGGCCAGCTCGTCGTAGTCGTAGAAGATGAGCCGTCCGTGCCGCGACACGCCGAAGTTCTTGAGCAGCATGTCGCCCGGGAAGATGTTCGTGGCCGCGAGGTCGCGCAGCACCTGGCCGTAGTCGAGCACCGCCTCCCGCGCCGCGGCCGGGTCGGCTTCGCGCAGGTAGAGGTCGAGCGGACGCAACCGCCGCTCGGTGTAGACATGGCGCAGCACGACGCGGTCGCCGTCGATCCGCACCGTCTCCCCGGCGAGCTCCAGCAGCATCGCCAGCAGCCCCGGCTCGAACCGGTCGCGCGCGAACTCGAGGTGCTCGAACCGGCGGGCATCCACGAGCCGCCCGGCGCGGTCGTGCCGGAACACGAGCCGGTACTTCTCGCGTACCTCGGCGTGCGTCACGGTCTTGGGCGGGTCGAACCGGTCGCGGATGACCTTGAACACGACGTCGAAGCCCGGGAGCGTGAACACGCACATCACCATGCCGCGTTGCCCCGGAGCCACCTCGAAGCGGTCGTGGGTCGTCGCGAGATGGCGGAGCAGCGAGCGGTAGAGCTCGGTCTTGCCGTGACGGTGGTGGCCGATGGCCGTATAGAGTTCGCTTACCGGCTTGCGCGGCATGAGCGTGCGCAGGTAGTCCACCAGCTCGGCCGGCCGCTCGTGCTCGACGTGGAAGTACGAGCGGGCGAAGCTGAACACGATGCTCACCTCGTCCTCGGACAGGAGCACGGCGTCCACGACCACGCGGCCGGCGGGGTTGCGGAGCGCGATGAGCAGCGGCATCGCGGCGCCGTCCGTGAGCAGCCGGCCGACCAGGTACGCGGCCTTGCCACGGAAGAACGCGGCGCGCGCGATCTCGGCGCCGCGGATGCGGCGCGTGTCCGCCTCGGCCACGATGGCCGCGGTCGCTCGCCGGACGTCGCCCGCGAGGTCGTCCCACGGGACCGCGAAGCGGTGCCGTTCGAACACCTCGCGCAGCAGCTCCTCGAGCCGGCCCGTGCGGAGGAAGGTCTCCACCAGCCCGGGCGAAGCCGTCGGGGCCGGGCACGGCTCGGCGAAGTCGGTGAACTCCACGGCGGCGTCCACGCCCACGGTGTGGAGCGTGCGGCGCGCGCACGAGTTGTGGAACGTCTCCGCCAGCTCGCCGTCGCCGCGGCCGGCGATGAGCGCGCCGTAGCGCTCGCGGAGCTGGATCCACGCGGCGCGGCTGGCCGTCCCGGGGCCGTGGCGCGAGCGGAGCTGGTGGAGGGCCTCGGACACGCACTCGCCGTAGAGGTCCAGCCGGCGCGCGGCGTCGCGCTGCATGCCGGCCCAGTCCCGTCGCTCGAAGTGCCGGCGGGCCCGGGCCGTGATCGCGGCGAACCGACCGCGGTAGGTGTCGAACGCGCCGAGCAGGACGTCGGCGCCCTCGTCCACCCACGCCGGCGCGGGCTCGGCGCGGGCGTCCGTCACCGGGTCGCTCACGTGCGTCGCGCCCGCACGGTCGTCACGCGACCGCCGGGCTTCAGCGTGAGCGACATCTCGACCTGCGTCACGTCGCACGCCGCGCCGCGCGCGCGCAGCGCGTCCGAGGCGGGGGACCCCGCGGGCAGGTTGAGGAAGCGGACCGACTCGACGCCGGAGCGGCCCCGGATCGCGTCCAGCAGCGCGCCGGCTTCGGCCTCGGTCGCGGCGTGGAGTTGGAGCACGCTCGCGCGTCCCGCGGTCACGCGATAGACCGCGTCGCCGCCGGGAGTCGAGACCGCCCGGAGCGCGGGCGTCGAGACGTCGAGCCGGTCCACGGTCTCGTCCGCGCGCTGCCAGGGCTCGGGCGCGCGCCGCGCGGCGGCGATGCGCGCCCGCGCGGCGGCGGGCGCCTCGGCCCGGGCGACGCCCGCGCCTGGCGCGCCCGCCCAGGACCATACCTCGAGCCGGCCGGTCTCGCGGAAGCCGAGCTTCGCGTAGAGCGCGCGGGCGGGCGCGTTCGACTCGAGCACCTCGAGCCGGAGCGTGCGCGCTCCCCGCGCCCGCGCGCCGCCGATCAGCTCCCGCATGAGCGCCTCCCCCAGGCCCGCGCGCCGCGCGGCGGGCGCCACTCCCATGCCGCCCACCCACGCCTGGTCCCCGCGCAGGCCGAGCAGCGCCACGCCCACCGCGCGGCCGTCCCGCCAGGCCACGCACGAGGCGTCCAGGTCCAGGTCGAAGGCCTCGCACATGAAGGCGAGCACGCCCTCGTCCATGTGCATGGGCACCGGGTAGTCGGCATAGACCTCGCCGAGGAGCGCGGCGAGCGCGGCGGGCTGGAGCGCGCCCGCGGGCGTGAAACGCACGGCTTCGGGCAAGGCTCCTCCGGGGGGCGGACGGCATCGAAACGGGGGCTGGCGTGGGGCGCGGGCCTCGGTCAGAATACCGCCATCCCCGACGCCGGACACCGAGGAGCCCTGATGCGCACCCGAGCCCTGACCGCACTGGCCCTGCTCGTCGCCGCCAGCCCGTCGCTGGCGTCGTTCGACGACCGGCCCCCGAGCCCTTCGAGCCCCGCCTCGCCGCCGCCCGCGGTCGAGCAGAAGACGTCCCGCCAGCAGGCGGAGACCTGGTATCACGACGCTTACGAGGACGTCGCCGGAGCGAACGAGGCCCTGGCCGCGAGCCGGCCGGACACGAAGAAGGCGGGGATGCTCTTCAAGCGGGCGATCGAGCGCGCCGCGCGCGCGCTCGAGCACGACCCGAGGTACGCCGAGGCCCTCAACCTGCAGGGCTTCGCGTGGCGGAAGCTGGGCGACCTCGAGAAGTCGGTGGCGGCCTACGTCGCCTGCCTGGAGCTCCGGCCCGATTACGCCGCCGCCCGCGAGTACTACGGGCAGGCGCTGCTCGCGAAGGGCGACCGCGCCGGCGCCGAGGCCCAGCTGGCGTGGCTCAAGCGCCTGGAGGCCGGCGACCTGGCGAGGCAGCTGGAGGCGGCGATCCAGGCCGCCCCGACCACCGAGCCCGCCAGGGCCCGGTCGCGGGAGGCGAAGCCCGCGGAGCCTGCGAGGCCGGACGCAGGCGGGCAGAAGGGCGCGCCGGCCCCGGGCGGAGGGCGGTAGGGCCGCGCTCCTCGGGCGGCCTCCGCGGGAACGGTCCCCCCGACCCGGCGCGGGGGCACGCTCGGCGGGGGTCGGCTGCTCAGGGCCGATCCACGAGCGGGATCACGTTGTGTGTCGCCGCCCGGAGGGCGCAGACTGCCGCTCGATGCGGCCCCTCCGTATCCGACCCGACCGAGCAGCTCACCCACATCCCAGGCGGAGCAACCCCCCACTCGGAGGCCCGATGCGTCCTCGTCACTCCCTCCTCGCCGCGGTCCTCGGACTTTCGGTCGCCTCGCTCGCGTTCGCGCAGTCCACGTATACGACGGTCATGACGGGCGGCAGCGAGGTTCCGCCGGTCGTCACGGCCGCCACGGGCACGGCCACGGTCGTCCTGAACGCCGCGCAGACACAGCTCTCCATCACCGTCGCGTTCCAGAACCTCATCGGCACCTACAGCAACTCACACATCCACGGCCCCGCGACGCCGGGCCAGAACGCGGGCGTGCGCTGGGGATTCACCGGCGCGCCGGCGGGCTGGGTGTTCTCGAACGGCAGCCACGACGGCACGCTGACGAACTTCCTCGTCACGACCGGCATCACGGCCACCGACGTCGCGAATCTCGACAACGGGTTGTTCTACGTGAACATCCACTCGAGCACGTCGCCGGGCGGCGAGATCCGTGGCCAGCTCGGGCTGGCGCCCGTGTCCACGGCGAAGACCTCGTGGAAGCGGGTAAAGGAGCTCTACCGCTGAGCGCAGGTCACGCGGCGCCGGCTCCGCCGGCGCGCGGGATGCCGAGAACGCACAGGGCCCGGATCGCTCCGGGCCCTGTCTACATTTCGACCCGCATCCCTTCAGGTCGGCCACGCCTCGGGCGTCGGCTTCCGCGAGCCGCGCCCTCCGCCTCCCGGCGCGAGCCTCACTGCGCCTTGACGGCCTCGGCCTTGGCCGGCTCCGCCAGGTCGGCCTCGACGTTCAGCGTGATCGTGACTTTGTCGTCCAGCATCACGCCGCCGTTGTCCAGGGCCCGGTTCCAGTTGACGCCCCAGTCCTTGCGGTTCACGACCGTGCTCGCCGAGAAACCGGCCTTGCTGAACGACCGCCCGCCGATGCTGATCGGCGCGGAGCCGAGGAATTCGCCGTCGAACACGACCGGCTTCGTCACGCCGCGCATGGTGAGGTCGCCGGCGATCTTGTACTTGTTCTTCCCGGCCGGGGTGACCTTGGTGCTCTTGAACGTGATCGTGGGGTTCTTCTCGGCGTCGAAGAAGTCGGCGGTTTGGAGGTGGCCGTCGCGCTTCTGGTTGCCGGTGTCCACGCTCGCGACCTTCACCATCGCGTCCACGGAGATGGCGTCGGAGTTCGCCTCGTCGAAGACGATCGTGCCCTCGAGTTCGTGGAAGACGCCGTGCACCATCGAGAAGAAGTGCCGGACCTGGAAGCCCGCCTGGGTGTGGCTCGGGTCCAGTTTCCAGGTGCCCGGCGCGGCGACGGCGAAGGTCGCGGTCGAGGCGAGGGCGAGCAGGGTCGCGAGGGTCCGGGTGGCGAGCTTCATGGCTGCTCCTTCGGGGGAACGTTCGTGACCGGTGGCCGGGCGGAGCCGGAGCGAGGTTTCGGGGCACTGTCGCACTGGGGACGTGCGACCGGATGGATGTGCGAGCGGGTCAGCAGGCGCGTAGCATTCATGTGAGGATAACATGTGTTCAAACACATGACATCCGGAGAACGCCAGCGTATCCCCGTTCGGGTCGGCGGTCGATCCGCGATGCAGGGCGGCCCCATCGGCGGGAGAACGCCGTAGGGCCGCCCGGCCGCCGGGCGCCCCGACCCCGGCTCAGGACCTCGGTGCGAACGTCTCCCGGCAAGCCTCGAACTCCGCCACCGTCGTCCGGCCCTCGATCGCCAGCTCGGCCAGGATCCGGCCGACGAGGGGCCCGAACTTGAAGCCATGCCCGGAGCAGGCCGAGCCCACCACCAGCCGCGGCTGTCCGGGCAACTGCCCGAGCACGAAGTGCTCGTCGGGCGTGTTCGTGTAGAGGCAGGTCTCCGCTCGCAGCGTCCCGAGCACCGGGACCGCGAGTTGTCCGGCGAGGAACCGACGCACCTGCTCGATCGCGTCCGGGTCGGGTCCCGGCCGGTCCTCGGGATCGTCGGGGGTCCCGGCGACGCCGTGCCGGGCGGCCTTCACGCCCGGCTCGCCGAAGGCGGGAAGCCCGTAGTGGGCGCCGGCCGCCGGCGGGCCGAGGTGGACCCACACCGGGAACGCGGAGGGCCCCATGCGCCCGGCGGGGAGCCCGAGCCGGAAGTAGCCCACGTGCTGGCGGGCCACGCTCGTGCGGGCGGCGAGCGCGGGCAGGAGCGCGCCCACCCAGGCGCCGGCCGTGACCACGACGCGCTCGGCCAGGAGCTCGCCGCGGTCCGTCGCCACGCGCACCGGGTCCGACGCGGGGTCGAGTCCGAGCACGCGCGTCTCCTCCAGCACGTGCACGCCCTCCACGCGGCAGCGCCGGTCGAGCACCCGCAACGTGTCGGCCGCGGCCACGACGCCGCCCGTGCGGTCGTGGAGCACGAACCGCGAGTCGTGGAACGTGAACGCCGGGAATCGCCGGCGAGCCTCGGCCGGCTCGAGCCGCTCCACGCCCGGCGCGCCGGCGGCCTCCACCGCGGCGGCCCATCGTTCGAGCTCGCCCTCGGGCGGGCCGAAGAACACCCCGTCGCAACGATGGATCAGCCGCTCGCCGCCGTCCCGCTCGAGTCGCGGCCACTCCTCCTCGTGCGCGACGCGCACCAGCCGCACGTAGCGTTCGTCCGAGTAGGTGGTGCGCGTGATGCGCGCCGCGCCGTGCGAGCTGCCGCGGTCGTGGTGGAGCCGGAACCGCTCGACGAGCGCCACCCGCGGCACGCCGCGGCGCGCGAGCTGCCAGGCGGTGGCGAGGCCGTGGACCCCGGCGCCCACGACCAGTGCGCCGAAAGCCGCGGGCGGCGTCATCCCTCGGGCAGGGGCTGCGGCCGCTCCTCGCCGCGCGAGATCACCACGGCCGCCGCCAGATCGCCGGTCACGTTGAGCGTGGTGCGGCACATGTCGAGCAGCCGGTCCACGCCGAGGATCATGCCGATCCCCTCGACCGGCACGCCCACCATCCCGAGGATCATCGCCACCACCGGCAGCGAGCCCGCGGGAACGCCGGCCGTGCCGATGCCGCCGAGGATGCAGATGAACACCACCGTGAACTGCTGCGACAGCGACAGCTCGATGCCGTAGAACTGGGCCAGGAAGAGCACGGTCACGCCCTCGAACAGCGCGGTGCCGTTCTGGTTGGCGGTGGAGCCCACCGTGAGCACGAACCGGGACACGTGCGACGGGAGGCGCAGCTCGCGCTCGGCCACCGCGAGCGAGGTGGGGAGCGTGGCGTTGCTGGAGGCGGTGGAGAACGCCGTGAGCATGGCCTCGCGGATGCCGCGGAAGAACGCGACCGGGCTCGTGCGGCCGAGCCACGCCACGCTGACCGGATAGACGACGAACTGCTGGATCGCCAGCGCCGCGACCACGGTGAGCACGTAGGCGCCGAGTTGCCAGAGCACGTCGTAGCCGAGCCGCGCGGTCAGCGTGAACGTGAGGCAGGCGACGCCGATCGGCGCCAGCCCGATGACGAAGCCCAGCAGCCGCATCGCCACCTCGTAGAGCCCCTGCAGCATCTCCTCGAGGCGCCGCGCACCCTCCGTGCGCGTCACGGAGAGCCCGGCGCCGAGGAGCAGCGCGAACACCATCACGGCGAGCATGTCGCCGTCGTTCATGGCCCGGACGATGTTGTTGGGGACGAGGCCGACGAGGAAGTCCACGCCGGTGGCGCCCGCCGAGGGGGCCGGAGCGGGCGCGGCGCCGGCCTGGGCGATGAGCACCGCCTTGAGCGTGGGGGAGAGCCCGCGGCCCGGCTGGATCGCGTTCACCATCGCGACGCCGATCAGCACCGCGATGGTCGAGACCACCACCGTGTAGGCCAGCGTCTTGAGCCCGATCCGGCCGAGCGTGCGGAAGTCGCCGAGCCCGGACACGCCGAGCGCGAGCGCCGACACGATGAGCGGGAGCACGAGCACGAACAGCAGGCGGAGGAAGATCTTCCCCGCCGGCTCGGTGACGAGGCGCACGAGCTGCTGGAGCGCGGGCGCGTCGCCGAACAGCACGTGGGCGGCCACGCCGAGCACCAGGCCGGCGAGGAGCCCGGCCAGCATGCGATAGGAGTGCTGGAGCGACATGGCGCGGCAGTATCGGGGCCGGGCGCGGCGCGGCGCAATGCGCTCGTGTTTGACTGTCAGG
>CAZSQX010000009.1:0-31785 GCA_964609125.1 uncultured bacterium
GTTCACCGAGGAAGCCGCCCGCAAGCGGATCCATGCCGCCCGGACGGCCCGGCGGTTCCCCGCCCTCCTCCCCGCGGTCGCGGACGGCCGGCTGAGCCTCTCCGCCGTGGTCACGCTGGCGCCGCGCCTCAGCCCGGAGAACGTCGCCGAGCTCGTCGCGGCCGCGGCACATCGGTCACGGTTCGAGCTCGACCGGCTGCTCGCCGAGCGCTTCCCGCGCCTGGATGTCCCCACCCAGGTGGTGCCGCTCGGGCCCGTCGTCTCGGGGCAGGCGCCGGAGCATGCCGGCGCGGGGCCGGCCGGCGGTGCGAGCCGCGGGAGCGGCTGGAGTACGACCACGTGGTGCCGGTGGCGAAGGGCGGCGCGGGCGACCGTGGAGGGCGTCCGGCTGCTGTGCCGGGCGCACAACCAGTACGAGCCGGAGCGCACGTACGGCGCCGGGTCCATGGAGCGGAAGCGGGAGGAGGTCCGGCGGGAAAGGGAGAAGCAGCGCGAAGCCGCGAGGCGGGCGGCGGAAGCGAGACGTGCGGAGCAGGAGCGGCGGCGCGAGCGCGACCGTGCGGAGGCCGCGGGGAAGCGCGAGGCGGCGCGTGCGACGAAGGCCGCCGAGTCGGACCCCGGCACGAGCGTCATCCCGTGGCTGCGTTCGCTCGGCGTTCAGCCGGACCAGGCGAGGCGCGCCGCCGAGGCGGTCGCGCACATGGTGGATGCGCCGCTCGAGGACCGAGTGAAGGTGGCGCTCGGGTTCCACGCGAACGTGCGCTTCCCCAGCCTGCTTCACGGCCTGGGCGGCGCGGCGGGTGGCGCTGTCACGGCGGGTGGCGGGACAGCCGGCGGCGGGATCGCGGGTGCCGGGGTCGTCCCCTCGTAGCGGGCCGTGCGGGCGCCAGGCGCTGCGACGATCTGGGCGAGCATCATGGCCCTTGCGGGTGTCGTCGCCCCCCCGTCTCGCGCGCCCTCCCGTGAAAGCGCACGAGCCGCGCCTCGCGGCGCGGCTCGCGTCACTTCATTGGTGCCCGGGGCGAGATTTGAACTCGCACGGGTTTCCCCATACGCCCCTCAAACGTACGTGTCTACCAATTCCACCACCCGGGCACGGGTCGGTTCGATGCGAGGATCAGCGGTTCGTGCCGCTCCCGGGCGCGGGCGCCGCGGGGGGCGGCGTGGCCGGGGCGGAGCTGCCCGCGGGCGCGGGCGTCGTGGGCGCCGGGGCGCCGGTCGCGGGCGTCGCGGGGGCGCGCGGCGCGGCGCGGCGGGCGGCCTCCGAGACCACGCTCCGGGCGCGGCCCGTGCCGCGCGTCGTGATGAGCGCGAGCGACAGCGAGGTCACGAAGAACAGCACACCGAGCACGACGGTCGCGCGCGTGATGAAGTCCGTGGCGCCGCGGCCGCCGAACACGGTCTGCGTGGCGCCGCCGAACGCGCCGCCCGCGAGGCCGCCGCCCTTGCCCGACTGGACGAGGATCACGGCCACGAGGCACAGGCAGACGAGCAGATGAAGTCCCAGCAGAACGCCGTACATGCGACTCCCTGTGGATCCGGGGTGATTCATGGCCGGCCCGCGACGCGGGCCGGAACGCCAAGCGGGGAGCGAATCTAGCAGCCGTCCCGGCGAGCCGTCAAAGCGGCGGCGCAGGCGCCGCGGCGCACGCGGCGGGCATCGGCGCGAGCGCATCGCCGCGCTTCACGGGTGTCGGCGCCACGCGGGACGGCCGACAGGTCCATGGACCGCGGGCGGGCTCGCCTCCCCGCCGACCGGTCCGCCGCTTCAGGTCCTCGCCGCCGCCGCCGCGGCCACGATCTTCCAGAACGAGGCGGCCTCGAGCGACGCCCCTCCCACGAGCGCGCCGTCGATGTCGGCCTCGGCGAACAGCGCGGCGGCGTTCCCCGGGTTCACGCTCCCGCCATAGAGGATGGCGACGGCGACACCCGTGCCGGCCCCGGCCACCTGCTCGAGCGTGGCGCGGATCACTCGATGGGCGTCGCGCGCCTGCTCGGGCGTGGCGACCTTGCCGGTGCCGATGGCCCACACGGGCTCGTAGGCGACGGCACCGGCGCGGGCGAGCGACGCCTCCAGGCCGCGGAACGCGGCCGTGACCTGGCGTACGAGGACGGTCTCGGTCGCGCCGCTCTCGCGCTCGGCGAGCGTCTCCCCCACGCACACGATCGGCGCGAGCCCGTCGCGGTGGGCGGCCCGCAGCTTGGCGGCCACGTGCGCGTCGGTCTCGCCCATGAGCTGGCGCCGCTCGGAGTGACCCACGATCACCCAGCGGCAGCCGGCGGCGGCGAGCATGGCGCCCGAGACCTCGCCGGTGAAGGCGCCCTGCGGCTCGGCATGCAGGTTCTGCGCTCCGAGCTGGAACCCGGCGCCCTGGAGCGCTCGCGCCACCGACTCGATCGCCGGGTAGGGCGGGCACAGGACGACGCGCGGCGCGTCGGGCGCCGCGGGGTCGGCCGCGCACAGCGCGGCCAGCTCGCGCGCGAGCGCCGCGCCCTCCGCGGGCGTGCGGTGCATCTTCCAGTTCCCGGCCACGAGCCGGGGCCGCCGCGCCACCATCGCGGGGCTCATGCCGCCGCGCCCGCGCGTCCCCGGGGAGGTCACGCGCCCGCGTCCTCGAGCGCGGCGACGCCGGGGAGCGTCTTCCCCTCCAGGAACTCGAGCGAGGCGCCGCCGCCCGTGGAGAGGTGCGAGAAGCGCTCGGCGAGCCCGCTCTGCTGGACCGCGGCCACCGAGTCGCCGCCGCCCACCACGGTCACGGCGCCGCGCGCCTTCAGCTCGCTCATCGCCCTCGCCACGCCCAGCGTGCCGGCAGCGAACGCGGGCACCTCGAAGATGCCCATGGGGCCGTTCCAGACCACGGTGTTCGCATCGCGCAGCTTCTCGGCGAACAGCGTCACCGACCGGGGTCCGATGTCCACCCCCATCTCGTCCGCGGCGAGCTGCTCCAGCGGCTTCGCCGCCGACGGCGCGGACCCGTCCGGAGCCGTCGAGGCCACGCAGTCCAGCGGCAGGACCAGCTCGACGTTCCTCCGCGCCGCCTCGGCGAGCACGGCGCGCGCCATCTCGACCCGGTCGTCCTCCACGAGCGAGCGTCCCACGGACTTCCCCTGGGCTTTCAGGAACGTGAACATCATCGCGCCGCCCACGAGCAGCCGGTCCACCCTGGCGAGCAGCGCGTTCAGCACGTCGATCTTGCCGCTGATCTTGGCGCCGCCGAGCACCGCGACGAACGGCCGCTTCGGGGTCTCGAGCGCCGCGCCCAGGTAGTCGAGCTCGGTCTTCATCAGGAAGCCCGCGACCGCAGGCCGCAGGAACCGGGTGACGCCCTCGGTGCTCGCGTGGGCGCGGTGCGCGGTGCCGAACGCGTCGTTCACGTAGCATTCGCCCAGCCTGGCGAGCGCGCGCGCGAAGCCCTCGTCGTTCTTCTCCTCCTCCGGGTGGAACCGCAGGTTCTCGAGCAGCAGCACGCCGCCCTCCGGGAGCGCGGCCGCGGCTGCCTCGGCCGCCGGGCCCACGCAGTCGTCCGCCCATGCCACGTCCTGCCGCAGCAGCCGGGCGAGCCGCTCCCGCACGGGCCTGAGCGAGTTCTTCGCGTCGGGCCCGCCCTTGGGACGGCCGAGGTGCGAGCACAGGATCACGCGCGCGCGCTTCGAGAGCAGGTAGCGGAGCGTCGGCATCGCCGCGACGATGCGGGTGTCGTCGGTCACCTCGCCGTTCGCCACCGGGACGTTGTAGTCCACGCGCACGAGCACGCGCTTCCCGGCGCAGTCGAGGTGCTGCACGGTCTGCTTCGCGAAGCCCATGGCCGGCCCCTAGGCGAGCTTGAGGAGCGCGTCCACGACGCGGTTCGAGAAGCCCCACTCGTTGTCGTACCAGGCCAGAACCTTGACCATGTCGCCCTGCATGACACCCGTCAGGAGCGAATCGAACACCGCGCTCGCGGGGTTCCCGATGATGTCGTTGGAGACGATCGGGTCTTCGCAGTATTCGAGTACGCCCTTCAGCGGACCCTGCGCCGCCGCGCGCATTGCGGCGTTCACCTCTTCCCTCGTCACGGTGCGCTTCACGCGGCAGACGAGGTCCACGAGCGAGCCGTCCATGACGGGCGCGCGCACCGCGATGCCGTCGAGCCGGCCCTTGAGCTGCGGCAGGACCTCGCCGATGGCCTTGGCCGCGCCGGTCGAGGTCGGGATCAGGCTGAGCGCCGCGGCGCGCGCGCGCCGAAGGTCCTTGTGCGGCAGGTCGAGGATGTTCTGGTCGTTCGTGTAGGCATGGATCGTGGTCATCAGGCCGTGGTCGATGCCGAACGCGTCGTCGAGCACCTTCGCGACGGGCGCGAGGCAGTTCGTGGTGCACGAGCCGATGCTGAACACCTTGTGCTTCGCGCGGTCGAACAGCTGGTCGTTCACGCCGAACACGAATGTCAGGTCCGAGCCCTTGGCGGGCGCCGAGACGAGCACGGCCTTGGCGCCGGCGTCCAGATGCGCGGCGGCCTTGTCGCGGTCGGTGAAGCGGCCCGTCGCCTCGAGCACGACGTCCACGCCGAGCGACTTCCACGGCAGCCGGGCCGGGTCCTTCTCGGCGCTCACCGCGATGCGGTCGCCGGCGATCACCAGCGCGCCGTCCACGGCCTTGCCCGAGGCCTCGGGCCAGATGCGGTGCACGGTGTCGTAGCGGAGCAGGTGCGCCAGCGTCCCGGCGTCGGTCAGGTCGTTGACCGCCACGAAGTCGATCGGGGCCTTCCGCACCTTCGCCGCGCGCACGACCTGGCGGCCGATGCGGCCGAAGCCGTTGATCGCGACCTTGAGCGCCATATCGAACCTCTCTCCCGGTTGGGGGTCAGACTCTTCGAAAGCGCGCAACTGCGGCGCTATCAATGCCTTACGCAGTCCGACCCGCCACGATGCCACAGCGCGTCCAAACCGGTCAAGGCACTCCCCGCCCGCTCGCGGCGGCTCGAACCGCGGGCCCGGGCGGGGATCGGAGTCGCGTGAGCGCGTTGCCCGGAGACCGGGAACCGCTACTCGGTCGAGTAGCGGAGCGTGTACGTCCCGAGCCCCTGCTCGTCCACGAACAGGAACAGCAGCCGGCGCCGCGAGAGCCGCTCCATGCCCTCGGTCGGCTCGACGTCCACCGGGACCGGGATGTCGCCCTCGTAGATCCAGACCTCGTACGGGCGCTGGTCGCCGCCCGGCCCCTTCAGGTTCACGGAGCCGAGCGCGCGGTCCTCATGGCGGACGATCTCCTCGAGCACGCGCGTGAGCGTCTCGTCGCCGGCGGGCATCACCTGGTGCAGCAGATCCGTCGGCTGGCCGTAGCGGATGTAGACGCGGCCCATGTCCGAGAACATGCCCTTGCCGATCCCGTGCCGGGAGAACTCGCGGTTCGCGTGCGCGACCCGTTCGCGGAACGTCTCGTAGGCCTCGTTCACGGCGGTCTCGGGCGAGGGGTCGCGCCGGCGCCAGAACTCGTCGAGCAGCCGCTCCTGTTCCCCCGGCTGCATCGCGGGGAAGCGCTCCTCGTCGCGCGCCTCGAGCAGGAAGTGCACGTCGTCCGCGATGTCGGCGGCGTTCCGGCTCCAGGTCCCGGGCTCCCACGCCACGCTGAACCGCGCCCGCCGCTGCAGCGCGCCGGCGTCGCCCTCCTGCCACAGCCGGACGTCCAGCTGGTAGGCGCCCGCGGGCTGATCGCTGACGTCGAAGCGCACGGAGCCGCGCGCGAACCGCCCCGCGACCAGCGTGCTCTCGTGCTGGGCCACCACGCCGTCCGCCGGGTCGAGGACGCGCACCACCCAGCGCCAGGCCCGGGCGTCGCCCGGCTTCCCGCGCGCGCGGAAGGCCGCCTCGAGCGTGCCCGCGTGGAGTCCGTAGAGCCGGTCGGGATTCGGGACCCAGGCGCGGCCGTCGCGCACGAACTCGAGGCCCGGCGACCGCACCGACTCCGGCCAGGTGAACTCGATGTCCGAGAGGTCACGCCCGGCCTGCGGGCGCGGCACCTCGAGGTCGCCGCGGATCTCGGTTTGCTCGGCCACGCCCCGGCCCGAGTAGACGATGCCCCGCTTGTGCGAGAGCAGGTCCTCGAGCCGCGCCTGGAGGCGGCACGGCCCGGGTGCGATCGGGAAACGGAACAGCACCACGCGGCCCTGGCCCCGGGCCGTGTCGTCGGGCGCGACCGCGAACTCCCGCGACGATTCGACGGGCGCGCGCCCCCGGCTCCGCACGCTCACCGTGGCGCGCAGGTGCGCCTCGCCGGCCTCGTCCAGCGCGAGCTGCTCGAGCGTCGCGGGCGGGACTCGGAGATAGACCTCGAGGTGGTAGCCGATGCTGTCCGGGAACGCCGCGGCATCGCACGTGAACCCCGTGCGGCCGCCGATCCGCCAGGGGGGCGGGCCCTCGAGCCGCGTCACCGCACCCGCGTCCGGCGCGGGCGCCGCCACGAGGGCGAGCGCGAGCGCGAGGAAGCGTGCAGCGTGCCGGCGCGCCCCCGGATGGGAGCGCGCCGGCGCGAGGGGCGTGGGGCCCGGGACCCCGGTGCCGGCGCTCGTGGCGCGGATCAGAACTCGAACCGCAGCGACATCCGGTGCGAGGAGCCCAGGTCGAGCAGGTCCGTGAAGGAGTAGTCCACGTCCGCCATCCCGGCGATGGAAACCGGGAAGTGGAACCCGACTCCGCCCGCGACCCCTTCGGAGTCGTGGTTGAACGAGTAGCCACCGCGCAGGAACAGGTACTTGTGGAACGAGTACTCGGCGCCGAAGTTGAAGCGTTCCGAGTTGTCCGGCGGGTGCGAGAACTCGAACGAGCCCACCAGCCTCTGGTCGGCGCCCTTCAGCAGCTCGGCGGACGTCCCGACCCGGAAGATGGACGGGATGCGGGCCTCGCGCTCGATGAACTTCTCCTGCGAGCCGATGTTCTGGATGGCCATGCCGATCCTCATGCCCGCGGCGCCCACGTCGTAGAGCGTCCCGAGGTCCACCGAGAACGTCTGCTGGGTCAGGTCCGCGAGCCCGGTGTGGATCATGTTCGCGGTCAGGCCGGCGCTGAACTTGTCGGTGAACGAGCGCGCATACGTCACGCCCGCGGCCAGCATGCCGGCGTCGAACGTCTGCCCGGTCCCGAACGGCTGGAACGCGGTCGTGACCTCCATCGGCGCCATGGTCAGCGCCCGCGCGTGCACGGCGAACGCGCCGGGGATCCGCTTCACATGGAAGACATAGCCGACCTGGTCGAACGACAGGTCCGCCGGCCAGGACGCGTGGTTCAGGGACAGCTGGGACTTGTCCGGGTCCACGCGCGCGATGCCGGCGGCGTTCCAGAACACCGCGCTCGCGTCGTCGGCCATGGCCACGAACGCGCCGCCCATGCCGGCGCCGCGGGCGCCGACGGGGATCTTGAGGAACTGACCGCCGAACGTGCCGACCTTCTCGAAGATGTCCGCGTGCGCCAGCCCCGGCACGATCAGCGCCGCGGCGACCGCCAGCGCGAGGGTTCTCTTCACGATGCCTCCTATCGCCTTCCCCATGTTCATCGGATGACCACGAACTTGCCGCGCTCGGTTCCCCGGCTCGACTCGACGGTGAACAGATAGATGCCGCTCACGATGTCCTGCCCGTTCCGGGAGATCAGGTTCCAGCGGGCCTGGCCGTCGTTGGCCGTGTCCTGCTGGCGGGTGGTGTTCCGGCGCGGGTTGCCCTGGCTGTCGATGACGGTGGAGCCGCGGGTCGAGGCGTCGATCTCGTCACGCGACGTGAGCGTGTTCACGAGATCGCCGGACAGCGTGAAGATCTTGATCGTCCAGTTGCCCGAGGGCAGGCCCAGGAAGTCGATGTGCGTGCCGGTCGGGTCGGAGGCGTTCGGCGTGAGGTCCCATGCCGAGGGCCGGCTCTCGATGGCCCGCAGGCCCCGGTACGGGTTCGGGACCACCCACACCGAGCTCCGCGCGCCGGCGGCGCCCTGCGGCACGATGCCCTCGGCCTCGACGGCGGAGCGGCGGCCGGCGAGCTCGACGCGGCCCTGGCCGAATCCCGTGGAGTCCTTCCCGGTCACCGAATAGAAGTAGATGAAGCCGTTCTTCACGTCGCGGTCCACGTAGCGGTAACGCCCGACCGGGTAGCGGGCCCGGCCCTCCTTGAGCGACGACGACCCGAGCACGAGCGCCGAGTCCACCACGCAGTTCGGGTAGCCGATGCACTGCACCGTGGGGTCCGGCCGGATGATCAGGCCGCTCTGCGGGTCGAACAGGTCGCCCTTGTTCAGGCACACCAGCTCCGTCACCTCGCGCTGCGGAATGTACAGGGTGCGGCAGTAGGGCTGGCCCTGCGACGTGATGCGGACGCACGCGGTGTCGGATCCGCAGTCGAACTGCCGGAACTCGGCGAGCAGGGTCCAGTCGTCCTCGGCCGGGCCGCCCGAGCCCACCGGGCGCCTCCAGTCGGAGACCTTCCACACCTGGTACGTACGGAAGTCGAACCAGCCGGTCTTCGGGTCCGGGGAGACCTCGGACAGGTTGTCCCAGGCGATCGTGACCTGGCCGTCGCCGGCCGGCGGGTAGCGCCGGTCGGGGTTGTCGGTGAAGTTGTACGTCACGCCCAGGTTCGTGTTCGGGCTCGGCGGCGGCGATTCCGCGAGCCAGGTGCGGTGGAACAGGCCGCCCAGGCGGCTCGAGTACGCGCCGGTACAGTAGTCGCAGTCGAAGTCGAACCATTCGTAGCGGCGGTCCGTGACCGGGCGCAGCACCGGGTCGCGTGCCTCGCAGCCGCTGATCTGGAGCACCTGGCCCGGCGGCGCCTTGATCGCCGTTTCGCGGCCATGGAAGTCGGTGAGCAGCGGCCACGGGCGCGACTCCCAGCCGCCCTCGAACGCCAGCTGCGCGGCGACCGCGTTGTCGAGGACCTCGTAGCGATCGAGCAGATCCGTGCCGCTCACGACGCCGTAGATGTCCTCCTGGGTGAGCGGGTCGCGCCCGATCACCGTGGTCTGGCTCAGGTAGTCGTTCGCGTAGTTCAGGGCGGTGCGCAGGTCGCCGTTGCGGACGCCGATCGCGAACGTGCACTCGAGCTCGGCGTTCGGCTGCCAGCTCAGCCACGGGCCGATCGAAGCCCACGCGGTGTAGTCGCTCTTCTGGTCGCCCGGGAGCTGGTTGATGAACCCCAGCAGGGACGGGTTCGTGACGTCCTGGGAGACGTGGTCCGTGCTGGTCATGAGCTCGAATCGCTGCTGGTCGATGAGCGGGTTGCCGTTCTGCACGTACGGAGTGCCCACGGGGAACGAACGGTAGGCGCGGAACCCCACGCGGCGGGGTCCGGTCTCGCCCAGCGGGTCGATGGTGTGGTCGAGCAGCAGGAAGTGCGGCACGCCGAGCGTCTTGTTCTCGTCCGTGTCGTCGTCCGCGACCGAGAAGCCCTGCACCGTGATCATGAAGCGGGGGCACAGCGCCGAGTCGGGGTCCACGTCGGTGACGGCCGGGTGCGTTCCGGCGTCCTGCTTGCGGAGGTCGGTGTCCTTCGTCTGCACGAGGAAGCGGCCGAACGGGTACTGCGGCACGTCGAAGTCGTCGCTGAAGAAGTTCGACTTCTCGGTCGGGCCGCAGTCCATGTCCACGCGGAAGCCGATGACCACCGAGTCCAACACGTGCCCGGAGCGGTTGTAGAACTTCCAGTTCACCACGTTGAAATCGGTGAAGCCGGGGATCGAATACGCCCACGCGGTCTGCCGGCATTCGACTCCGAGCGGCACGTGGCGCTCCGCGGCGGCGGCGGCGATCGCCTGCTCCGTGTCGTCGCGGATGAGGCAGGTGTACATCTGCTGGCCGATCGCGGCGAAGTCCTCGTCGATCCTGCCGTCGCCGTCGTTGTCGCGGCCGTCGAGGAAGTCCTCGTCGTACAGCCCGTCACCCGTGAGCGGGTCGTTGTCGGAGTCGTCGTTCGTGAACCGGATGCCGTTGATGATGCCGTCGTAGCCGCGGTACATGCGGTCTTCGGCGTTCAGCGTCGCCGGGCGCCACTCGGTCGTGAGGCTCACGCGCCGGACGGCGTTGGGGTCGGCGGCGAACGGGTTCACCGCGCCCATCGCGAGACCGCAGAAGTTCATGTACTCGACGGCGGACTTGCCCGGCCACTGGCACGACGGGTCGCTGGAGATGTTCGTGAACGGATTGCCGACGAGCCCGAAGTTCGTGACCTTCATGACGAGATTGCCCACGTCCAGCACCGCCCCGGGGCCGAACACGTCCGGGATGGCCATGGGACGCGCCCCGGCCCGGCCGGAAGCCGGCCCCATCCGGGCGAGGACCTCCTTCTCGTACTCCTGGAAATCCTTCGCCTCGGGATCGTCGGGACTGAGACGGGCCCCGGCCGGTGCGGCGAGAGCGCCCGCCATCACCAGCGCCCACGCCCCCATCCAGATCGCTCTCACGCTCGAACGCATCCTGTCGAACTCCTTGCTGGCCCCGGTGCTCATCGTCAGAAGGTGACGCTGATGCCCATTCGGACGTTCCGGCCTTCCTCGAACACGCGCGGGTCGTTGAGCGGGACCCAGTCGAGGACGTTGTCGCCGTTGATGTCCTGGAGGTAGGCGCCGCCGGTGCGGCCGGTCTCGGTGAAGTAGATCGTGTAATCGTCGCCGGCGGTGTTCACGAACGGACTGCGGCCGCCCGTCGAGATGTTCTGGATGTTGCGCGCGTCGAGCACGTTCCGGGCGTCCATAAACAGCGTCACGTTCTGGCCCCAGATCCGGTAGAACTTGTCGGCGTCGATCGTCAGGCGGGCCTGCGACGGCAGCCGGCGCGAGTTCGTGAGCGCCGGGTCGGGGCGCCGGTCGTTGCGGAACGCGGGCGTGAACGGGAAGCCCGAGCCGTACGTCCACAGCATGCGCAGGCCCCACTTGCCCGGGTCGCGGATCGTACTGGCGATGCTCACGGTGTGCCGCTGGTCCCAGTTCAGCGGCTGCTCGCTGATGGGCAGGTAGAGCCGGCCGCCGTTGAAGAACTGCAGCGCCGTGTTCGGGTCCGACGCGACGCCCGTGGCGATCGAGTAGGTGTAGTTCACGTCGGCCGAGAACTTGTGGCTGAAGCTCTTGATCAGGCTGGCCTCGAAGCCGCGCGCCGAGGCGTAGTCGCCGTTGTAGAACACGTTGACGAGGTTGCCCGCCTCGTCGCGCTCCTGGCGCACCGTGATCAGGCCGTAGATGTCCTTGAAGAACACCGAGAACTGGCCGGAGATGTCCTTGGTGAACAGGTGCTGCACGCCGGCCTGGTAGGCGATGTTCGTCTCCGGCTCGAGGTCGGGGTTGCCCTTCACGCCCACCGTCGAGCTGATGCCGCGGTTCTCGAAGATGAACGACCGGTTCGGCGTCTGGTAGGTCCAGCCGTAGTGGAAGCTCAGCACGTCACGGTCGGACACCGGGTAGGCGATGCCGAGGCGCGGGCTGAACTGCTGCTTGTAGCGCTTGCCGCTCGCCAGGTCGGCGTCGCTGATCTGCGAGCCGGGCGAGAAGATGTCGAACCGGAGCCCGGCGTTCAGCACGAGCCCCTCGAACTCCCAGCGGTCCTGGAGGTAGGCCGCGCCCTCCGGGTTGTAGTTGATGAAGTCGGAGCGCGTGCCGCCAGGCAGGCCGAAGCTCTCGTTGTTCGGCGAGGTCAGCGACAGGTTCTGCACGCGGTTGTACTTGACCTCGAGGCCGGTCTTCCATGTGTGCTGCTTCCAGCGCCGGGTCGAGAAGTCGGTCTTGAGGTTGTACACGCGCGTCTGGCGCCGCAGGTAGCTGGGCACGTCGCCGTGCGTCGCGAAGTACGGGTTGTCCTCCGTGCCGAATCCCAGGTTGCCGCTCCAGTAGAACGGGTTCTGGATCCAGTACTCCCAGGGCTCCTTGCCGCCGACGGTGTTGCTGGTGTTGAAGTTCAGCGACGCCACGCGGGTGGTCCACACGCTCTTGTCCGAGAGCTGGTTCGTCCACACCGTCGTGAACTGCTGGTAGCGGTCGTCCAGCGTGGGCACGTGGTCGGCCATGTTCACGTACTGGTAGGTCGAGTCCAGCTTGATCGCGGACCAGCTGCCGTAGCGCGGCGTGAGCGTGACGCTGCCGTCCGGGGCGAGGCTCGTGTCGAAGAGCACCGAGACGAAGCCCTTGCGGCTCCAGTCGTGCAGGTAGGGCGTGTTGATCGTGCGGTTGTTGATGGTCTCGAACGTCAGCTTGTTGCGCGGGTTCAGCCGGTACGCGAGCTTGAGGTTGGTGTTGATCTGGTTGCTCTGCCGGTTCCCGAGCTGGATGAAGTCGAGCAGCGTGCGGCGCGGCTTCGTGACCCCGGACTTGAGATAGGTGTCCTGGAACGAGCCCTCGTAGGTCGCGAAGTAGGTGAGGTTCTTCACCGGGGTCGGGCCGCCGAAACCGAACGTGAACCGGTCGTAGTTGTCGAACGTCTTGGTGGGGTCGCCGTAGCGGTCCGTGTCCCAGCGCACCTCGCCGCCCAGGCGGTCGGTGCCCTCCTTCGTGGACACGCTGATCACGCCCGACAGCGCGTTGCCGTACTCGGCGTCGAAGCCGCCCGAGAGCACGTCCGCTCCGGCGACGGCCAGGTTCGCGATGTTCGCGCTGCCGCCGAACGCCGGGTCCGTGGCCTCCACCCCGTCGAGCTGGACCTTCACCTCGCCGCCACGTCCGCCGCGGAAGTGGAGCTCGCCGCCCTGCGCCACGACGCCCGCCTTGGTGGCGACGGCCTGGCTCAGGTTGTCCACCGGGATCTCCTTCAGCTTCTCGGAGGAGATGCTCTGCTTGGTCGTGGACGACTTCGTGTCGATGCGCTTCTCGGCGCGCACCTCGATCGTCTCGATCTCCTTCACGACCTTGGTCTGGCCGACGGTGAAGTTCAAGACCGCGGTCTGGCCGGCGTTCACCTGCACGGTCTGGATGACGGGGTCGTAGCCGATGGCCTGGAGCTTCACCTGGTAGGTCCCGACCGGGACGCCGGCGATCACGAACGCGCCCGTCTCATCGGTCATGGTTCCCTGCTTCGTGCCGAGCACGACGACGTTCGCGAACGAGACCGGCTCCCTGCCCCGCTCGAGCGCCCGGCCGGAGATGCGGCCGGTGGTGGCGCTCGCCGGCGCGGCCGGGCGTGTCTGTGCGAGCGCCGAGCCGGTCGCGGCGGCCAGGACGGCCAGCGTCGCGAGCGTCGGCAGCAGGCGTCGGACGGATCTGCGCAACATGGGTGGGAGCCCTCCCGAATGGTCCAACCTGCGGATCAGCAAGGCCGTCATCCTAGCCGGGATATCCGGCACAAGATGCCGGGAACCGTCTGCCCTGTCAACGGAACCCGGACCCCAAGTCGTTCGAGAAACGCGACTTCCGGAGTCGCTGTGGATCCCGTGACGCTTCCTGGGGGCGGGACTCACCGGGAACGCGGAGCGGGCGCGTGGCGCGGAGGAGGAGCACGCGACGACACACGGAAACGCACCCGCCGCGGAAGCGGCCCCGGGGTGCTGTACGCCCGACGGGCGTACTATCGGCCCTCGCCCCACCCGCGGTCAACCCCCTTCGGACGAGCGCGGCCCGTCCGCCCGGCGGCTCAGAACACCCAGTGGACCTGGAATGCCAGGTTCTGCCGCGTCTGGCGCTCGTCGGACGGGGTCTCCGACTCCTCGCCGCGCAGCTCGATCACGTACCCGGATTCCATGGACCAGCGGCCGCCCGCGGGAGCGTAGCCCACTCCGACCGACAGCGCGTGGCCGATGTACTCGTTCCCCGCCGTGAGGTCGTCTTCGTCCACGAACCGGTAGGCGTAACCGGCGCGCGCCTTCATCTGGCGGCCGAGCGGATGCTCCAGCCCGCCGCGCGCGTCCCAGGCGATCCGTCGCGGGCCCTCGAGCGCGAACGTCGAGGTGCGCAGGTCGCGCGACCAGTGGAACTCGCCGCCGAGCGTCGTGGCGCCGAGGCGGTAGCTCGCGCCCCCGACCCAGGCCACCGCGTAGCGCCGCGACTCGTGGTGCACGACGCTGTCCGGGAACGCGAGCGTGTCCGTGCCCGAGCGCTGGAACGCGACGTTGAGGAAGCGGTTGAACGCGGTCGCGTCGCCGGCGTTCGGCGGGTCCACGAACACGCGGCTCGCCGCCGTCGTGAGCGCGCCCGCGAACGTGGCGCGGCCCGGGGACCAGCGCAGCCGGGCGCGCATCTCGCTCGCCTTCTCCTCGCGGCGGAGCAGGTTGCCGCGTCCGGAGAGCGGTTCGGTGCCGACGCCGGCCGAGGCCGAGAATCGCCAATCGGCCTCCGACTTGGACAGCCGGCCGATGCCGTCCACGCCGAACTCGAGCGTCTTCCCGAGCCGTCCCGCGAGCGTCGCCTGCCCGACCCAGAACGGGCGGTCCTCGCTCGTCTCCGACGTCGAGCGCTGGAGCTCGTTCGTGGACTTGATGCGGTTGCCCTCGTGCTCGATGCAGAGCGCGAGGTGCGAGCGCGAGCCGATCCCGAACGCGGTCGAGAAGCCGTAGGCGCCGGTGTTCACGCTCACGTCCGTGGGCGTGAACTCGCTCGGAGGAGGAAGCAGGTCGCCCGCCTGGTCCAGGTAGTCGCCGGCCGCGTTGCTCACGATGCGGCGGTACTCGTCCTGCAGGTTCTCCGAACGGACGCGCAGGTGCGTTGCCCAGCTCACCTGTCCGCCGAACCAGCGCGGCACGCGGCCGCCGAGGATCGCGAGCACCTCGGGATGCAGCACGCCCTGGCGCAACTCGGACAACTCGGAATACGGCCGGTCCCAGCGCAGACCGCTCAGGTCGCCGACGACGCCGAACACCGATTCCGAGACGCGGCTGCGGTAGACGGCCTCGAACTGTGCCACGTTCGAGCGCGCGGCCAGGTTCTGCCGCTCGCGGCCCGCGGGCAGGCTCCGCACCGAGGACAGCGCGCGCGTGCCCGGGCGCAGGTCGAGCGTCGAGGTCGTGTCGTCGAAGCCGAGGCCCACCGGGATGCGGCCGAGGTCCCACAGGTCGAGCGACGCGTCTCGGTCCGGGATGGAGATCGAGAGCCCGCCCATGCCGAGCAGGCGCGGGCTGCGGGCGATCGCCTGGGGAGCGATGTCCAGCGCGTGCAGCGCCGGATCGTAGAACTGCGCCCGGGCCTGCGGCGGCGCGAGGAGGATGGCCAGCAGGCACAGCGACGGCGCGCGCGGTGACACCCGGCGCGTGGGGCTCATCCACGGCTCCTTTCGATCATCGCTCTCGTGCAGCGGGGTGCCGTGCGGATGGCAGGGCGACGCCCTCCCGCCGAGAAGGCGAAAGCACGCACGGCGAACGAAGTGCCGGCGGATACTAGGAATGGCCCGCGGGGGTGTCAACGGGCTTCTAGGCGCGCTCCCGTGCGGCGCGACGCGCCTCTCCCGGGGCGACGCGGCGCGGCGGGACCGGGCCTGCGCGCGCGGGAGACGTGCGGGTCGCCCGCGAGCCAGTAGCGCCAGGCGCGCTCGGTCGCGACCCGGATGCCCACGCGCGGGCCGCGCTCGACGCGGCGGCCCTCTCGCAGCGGCGGCCGGTCGGCCACCCACAGCGCGCCGCGCGTGAGGTCCGCGCCGTCGTGGCCCCGGTCGAGCCCGAGCGCCCGCGTGAGCGAACCCGGCCCGCGCGCGAGCCCCGCGCGGTCTCGGGTCCCCCGCCGGCGCGCCATCGCGTCCACGCCTGCGACCGGCGCCAGCGCGCGGATGAGCACGGCGGCCGCCCGGCCTTCGCGGCCGCACACGACGTTGAAGCAGTGGTGCATGCCGTACGTGAAGTAGACGTAGGCGTGCCCCGGCGGGCCGAACATGACCCGGTTGCGCGGCGTGGCGCCGCGGTGCGCGTGACTCGCGGGGTCGTCGGCGCCACCGTAGGCCTCGGTCTCCACGATCCGGCCGGCGATCCGGCCGGCGACCGGGTCGTCGTGCACGAGCATGCGCCCGAGCAGCGCGCGCGCCAGCGCGCGCGGGCCGCGGGCGAAGAACGCGCGCGGCAGCCGCCGCGCGCCCGCGAGCTCGTCCCCGCCCCGGACTCGCCGCCGCGGCTCAGTGGGCGACCGGCGTCTCCTCGACACCGAGCCGCCGCAGCGACGCCATCATCGTGGCCTGGATCTCGGCGAGGCGCTCGGCGCTGCGCGCCTCGAAGCGCACCACCAGCGCCGGCTGGGTGTTCGAGGCGCGCACGAGCCCCCAGCCGTCCCCGAACTCGACCCGGACGCCGTCGATGTCCACCACCCGGTACCTGCCCGCGTACTCGGACCTGAGCAGGTCGGGGACCTCGAACTTGCGGTCCTCGGGGCAGGCGAGCCGCGTCTCGGGCGTCGAGTGGTACTGCGGCAGGCTCGCGACCAGCTCGTCGAGCGTCCGCCCCGTGCCGGCGACGTAGCGGAGCAGCCGGCCCGCCGCGAACAACGCGTCGTCGAAGCCGAAGAAGCCTTCGCTGAAGAACATGTGGCCCGACATCTCGCCGGCGAGCGGCGCGCCGGTCTCGGCGAGGCGCTTCTTGAGCAGCGAGTGCCCGGTCTTCCACATCTGCGGCACGCCGCCGTGGGCGCGGATGTCCTCGGCCAGCGCCTGCGAGCACTTGACGTCGAACAGGATCGGCGCGCCGGGCACGCGGGAGAGCACGTCGCGCGCGAACAGAGCCAGCAGCTGGTCGCCCCACACGATGCGGCCCGAGCCGGTGATCGCGCCGATCCGGTCGGCGTCGCCGTCGAAGCCGATGCCGAGGTCGGCCCCGGTCTCGCGCACCTTGCGCTGCAGGTCCACGAGCAGCGCCGGCACCGTGGGGTCCGGCAGGTGGTTCGGGAACCGCCCGTCCAGCTCGGCGTGGAGCGGCGTCACGCGGTGGCCCATGCGCTCGAACACCTGCGGCACGACCGTCCCGGCGCAGCCGTTCCCGCAGTCCATCACCACCGACAGCGCGCGCCCGCTCCGGCAGCGCTCGACCAGCATCGCGCGGTACTCGTCCAGCACCGGGCGGTCGCTCCAGCGCCCTCCGCTCGCCTCCGCCAGCTCGCCGGCCTGGATCGCGCGGCGCATCTCGAGGATCTCGGCGCCGAACAGCGGCAGCTTGCGCTTGCTCATCTTGAAGCCGTTGAACTCGGGCGGGTTGTGGCTGCCGGTCACCTGCATGCCGCCGTCGAGCCCGCGCGCGACCACCGCGTAGTAGAGCGCGGGCGTCGGCACCACCCCCACCCGCTCCACCGCGAGCCCTGCGGCGAGCATGCCGCGCTCGGCCGCGCGCGCGAGCCGCTCGGACGACGGCCGCACGTCCTGCCCCAGCGCCACGCGCGCGCCGCCCTCCGCGCGGATCCGCGTGGCGAACGCGCGGCCCACCGCCTCCGCCACCTCGTTCGTGAGCTCGGTCTCGTGCAGGCCGCGGATGTCGTACTCGCGGAAGATGTGGCCGGGGATCATGCGCGCTCCGTGTGGGACCGCCGGCTCTTCAGCCAGGCGTCGATGAACGGGTCGAGGTCGCCGTCCAGGACGGCGTGCACGTCGGTGAGCTTGGTCTCGGTGCGGTGGTCGTTCGCCATCGTGTACGGCTGCAGGACGTACGAGCGGATCTGGCTGCCGAAGTCGATGTCCTTCTTGGGCCCGGCCAGCGCGTCGGTGCGGGCCCTCGCCTCCTGCTCCTTGAGCACGAACAGCCGCGACATCAGGATCTTCATGGCTGCGTCCTTGTTGCGGTGCTGGCTGCGTTCCGCCTGCGACTGGACGACGATGCCCGACGGCAGGTGGGTGATGCGCACCGCGGACTCGGTCTTGTTCACGTGCTGGCCGCCCGCGCCGCCGGCGCGCATCGTGTCGATGCGCAGATCTCCGGGCGCGATCTCGACCTTGACCGTGTTGTCGATCATGGGCAGCACGGTGGCGGAGGCGAACGAGGTGTGCCGGCGCGCGTTCGCGTCGTAGGGCGAGATGCGCACGAGCCGGTGCACGCCCGACTCGGCCTTGAGGTAACCGTACGCGAACTCGCCGTCGATCTCGAGCGTGGCATCCTTGATGCCCGCCTCCTCGCCCGGCTGGTGGTCGAGGAGCCGCGCCGGGTAGCCGTGGCGCTCCGCCCAGCGCTGGTACATGCGCAGCAGCATCTCGGCCCAGTCCTGCGACTCGGTGCCTCCCGCACCCGGATGGATGATGACGATGGCGCCGAGCCGGTCGTGCTCGCCCTGCAGCAGGCTGCGGGTCTCCAGTTCGACCACCTGGCGCTCGAGCACGCCCAGCTCGCGCTCGATCTCGTTCATGAGGTCGGGGTCGCCCTCGCGCTCCGCCAGGTCCACCAGCTCGCCGAGGCTCCGGAACGAGCCCTCGCGCGCATCGAACTCGTCCACCACGCGCTTCGCGGTCTTCACCTGCGCGACGAGCTTCTGCGCCTCCTCCGGCCGGTCCCAGAACGTGGGCTCCGCCATGCGGGCCTCGAGCGTGGCGATCTCGCCTCGCAGACGGGCGACGTCAAAGATACCCCCGCAGGCCCTCCAGCCGGGCGCCGGTCTGGTCGAGCCGTTTGCGTAGATCCGCTGCCGTGAGCATCGAGGTCCCCGTGGTGCGCGCCGCGGGAGTGCGGCGAGCCGACTCGCACCTTACGCACGGCGCGGGGACGGCGCAATGCGCCGGCGCACCCGCCCGCACGCGCGCCGCGACGCCGTCAGGCTTTCATCGATTCGGCGCCACGCAAGCCGGCCCGGGCCGGCGGCGATGCGGAATCCGTGAAGGCCATCTAGTCGGGGGCGCCGCGGTCGAGGCTCGCGAGCGCCTGCTCGGCCTGCGCCGCGCACTCGAGCCCGAGCGGCGTGGCGCTCGATCGGCCGAGCCCGCGCGCCGACTCGAACCACGCCCGCCGCTCGGCGTCGCTCGCGTCGCCCTCGAGGAACGAGCCGAGGTTCAGGGCTGCGTTCGCGGCCGCGGCCCGACCGCTCGGCAGCCCGCTCGCGCGGCCGCGCTCGAGCGCAGCCTCGTAGGCCTTGCGCGCCTCGAACGGGCGCTCGAGCGCGAACAGCGCGTGGCCCAGGTTCACGTGAGCCATGGCCGCCATCGCGTCCAGCTCGGCCGAGCCCGCGGCCGCGTCGCGAGCCATGGCGAGCGCGTCCTTGAACGCCCGCACCGCGGCCTCGGTCCGCCCCGCCTGCCGGTGCAGGTGCCCGGCGAGGAGCTGCGCGTCGAGCGCGATCCGGAGGCCCACCCCGGCGCCGCTCGCGCGGCCGAGGCGCACCACCTCGGCGAGGCCGGCGAGCGCGTCGTCCGGATGGCCGTCGTGCAGCGCCTGGAACGCGCGAGCGTACGTCGCCGCGGCCTCGAGCGCGCGCCCGGTGCCGGACTCCAGCGTACGCGTGAACGCCACCGAGGCCTCCGCCAGATCGCGCGCCTCCTCCCAGCGTTCGAGCGCGGCCAGCGCGCGGTGGAGGTTGCACGCCGCCTGGCCCGCCAGCTCGCGGAGCGCCGGCTCGTCCATGTGGCGGCCGAGCTCGAACACGCGCGCGAGCTGCACGACCGCCTCCCCGCGCTGGCCCGTCTCGGCCAGACACTGGCCCAGCCGCAGGCGAACGAGCAGGTCGAAGCGGGCCGCCTGCTCCGGCTCGCAGCGCGCCGCCATCGCCAGCGCCTCGCGGTAGCGCTTCGCCGCCTCGGCGTGGTGGCCGCCCGCGGACAGGCGCTCGCCGAGCCCGAGCAGCCCCTGGAGCGCGGCGAGCGCGCCCTCGGGCAGGCCGCTCTCCTCCCCGAACCGCGCCGCGCGCTCGAACTGGCGCGTCGCCTCGGGAGCGCCGAGCAGGCCCTCCTGGTCGGCGAGGGCGGCCAGCGCGAGCGCGGCCTTCGCGCACGCCATGCGGCCGAGCGGCGTGCCCGAGGGCTCCGCGATCCGCGCCACCGACGTGAACATGCGGCACGCCAGCTCGCGGTCGCCGCGCCGCGAATGGAGGTGGCCCAGGTTGAACGCCGCGACCGCGGCCGGGTCCCAGCCGGCGGGGTGGCCGGCGCGCACGCCCAGGTCGAGCGCGGACTCCCAGCTCCGCACCGCGAGGTCCACGTCTCCGTCCTCGCTCTGGAGCAGCCCGAGGTTGAACGCGGCCTGGGTCAGCATGCCGAGCAGCTGCTGCGAGTCGCTGTCGCGCCCGAGGTCGAGGGCTTCGCAGTAGCGCGCGCGCGCGCGGGAGACCTCGCCGGCCTCCTGGTCGAGGATGCCGAGCCGGGTGAGCACGCCGGCGCGCCGGTGCCGCCCGAGCGGATCCGGGACGCGGAAGCTGCGCATCATCGCCCGCTCGAAGTGGAGCACCGCCTCCTCGCGCCGGCCGGCGGCGCGCAGGCGCTCGCCCAGGTGGAGCGAGGCCTCCAGCACCATGTGGTCGCCGCGTTCGCCGGACAGCCGCTCCGCGATCGCGAGCGCCTCGCGCAACCGCGCCACGCGCGCCTCGGAATCGCTCGCGGCGAGCGCGTGCTCGAGCGCGCCGAGCGCGCGCTCGGCCAGGCGCCCGTCGTCCGCGGGACCGCCGCCCGCGAGGCGGGCGACCAGACGGGCCCACAGCCCGCGCAGGCTCACCGGGCGCTCCCGCGGCGGCGCTCGGCCAGCTCCGCGACCACGGCCCGCGCCGCCGCCACCGCCGCGGCCTCGCTGCCGTCGTTCACGACGACCGCGTCGGCGGGCGCGCGGAAGCCCTCCGCGTCGCGCGCGTTCGCGAGCCGCTGCCGCGCCTGCTCCTCGGTCCAGCCGCGCGCGGCCACGAGCCGCTCGACCTGGAGCGCCTCCGGCGCGATCACGGCCAGCACCGCGTCGCACTCGCGCTCAAAACCCCAGTCCAGGAGCAGCGCCGCGTCCACCACGAGCGTCCCGGCGAATCCCTCGCGCGCCGCCGCGGCGATCCCCTCGCGCAGCCGCGCGACGATGCGCGGGTGGACGAGGCGGTTGAGCCGCGCGAGCGCCGCGGGGTCCGTGAACACGCGGGCCGCGACCGCGCCGCGGTCGAGCGAGCCGTCGGCGCGATACACGGCGGCGCCGTACTCGGCGCTCAGCGCCGCGCGCACCTCCGGGTCGCGCTCGGCGATCTCGCGCCCGATTCGGTCGGCGTCCAGCACGCGGGCGCCGTCCCGCTCGAGCGCGCGCGCGACCGTGCTCTTGCCGGCGCCGGCGGGCCCGACGAGGCCCAGCACCCAAGGCCCCGGGCCGGGTGCGCGCCGGGCGCGCGCGCCGCGCGCGGGCGCGGCGGATCCGGGAGCGGGCAGCGGCGGGTCAATGCACATCGAACCATCGGTCTCCGGTGCCCACCGACACGGTGAGCGGCACGCTCAAAGGGTAGCAGCCCTCCATCTCGCGTTTCACCAGCGATGCGGTGGCGGGGGCCTCCCCCCGGGGGCACTCCACCAGCAACTCGTCGTGCACCTGCAGCAAAAGGCGCGCACCACCCCCCGCCGACAGTGCACGATGCACGCTCAGCATCGCGAGCTTGACGAGGTCGGCCGCCGAGCCCTGGATCGGCGTGTTGATCGCCGCACGCTCGGCGAACGAGCGCTCGGCGCCGTGGCTGCTGCGGAGTCCGGGCAGATAGCGCCGGCGGCCGAGCAGCGTCGCCACCCAGCCGCGCTCGCGCGCCTCGGCGAGCGTGGCGTCGAGGTAGCGGCGCACACCGGTGAACGCGGTGAAGTAGCCGTCGATGAACTCCCTGGCCGCCTGCAGCTCGAGGCCCATCTGCTGGGCGAGGCTCCTCGGGCCCATGCCGTAGAGCACGCCGAAGTTCACCACCTTCGCGCGCGCGCGCATCTCGGGAGGCACGTCGCCGGTGAGCCCGAACACGCGCCGGGCCGTGGCGGCGTGGATGTCCTCGCCGGCGCGGAACGCCTGCACCAGCTCCGGGTCGCCGGACAGGTGCGCGAGCACGCGCAGCTCGATCTGCGAGTAGTCGGCGCCGATCAGCACGCAGCCGGGAGCGGCCACGAACGCGCGCCGGATGGCGCGGCCCTGCGGCGTGCGGATGGGGATGTTCTGGAGGTTGGGGTCGGACGAGGCGAGCCGCCCGGTCGCGGCCCCCGCCTGGTCGAACGTGGTGTGCACGCGCCCGTCGCGGGGGTCCACCGCCTGCGGCAGCGCGTCCACGTACGTGGACTTGAGCTTGGCCAGCGCGCGCCACTCGAGCAGCAGCCGCGGGAACTCGTGCGAGGCCGCGAGGCCCTCCAGCACCTCGGAGTCGGTGGACCATCCGGTCTTGGTCTTCCGTCCCGTGGGGAGTCCCAGCTTCTCGAACAGGATGCGGCCGAGCTGCGGGCCGCTCGCCAGGTTCACCGGCTCGCCCGCGAGCGACTGGAGCCGGGCCTCGAGCGACGCGATCTCGCGGCCCATGTCCGCCGACATGGTCTCGAGCACGGCGGCGTCCAGCGCCACGCCGGCGCGCTCCATGGCCACGAGCACCGCGATCAGCGGGTGCTCGAGCTTCTCGTAGAGCTTCCACTGCTCGCGCGCCTCGAGCTGCGCGCGCAGCGCGTCGGCGAGCGGCAGCAGCGCCGCGGCGCGAAGCCCGGCGCGCGGGCCCGTCACGCCGGGCGGCAGCGTCCCCGGGCCGGGGCGCGGGCGCCCGCGCGCGGTCGGCGGCGCCACCGGCGCCAGCTCGAGCCCGAGCACGTCGCGGCCGAGCGCGCCGAGCGAGTGGTCGCGCTGCGGGTCGCACAGGAACGAGCCGAGCCGCACGTCGAACGACGGCGCCGCGACGCCGACCTGGCCCGCGGCCAGCTCGTGCATCGCCGACTTCCAGTCGTGCGCCACCTTCGCGACCGCGGGGTCGGCGAGGATCGGCCCGAACCAGTCGCGCAGCCGCTCCGCGCCCTCGTTGCCGCCGGCCTCGTGCGCGACCGGCACGTAGCAGTGGTCGCCGCTCCGCGCCGCGAACGCCACGCCCACGAGCCGCGCGAGCCGGGGCGGCGCGCCGTCCGTCACCGGCAGCACCGCGATCCCGTGCAGCGCGCGGGCGCGCACCGCGTGCACGCGCGCGCGCATCGCCTCGGCGCTCTCCCCCGCCTCCGCGCCCGCCTCGGCGGTGGCCGTGGCGAACAGGTCGCCCTGCGCCGCCGCCTCGAGCGATGCCGGCAGCGGCCGCTCCGGGGGCGCAATGCGGCCCAGGCCGAAGCGCTCCTCCGCCGCGGGACCGCCCGCCGGGTCGTGCGCCCGCCCCGCGCCGGGCGCGCTCCCCTGCTCCGCGGCCGTCCCGCGCCGCTCGGGCGGACGCTGCGGTGGCGGCGCGCCGGCGTCGGCGTCGGCCACGCCCAGCTCCTTCGCCACCTGCTCCAGCCGCCGCACCTCCCAGCGCTTCGCGAACGCCAGCAGCTCGTCGCGGCGGATGGCCCCCGCCGCCAGGTCATCGAGCGAGAGCCCCAGGTCCAGGTCGCGCCGGACCGTGGCCAGCTCGCGCGACAGGTAGGCGAGCGCGCGGTTCTCGCGGAGCCTCTTCTGCAGCGACGGCTTCTTGACCTTGTCGAGGTGCTCGTAGAGCGCGTCCAGCGACTCGTGCGCGCGCATCAGCTCGACCGCGGTCTTCTGGCCCACGCCGGGCACGCCGGGGTAGCCGTCCGAAGCGTCGCCCATGAGCGCGAGCACGTCGCGGATCCGCTCGGGGCCCACGCCCCAGCGCTCGCGCACGCCGTCGGCGTCCAGGCGCGAGTACTCGTCGCCCTTCCCCGGCACCAGCACGCTCACCCGGCCGCCGACGAGCTGCAGCATGTCCTTGTCGCCGGTCACGAGGATCACCTCGTCGCCCGCCTCCTCGCCCATCCGCGCCAGCGTGGCCATGACGTCGTCCGCCTCCATGCCGGGCTTCTCGAGCACCGCGAGTCCGAGGCAGCGGGCGAGTTCCTCGATGGGCGTGAGCTGGACGGACAGGTCCTCCGGCATCTCGGGCCGGTGCGCCTTGTAGTCGGTGTAGAGCTCGTGCCGGAACGTCGGGCCGGGCCCGTCCCAGGCGAGCGCCCATCGGTCGGGCGCCAGCTCCCGGCGCAGGCGGAGCAGGATGTTCGCCATCCCGAAGATGGCGTTCGTGGGCTCCTTGCGCGAGTTCGTGAGCGTCGAGTGCGCGACCTTCCGCCCCTCCGCGTCGGTCCCGAACCGGGCCAGCGCGTAGAACGCGCGGTAGGCGAGGCCGAGCGCGTCGAGGACGACGAGGCGGGCCATGCGACGCTCAGGCCCGCCGGCGGCAGACGAGCAGCTTGTTCGCGGCGGCGTCGTGCCCGAGGCCGAGCGCGAGCAGGGCGCGGTCGAGGACCAGCAGCAGCCCCGGCCAGCGGTTGAGGAACCGCCACGGGCCGAGGTGCCGGTTGAGCAGCACGTGCGTCGGCCGGAGCTGCTCGCGCACCAGGCCGGCCGAGCCCAGCACGTCGAGGTAGCGCGCGAGCGGCCGCATGACGTTGTGCTCGGCGAGCGCGCCGCGGTCCGCGAACACGTCGGTCACGAGCAGCAGCCCGCCCGGCGCGAGCGACCCGGCGAGGTGGCGCAGCGCCGCCTCCCAGCGGGCGTCGTCCGTGATGTGGTAGAGCACGTCGAACACGTTGACGACGTCGTAGGGCCCGCCCGGCACGCCGTCGCTCACGTCGGCGCGCACGAACCGCACGCCCGGGTAACGCGCGGCGAGCCGGTCCACGCTCACCTGCGCGATGTCCACGCCCGTGTAGTCGGCGCCGCGCGTGACATACCAGTCGGTCCAGAACCCGGTGCCGCAGCCCACGTCCAGCACGCGCCGCCCGCGCGGCGACGCGCCCGCGTGCACGAGCGCGGCGCCGAGCACGTCCGCGCGCAGGCGGTAGCAGGCGCGGTTGTAGGCGAGCGGCAGCCCGGTCTCGCCCGTCCCGCGCAGGTCGAACTGGCTCGCGAGCCGCTCCTCCCAGAACTCCTGCGGCCGGTAGCTCACGCGCGCCTCCGCCGCGGGGCGTACATCCGGTGCCGCTCGACGTAGCGCGCGACCGCGTCGGGCACGAGGTAGCGGAGCGAGCCGCCCCGGCGCGCCCGCTCGCGGAGCGCTGTGGACGACAGCTCGATCGTCGGGTTCGCGAGCCACGTCACCCGCCGCGCCCACGCCGGCGCGCCTCGCCGCGCCCGCCGCGGGGGCGCCGCGCCGGGCCGGAGCGCCACCACGAGCCGCGCTCGGCGAGCGATCTCGTCCGGCTCCCGCCAGGCGCCGAACGAGGCGAACATGTCGGCGCCCATGAGCAGGTGCAGGCGCGCCCCCGGGTGACGCGCGGCGAGCGCGCGCAGCGTGTCCACGGTGTACGACGGGCCGCACCGGCGCACCTCGAGCGCGGACACCCCGAACGCCGGGTTCCCGCGCACCGCGAGCCGCGTCATCGCGAGCCGGTGTGCGGCCGGGGACGGCGATCCCGAGCGCTTGTGGGGCGGGGAGCCCGCCGGCACGAACAGCACGCGGTCCAGGCGGAGCGCGCCGCGCGCCCACTCGGCGAACGCGAGGTGGCCCAGGTGCGGGGGGTCGAACGTGCCGCCGATCACGCCCAGGCGCTTCGAGCGACGCGCCCGGAGCGGGCTCACGGCATGCCCCCGGTCGGCGCCGAGAGCGGTGCGGGCTCGTTGGGAGCGGTGCGGCGCTTCCCGTCCCTGGCCGGCGGGCGCCACTTGAGCACGTCCGCACGGGTCCGCGCCGCCTTCAGGCCGAGCGGCTGGGTCGCGAACTCCCGCTCCAGGTCGCCGAGCACGGCGAGCGCCGTGTCGCGCTCGCCGAGCCGGGCGCTCGCCACCGCCCAGCCGATCAGCGCGTCGCCGTAGAGCGGCGACTCCGAGTACTCGGTGAGCACGCTGCGGAAGTAGTTGCGCGCCGCCTGGTAATCGCGCAGCCGCACGTAGAGGTCGCCGGTCCGGTAGAGCTTCGTCGCGAGCCGGGCGCGCGCCTCGGCGATCCGCCGCGTGGCGGCGTCGGCGAGCCAGTGCCCGGCATGGTCGCGCCGGTACGCCATCCACTGATCGAGCGCGCGCAGCGTGAACTCCTGGTCGAAGTCGGGGCCGCGGGCCTGACCCCACAGCGCCTCGCCCAGCCGGAACGCGCCCGACGCCGCCGAGTCGCTCTCGGGGAAGTCGCGCAGCAGCCGCTCGAAGTCGCCCTGCGCCAGGGTCCACTCGCGCGTCCTGAGGTGGCAGAGGCCGAGCAGGTAGACGGCCTCGTCCACGTCGGCCGAGCCGCTCCCCGACGCGGAGTAGGGCGCGAGCACCTGGATCGCGAGCGGCGCGTCTCCCTTGTCGTACAGGCGGCGCGCGAGGTCGAGCCGGCCGCGCTCGTCGTGCACCTGGGGCAGCACGGACGCGCCGCAGCCCGCCAGCAACCCGAGCAGCAGCGCGCCCGGCAGGGTCCGTCTCATGGAGGTCCTTCCCGGGAGGTTCCGGCGCGACCGGCACGCGCTCACGGACGGTTCTGAAAGAACAGGGCGACGAGCCCGCCGACCACCGCGACGACGATCACCGGCTCCAGCACCTTGTCCACGTTGCGGGCGGGGAGCTCCGCCTTCAGGTCGGGGTACCGCTCCTCCTCGACCAGGGCCACCTGGTTCCGCGAGAAGCGGTCCACGAAATTCTGTCCGAGGTCGCCCGTCCACAGCACCCGGGAGCTGTTCGGGTCGCGCATGCCGATGCTGCCGGTGACGAGCGCCTGCCGCTCGACCTTCACGCGGCCGGGCAGGATGCCCACGTAGCGCAGGTAGGTGACGCGCGCCGAGGCGAGCGTGTACTCGATCACCGGGTCACCCGGGCGGCCGAACAGCGCCTTCAAACTGTCGTCGGGGATCGGCTCGCGCCGCACGGTCACGTCCACGCCGCGGCTCGAGAGCGCCTTCAGCAGCGAGTGCTCGAGCACGAAGTTGAGCGGGTGGTCGAGCGACGGCGCCAGCACGGCGTGCGTTCCCGAGTCCACGACCGCGCGCGCGAGCGAGCGCGCCACCGCGGTGTCCGCGACGAACTGGGTGAGCTGGAGGTTCGTGTAGGGCACGCGCGGCCCGCGCGAGCGCACCACCGGCTCCAGGTAGCGGTCCGCCACCGCCAGCGTGGAATCCTCCGGCGGCCTGGGGCCGCTCGCGTACCGGAACTTCTTCGCCTCCGCCTCGGGCGCGATCGCGACCAGCGCGAGCAGGACCGCCACGGGGAGCCGCTTCAGGGATCGCATCCTCGAAGTCCTCACGTTCCGCCGAGTACGTGCAGCGCGGGATCGGCGGGCCGTTCCACGCGAGCGAACAGGTCGTAGGACGCCGCGCCGGTCACGCGCACCGTCGCGATCTGACCGGGGACCAGCCCGTCCCCCTCCACCACCACGCCACCATCCACCTCCCATGCCGAACCGGCCGTGCGCGCCGCCCACTGCCCGCGTCCGGCCGGCCCGTCCACCATGACGGTCAGCGACTCGCCGATGCGCCGCGCGAGCCGCTCGCGCGACAGCACCTGCTGGCGCGCGAGCAGCGCCGCGCGCCTCGAGCGCCGCACGGTGAGCGGGACCCGCGGCGTCATCGCGTGCGATGGCGTCTCCGGCTCCCGCTCGTAGGCGAACACCACCACGTTCTCGAACGGCTCCTCCTCCAGGTAGCGGACGAGCTGCTGGAAGTGGGTGTCCGTTTCGCCCGGGAACCCTACGATGAAGTTGGTCCGGAGCGCCACGCCGGGGATGCCGGTCCGGATCCGGCGCACCAGCTCGCGCGTGTCGCGCTCGGTCATGGCGCGCGCCATGGCGCGCAGCATGTCCTGAGCGATGTGCTGGAGCGGCATGTCCACGTAGGGCACGACGCGCCTCGCCCCGGCCCAGGTCTCGATCAGCCGGTCGCTCCACAGCCGCGGGTAGGTGTACTGGACCCGGATCCAGGTCAGGCCCTCCACCTGGTCGAGCGCGGCGAGCAGGTCCGCCAGCTCCGGGCGGCCGGGCAGGTCGCTGCCCCAGCCGGTCGTGTCCTGGCCGATCAGGTTCAGCTCGCGCACCCCCGCGGCGGCGAGCTCGCAGGCCTCGCGCACGAGCTGCGCGAGCGGCTTCGAGCGCTGGTCGCCGCGGAGCCGCGGGATGATGCAGAACGTGCAGCGATGGTCGCAGCCCTCGCTGATCTTGAGGTAGGCCACGTGGCGCGGCGTGGACAGCGCGCGCGGCGAGTCCGGCTCGAGCGCGCCGCCCGGGTCCTCGCGCCGTACGGGCCGCTCGCGCCGACGCCCGAGCACGTGGCGCGCGGCGCGCGTGATCTCGCTCCACTGGCCGGTGCCGAGCACCGCGTCCACGCCGGGGAACTCCTCGAGCAGCGATCCCCCGGCGCGCTGCGCCAGGCAGCCGGTGACGATCAGCCCGCGCAGCCGGCTCGTGCGCTTGAGCCGGGCGAGCTCGGCGATCGCGGCCTTCGACTCGCGCACCGCGCTTTGCAGGAACGCGCAGGTGTTGACGACCGCCACGTCCGCCTCGGCCGGCGCGCCGACGGTGCGGAAGCCGTCGCGCACGAGCGCGCCGACCATGTGCTCGCTGTCCACCGTGTTCTTGGGGCAGCCGAGCGTCACGAACGCGATCGCCGGCGCCCGCGTCGCGCCCCGCGGCGCCCGCCCGCGGCGGCCTCCGCCGGCCGTACGCTCGGCGGCGGAGAGCTCGGCGGCGGGCTTCGGAGGACGGCCAGGCGTCACTCGAAGCCCTTCTGCTGGAGCCAGTTCTGGTCCACGAGCACGTCGCGCGCCTTGCTGCCGTTGAACGGGCCCACGACCCCCAACTGCTCGAGCTGGTCCATGAGCCGCCCGGCCCGCGAGTAGCCCACCTTCAGCCGGCGCTGCAGCAGCGACGTGCTGCCCTGGTGGTGCATCACCACGAGGCGCGCGGCCTCGGGGATCAGCTCGTCGTCCATGAACTCGTCCGCGCCCTCCTCCTCGTCGTCGCCCTCGGCGAGGCTCACGTCGGTGGCGAGCGGCGGGCTGGCCGCGGTGCTCGCCGCGGCCTTGGCGCGCCAGAACTCCACCACGCGGTGCCCCTCCTCCTCCGACACGAACGCGCCGTGCACGCGGTAGGGATCGGGCTTGCCCGCCGGCAGGAACAGCATGTCGCCCATGCCGAGCAGGTTCTCCGCCCCGTTCATGTCGAGCACGGTGCGCGAGTCCACCTTGCTGGCCACGCGGAACGCGATCCGGCTGGGGAAGTTGGCCTTGATGACGCCGGTGATGACGTCCACGCTCGGCCGCTGCGTCGCCAGCACGAGGTGGATGCCGACGGCGCGCGCCATCTGCGCCAGCCGCGCGATGGGCTCCTCGATCTCGGCCGGCACCTGCACCATCAGGTCGGCGAACTCGTCCACGATCACCACCACGTACGAGAGCCGCGCCGGAGGCTTCTCCTCGCCCTCGGCCGGCGGCAGCTTCCCGCTCGCCACGCGCTCGTTGTAGGTGTTGATGTTGCGGGCGCCGACCTGCGCGAGCAGCTTGTAGCGCTTCTCCATCTCGGCCACCGCCCAGCGCAGCGCGCGCGCCGCGCGCTTGGCGTCGGTGACGACCGGCATGGCGAGATGCGGGATGCCGTCGTACATGGCGAGCTCCACCATCTTCGGGTCCACCATCACGATCTGCAGCGTGCGCGGGTCGTGCTGGTAGAGGAGCCCGGTGATGATGGCGTTCAGGCACACGCTCTTGCCCGCGCCGGTCGCGCCCGCCACCAGCACGTGCGGCATGCGGGCGAGGTCCCAGATGAACGGCTGGCCGTTCACGTCCACGCCCAGCGGCACTTTGAGGGCGGCGTCCTGCTTCTCGTACTGCGGGCTCGAGATCACCTCGCGTAGATACACCGTGCGGCGGCGCGGGTTCGGGATCTCGACGCCCACCGTGCCGCGGCCCGGGAGCGGGGCGATGACCCGGATCTTGAGCGCCCGGAGCGCCAGCGCCAGGTCGTCCTCGAGCGAGACGATGCTGCCCACCTTGATGCCCGCGGCCGGTTCGAACTCGAACATGGTCACGACCGGGCCGGGGTGGATCTCGGTGACCCGCCCGTCGATGTCGAAGTCGGCGAGCTTGGCCACCAGCTGGTTGGCCTGCGCCGTCAGGTCCGCGGCGGTGACCAGGTCCTCCGGCTGGGACGGGAGGTCGAGGAGCGAGAGCGGCGGCAGCGGTTCGCTGGGCGCGGGCCCCGCCTTGGCGGCCGGCCCGCGCGACGCCTCCGCGGGGGCCGGGCGCGGGCGGGCCGGCGACTTGATGACCGGCACCGGGATGGGCTTCGCACGCTCCGCCCGCACCGGCGCGGGCTCGGGCGGGCTGATGCGCGGGGCCGCCGGCGGCGCGGGCTCCTCGACGACAGGCGCGGACGCCGGGCGCTTGCGCGCCTGCTTCTCCTCGCGCGCCCGCTCGCGGGCCGCGAGCCGCGCCGACTCCTCGCGGCGCTCGCGCCACGAGTCCAGGGCCGAGGCCGCGCCCTGCACCGGGGTCACGACCGCGCCCTTCATGAGCGCGCCGATCCAATGAAAGCCCAGCTCGCTCGCCGCGAGCGCGCTGGCCACGAGCAGCGCCGAGGCCACGACCCACGAGCCCACCTGGCCGAGCGACGACTGGAGCGCGAGCGAAGCCGCCAGCCCCCAGCCCCCGCTCCAGTCCCAGCGGTCGAGCCCGGCGAGCCCGAACAGCGTGCAGATCTCGAACAGCAGCAGCGCCGCGAGCCCCGTCCGCAGGAGGATCGGACGCAGCGGTTCGGCGCGGACCCGGTTCCAGCTCCAGAACGCCGCCCCGAACGGCACGAAGAACGCGGCCATCCGGCCGAACATCCACGCCAGCAGCCACGCGAGCCCCGCGCCCACCGGGCCGCAGGCGTTGGGGCTCTGCCAGAATGCGGCCCCCGGCGCCGGGCGGTGGAACGTGGAGACGCTCGCCATCGCGAGCAGCGCGAACGCGCCCAGCAGGACGGCGAGGATCTGGCGACGGCGCTTGGCCGTGAGCGAGGCGGAGGGCACGGGCGTGAGGGCAGTCCTGCGACCCCGGGTCCATGGGGGCCGGCCGCGGGCGGCCGTCCTTACCGATAAGGAGGGCGTCCGGCCGGGGAGACCGCGCCCTCCCACCCGCCTCCCTGGCAGGCAGGGCGGCATCATGCCCCAGCCGGGGGCCACGGGCAATGCCCCGGAAGGGTTTGCCGCGTCCGCTTGAGGCGCCGGGTGCGGGCACGGACCGAAGCCCCTACCCTGACGCGACATGGACCGCTCGCCCGTCCCGGCCCGCGAAGTCGCGACGCATCCCGCGGCCCGCTTCGGCCTGCCGACCGTGCTGCTGGCCGCCCTCGCGCTCCGGCTCCTGCTCGCCGCGGGCAACAGCGGGCTCACCATGGACTCGCCGCTCTACGTGAGGATGGCCGAGGACGTGCGCGCCGGCCGGATGGAGCCCGCCCCCGCGCACGAGGGCTACCCGCTGCTCGTCGCGGCCGCGTCGTTCGCCGCCCCCGGGCGCGAGCTGCCCGGGCGACTCGTCTCGCTCGTCGCCTCGCTCGCGCTGGTGGTGCTGGTCTGGGAGGCCGCGGCCCGGCGGATGTCCCCCGCGTTCGCGCTCCTGCCGGCGGGCCTCGTGGCGCTCCATCCGCTGCTCGCCGTCTACGGCGGCGCCATCATGACCGAATCCACGTTCCTCGCGCTCGCGTTCGCGGGCGCGCTCTGCTTCGACGCGGGGCGCGCGGCCGCCGGCGGCGTGCTGCTCGGGGCCGCGTGGTGGGTGCGGCCCGAGGCGGCGGTGCTCGCGCCGGTCGCGGCGCTGTGCGCGCCGCTCCGCGCCCGCCAGCGCTGGCTCGCGCTCCTGCTCGCGGCGTGCGTCGCGCTGCCGCACTCGCTCGCGCTCCGCTGGACGCACGGCAGCTGGAGCCTGAGCCCCAAGTCGGTGC
>CAZSQX010000009.1:31795-98583 GCA_964609125.1 uncultured bacterium
AGTCGGTGCTCGTGCGCGCCCCCGCGGCCGACGCGCGCGCCGAGGAGTGGCGGCTCGCCGACCCGACCGCGTTCGCCGACTCGGTCGGCCTGGGGACCCGGCTCGCGCGCGACGGCGCGGCGATCGCCCGCGCCTACCCGGCGCGGCTCGTCGCGCAGGGCCGGCGCGTGCTCCAGGCCTGGCCCGTGCCGCTTCTGCTCGCCTCGCTCGCGGGCCTGGCGCTGCTCCGGGTGGGCGCCGGATGGCTCGGCTTCTTCGCCCTCCCGCTCGTGACGCCGCTGCTCGCCGCCCCCGCCGATCTCCGCTTCACGCAGCTCCTGCTGCCCTCGCTCGCGCTGCTCGCGGGTCTGGCGCTGGCGCGGGCGTGGGCGAAGGACCCGCGCGCCGGCATCGCCGTGGGCGTGCTCGTCGGGCTGGGCACGGCGTGGGCGTGGGGCGGCCCCGCGGGCGACCGCGCGCTCGCGTTCGACGACGGACCGATGGCGGCCATGCGCGGCGCGGGCGCGTGGCTCGCGACCCACTCGCCCGCCGATGCCGTGGTCATGGACCGCAAGAGCTACGTGCCGTTCTTCGCCAACCGGCGCCACGTCCAGCTCCCCGACGAGCCGCTCGACGTGGTGCTGGAACACGCGCGCGCGAGCGGCGCCACCCATCTGGTGGTCGAGGAGTACGTCGTGCGCCTGCTCCGCCCGCAGCTGGCGCCGCTCCTCGACGCGGACCGGATCGCACGCGAGCCCCGCGTGCGGATCGTCCACGCGACGCGGCCCGCGCCGGGCGACGGCGTGGCGGTGTTCGAGGTGGTTCGGTGAACGCGGCCGCGCGCTACCGCTGCCCGACCGCGACCTTCGGCGCCGGCTCGACGACGTCCGGGCCCACGACGGGCGCGTGCACGACGCCGTGCTCGAGCCACGTGAACCGGCCGTCCAGCATGCCGCGCGCCACGCCGTAGGCGTGCGCGTCGTCGTTGGAGCCGATGCCTGCGAACAGAGCCTCGACGCGCCGGCGCGCGGCGCGGCAGAACGTGTCGGCGAGCTCGTACGGGGTCTTCCCTCCGGTCCCGCGCTTCGCGTCGCGGTGCGCCCGCACGCACGTGGCGGCCATCGCGAACAGCTCCGCGCCCACGTCCACGGCGCGGAACAGGAGCCCCTGCTTCTTCTCGAGCGCGGGGCCGTTCAGCACCATGAGGTGGAACATCTGGCGCGCGAGCCGGCGCGACGTGCGCTCGACCCAGCACAGGTGCCCGGCCAGCCGCCCGAACTCCGCGTACTGCGGCCAGCGGCCCCAGCCCAGCCAGCGCGTCGGGTACCACCACGCGTAGAAGCCGCCCGCCCGCACCAGGCCCGAGAAGCGCCTGCCGGCGGCGACGCCCGGCATCACGACGTCGCCCGCGACCTTCAGGTGCAGGTCGAGCGCCTCGCGCGCGATGAACAGCCGCATCACCTGGTTCGAGCCCTCGAAGATGCGGTTGATGCGCACGTCGCGCATGGCGCGCTCGAGCGCCACCGGCGGCTCGCCGCGCGAGGCCAGGCTCGGCGCGGTCTCGTAGCCGCGCCCGCCGCGGATCTGCATGGCGTCGTCGCACAGGGCCCAGCCCACGTCCGTGTTCCACAGCTTGCCGATCGCGGCCTCCAGGCGGATGTCGCTCTTCCCGCGGTCGGCGAGCAGGCAGCCCAGGTCGGCGACGGCCTCCATGGCGTAGGTGTCCGCGGCCATCTTGGCGAGCATGTGCGCCACCGCCTCGTGGCGGCCGACCGGCTTGCCCCACTGCGAGCGCTCGTTCGCCCACGTTCGGCACACGGCGAGGCACCACTTGCCGAGCGCGGCCATGGTCGCGGGCAGCGTCAGTCGCCCGGTGTTGAGCGTGATGAGCGCCAGCTTCAGCCCCTTGCCCTCGCCCCACAGCAGGTTCTCGCGCGGCACGCGCACGTTCGTGAACCGGATGACGCCGTTCTCGATGCCGCGGATTCCCATGAACTCGAGCCGGTGCGGGACCTCGACGCCGGGCCAGCTGGTCTCGACGATGAACGCGGTGATCGGGCCGGGCCGGCCGTCCTTCCCGGGCGTGCGCGCCATGACCACCATCAGCTCGGCGATGGTGCCGTTCGTGATCCACAGCTTCTCGCCGTTCAGGATGTACGCGCTGCCGTCCGCCGTGGGCATGGCCACGGTCGTCATGCGCGCCGGGTCGGAGCCCACCTCCTTCTCGGTGAGCGCGAACGCCGAGATGGCGCCCTTCGCGAGCCGCGGCAGGAAGCGGTGCTTCTGCTCGGGCGTGCCGAACATCTTGACCGGGCCGGGCACGCCGATGGACTGGTGCGCCGAGAGCAGCGCCACGATCGGGCTGCTCACCGTGGAGATGAGCGACATGGCGCGGCAGTACGTGTACTGCGACAGCTCGAGGCCGCCGTACTCGCGCGGGATCTTGATGCCGAACGCGCCGATGTCGCGCAGGCCCTGGATGGTCTCGTTCGGGATGCGCGCGTCGCGCTCGATCCGCTCGGCGTCCACCTTCTCGCGCAGGAACCGCTCGAGCGTGGCGAGGAAGCGCTCGCCGCGCTGCTGCTCCTCGGGGTCGGGCTCCGGCCACGGATGGATGAGGCTCAGGTCCAGCCGGCCCAGGAACAGCTCGCGAACGAACGACGGGGCTTCCCAGCTCGTCTCGCGCGCGCCCTCGGCGACGGCGCGGGCCTCGTGCTCGCTCACGTTCGGCTTGGTCTCGCTCATGATCCCCTCGAGGTCGTGGTGCGGACCCGCGGCGGGCCTGCCGCGAGCCGGTCCCGGCCAATGTAGTCCCCGGCGGAGCGCCTGCGCCAATGGTCCGGAAGGGGCAGCCGGCGCGCTCCCGCTCCGATGTTCTCGGCGGTTCGGCGTCGGTGCTTGAACGCGCGTTCCGGGGCGACGGCCGGGGACGCGCCACCCTCGTCGCGAGGGGCCGCGACGCGATGCGACATGCACCCCGACCGTGCTCACGTCGTCGCCGCCCGAGCGTCCACCGTCTCCTCGTCGCGCCCCGCCTCCGCACGAACGACGCCCCTGACCGGGAGCGACCCCGGGATCCCCCCGCGCGCTGCCCCGCGCGGAGCCCCCGCCCCCGGAATGTCCGAGCTCACCGGCCGCTCCTTTGAGACACGACTCGCCCCCGACCCCGCGCGCGCAGGGGTGTGGGGGACGCTCGTGCGCCACCGCCGCCCCTGCCTGCCCGCCGACGGAGCCGTGCTCGAGCTGGGCGCGGACCGGGTCGTCATCGAGCGGCGGCCCGACCATGGCTCGTGCCGCATGCGGGCGCTGGCCGAAGCCGCGGACGGGGCCGACCTGATCGTGCTGCGCGAGGGCGACCGCACGTTCTCGGGCGGCGACATCCGCGAGCCGCTCGCCTACCTGGAGAACTCCGACCTGGTGCGCGGCACCCGCGAGACCGCAGGAACTCCGCGCGCGCGGCACGCAGATGCACTGGCTCATCCATCCTGCCGGCGACGTTCCGGCGCCGGATCGGGCTCTCGCAGGGCGTGGGCTCGAACAAGCGGACGGCCGCGCGCGAGGCGCTGAGCATGCTGGCCCCGATCTACCGCGCCTGAGCGGCTCCTGCCGGGCGGGGCGCCTCCCGCGCCCCGTCCCAGCGCTCCCAGCCGGCGCCCTCGTGGCCGAAGCGGAACGCGCCGGGGTGCATGGCCTCGGCGAGGCACTCGAGCGTCTCGGCCACGCGCGGGCCGGGGCGGTTGAAGAGAGCGCTGCCGTCGCCGAGGAACACGCGCCCGTCGCGCACCGCCCGGAGCCGCGGCCACTCGGGGTGCCGGACGAGGGCGCCCAGCTCGGCGCGCGTGCGCGCGAGGTCGAACCCGCACGGCGTGACCCAGATCACGTCCGGGTCGGCGGCGGCGAGCTGGCCGAACGCGACCGGGCCCGCGTGCGCGCCCGCCTCCCCCAGCACGTCCGTCGCGCCGGCGAGCTCCAGCAGCTCGGGCGTCCAATTGCCGGCCGCCATGAGCGGCTCGATCCATTCGATGCACGCGACGCGCGGCCGCCCGAGCCCGCGCGCGCGCTCGGCGATGGCGCGCATGCGCGAGCGCAGCCGGGTCACCAGCTGCACGCCGCGCTCGGGCACTCCGAGCGCGCCGGCGATCGCGCGCATGTCGGCCCACACGTCGGCGAGCGCGTCCGGGCGCATCGAGACGATGGCGGGGCGCGAGGGCAGCGCCGCGCGCACGGCCTCCTCCACGTCGCGCAGGCTGACCGCGCACACCTCGCACTGGACCTGGGTCACGATCAGCTCCGGAGCGAGCGCCGCGAGCAGGCCGTGGTCCACGAGATAGACGCCGAGGGCGTCGGAGACGAGCGTGCGCACGTCGCGGTCGATCGCGGCCGAAGGCCGGGCGGGGTCGAGCCGCGGCCGGGTCACCGCCGGGAGGCGGCGGACCCATGCGGGGTGGTCGCACTCGTGCGAGCGGCCCACGAGCCGCTCGCCACAGTCGAGCGCGCACACGATCTCGGTGCCCGAAGCGAGCAACGTGACGACGCGTCGTGGTTCCAGGGGACCCTCCGGGTGGACGACCGGAAGCCCCGGGCAGCGTCCGGGGCGTTCGGGGGCGGTCCCCGGTTACTACCCCGCGGGCGGCGGTTCTCTCCCGGGCTGGACCGCCCCGGGCCGCGGCAGCCCTCATCTCCCGGGCGCGCACGCCCGCCCCAATCTTCCGCCCGCGCAATCGCTTGTCCGTTCCTTGAGGGTTCGGGTATCCTGCCGCGCCCTCCGGGACAGGGCCTCCCTGCCCCGCGGGTGAATCCGCTCCCCGCCGGCCCGGCCGCCATGCCAGCTCCACCTCCCGCGCGGCCGCGGTGCGTCGGGCCCCGGCCTGCCGCCGGGATCCTCACTCAACCGCATCAGGAGCCGACGATGACCTTGTTCCGCGCCGCCGGGGATGCCCTGCGGAGACTCTCCCTGCCCGCCGCGCTCGCCGGCCTGGCCGCCGCGGCCCTGCCCGCCGCGGCGTTCGCGAGCGAGCTGGAGCTCAAGCTCCCGAACCTCGACCCGGCGCAGCGCCAGCTCCTGATCTGGGGCCTCGGCGTGTGCGTGCTCGGCATGCTGTTCGGTGTGATCATGTTCAGCCAGGTCAAGGCCATGCCGGCGCACCAGTCCATGCTGGACGTCTCGAACATCATCTACGAGACGTGCAAGGCCTACCTGCTCAAGCAGGGCCAGCTGCTGGTGGTGCTCGAGCTCTTCATCGGCGCTTGCATCGTCTACTACTTCGGCTTCCTGCAGCACCTGGAAGCCGGCCGCGTGCTGACGATCATCCTGTTCTCGATCCTCGGCATCCTCGGCTCCTACGGCGTGGCGTGGTTCGGCATCCGCATGAACACGTTCGCGAACAGCCGCACGGCGTTCGCGTCGCTCCAGGGCAGGCCGATCCGGGTCTACGAGATCCCTCTCCAGGCGGGCATGAGCATCGGCGTGCTGCTCATCTGCGTCGAGCTGCTGATGATGCTCGCCATCCTGCTGTGGGTGCCCGCGGACCAGGCGGGCGCCTGCTTCCTCGGGTTCGCGATCGGAGAGTCGCTGGGCGCCGCGGCTCTGCGCATCGCGGGCGGCATCTTCACCAAGATCGCCGACATCGGCTCCGACCTCATGAAGGTCGTGTTCAAAATCAAGGAGGACGACCCGCGCAACCCCGGCGTGATCGCGGACTGCACGGGCGACAACGCCGGCGACTCCGTGGGCCCGACCGCGGACGGCTTCGAGACCTACGGCGTCACCGGCGTGGCGCTGATCTCGTTCATCGCCCTGGCCGTGGTGGAGGACCACAAGGCGCTGTTCCTGGTGTGGATCTTCGTCATGCGCGTACTCATGATCGGCACCTCGATCGTGTCCTACCTCGCGAACGGCGCCGCCGCCCGGGCGCAGAACGCGAACAAGCCGAAGATCGACTTCGAGGCCCCGCTCACGAGCCTGGTGTGGGTGTGCTCGATCCTGTCCATCGTCGTGACGTTCGCCGTGTCCAAGTGGCTGCTCGCGCCGCTCGGCGGAAACGTCTGGTTCACGCTCTCGGTGATCATCTCGTGCGGCACGCTCGCGGCCGCGGTGATCCCCGAGTTCACGAAGGTGTTCACGAGCGCCCATTCGCGACACGTGGCCGAGGTCGTGGCCGCGAGCCGCGAGGGCGGCGCCTCGCTCAACATCCTGTCCGGCATGGTCGCCGGCAACTTCTCCGTGTTCTGGAAGGCGCTCACGCTGGCCGTGCTGCTGTTCCTTTCGTTCTGGTTCTCGCAGCAGGGCCTGTCGCAGTACATGCAGTACCCGGCGGTGTTCGCGTTCGGCCTCGTGGCGTTCGGGCTCCTCGGCATGGGCCCGGTCACGATCGCCGTGGACTCGTACGGCCCCGTCACCGACAACGCCCAGTCCATCTTCGAGCTGTCGCAGATCGAGCAGCTCCCGAACGCCTCGCAGGAGATCGAGAAGCAGTTCGGGTTCAAGCCCGACTTCGAGCGGGGCAAGCACTACCTCGAGGACAACGACGGCGCGGGCAACACGTTCAAGGCCACCGCGAAGCCGGTGCTCATCGCCACGGCCGTCGCCGGCGCCACGACCATGCTGTTCTCGATCATCCTCACGTTGCAGCAGCACTTCGGCGTGGACGCGAGCGGCCTGCAGAACTTCCGGCTCGACCTGCTCGACCCCTTCGTGCTGCTGGGCCTGCTCATGGGCGGCGCCACGGTCTACTGGTTCACGGGCGCCTCCATGCAGGCGGTGACCACAGGCGCCTATCGCGCGGTCGAGTTCATCAAGAAGAACATCAAGCTCGACTCGGCCGAGGCGGCGAACATCGAGACCTCGCGCACCGTGGTGCGCATCTGCACCCAGTACGCCCAGGCCGGCATGTTCAACATCTTCATGGTCATCTTCTGCATCACGCTCTCCTACGCGTTCTTCAATCCCGTGTTCTTCATCGCCTACCTCGTGAGCATCGCCGTGAGCGGCCTGTTCCAGGCGGTGTACATGGCCAACGCCGGCGGGGCGTGGGACAACGCCAAGAAGGTGGTCGAGGTAGAGCTGAAGGCGAAGGGCACCGAGCTGCACGCGGCCACGGTCGTGGGCGACACGGTCGGCGACCCCTACAAGGACACGTCCTCGGTGGCGCTCAACCCGATCATCAAGTTCACGACCCTGTTCGGCCTGCTCGCGGTCGAGATGGGGGTGGCGAACCCGGCCATCGCGCCGGTGATGGCGGGCGTGTTCGTGCTGATCGCGCTGTTCTTCGTCTACCGCTCGTTCTACGGGATGCGGATCGCCTCCCGGTAGCGGGAGTGGCGGGGATCCTCGACGGCCCGGTCGGCCCCGCCGACCGGGCCGGTCCGTTCCAGGGGGCCGTGGGCGCGGGGACCGCCGGCGGCGAGCCGGCCGCGAGCAGCCCGGCCGAGGTCGGACCGCCACCGGGGAGGCTCCGGAGGCCCGGGACCGCTCGGGCTGGCGGACGACGCTGCGGGTGGCTGGGGCGTTCGTCCTGGTCCGGCGCGCCGGCCCGCCGGGACTGGGGGGAGCGCCCGGTCAGGGGAGGACGGGCGGGCCCGGGCTTCCGCAGGACCCGGTGGCCGGAACGGCTGTGTCGTGGTCTCGCCCTCCAGGTCTCCGGAGGCTCCCCCGGCCGCGCTCGGCAACGATACCGGCCGCTCGGTGGGCGATTCTTCGTCGCTCGTCGGCTCCGGAAATTTGTTTGAATCCTGCAGGGTCGCCGCTAAACTCGGCCGCCGGTACCTCCGTCCCCATGGCCATGAGGGCTATCCCCCTATGAGGCAATGCCGACTGACGACCCGTCCCCGAATCGCCAGCCTCCTCGCCCTGCTCCTCGTCGCTTCGTCAGCCCAGGCCAGCACCCCCGTCCAGAACATCCGGGCGGACTTCCACGACGGCCAGACGTTCCTCACCTGGGACAACCTCCCGGGAACGGGCTGGATCTACCACGTCTTCTCGTCCTCCGCCCCGGTCACGCACGCGAAGCACCTGGACGAGGCGATCGAGCTGGCCCAGGTGGGCGACCTGAGCGCCGTGGACACCCGGATGACGTCGCTGCTCGGCGAGCAGGTGACGTTCCGAATCGCCGAGGACCAGCCGCCGCTCGAGCCCACGCGCGGGCTGTTCGTGCACACGCCGACCGTCGGCGCGCTCAATTACTACGCGGTGACCGCGGAGCGGGTCGGCTACGGGGAGTCCCGCAAGGTGGTCGTGGGAGAGAACGTCACCGCGGAGCCGGTCTGGGAGCGCGTGCAGAAGCCCAGGCCCGTCTGGCAGCGCACGCTCCTGCGCCCCGCGGGCGAGGATTACGTGCTGTGGACGTCCAATGCGGCGTCGCCCCTGTTCCCGGCGATGGCGAACCTGCCTGGCCGCGCCACCCACGTCGGCGTCATCCGCGGGCAGCCCGGCGGCGCGCTCGTCCTGCACGGTCACGGGCGCGGCGGGAACCTGTTCAACGCGCTCTCCGGCACGGGGGTCCCGGGGGAGTGGGTGCTCGCCATCGACGACCACCTGCCCACCACGGACTACTCCTCGTTCTACTTCGGCTACGAGGTGAACTACGACGTCGAGCAGGCGACGAACTTCCCGCGCACGCAGGGAGGCCTGGTCGCCGACTTCACCGAGCGCCGGGTCCTGTACCTGCTCGACTGGGCGAACTCCGAGTTCGTGCACGACCCCGAGCGCGTCTACGCCATGGGCGTCTCGATGGGCGGATCGTTCGCGTTCTTCCTCGCCTGGCACCATCCCGACAGGATCGCCGGGAGCCTTGCGGTGATCCCCAAGATCTGCCTCGGCTACCGCCCCGACGTCTACCCGGGGCTGCGCGAGTCCCTCGACCGCATGTGGGGCTCGCCGGACATCGATCTCCCGACCACGGCCGGGCTGCGCGTGTTCCAGTGGATGGACGGCCGGGAACAGGCGCGCATCGGCCGGCGCCGCGGCTCGGCTCCCATCGTCGGCTTCTGCGGCACCAACGACGACGTCGTCGGCTGGGGCGAGAAGGTCGCCTACTTCCAGGCGATGGAGACCGAGCGCTCGGGCGGGACCTGGTTCTGGGACGATCGCAGCCACTGGACGCCACACCAGGAGACGGCCTGGGCGCCGATGATGGCGAGCAGCCAGCTCTACAAGTTCCGCCGCAACCAGAGCTACCCCGCGTTCAGCGGCGCCTCGAACAACTCCGACTTCGGCACGGGCGACCCCGGCACCGCCGACCCCATCGGCACCATCAACGGCTCGCTGGACTGGGACTCCGCCTCGATCACCGACGAGCAGCTCCGCTGGGAGGTGTCGCTGCGCACGCGCGGGCTCACCACCCAGGACGGCGTGCTCGGCGCGCCGGACATGGTCGAGGTGGACATCACGCCGCGTCGGGTGCAGCGATTCATCGTCGCCCAGCGCGTGGACTACCGTTACGAGGTGCGCCGTGAGACCGACGGCGCGATCGTCCAGTCCGGCATCGCCACGCCCGACGAGGACGCCATTCTCACGCTGCCGCGCATCCAGGTGCTGCGCGCGGGCGTGCGGCTGGCCGTGTTCCCCACCGCGATCGCCGGCGTCTCGCCCGACCTCGATGTGCGGCGGCAGCCGTTCCTCTCGCTGTCGCGGAACCCGGTCCGTGGCCACGCCTCGCTCACGATCGAGTGGCCGGCCGACGGTGACGCGCGAGTGGAGCTCTACGACATGCAGGGCCGCCGCGTCCGCACCGTGTTCCAGGGCGCGGTCGCCGGGCGGCTCACCGAGCGCACCTTGCGCACCGATGGCCTGGCACCCGGGCTCTACGTGCTCGCCGCGCACCAGGGCGGAGCCCGGTCCACGCGCCGGGTCACCGTCCTCGAGTAGCGCGCCGCGCGCGCCGCGCGGGCCCGTTTCCACGGTCCGCGCGGCACGTCGCGCGGACCTTCACAGCTCGTTCCGCCGGATCACCTCGGCGTAGCGCCACGCGCTCGGGCGGATGCGCCGTTCCTGCGTGTCGAAGTCCACCTCGACCAGCCCGAACCGGCCGCGGTAGCCGTCGGCCCACTCGAAGTTGTCGAGCAGCGACCAGTGCAGGTAGCCGAAGCAGTCCACGCCGTCCGCGATGGCGCGCGCCACCTGCCACAGGTGCATGAACAGGAACACCCAGCGGTCGTCGTCGCGCCGCGTGGGGATCCCGTTCTCGGTGATGAGGATCGGCAGCCGGTAGCGCGAGTACTCGCGCAGGAATTGCGCCAGGCCCTCCGGGTAGACCTCCCAGCCGAGGTCGTTAAGCTTCCCGCGCTGCTGCCGGTGGTCGCGCGCCGCGAGGTCGCCCACCAGGCCGGGCAGGTCGAGGCCCGAGTTCCGCACGAAGTCGCGCGTGTAGTAGTTGACGCCGATGAAGTCGAGCGTGCGCGCGATGGGCAGCCGCTCCCAGAACAGCCCCGGCACGCGCAGCGCGCCGGTGTGGAGCGCCTCCAGGAACAGGTGGTTGAACAGGTGCCCGCGCACCCGCACCGACCAGCGGTCGCGCCAGCGGCGGGGATCGTCCGGCGACAGGGCGAGCGCGTGCTTCGCGATGCTGACGCGCGCGCCGGGCTGGTGCGCGTGGATGACGTGGTAGAGCCGCACGTGCGCGCGCAGCATGTGGCGCAGCACCTTGAGCGCGGTCGTCCAGGCCCGCGTCCGCCCCGGGGGCCACTGGCCGAGGAGCCAGCCCTTGAACACCTGCACCACGGGCTCGTTGAGCGTGATCCAGGTGTGCGCGAGCGGGCCGAGCGCCTCCATCACCCGGGCGACGTAGCGGGCGAGGAAGCGCTCGAGGTGCGGGTCCTCCCAGCCGCCACGGGCCGCCACCCACTGCGGCAGCGTGTAGTGGACCAGCGTCACCACCGGCTCCATGCCGCGCTCGTGGAGCGCGAGCAGCACCTCGCGATAGTGCTCGAGCGCCGAGTCGTCCCAGCGGCCCTGCTCCGGCTCGATCCGGCTCCATTCCAGCGACAGCCGGTGCGCGGTGTGGCCGAGCGCGCGCGCGAGGTCGAAGTCGGCCCGAAAGCGGTTCCAGTGGTCGCACGCGGCCCCGCTCGGCTCGGGCACCCGCCCCGCCTGCTCCCACGCCCACCAGTCGTTGAGCACGTTGCCGCCCTCGACCTGGTGCGCCGAGGTCGCCGCGCCCCACAGGAACCCGTCCGGGAACCGGAAGTTCGCGGCCCCGCCCGACGCGGCGTCCCCGGACGCGGTCGGCCCCGGTTGACGGCCGTGCGCCGGTTCGGCGTACTCTGCACGGTCGTTCGGCATTGTCAGGTGGAGTATCGGCCACGCGCCGAGGCGCTCACAAGCCATGCGCGGCCCCGTAGCGGCCCGGCGTCCCGCGGCGCGCCGCCGGGCCGCGACGCGATCCACGCGCTCCCCACCCCCACTCGCGGAGTCCCACGCATGAAGCTGGTCACGCACCGCATCCGGATCCCCAAGCGCCGCCGCTCGGCCGAGGTCGCCTCGTTCCTCGAGCAGCTCGACGACCTGAACCGGCGCCTTGTCGAGGACCTGCGCGGCATCGGCGCCGCCGAGCTGGCCTGGCAGCCGAAGCGCGGCATGAACACGATCGGCATGCTGCTCGCGCACATGGCCATCGTGGAGGTGTTCTGGACGCTGGTCGCGTTCGAACGCTCCACGCCCGAGGCGCTCGAGCAGGCGCTGGGGCTCGGCATCGACGACGACGGCATGCCGCTGCCGCCGGACGGCGCGCCGCCACGGGGCCTGCGCGGCCGCTCGCTCCGCTGGTACGCGGGGCACCTCGCCCGCGCGCGCGCGTTCTCGCGCCGGTCGTTCGCGGGCCTCGGCCCGCGCGGCCTCGAGCGCGAGGTCGAGCGGACCCGCCGCAGGGACGGGCAGCGTTCGCGCGTCAACCTGCGCTGGATCCTCTACCACGTGCTCGAGCACCAGGCCGGCCACCACGGCCAGATCCTGCTGCTCCGTCACCAGTATCGCGACCGGAGGAGGCCGTGAGCGAGCCCCGAAGGGTCGAGACGCGCATCGTGCCGGCGGCGGGCTTCCGCAGTGCGGAAGTCGCGGTGAAGGTGAGCGAGATCGCCGCCGTGCACGCTCTGCTGGCGGAGGCGAGCGACGGGCTCACGGCCGCCCAGCTCGAGCGCCAGCCGGCGCCCGGGCGCAACACCATCGGCATGCTGCTCGCGCACGTCGCGGTGGCCGAGACGCACCTCGGCCAGGTCGGGCTCCTCGGCGAGCGCGACGGCCACGTCCACGACGTGATCGGCATCACGGTGGAGGACGAGGGGATGCCGCTGGCCCCGGGCGCCGGCCCGTCCCCGGCGCTCTCCGGGCGCGAGCGCGCGTTCTTCCTGGACCTGCTCGCGCGAGCGCACGCGCACACGCGCGCCGTGTGCGCGAACCTCGAAGACGCCGACCTCGCCGCCGACATCGTGCGCCCGCCCCGTCCCGACGGCACCCAGCGCGTCTTCGACCGGCGCTACATCCTGTTCCACATGGTGGAGCACGCCGCGCTCCACCTGGGCCAGATCCGGGCGCTGCGCGCGGCGATGTAGCGCGGCCTCGCGGCCGGCCGGGCCGGTGGGGCCACCGCGCGCGGCCCGCCGGACGCGGGCGCGGCCCGGGCGGAAGCCCGGGCCGCGCGGGTCTGCAGGTCGATCCGGCGGGGCCTACGTGCCCTCGCTCCAGCTGGCCATGTAGCGCACCTGCGCCGGCGTGAGCGTGTCGATGGACGTGCCCATGCTCTTGAGCTTCAGGCGCGCGACCTCCCTGTCGATCGCCTCCGGCACCTTGTGCACGCGCTTCTCGAGCCTGCCCGCCTGCTTCACCAGGTACTCCACCGACAACGCCTGGTTCGCGAACGACATGTCCATCACCATCGCGGGGTGCCCCTCCGCCGAGGCGAGGTTGATGAGCCGGCCCTCGCCGAGCAGGAACAGGCGCTTGCCGCCCCTGAGCCGGTACTCCTCGACGAACGCGCGCGCCACCCGCTTGCCCGCCGACATCCGCTCCAGCGCCGGGATGTCGATCTCGACGTTGAAGTGGCCGGAGTTCGCGACGATGGCGCCGTCCTTCATGGCCGCGAAGTGCTCGCGCCGCAGCACGGACTTGTTGCCGGTGACGGTGATGAACAGGTCGCCGCGCGGGGCCGCCTGCTCCATCGCCATCACCTGGTGGCCGTCCATCGCCGCCTCGAGCGCCCGGACCGGGTCGATCTCGGTGACGATGACCGTGGCGCCCATGCCCTTCGCGCGTGCGGCGAGACCGCGGCCGCACCAGCCGTAGCCGGCGATCACCACGGTCGAGCCCGCGACCAGCATGTTGGTGGCGCGGAGCACGCCGTCCATGGTGCTCTGGCCGGTGCCGTAGCGATTGTCGAACAGGTGCTTGGTGTCGGCGTCGTTGATGGCGATGACCGGGTACCGGAGCGTCCTGTCCGCGGCCATGGCGCGCAGCCGCGTCACGCCCGTGCTCGTCTCCTCGGTGCCCGCGAACACGTCCTTCAGGTACGGCTTCATCTTCGTGTGCAGCACGGTAACCAGGTCGCAGCCGTCGTCCATGGTGATGTGCGGGCGGGCCTCGATGCAGCTCACGATGTGCGAGTAGTAGGTCTTGTGGTCCTCGCCCTTGATCGCGAACGTCGGGATGCCGAAGTCGGCGACCAGCGAGGCGGCCACGTCGTCCTGCGTGCTCAGGGGGTTCGAGCCGCACAGGAACACCCTGGCGCCGCCGGCCTGCAGCGTGCGCGCCAGGTTCGCGGTCTCGGTGGTCACGTGCAGGCACGCGCCGATCCGCAGGTTCTTGAGCGGGCGCTCCTTCGCGAACCGGGCGCGGATCGCGCGCAGCACCGGCATGTGGCGGTCGGCCCACTCGATGCGGGCCCTGCCCTCGCGGGCGAGCTTCATGTCCTTCACGTCTCCGGCGGTCGCCGCGCCGTTCTGGTGCGGGGCGGCGTTCGTGGCGGTCTTGCGCGCAGCCATGGGGACTCCTGGATCGTGGGTGTGGGGTTCGCGGCGTGAACGCGACCGAGCATGCACGACCGCGCGGCGTCGCTCAAGCGGGAACGCGCCGCGCTTGGCGGTGCGCTCCCGATATGTTATGCATACGCATATGAAACGGACGACGTTGCAGCTGGCGCCCGCCCTGTACCAGGAGCTGCGGCGGCGCGCCGCCGCCGAGGGCCGCACGCTCACCGACGTCGTGGAGCGCACCCTGCGCGAGGGCCTGCGCGCCGCGCCCGCCGCGCGCCGGGTGCGCGTGGCGCTCCCCTCCTACGAGCTCGGGCCGTTCCTGCTGGACCCGGCGCGGCCGGGCCGCCTGTCTCGGCCGGCGGAGGAGTCGTGACCGGCCGCCGTCGCGGCGAGCCCCGGCGTCCGGCGAGCGAAGTCGCCCCGGGCCGACGCGATGCGGAGCCGGCATGATCGCGGTGGACAGCGGCGTGCTCGTGCTGGCCGCGAACCGCCACACGCGCGAGCACGCCCGGGCCGCGGAGCTGCTCGAATCGCTCGCCGACGGCGAGCGGCCCTGGGCGCTCCCGTGGAGCGCCGCGCATGAGTTCCTGGCGTTCGTCACCCACCCGCACGCCGTGGCGCGGGCGCTGGGCCCCACGGACGCGTGGGCGTTCCTCGACGCGCTGCGAGCGAGCCCGTCGCTCCGGCTGCTCGGGCCCACCGAGCGCCACGCCGAGGCGTGCGCCGAGGTGCTGGCGCTGCGCGCGGCGGGGACCACGGGGCTGCCGGGGTCGTTCGAGACGGCGGTGCTCCTCCGGGAGCACGGCCTGCGCGAGCTGCTCTCCCCCGACCCGGACATGCGCCTCTGGAGCTTCCTCGACGTCCGCGACCCGTTCCACGGCGAAGGCTGGGTGCCCGGCGCGCCCCCGGCGCGCCGATACCGGAGGTTCGCCCGCACCGGCGCTCGCGGATGATGCGGCGCCGCGTGTAGTGTCACGGACCCGTCCCCGAGGATCCGAGCATGAGCGACGCACGAATCGCCACGACCCCCGAGCCGCCCTACTGGGTGGTCATGTTCACGAGCCGGCATTCCGGCGCCGACCGTGATGCCTACGAGCGCATGGGCGACGCCATGGTCGCCCTCGCCGCGAAGCAGCCCGGGTTCCTCGGCGTCGAGAGCACGCGCGACGACGAGGGCGTCGGGATCACGCTCTGCTACTGGGCGAGCGAGCAGGCGATCCACGACTGGAAGCGCGTGGCGGCGCACGCCGAAGCGCAGCGGCTGGGCCACGAGCGCTGGTACGAGGACTTCGCCCTGCGCGTGGCCCGCGTCGAGCGGGCCTACACCAAGGCCACGAGCGAACGGGCGGGGCTCACGGCCGCCGAGCCCGCCACGCCGCGAGCACCTCGGCCTCGCGCCCGGGCGTGAGCGTGGGCGACGCCGGGCGCCGGTCGTGCGCGAGCGACCGCTCCCATGCCAGCGTGTCGAGCGCCGTCTCCTCCAGCGGCCTCAGGCGCAGCCCCTCGGCGAGCGCGCGGGCGATACTCACGGTGTCCATCGCCTGGTCGGTCTCGTGGAGCCAGAGCGGCATCTGGAGCCAGGGTTCGACCCCCTGCCCTCGCAGGAACCCCTCGGGCACCCAGGTGAGCCGCGCATGGCCGCCGACCGCCCGCGCGATGCGCGCGAGGCAGTCCCCCAGCGTGAGCGGATCGGCGGGGCCGGTCGCGTTGAACGTTCCGCAGACGCCGCGCTCGACCAGGTCCACGAGCCAGGCCGCCAGGTCTCGCACGTCCACGAATTGCGTGGGAGCGTCCGGCGAGCCCGGCGCCAGCACCTCTCCCCCGCGCGCGAGCCGGCGCGGCCAGTACGGGAACCGGTCGGTCGTGTCGTGCGGGCCCACGATGAGGCCCGGGCGCACCACCAGCGTGCGGGGCCCGAACGCCTCGCGCGCGGCGCGCTCGCAGAGGGCCTTCAATGCGCCGTAGTTGGCGCCGGTGATCGTCTCCGCGGCCGGATCGTCCGTCGTCGCGAGCGGCGCGTCCTCGTCCGCGCCGGCGCGGATGGGCTCGGCGTAGACCGAGACGCTGGACACGAACACGTACTGCCCGGCGACGCCCGCCAGCGCCCGCGCCGAGTCGCCGACCAGCCGTGGCACGTAGCCCGAGGGATCCAGCACCGCGTCCCACGTGCGGCCCGCCAGCACGCCGAGCCCGCCGTCCCGGTCGCCCACCAGCCGCTCGACGCCCTCGTGGAGCGAGGGGTTCGTCCGTCCGCGATTGAACAGCGTCGGCGCGTGCCCTCGCGCCCGCGCCGCCTCGACGAAGTGCCGCCCGAGGAACCGCGTGCCGCCCAGCACCAGGATCCGCATCGCGCCCGCTCTCCCCCGCCTTCGGTCGCCACGGGCGCGCGAGCGCCCGCGGACCGGCATGCGAAGGGGCGCCGCTCGCGCGGCGCCCCCGTGGTACCCGACCTCGTGAAGCCCTAGACGCCCCGGGCCAGCCGCTTCGCCACGTTCGTCTGCTCCCAGGCGAAGTCGCCGCGGCCGAAGTGGCCGTAGGCGGCGGTCTTCCGGTAGATCGGGCGGCGGAGCTCGAGCGACTCGATGATGCCCTTGGGCGTCAGGTCGAAGTGCTTTCGGATCAGCGACGTGAGCTTGTCGTCGCTCACCCTGCCGGTCCCGAACGAGTCCACCATGACGCTCACCGGCTCGGCGACGCCGATCGCGTAGGCCACCTGCACCTCGCAGCGATCGCAGAGCCCCGAGGCCACCAGGTTCTTCGCCACCCAGCGCGCCGCGTAGCAGGCGCTCCGGTCCACCTTGGTCGGGTCCTTGCCCGAGAACGCGCCGCCGCCGTGCCGGCCCATGCCGCCGTAGGTGTCCACGATGATCTTGCGGCCCGTGAGCCCGCAGTCGCCCATCGGGCCGCCGACCACGAAGTTCCCGGTCGGGTTGACGTGGAACTTGACCGGCTTGCCGTTCACGAGCCGCTTGGGCAGGAGCGGCATGACCACGTGCTTCAGGACATCGGCCTTGATGCGCTTCTGAGGCACGCTCGCGGCGTGCTGGGTGCTCACCACCACGGTGTCCACGCGCACCGGCTTCCCGTTCTCGTATTCCACGGTGACCTGCGTCTTGCCGTCCGGTCGCAGGTAGTCCAGCGCGCCCGACTTCCGCACCTTCGCGAGCCGCATCGCGAGCTTGTGCGCGAGCATGATCGGGAGCGGCATCAGCTCGGTCGTCTCGTTGCAGGCGTAGCCGAACATCATGCCCTGGTCCCCGGCGCCGCCGGTGTTCACGCCCATGGCGATGTCGGGCGACTGGCGGTCGATCGTCGTCATCACGGCGCAGGTCTGGTAGTCGAACCCGTACGAGGCGTCGTCGTAGCCGATGTCGCGGATGACCTCGCGCACGAGGTGCGGGATCTCGACGTAGGCCTTGGTGGTGATCTCGCCCGAGACCACCGCCAGGCCGGTCGTGACCATGGTCTCGCACGCCACGCGGCTGGCGCGGTCCTGGCTGAGCATCGCGTCCAGGACGGCGTCCGAGATCTGGTCCGCGATCTTGTCCGGGTGGCCCTCGGTGACGGACTCCGACGTGAACAGTTGACGCGAGGCCATGATGACTCCTGGGGAGTGGCGGCGCGGAGCGGCTGCTTCCGGCACGCCGGGTGGCCGTCAGCGTGCGCTCGCGCGCTCCGCCAGGCGGCGTTTGAACTCGTCGATGCTCGCGATGTCGGTGGGGTCCACCCCGCCGAGCAGCGCAAGGTACAAGCTGAGGGAATCGCCGAACTGAACCAGCGACGCGAGCCTCGCCAGACGGCCCTCGCCGTGGGAGCGGATCTCGTGGACGGCCGCACCCTGGCGAGCCGCCAGCTCCGCCGCGAGGTCCAGCCGGGTCGTGACCTCGGCCGTGTCCTCGCCATCCCGCAGCACCAGCACCGCGATCGAACGCGTGGAGGGGTTCGCCACCTGCCAGCCCACGATCTCGTTGTGGTTGTGCTCGGGCACGGCGGCGGAATGGGCGAGCACCTTAGCATTTTCGTTGAGCTGCTGCCTCCAGCGGTTCGCCACCGCGGCGACGGGGCCGGGGCCCGACCACAGGTGGAGCGCCCGTCCGGCCACGGCGCGCGCCAGGCGCTTGGCAGGGTTGACCGCCTCCGGGGCCGAGGGCCCCAGCAGGGCCCGGCGCTCGCGCAGGAGCGCGCCCGCCTCGCGCCAGCCCGAGGTGGGGTCCTCGGCCCAGCCGAGATCCGCGAGCAGCGCCGTGAGCGGCACCCAGGCGTGGAACAGCGCCGCCCGCGGCGGCATCCCGCCCGGGAGCCGGTGGAGCGGCCAGCCGCGCTCGAGCGCCAGCTCCGCGAGCGGCCCGCCCGAGGCGAGCGCCATGGCGGGGAGCCCGCGCTCCGCCGCCGCGCGGGCGAGCGCGAGCGTCTCCTCCGTCCGCCCCGAGCTGCTGCTGAGGACGACGAGCGTGTCGCGGCCCGCCCAGGCCGGCCAGCGGTAGTCGCGCACCACGAGGAATGGCCGCGGCGAGCGGTCGGCCGACCCCGCGGCGGCCAGCTCGCCCGCGATCGCCGAGCCGCCCATGCCGCCGAGCGCCAGGACCGCGGGGCTCCGGAGGGGCGGGCGCCAGGGCTCGGCCGCGAGTGCGGCGAGCGAGCGCTCGACGTGATCCGGCTGCGCGTCGATCAGCGCGGCCATGCCGCCGGGGTCCCGGGAGCCGTAGGGCGGCTCGAGCGAACCGGCCGCCCCGCTCACGCCCGCCACCGCTCCACCTGCCGGACCCGAAGCGCCGGCGAGCTCACGCCTTGCTCCGCGCCCGCTTCCGCTCCGGCGCCGACCGGGGCTTCGAGGCCGCCAGGGCCGGCCCGCGAGGCGCGTCGGGCCCCGCCTTCGCAGCCGGGCCGCGCGCCGGGGCAGCCGGCACCGCCGCCGGCCCGGGGGCCGCGGCCGGCGCGGGTCCGTTCGATCCGCCGGCCTCGCCGTCGATCGAGAGGTAGCTCGGCATCAGCGCGTCGATCCGCTCCCGGACGAGCGCCCGCACGGGCGCCGCCGAGGCGCAGGCGAGCGCCGCCTCGGCCACGGCGCGCACCGCGTCGGCCCGCACCGAGCGGATCGCCGCCTTCACCCGCGGCAGGTCGTAGCAGGAGACCGACAGCTCGTCCACGCCCAGGCCCACCAGCAGCACGGCCACGTGCGGGTCGCCGGCCATCTCGCCGCACACGCCCACCCAGCGGCCGGCGGCGTGCGCGGCCTCCACCGTGTGGCGGATGCTCCGCAGCACCGCCGGGTCCAGCGGTTCGTACAGGTGCGCGAGCTTCTCGTTGTCGCGGTCCATGGCCAGCGTGTACTGGATCAGGTCGTTGGAGCCGATGGAGAAGAACTGGGCGCGCTTCGCGAGCGCGTCCGCCATCCACACCGCGCTGGGCGTCTCGATCATGATCCCGGTCTCGACCCCTGTGTCGTGCGGGACCTTCTGGCGGCGAAGCTCGGCCAGCACCTCGTCGCGCAGCTCGAGCGCGCGGGCCAGCTCCTCGACGCTCGAGACCATCGGGAACATGAGTCGCACGCGGCCGTGCGCCGAGGCGCGGTAGATGGCGCGGAGCTGGATGCGGAACATGTCCGGGCTCGCGAGCGCCAGCCGGATGCCCCGCAGCCCCAGGAACGGGTTCGTCTCGTGGGTCACGCCCAGGTACGAGGCGACCTTGTCGCCGCCCAGGTCCATGGTGCGGAAGATCACCGGCCGGCCGGCCATGCGCTCGGTGACCTCGCGGTAGGCCCGGTACTGCTCGTCCTCGGACGGCATGTCCACCCGGTTGAGGTAGAAGAACTCGGTGCGGAAGAGCCCGATCCCGTCCGCGCCGGCCTCCAGCGCGTGAGGCGCGTCGGCCGGCAGCTCGAGGTTCGCGGCCAGCTCCACTCGCACGCCGTCCAGCGTCACCGCGGGCTGGGCGGTCATGGCCTGGAGCGAACCCATCTGCAGTCGCAGCCGCTCGAGCCGGCGACGGTAGCCGGCCGTGCGGCGCTCGTCCGGATTCACCTCGATCGTGCCGGCGAAGCCGTCCACCGCGGCGTGGTCGCCGGCGCGCACCGCGTGCAGCGCGCCGCGCACGCTCACCACCGCCGGGATTCCGCGACCGCGCGCGACGATCGCGCCGTGCGAGGTGCGCCCGCCCACCTCCAGCACGAACGCCAGCACGCGCTCGCGCGGCAGCACCGCCACCTCGCTCGGTCCCAGGTCGTGCGCCACGATCACCGCCGGCTGGTCGAGGTCGGCGAGCGAGCGCCGCCCCGCCCCCAGCAGGTGGCGCAGCACCCGGCGCTCGCAGTCGAGGATGTCGCTCCGGCGCTCGCGCAGGTACTCGTCGTCCAGGTTCTCGAACCTCGCCGCCACCGAGGCCATCACGCCCTGGAACACGGACGCTGCGTTCCGGTGGTGCTCGCGCACGCCGCGCTCGACCGCGGCGATCATCTCCGGGTCCTCGAGCAGGAGCAGGTGCGCGTCGTAGATGCGGGCCTCGTCCTCGCCCAGTTCGGCGGCGATGCCGTCGCGGATCGCGGTCAGGTCGCGGCGCGACGCCTCGAGCGCGGCGAGGAACCCGGCGAGCTCGCGCTCGGCGTCGCCCGCGGCGATGGGCGTGTCGCGCACCGCCAGCTCCTCGGGCTCGAGCCGGTAGACCGGCCCCACGGCCACGCCCGGCGAGGCGGCGATCCCGGTGAGCATCACGGCTCGCCCCCGAACTTTCCGTCCACCAGCTCCTGCAGCGCGGCGAGCGCCGCCTGCTCGTCCGGGCCCTCGGCCTTGACGTGGATCATGGCCCCGGCCTCGGCGGCCAGCATCATCACGCCCATGATGCTCTTTCCGTTCACCTGCAGGCCGTCGCGCGAGACCAGGACCTCGGACTGGAAGCGCGAGGCGGTCTTCACGAACAGCGCGCAGGCCCGCGCGTGCAGGCCCAATTGGTTGCGGATGAGCAGCTCCAGCTCCGGCACCGTCGCCTCCCTACGAGCCGCGTCGCAGCAGGACCATGCCCAGCGCCAGGATCCCCAGCGCGAGGGCCCAGCGCGTGGGCGATGGGCGCGCGCGCTGGGCGGTGAGCAGGCCCAGGCCGAGTCCGCCGGCGAGCGAGCACTGTACCGCGATTGGCCGGGGCTCGCCCGCCGGCGCCAGCGACCACGCCAGCGCGATCCCGAGCAGGGCGCAGCCGATCACGGCCAGCCAGCGCATCACGCGCTCCATCCGCACGCGCAGGCTCCCCGACAGGATGCCCGGGCCCTCGCGGTAGCCCCAGCCGACGCCCGAGAACCGGAGCGCGAGGTGCGGGATCGCGTAGAGCCCCCACAGCGCGACCGCGCCCAGGGCCGGCTCGCGGTACGTCATGGCCACGAGCACGCCCACCACCGCGGCGAACGGGCGGAGCGTGAACCAGAACAGCCGGTCCCCCACGGCGGCCAGCGTCGAGCCGAGCACGGACTTGAGCCGCGACATGCCCTGCTCGTCGCCCCCGGTGCCGGCGGCGCGCTGCTCCTCGAGCCGCACCGCCGCGCCCAGCGCGATCGAGGCGAGCGTGGGCTGGGTGTTGAAGAACGCGGTGTGCTCGGCGAGCCGCTTCACGCGCTGGCCGTGGTCGGCATAGAGCGCGCGCAGCGCCGGAGCGAGCGCGAACGCCCAGCCGATCCCCTGCTGGCGCTCGAAGTTCCACGTCGCCTGGAGCAGGTTGGCGCGGAGTCCGATCGCGAACAGCGTCCCACGGCGCACGGGCCCGCTCACGGCGCTCCCGCCACGAGCACGAGCCAGGCCGCCACCAGCGAGGTCGCGAACACGCCGGCGCGCTCGAGCCGCCGCTCGACGAACGCGTTGAGGAGCTGGGCGATCCCGAACCCGATCCAGAACGGCTGGAGCAGGTTCCACACCCCGGCGATGCGCAGCGACTCGCGCTCGACCACCGGCGCGGCGGCGTGGGCGAGCGCGAGGCACACCGCGCAGGCCGCCACGCCGAGCGCGAACGCCAGCGCCACCCCCGCCCACTGCGCCTGCGCGAGCGAGCCCTCGTGGCCGCGGCGGAGCGCCGCCTCGCACCAGCGCGCGAGACCCTCGTTCCGCCGGCGCTGCCAGCGGAGCACGGGCACGTAGAGCGTGGCCGCGGTCATCCCCACCAGCACGCCGATCAGCGACGCAGCCTGACGCACGTGCTCGAACGGCGCCGCGGAGGCGAGCAGCAGCGCCACGCCCGCCCCCGCCACGCCGCCGACGGAGTAGTCCTCGGGGGTGCGCGCGCCGATCGGCAGTGTGCTGGCCGCGAGGATCTGCAGCACGATCCCCACCGCCAGCGCCGTGGGCCAGTCGCCCCACAGGAACCCGAGCACGGTGGCGGTCACGAGCGGCTGCGACACCAGCGTCTGCGCCACCGGCGTGGCGTCCAGCGCCGCGAGCCCGCCCGCGAGCAGCGTGCCGAACAGGGCGCCGTTCATGGGGTGAGCGCCGGGTCGAGCGCGGGGAGCGGCGTGGCGGGCGAGGCGGGCACGTCCTGCACGCTGAGCGCGACGCCCGTCGCGAGCAGCGCGCGCGCGTCCTCCCGGTCGGCCGGCCCCAGGTAGACGTAGTCGTTGAGCTTGTCCTTGCCGGGCGCGTAGTGGAGCCCGCCCACGTTCCACTCGCGCACGGCCGCCCCCGCCTCGACGAGCCGGCGCGCGGTGGCGAGGTCCCGCACGAGCAGGAACGCCGCGTCGGGCGCGGCCGCCTCGGCGGCGTGCGCCAGGGCCGCCTCGGCCACGCTGGCCACGCGCACCTCGATGCCGGGCGCGGCCTCGCGGAACAGCGCCCGCTCCCAGTCGCTCGCCGCCACTCCGTCGTCCACCACCCAGATGCGGTCCGGCGCGAGCCGCGCGCCCCAGGCCACGAGCACCTGTCCATGGATCAGCCGGTCGTCGATGCGATGCAGCACCCAGCTCACGCCGGGACTCCGCGCTGGACCCGGATGCTGTCGCGCCCCTTCTGCTGCAGGCGCTCCGCCAGCTCGACCACGCCCATCCGCTCGCGGTTGTAGAGATAGTCGAGGAGCAGCGGCAGGTTGACGCCGGTGACGATGACCACCTCGCCGTGCCGGCGGGCCGCCGACGCGCCGCAGGTGTGGCACGAGCCGCCCCAGAAGTCCGTGAACAGCAGCCCGCCGTTCGCCCAGCCCTGGACGCGCACCTCGATCTCGCGCTCGAGGTCGTCGCGCGAGCGACCCTCGTTCGAGAGCAGTTCCACGTCCTCGATCCGGCCCACGACGGACTCCGCCGCCCGCACCAGCGACTGCGCGAGGTCGGCGTGCGTGACGACCAGCGCCGGCACGCGCGACGCCGGCGCGGGGTCCCCCGGCGCGGGGCTCACTCGGTGTCCTCGCGCACCCACGCCCGGGTGGCGCTCTTCCGCTTCATCACCTCGAGCATGTGCTGGTTGAGCTTCTCGGCCGGCGAGTAGCCGCCGTAGACCTTGACCAGGTAGTGGAGCGCGATGACCTCGGCGATGACCGTGATGTTCTTGCCGGGCGTGATCGGCACCGTCACGAGCGGCACCTCCACGCCCAGGATGTCGGTCTTCTTCTCGTCCAGCCCCACCCGCTCGTAGTCCTCGTCGTCCGACCACACGCGCAGGTTGACCTCGACCTCCACCCGCTTCTGCAGCCGGATCGAGCGGATCCCGAAGATGGACTGGACGTCGATGATGCCGAGGCCGCGGATCTCCATGTGGTGGCGCAGGAGCTGGTTGCCGGTGCCGATCAGCACGTCGCCGTGCCGGCGCGTGATCGTGACGACGTCGTCGGCCACCAGGCGGTGGCCGCGCTCGACCAGGTCGAGCGCCGTCTCGGACTTGCCGATCGCGCTCCGCCCCGTGAACAGGAGCCCGCAGCCGTACACGTCCACGAGCGAGCCGTGCACCGTGGTCGTGGGCGCGAACATGTGGTCGAGGTACGCGGTGAGCGAGTGGATGAACGGCGTCGTGCTCTGCGGCGTGCGCAACAGCGGCACCTGCGTCGCGTTCGCCCGCTGGACCAGGTAGGGCGGCACCTCGAGCCCCTTGCACACCACGATCAGCGGCATCGTGAACTGGAAAAGCCGGTCGATCGCGTCGCGCACCTGCTTCGGCGACAGCGTCGCGAGGTAGGTGAGCTCGGTCTGGGCGAGGATCTGGATGCGCTCCGGCAGGAAGTTCTCGACGAACCCCATGAGTGCCATGCCGGGCCGGTTGATGTCGCTCACGGTGATCTCGCAGCGTGAGGCGAGCGACTCGGACATCAGCTCCAGCTGCAGGTCCTCGCGCTGGTCCTCGAACAGGCGGGCGACGCTGAGGGACTTCACGGTCGTCTCAGGCCTCGTCCTCGACCATGTCGTCCTCACCCTGCCGCCGTCCCGGAGACGGCGGCATGGCGCCGTTCGCTCGCCCGGCGCGGCGCGGAGCGCTGACGCGCTTCTCCTTGCCGCGGCGTACGCGATCCTCGAGCCGGTCCGCGGCCAGCTCGATGGCGGCGCGCGCGTCGGCGTGGGACTCGGTGATCACGACGTCCACCTGGTGCGCGCGCAGCGTGATCTCGGCGGTGTGGAGCTTGCGCTCCTGCGACACGATGACGCGCACCTCGCGGATGCCGCCGTCGTAGCGCTGCAGCTTCTCCAGGCGCTGCTGGGTGAAGGACCGGGTCTCGGCATCGAGTTCGCAGTGACGCGCGGTCAGGTGGATCTGCACGGGAGTCTCCCTGGCGCCCCCCGGCGCCGGCGGGCGGGTGGGCCCGCGACCGGACGGGGGACGTCGCGTGTGGGGCGCCTCACGCCACGCGCCGGCGGAGCCGGGCGGGCAGGATCTGCAATTGTTCGCGGTACTTGGCCACGGTGCGGCGGGCGATCTGCAGGCCCTTCTCGTGGAGCAGCTCGGCGATGCGCTGGTCCGAGAGCGGGTCGCGCTTGTCCTCCTCGTCGATGAGTCCCTTGATGATGTCCTTCGCGGTGCGCGCCGAGACGTCGTCGCCGTCGTCGGTCGCGAGGCCGCTCGAGAAGAAGAACTTCAGCTCGAACACGCCGCGCGGCGTCTGCACGTACTTTCCGCTGCAGACGCGGCTGACGGTGGATTCGTGCATGTCGATCTGGCGCGCCACCTGGGCCAGCGTCAGCGGCCGCAGGAACGCGATGCCCTTGTCGAAGAACTCGCGCTGCTCGCGCACGATGCAGTTCATGACCTTGATCATCGTGCGCCGGCGCTGCTCGATGGTCTGGATGAGCCACTTGGCCGAGGCCAGCTTGCCCTGGATGTACTCGCGGGTCTGCTTCTCCTCGGCGGTCGCGTCGGGCTTTCGCTTGTTGGCGGCGATGACGCCCTCGTAGGCCGACGAGATGCGCAGGCGCGGGACGTTGCGGTCGTTGAGCATGACCACGTATTCGTCGTCCACGCGCTCGACGAGCAGGTCGGGCACGACGTACTTGGGGTCCTCGGCCGACACCAGCGTGCCCGGCCGCGGGTGGAGCGTGGCGATCTCGTCCGAGGCCTGCTGCACCTCGAGCACGCTCACCTTGAGCAACCGCGCGATCTCCGGGAAGCGCCGGTTGACGAGGTGGTCGAAGTGGTCGTGGATCATGCGCCACGCGATCGTGTCGCGGTCGCCGCGCGCGTCGAGCTGGATGAGCAGGCATTCGCGCAGGTCGCGCGCGCCCACGCCGGCGGGCTCGAGCGCCTGCACCACGGCGAGCACCTTCTCGACCTCCTCCTGCGGCACGCCCAGCGACTCGACGATCTCCGGCATCGGCGTGACCACCCAGCCGCGGTCGTCGAGCGAGCCCACCAGGAACTCGGCGATGCGCATGGAGCGCTCGGGCAGGTTCAGGAAGTGCAGCTGCTCGAGCAGGCTCTCGGCGAGCGTCGTGCGCGTGACCGGGACCTTCTCGAGGAACTCCATGCTGGTTTCGCTCTGCGGCACATACGTGCGGTCGAGCGAGCCGTCCTGCAGGTACTCCGACCAGTCGATCGGGTCCTCCTCGGCGGGGTCCTCGGGCTCCTCGTTGTTCTGCTCGTCGGCGGACGACTCGCGGTCGATGTCCTCCTGCTCGGTGACCTCGTCCACCTCCTCGAGCAGCGGGTTCTGCAGCACCTCCTGTTTGAGGATCTGCTGCAGCTCCAGCGTCGGCACCTGCAGCAGCTTGAGCGCCTGCTGGAGCCGGGGCGTCATGATGAGCTTCTGGGTCTGCGACAGGTGCAGCGAGTGCTTCATCTCCATGAGATCCGTCCCCGTCGCCTAGAGGGTGAATCCTTCACCCAGGTAGTATTGGCGAGCCAGCGGGTTCCCGGCCAGTTCCTGCGGCGTGCCGGAGAGCTGGATGCGTCCGTCGAACATGATGTACGAGCGGTCGGTGGTGTTGAGCGTGACGCGCACGTTGTGGTCGGTGATGAGCAGGCCCAGGCCCCGGGCGCGCAGCCTTCCGATGATCTCCTGGATCTCCTCCACCGCGATCGGGTCGATGCCCACGAACGGCTCGTCGAGCAGCATGAACGACGGTTGCCGCGACAGCGCCCGCGTGATCTCCACTCGCCGGCGCTCCCCGCCCGAGAGCTTGTGGGCGTGCCGGTCGGCGAGATGGGTGAGGTTCAGGTCGGCGAGCAGCTCCTCGAGCCGCGACTCGCGCTGGGCCGCCGTGAGCGGCATGGTCTCGAGCACGGACAGCACGTTCTCGCGCACCGTGAGCCGGCGGAAGATGCTCGGCTCCTGCGCCAGGTAGCCGAGCCCGAGCCGCGCGCGGCGGTAGACCGGCTCCGTGGTGAGGTCGCGGCCGTCGAGGCGGATGACGCCCTCGTTCGGGCGCAGCAGCCCCACGATCATGTGGAACGTCGTGCTCTTGCCCGCGCCGTTCGGGCCGAGCAGCCCCACGACCTCGCCGCGCCGCACGTTCAGCGACACGCCCTGCACGACGCGCCACTTGCCGTAGTAGCGCACGAGCCCCTCGGCCACGAGGCCGTCGGTGGCCACTGCGGTCGCGGTGGGGGCGTCCGGCAGCACCTCGGTCACCGGTTCCCCCCCGACGAGGGTTTCGCCGTGCCGGCGCCCGCCTGGACCGTGGCCCGGATGTCGCCGCGGAACTCGAAGTGGTGGAGGTTCGGGTCGCTCTCGAATCCCACGCCCTCGAGCACCGAGCCTTCCTTCTCCACCCGCACCAGCCGGTCGGACAGGATCCGGTTGCGGCTGTTGGAGAACTGGAGCTCCTCCGTGCTCATGCGCCAGCCCTCGACCGTCTGCAGCACCACGTCGCCGCGGGCCACCATGTCGCGGGTGCGCTGGTAGAGCTCGCCCTCGCGCGCGACGAGTTCCGAGGACTTGGCGCCGGTCTCGTCGAAGAAGTCGATGCGGACCGTGCGGGCGGTGACCAGGTCGCGGGTGGTGAACGTGGCCGCCTGCTTGGCGAACATCGTCCACTGGGCGCGTCCCGAGTCGGTCTCGGTGATGGTGAAGTCCTCGACCTCGCTGTCGGGCAGCTCGCCGGAGGCTCCCGTGCCGGAGACCTTCTTCCCGCCGCTGCAGCCCGCCGGCAGGCCGGCGAGGAGGCCCAGGAGGAGCAGCGATGCGAGGGCTGCGACCGCGTTCCGGGGAGCGACGGAGGCCATTGGGGATATCCAGAAGAGGGTGTGCGGCAACGGCTTCGACGGCCACGCTAGCAAGGGCCCGGACAGGGTTCAAGCAGGCTCTGTGCCATCCGACATCCCCGCATCGCGATTGGAGTTATCGGCAGGTGGCCGTCGGGACTTTCGTCCGGCGCGGCCGGCCCGGGACGCGGGCGTCCGGGCGCGGTCGGAGCGCCGCGCGGGCCGGGCGGCGGACTTGACCGCCGCGCGGTCTCCCCTCCCAATGCCGGACCATGATGCGGACCCCCGCACTTCCCCTGCTGGCGCTGGCGGCGACGGCCCTTGCCGGCTGCGCGACACCACGCCCGCGCGACTCCGCAGATGGGCCGCTGCTCGGGCCGGCGGACCCGTTCGCGGTCCGGACCGCCGCTCTCCTCTGGCCTGGGGCCTCGAGCGCGATCCTCCTCGGCGATCCGTCGCTCCGCGCCTCGGCCGGCCCCTACGCGCTCGAATGGCGCGGGCGCTGTGGTGGCGAGGCGATGCCCGCGGGGCGCTTCGGGCGCGGCGCACCGGGATCGCCCAACGTGCGTTGGCGCGGCGACGCCGCGCGCGCCACGTGGCGGATGGAGCTCGCGCCGGTCGCCGTCGAGGTCGGCGGCGCGACGCACCTGCTCGCCTCGATCGAGCTCACGGTCGAGGCGCACTCGGAGTCGCCGGAGCCGGTCGAGCTCGTGACCGCGCTCCGCCCCGATTCGGCGTTCCCCGTTCCGTCGCGCGGGCCCGAGCCGCCGGCGGCGCTGCGCTGGCGCGGGAGCGGCTCCGTCGCGAAGGGACCCGAGGCGCCGGAGGGGGGCGAGCTGCGGCTCACCAGCAGCACCGCGCGCGGCCGGCCGCTGCGCTGGAGGTTCCTGCTCGCGGCCTCCCCGCTCGCCGCCGGGCGCCTGGCGGAGACGTGGCGAAGGAGCCACGCCGACTGCGCCGCGCGCGCGGAACGCGAGTGGGCCGCGATGCTGGCGCCCGCCGCCAGGCTCCGGCTCGGCGATGCGGCGCTCGAGTTGGCGGTGGCCGAAGCGCTGCTCGTGCTCGCGGGCTCGAGCGAGCGGGTGGACGGCGAACTGCGCTCGATCGGCAATCCGTTCCAGTACCGGGACACCTGGCTGCGAGACGCCGCGCGCCAGGCGAGCGCGCTCGCGCAGTGGGGCCTGCTTGGAACCGCGCGTGAGCTGGCGGCGGACCTGCTGCGTTTCCAGGGGAACGACGGTGCGGTCCTGAGCCAGCCCGGCCAGCCGGACGGGACGGGGCAGGCGATGTGGGCGTTGGACGAGGTGTACGGACGCGACGCGGGCACCGCCGTCCCGGAATCGCTGGCTCTGGCCGCGGCCCGGGCATGGCGCTGGTGCGAGGCCCGGCGGGCGCTCGTCCGCGAGCGCGCTCCGGGGTTCGCCAACCTCATGCCGCCCGCCGATCCGCGCGACAACGAGCTGGCGGCCGGCTATCTCTTCGGCACGGACGCGTGGACGCTCGCAGGCTTTCGCGCCGGCGCCGCGCTCCTGGCGCGCGCCGGCCGGCCGTCGACCGCGGACTCGGTGCGCCGCGCGGCCGGCGCGTACGCGGCGAGCCTCGAGGCGCGCGCCGCGCGCGAGGGCGGCGTGCCCGCCCGCTGGTCGGGCCCCGCCCGCGACTGGGGCAACTTCACCGCCCTTTTCCCCACCCGTGCGCTGCCCGCCGCGGCCGTGGCCCGCGCGCGTCTGCTCCCGGCCATCGACCACGCCGGACCGGGCGCGGGCCTCGCCCACTACGGCACGCGCGACACGCTGCACCTCTATCTCGGCGCCGATCTCGCCCTCGACGCGCTGCTCCTCGGCCGGCCGGAGCTGTGGCGTGGCTCGCTCGCCTCGATGCTCGCCGCGCGCACGGGCACCGGCGGGCTCCCCGAGATGTACTGCGTCTCCACGCGCGCGTTCGGCTGGAACCTGCCGCCGCACGCGACCTCGGCGGCGGCGCTGCTCGTCCAGGTGCGCCAGGGCCTCGTGTTCGACGCCTTCGGCGACACGCTGCGGCTGACACTCGGCACGCTCCCGGCCTGGTGGGAGCACGGCTCGAGGCTCGAGCGCGCGCCCACCCGCTGGGGACCGCTGGACCTGGACTTCCGGCGCACCGGCGACCGCGTCTCGTGGCGGTGGACGGCGGTCCCGGTCCCCACCTTGCTCGCGCTCCCGCCCGGGGCGCGCCGCGTGCCGGCGCCGGGCGACACCACGGCCGGCGGCGAGAGGCACATCGTCCTGCCCGCGGGACGGGACCGCGCGGAGGTGACGTGCCGGTTCGACTGACGCGCTTCGCGCTCGTGGGCCTGATGGCGCTGGTCCTGGCGAGCGGGTGCGGCGCGGGCGGGACCTCGCCGGCCCTCGTCGAGCGGCCCTCGGGCGATCCGCGCCGGGACTTCGCCCGTGCCGTGGCGCTCCAGCGCGAGGGTCAGCACTGGCGGAGCGTCGAGTTCTTCCGCGCCGCCGCGCAGGCCGATCCGGCCTCGGCGCTGCTCCAGGTCGAGCTGGGCAAGGCGCTCCACAACGCGAGCATCCAGATGGACTTCTCCGGCCGCGCCGTGCGCTTCGTCGTGGGCCGGAGCCAGGACCGCGCGCGGCTCCGGCACGAGGCGCTCGCGGCGCTCGAGCGCGGGGCGGCGCTCGCTCCCGGGCCCGGCGAGCAGGTCGCCGCGTGGCTCGCGCATGCGCGCGTCCTGGAGCTGGCCGGTGACGTCGCCGGCGCACTGCTGAGCGTGGAGCGCGGGCTCGAGTCCGCGCCGGGCACGCCGGCGCTCCTGGGCGCGCGGGCCCGGCTGCTCGACCGCCTGCGGGCGGGCCGTTGAGGGAAGCCCTGCCGATGGAAGCCCGGTTTGTTCGTGCGCGGCGCTCGCGGCTAGCATGCGGCATGGTCCGACTCCCGATCGCCCTGCTCGTGCTCGCGTGCGTCCTGTCCGCGAGCCCCCCGCGCGCCCAGGCCGCCCCCAAAGCGGCCGCCCGGGCAGCCGCGAAGCCGGCCGCCTGGAAGCCCGCGGTGCCGTTCATCGAGGACGACTTCGGCGGCGCGCTTGCGCTCGCGAAGGAGCGGAAGCTGCCCGTGTTCATCGAGGGCTGGGCGCCCTGGTGACACTCGTGCCGGTCGATGAGGGCCTACGTCTGGACCGACAGGTCCCTCACGCGGCACGCCGGACGGTTCGTCTGGCTCAGCCTCGACTTCGAGAAGACGAAGAACGCACGCGCGCGCCGGAAGCTCGGGATCAGCGCGTTCCCAACGCTCTACGTGGTGGACCCCGCCGACACGCACGTGGTGATCCGCTGGCTGGGGGGCGCCTCGCTGCCCCAGCTCGAGCGGCTGTTCGACGACGGTGAGCTGGCGGTGAAGGGCGGCGCCCGCGGCCCCGCGCTCGAGGCGCTGATGGCCGCCCACCGGGCCTACGGCGCCGAGCGCCACGCCGAGGCGTGCGGGCACTACGTGCGCGCGCTCTCGCTCGCCCCCGAGGACTGGCCCGGGTACCCGCTCGCGGTCGAGTCGCTGATGTTCGCGTACATGCAGGCGGACTCCGCGGAGCCGAGCGTGCGGCTCGCCGACACCGCGTGGCCGCGGCTCCGGCGAACGCCGTCGGCGGCGATCGTGGCGAGCCTCGCGCTCGACGCCGCGGTGGAACTGCCCGACTCGGCGCCCGGCCGCCGCAACTGGCTCTCGCGCTACGAGGCCGCCTGCCACGAGGTGCTGCAGGAGGAAGCGGGCGTGCTGCTCGCGGACGACCGTTCGGGAGTGTTCTTCTCGCTCGAGGCCGCGCGCGAGGCGGTGGGCGACTCGGCCGGGCTCCTGACACTGCGCGAACGCCATCTCGCCATGCTCGAGGCCGAGGCCGACCGTGCGGAGGAACCCGAGAAGCGCGCCGTCTACGACTCGCACCGGCTCACGCTCTACCTGGAGCTCGGGCGACCGGAGAAGGCGATCCCCATGCTGGAGCGATCGCAGCGCGACTTCCCCGGCGATTACAACCCGCCGCAGCGGCTGGCCACCGCCTACAAGGCGATGAAGCGGTGGCCCGAGGCGCTGGCCGCCTCGACCGAGGCCATGAGCCGCGCCTACGGCCCGCGCCAGTTCCTCGTGTTCAACACGCGCGCCGACATCCAGCTCGGGATGGCCGACACGCTCGCCGCCCGGCAGACACTCGTCACCGCGCTCGCGTTGGCGGAGAAGATGCCGGAGGGCCTGAAGAGCGCGAGCACGATCCGCTCGCTCAAGGCGCGGCTGGAGAAGCTGGGCGTGAAGCCCGGAAGCGCAAAGGCGGACGCGGCGCGTTAGGAAACCGTTGCTCAATCCGTCTGAGCTACGGGGCCACGGGGGGGCCGCCGCCCTGAGCGGCCTCGCGCCTGGACCGGAACCACGCCCCGGGCCGGTGTGTGGCCGCGAGGAACGTGCCGATCCCCACGGACGCGAGGAGGTTGGCGACCGCCACCGGGAGCACGCCGATCCGCTGGAGAACGCCCGGGATCGCCACCGAGGCGCCGGTCCAGAACGCGACCTCCAGCGCCACGAACACGAGCCCGATCACGAGCACCGGGTGGCGCGAGCGCATCTCGGCCTGGTGCGTGATCCACGACAGCACGAGCCCGAGCAGGCCGAAGGCGACGAGATGGACGACGGTGAACCTGGCCACCGCCGGCATGCTCACGCCCTGGACCGTGTCGGCCCGGAGCCCTTCGAAGAGCACGCTGCCCATGAGGGAGGGCGTGAAGAACGCGTCGCCGCGCGTGAGCACATCGTAGACGAGGAAGAAGAGGGCGACGATGCCCCCGCCCACGCCGGCGATGTAAAGCGCGTCGTAGATGTGGTCCCCGGCCGTGTGCTTCGGTCGATCGCTCGGTTCATGCATGGTGACCTCCTGCGGATGGGCGGCCCACGCACAGCATAGACCCTGCGCCGTTCCCCGGCTGCCGCCCACCGGGCCGCAGCCGTCGCGGCCGTGCAAAGCCACGGCGGTCAGGTCGCTCGGGACCCGAGGAGACGGGACGGTCCAGACGCCTCCCGGGCATTTCGTGGCTCGCGCGAGGCGAGGGACTTGACGCCGGGTTCGCGAGGCACGACTATTCAAACGTTCGTTTGATAAGAGATGGATCCCGGAACCCGGACCATGCCTGTAGCGACCCCGAAGCAGAGGCTGTACGCCGAGCTCGCCCGACTCGGCCGGGCGCTCGCGAGCCCGCAGCGGCTGGAGCTGCTCGAGCTCCTCGCCCAGGGCGAGCGGTCCGTGGAGGCGCTCGCGAACGTCGTGGACCTTCCGCTCGCGAACGTGTCGCATCACCTGCAGGTTCTCCGGCGGTCCGGGCTGGTCGAAGGTCGCCGGCAGGGCCTGTTCGTGCACTACCGGCTCGCCGGTGACGAAGTGTTCGACCTGCACCGGCTGCTCGCGAAGGTCGGCCGCCGGCGTCTCGGCGCGATGGACTCGATCGTGCGTCGCTACCTCGAGGGGCGGGACGGCCTCGAGCCCGTCGGCCGGTCCGAGCTCCTCCGTCGCGTGCGAGCGGGCTCGGTCACGGTGATCGACGTGCGGCCCGCGGAGGAGTTCGCGGCCGGCCACGTCCCGGGAGCGATCTCACTACCGCTGGAGGATCTCGAGGCGGGTCTCCGGCGCCTGCCCCCGAGGCGTCCGATCGTCGCCTACTGCCGCGGGCCCTACTGCGTGATGGCGTTCGAGGCGGTGCGCCGGCTCCGGGCGCGGGGCCTGGACGCGCGCCGGCTCGAGGAGGGATTCCCCGAGTGGCGCGCCGAGGGGCTGCCGGTCGCCGTGGGCGATTCCCCGGTCGCGGCGGGCGCCGGTTCCCGCGGGCTGCCTGCGCGTCGAACGCGCCCCCGCGCCGGGGGCGGCCGTCTCCCGACCGCGCGCGTCGCACGCTCCACACCGAGGACCGGCTCATGAAGACGCTCCTGATCCTGAACGACCCACCGTACGGGTCGGAGCGGTCCTACAACGGACTTCGGCTCGCGGGCTCGCTCGCCAGGCGGGAGGGTGAAGAGGTCCGCGTGTTCCTGATGGGCGACGCGGCGGCCTGCGCCCGGTCCGGGCAGAAGGTGCCGTCCGGCCACTACTGCATCCAGACCATGCTGGCCGCGGTCACACGACACGGCGGCCGGGTCGGTGTCTGCGGGACCTGCATGGATGCCCGCGGACTCGTGGACGCGGACCTCGTCGAGGGAGCCCACCGGAGCAGCATGGACGAACTCACGGCGTGGACGCTCGAGGTGGACCGCACGCTCGTCTTCTGACCGAGGTGCTCGCATGAACGGGAACGGAAGCACGGTCCTGGTCCTGGGCGGCGGCGTGGGCGGCGTCGTGGCGGCCCGCGAGCTGCGCCGGCGGCTGCCGCGGCGTCACCGGGTCGTGCTGATCGAGCGCGGCACGGCCTTCTCCTTCGCCCCCTCCTACCTCTGGGTGCTGACCGGTGCGCGCACGGCGGCCGGCATCACGCGGCCGCTGTCGCGGCTGGCCCGCCACGGCATCGAGGTGGTCCAGGGCGAGATCGAGCGCATCGATGCCGGCCGACGAAGCGTCTCGGTCGGCGGCCGGACCCTGCACGGGGACCATCTCGTGGTGGCGCTCGGGGCCGAGTTCGCTCCCGAGACGATCCCGGGCCTCGCCGAGTCGGGCGCGAACCTCTACGACCTCGAGGGGAGCGAACGCATCCGGGACGCGCTCTCCACCCTCCGGGGCGGGCGGCTCGCGCTGCTCACGGCGACACCCGCCTACCGCTGCCCGGCCGCGCCCTACGAGGCCGCGATGCTCATCGAGTCCGTGCTGCGACGCCGGGGCGTCCGCGACCGGGTGCGACTGGACTTCTACGCCGCGGAGCCCGGGCCCATGGGCGTGGCCGGACCGGACGTGTCGCGCGCGGTCCGGGGCATGATCGAGGCGAAGGGTGTGACGTATCATCCGGGGCTCCAGGTCCGGAGCGTGGACCCCGGGCAGCGTGTGCTCCGCTTCGAGGACGGCACGACGGCGGAGTTCGACCAGCTGGTCTACGTCCCGCCGCACCGCGCGCCGAGGGTCGCGCGCGAGTCCGGGCTCGTCGGTCCGAGCGGGTGGATGCAGGTGGACCGGCATCTCCTCACGACGGAGCACGAAGGGGTCTGCGCCATCGGTGACGTGGTCTCCATCCCGCTGCAGATGGGGAAGCCCCTCCCGAAGGCGGGCGTGTTCGCGCATGCCGAGGCCATCGTGGTCGCGAGGAACATCGCCCGGACGATCACGGGGCGGGGCGAGCCGGCGAGCTTCGACGGCCATGGCGAGTGCTTCGTCGAGGTCGGGGACTCGCGGGCCGGATTCGGCAGGGGGAACTTCTATGCGGAGCCGGCACCGCAGGTGCGGCTCCACCCGCCCGGCCGCTGGTGGCACCTCGGCAAGCTGGCGTTCGAGCAGTACTGGCTGCGGCGCGTGCTGTAGGCAGGAGCGGGCGTCGAGCCTCTCACGCGCGGGCCGCCGAGAACACGAGCGGCGCCCGGGCGGTCCACGCCCGCGACCCGGGCGCCCCGGAACTCCCGCGCGACGGCGATCGCCGCGCCGAGCGCGGCCACGGTGGCGAGGCCGCCGGGCTTCCCGTGGAGACGCATACGGGCTCCTCCGGAGTCCCGCGGAGCCCGCCCCGCTACCCCGCCCGCAGGCAGTCGTGCAGGTGCAGCACGCCGAGCGGGGCGCGACGCTCGTCCACGACGACCAGCGCGGTGATGGGGCCCTGGGGGCGATCCTCCATCACGCGTACCGCGGTCGCGACCAGCTCCTCCGGGCCGATGGTCGAGGGGGTGCGCGACATGACGTCGGCGGCGGCGAGGCCCCAGGGATCGGCGTTCCGGAGCAGGATGCGCTTGAAGTCGCCGTCGCTCACCACGCCGGCGAGCGCGCCGTCGGCGGCGAGCACGGTGGTGATGCCGAGGCGCTTGTCCATGATCTCGAGCATCACGTCGCGGAGCTTCGTGGCCTCGAACACGCGCGGCAGCGTGTCGCCGCCGTGCATCAGCTCGCGCACGCGGCGCGACGCGGCGCGGCCGATGACGCCGCCGGGGTGCAGGTAGCGGAAGTCCTCCGGCTTGAATCCGCGGAGCTGCATCAGCGCCACGGCGAGGCAGTCGCCCACCACCTGCGTGAGCGTGACGCTGGTCGTGGGCGTCAGGTCCATGGGGCACGCTTCCGTGACCGGCCCCAGCACGATGGCGGCGGCGCTTCGCCTGGCGAGCGGCGAGCCGGGCTGCGAGACCACGGCCACGACCGGGATGCCGAGGCGCTCGACGTAGGGCAGCAGCGCCAGCAGTTCCTCGGTGGCGCCGCTCTTCGAGAGGAACAGCCCCGCGTCGCCGCGCGCGAACAGGCCGGCGTCGCCGTGGAGCGCGTCGGCCGGGTGCAGGAACACGGCGGGCGTGCCGGTGCTCGTGAGCGTGGCGGCGATCTTCTGGCCGATCAGCCCGCTCTTCCCCACGCCCGAGACCACGATCTTGCCGCGGCAGTCGGCGAGCGTCTCCACCGCCTTCGTGAAGTCGGCGCCGAGGCGCGACTCGAGCGCGGCCACCGCCGCCGCCTCGACGCGCACCACCTCGCGGGCCAGCTCGAGCGGATCCTGCTTCATGGCGACGCCTCGTTTCACCTGGGACAACTCAGCCTCCCCGGCAGTGGGACCTTCGCCACCCTAGCGCCATCGGGCGCGCCGCGCACGGCCCGCGACGCCCGGGCCGGGTTTCCCGGCGCGACGCCCGGCCGTCGGCAGGCATGGCACGCGGCCCCGCGCTCACACGGCCTCGTAGCGCTCCAGCACCTTCCGCCACGTGCCGTTGTGCCGCAGCACGCGCTCCACCGCCTCGCGCACGGCGCCGAAGCCGGCGCGCGCCTCGGTCACGGTGCGCGCGACGCGGATCACCTGCGGCGAGGCGTCGGCCACGGCGATGGGCCAGCCGACCCGCTTCATGAGCGGCACGTCGGGAAGGTCGTCGCCCACCATGGCGCACTCCTCCCAGCGCACGCCCTCGCGCGCCAGCACCTGCTCGGCGAGCGCGACCTTGTCCTTCACGCCCAGGTGGTGCTCGAGGTTGAGGTCATGCATGCGCGCGGCCACCGCCAGCGAGTCGCGGCCGCTGATCACCACCGGGCGCACGCCCAGTTCGCGCGCCCACTCGAGCGCGAGACCGTCGCGCACGTAGAAGTTCCGGTGATCGCCGGTCCGGGCGAACCCGATGACTCCGTCGGTGAGCGTGCCGTCCACGTCCAGGAACAGCACGCGCACCGGTGTGGCGTCGGGCGCGTCGGGGGCGGACGGACGTTCGGCGGGCGGCATGGCGCTCAGGCCCGCCGCGCGCCGGCGGGCGAGCCCTGCACCGCCTCGTGCACGCGCATCGCCTCGTCCAGGAACGCGGCCGCATGCGCGAGCGGGAGCTGCGTGGCCGCGTCCGAGAGCGCGCGCTCGGGCTCGGGGTGCGTCTCGAAGAACAGGCCGTCCACGCCGCAGGCCACCGCCGCGCGCATGAGCGGGAACGCGAACCGCGTGTCGCCGCCCGTCTCGCCGGCGCGCGCCGCACGGACGTCGCGCCCGCCCGCCGCCCCGGACCCACCTTCCGGATGGGCGTCGCGCCGCTGCAGGCTGTGCGTGGCGTCGAACAGCACGGGCCACCCGAGCTCGCGCATGGTGACGAGGCCGCGCATGTCCACCACCAGGTCCCCGTGGCCGAACGTGGTGCCGCGCTCGGTGAGCAGGATGCGCTCGGCGCCTGCGCCGCGCAGCTTCTCGACCACGAGGCGCATGTCGGCGGGCGCCAGGAACTGGCCCTTCTTCACGTTCACCGCGCGACCCGTGCGGGCGGCGGCCTCGAGCAGCGCCGTCTGCCGGCACAGGAAGGCCGGGATCTGGAGCGCGTCGGCCACCTCGGCCGCGGCGCGAGCCTCGCCGGACTCGTGGATGTCCGTGATCACCGGCACGCCCAGCTCGCGCTTCACGCGCGCCAGCGCCTCGAGCCCCTCGTCGCCGGGGAGCCCCGCAAACGTTGCGCCGCTCGAACGGTTGGCCTTCCGGTAGCTGGCCTTGAACACGTACGGGAGCCCGCGCTTCGCGGTCAGCTCCTGGAGCCGCGCGGCCACGCTGAGGCAGAGCTCGGCGCTCTCCACCACGCACGGGCCGGCCACGACCAGCAGCGCGGGGCCGCCGGCGGCGGCGTCGCCGATCCGGAACGCGTTCACGCGCGCGGGGCCTCGGCGCGCGGGCCCTTCTCGGCGGCGGGCGCGTAGTCGTTGTTGCCGAGCCGTGCGGCGCGGCGCTCGAGCGAGGCGCGCACGAAGTCGCGGAACAACGGGTGCGGCTCGTGCGGCCGGCTCCGAAGCTCGGGGTGGAACTGGACGGCGAGGAACCACGGATGGTCCGGCAGCTCGATGATCTCGACCAGCTCACGTCCCACGCACTTGCCCGAGAGCACGAGGCCGCGCGAGGTGAGCTGCTGGGCGTAGCGGTTGTTCAGCTCGTAACGATGCCGGTGTCGCTCGTTCACCTCGGGCACGTCGTACGCCCGGATCGCGAGGCTCCCCGGGCGCAGCGCGCAGCGGTAGGCGCCCAGCCGCATGGTGCCGCCCTTCTCGGTGACGGCGGCCTGGTCGGCGAGCAGGTCGATGACCTTGTGCTCGCTCGCCGGGTCGAACTCGCTGGAGTTGGCGTCGGCCCAGCCCACGACGTTTCGCGCGAACTCGATGGTGGCCACCTGCATGCCGAGACAGATGCCGAAGTAGGGCACGCTCTTCTCGCGCGCGAACCGCGCCGCGGCGATCTTGCCCTCGATGCCGCGCTCGCCGAAGCCGCCCGGCACCAGGACGCCGTCCGCGTCGCCGAGCATGGCCGGCGCGCCCTTCGACTCCACGTCGGTGCTCTCGACCCAGCGCAGGTTCACGCGCGCCCGGTTCGCGGCCCCTGAGTGGACGAACGCCTCGATGATGCTCTTGTAGGCGTCGCGCACGTGCGTGTACTTGCCGACCACGGCGATCTCGCACTGCTTCTCGGGCTTCGTCACCCGGCGCACGAACTCGTTCCAGGCGTGCAGGTCCGGCGGCTGCATGCTCTTGTCCGGCAGGCCGAGCATGTCCACCACGAGGTCGTCGAGGCCGCCGTCGTGGAACACGCCCGGGACCTCGTAGATGCTGCCCACGTCGGTGGCGGCGATGACCGCCTCGGCCGGGACGTTGCAGAAGAGGGCGATCTTCTCGCGCACGTCGGAGGACAGCGGAGTCTCGCTCCGGCACAGCAGGATGTCGGGCTGGATGCCGATCTCGCGCAGCTCCTTCACGGAGTGCTGCGTGGGCTTGGTCTTCACCTCGCCCGCGGCCCTGATGAACGGAACCAGCGTGACGTGGACGAACAGCACGTCCTTCCGGTGCTCGAGCTTCAGCTGCCGGACGGCTTCCAGGAACGGCAGCGACTCGATGTCGCCGACGGTGCCGCCGATCTCGACGATGTGCACGTCGGCCTCGGTCGTCAGCGACAGGGAGTGGATGCGCTTCTTGATCTCGTCGGTGACGTGCGGGATCACCTGCACGGTGCGGCCCAGATAGTCGCCGCGCCGCTCGCGCGACAGGATGGAGTCGTAGATCTGTCCCGCCGTGACGTTGTGGCCGCGCGTCACCGAGGTGTGCAGGAAGCGCTCGTAGTGCCCGAGGTCGAGGTCGGTTTCGGCGCCGTCGTCGGTGACGTAGACCTCGCCGTGCTGGAACGGGCTCATCGTGCCCGGGTCGATGTTCAGGTAGGGGTCGAGCTTCTGGATCGTGACCCGGAAGCCGCGCGCCTTGAGCAGCAGCCCCAGCGACGCCGCGGCGATCCCCTTGCCGAGCGACGAGACCACCCCACCGGTCACGACGACGATCTTGGCCATGGCCCTCATCTCCCTGTCGGGGGCTGCGCGCTGCTATGAAGTCGGATGAACGAAGTGACCCAAACGTCTGTTCGCGAACGGGTTGAAGTGCGCACTACCGAACGGTGCGGCCGGCCTCCTGGGTGACCCGACGCGGCCCGCGGCGCTCCAGGGCCGCGAGCTGCTCGGGTGTGTCCACGCCGGCGAACGGCTGCTCGCCCAGGACCACCCGGATGCGCACGCCGCGCTCGAGCGCCCGCAGCTGCTCGAGCCGCTCGGCCTGCTCCAGTCGCCCCGGCGGCCACGACGCGAACGCCAGCAGGAGCCCGCGCCGGAAAGCATACACGCCCGCATGGCGGAGCGCCGGACCGCCCCGCGAGCCGCCCGCGATGTCGGCGCGGCTGAAGTAGAGCGCGAAGCCGGCGGCGTCCAGCACCACCTTCACGACGTCCGGCGACCCCAGCGCCGAGGAGTCCGGCTCGTGATGCGCGATCGTCCCCATCTCGAGCGATTCGTCGGCGCGCATGGCCTCGACGAGCCGCGAGACCGCCGCCGACTCCAGCTCCGGCTCGTCGCCCTGGAGGTTCAGCACGACGGCGGCGCCCGGCCGCCGCCGCGCCACCTCGGCGACGCGGTCGGTGCCGCTCGCGCACTCGGGCGAAGTCATCTCGACCGCGGCCCCGAAGCCGCGCGCCACCGAGGCGATCCGCTCGTCGTCCGTGGCGACCACCAGCTCGTCCAGTCCGCCCGCGGCGCGCGCCCGCTCCCAGACGTGCTGGAGCATGGGCTTCCCCCACAGCTTCGCGAGGGGCTTGCCCGGAAAGCGAGACGCGCCGTAGCGGGCGGGGATGACGCCCAGCACGGCGCGAGCGGATTCGGCAGGACCCGTTGGCACGGGATTGGAAAATAGCACGTGGCCGGAGCCGGGTCGAATCGGCGCCGAAGGTGCGGCGGAGTGGCGGATCCCCTACCCCTTCAGCTCCCCGACCATGTCCGACACGTCCTTCGCCGACTTGTGCAGCGCCGCCTGGTCGGCGTCCGACAGCTTGAGCTGCACGATCTTCTCCACGCCCTTCGCGCCCAGGATGATCGGCACGCCGATGTACAGTCCCTTGAGTCCGTACTCGCCGTCGAGCGCCACCGAGCACGGCACCAGTCGCTTCTGATCGAGCAGGATGGCCTCGACCATCTCGACCGCGGACATGGCGGGCGCGTAGTAGGCCGAGCCGGTCTTGAGAAGCTTCACGATCTCGGCGCCGCCGTCGCGCGTGCGCTGGACGATCTGGGCCAGCCGCTCGGGCGCGATCAGCTCCTCCACCGGGATGCCGCCGGCCACCGTGTACTTCGTCACCGGGACCATCGAGTCGCCGTGGCCGCCCAGCACCATGGCCTGGATGTCGGCGCCCGAGATGCCCAGCTCGATCGCCAGGAACGCGCGGAACCGGGCGCTGTCGAGGATGCCGGCCATGCCCAGCACGCGCTGCTTCGGCAGGCCGCTCACGTGCCCGAAGTACCAGGTCATCACGTCGAGGGGGTTCGTGACCACGACCACGACGGCGTTCGGGGCGTGCTGCTTCACCGCCTCGGCGGCGGGCTTGACGATCTCGGCGTTCGCCTTGAGCAGGTCGGAGCGCGACATGCCGGGCTTCCGCGGGAAGCCGGCGGTCATGACGACGACGTCCGAGCCCTTCACGTCGGCGAGGTTCGTCGAACCGGTCATGCGCACGCCCTTGTGCCAGAGCGGCGCGGCCTCCTCCATGTCGAGCGCCTTGCCCTGCGGCATGCCCTCCATCTCGGGGCGGTCGATGAGCGTGACGTCGGCGAGCCCACGCTCCGCGATGTACAGCGCGGCGCTCGCGCCGACGTTGCCGGCGCCGATGACTGCGACCTTGTTCTTCACGGGATCCCTCCAGCGTGGCGGCCGGCGCCGGCGGCGTCCGGGGACGGGCGACGGCGGGCGGGGTTCAGGTCAGCGAAACGCCGCCACCGTTCGAATGGGGCCGGTGGCGGCGCGAGTCGCGGTTGTTGCCGGGAAGCGGGAGGACTAGTTGGTCTCGGCCACCGACGGCACGACGTGGACCCGCTTCCGCGTGCGGCCGAAGCGCGAGAACTCCACCTTGCCGTCCACGAGCGCGAACAGCGTGTCGTCCTTGGCCCGGGACACGTTGCGCCCGGGGAAGAACACGGTGCCGCGCTGGCGCACGATGATGGTGCCCGCGGTCACGCTCTCGCCGCCGAAGCGCTTGATGCCGAGCCGCTTCGCATTGGAGTCGCGACCGTTCTTGGTCGAGGACTGACCCTTCTTGTGAGCCATGGCGCTCTCTCCTTCAGCCGGAGATCGAGGTCACGCGGATGCGCGTGAGCTCGTCGCGGTAGCCGCGGCGGCGGCGATACTCGCGCCGGCGCTTGAACTTGAAGATGCGGAGCTTCTCGCCGCGCCGGTGCTCGAGGATCTCGGCCGAGACCTTCGCGCCCTTCACGGTGGGGCGGCCGACCGAGATCCGGTCGCCGTCGCCCACGAGCAGCACCTGGTCGAAGGTGAGCTCGTGGCCGGGCTCGCCCTCGAGGCGCGGCACGTCGAGGACTTCCTCGGGCGTGACCTTGGTCTGCACACCCGAGATGTGCACGATCGCGTACATGGGGACTGGCTCTCCTGGCGGCCGCGGGACGAGGTCCCGGAGCATTCGGATGGGCCCACCCGGGGGGCCCGGGCCGGCCGGCCCTCCCGCGCCGTACGGCCGGAGGGTGGTGGTGGAACCGGGATTCTCTATCATGGCGCGCGAGTCGATGTCAATCGGGCCGCGCGCAGTGGCTTGCGGGCCCGGCCCGGCGCCAGCCCCGTGCTCCCGAACCGAACGGAGTCCCCGATGCGTACGACCCTCGAACCACCCGCGCCCGCGCCACCGCGCTCCGACCTGCGCCGGCCGCCGGCCGCCGTGTCGCGGCCGCTCGCGTCCGCGGACCCCGACCCGGCCCGACCGCGGCCGGGCCCTGGCTTCCGCCCGCTCGCCCTCACGCTGCTCGCCCTGGAACTCTTCGCCTGCGCCCCCGTGGTGCCGGCGAGCGGGCCGCCCGGCTCCGCTTCCCCCCCGCGCGCGGTCTCGCCGGCGGCGCGGCTCGACGCCGACGACCCGCTCTGCGCTCCGCTCCTCCTCGAGGCCGACCCGGGCTTCGGAACGCACGTGGTGCTCCGCCGCCTGCCCACGGCAGCGGACTTCGACGACCTGAGCTTCATCACCGGGCTCCGCCAGGTGATCGTGGCGCTCCCCGAGTGGCCGTCCGGCTACGCGGACATCCGCCCGATCCAGCAGGCGATCCTTCCGGCCGGCACCGAGCTGCTGGTCCTGCTCCCCGGCTGGCCACCGACGCGCGAGGCGCTCGGCGCGTGGAACCTGCTCACCGCGAGCCTGCGCGTCATCCTGGTCGTGGACGGCCCGCCGGCGGACCGCGCGCTCATCCTGGAGCTCAACCGCATGCGTCCGCTCGAGCGCGTGATCGCGCAGATGGATCACCCGTCGCGGAGCGGCTTCGAGCGGCTGCAGCGGCCGCTCTCGTTCCGTGTGCTGCGGAACTGACGGCCGGCCCTCAGCTCCGCGTGTACCGCCACAGCGCGCGGCCGAACATCGCGATGCCCACCACCCACGGCAGCCCGCCCACGGCGAAGAGCCAGGGGTAGTCCGGGGCGCGCAGCGCCCAGGCGAAGATCAGCGTGCCCGCCACGGCGAACAGGCTCGCGCCCACCATGCTGGCGACCGCCCGTTCGCGCGCCTTGGAATCGACCTCGGCAGGCGGGCTCTGGGTTCGCTCCTGGGCAGGGTCGTCCGGACCCGTGGCCTGGGTCACGCGCGCCTCCCGCGGGCGGGGGGACCCGATCGGTGGGATCTGGGGATGCTCCCGGCGCGGGGGATACCGGGCGAACTGGCGACCCGGTCACGCTACGCCTCGCGGGACCGCCATCGCAAGGGCCAGTTCGCGCCACGCCCGCCTGGCCCCGGCGAGCCCTCGCCTCGCCGGGGACGCGGGTCGCGGGAACGTGCGCACCCGGAGCTCACGTCCCCGGCACCGCCCCCACGACCTGCTTGGTCAGGTCGGCCTTCTTGTCGCTCAGGACGCGCATCTCGCCGCGCTTGAGCTGGGGGTCGTCCTTGAGGTCCACCTGCAGCTTGAAGCGCTTCTCCAACTCCGCGAACCGCCTCGCCTCGGCCTCGACGAAGTAGAGCGCCACGTCGGGCGACACCTTCACGGTGATGCGCCGGTGGCCGCCCAGCGCCGTCACCCGTCGCATCGCGCGCTCGAGCTTCACGAGCATGGTCTCGTTGCTCGGCACCTTGCCGAGGCCGCCGCAGGTGGGGCAGTCCTCGGTGTAGTAGTGGAGCAGCGACGAGCGCTCGCGCTGCCGCGTCATCTCGACCAGGCCCAGGTCCGAGACCGCGAAGGCCTTGGTGCGGGCCCGGTCCTTCCGCAGCTCGTTCCGCAGCGTGTCGAGCACGGCGCGCTTGTTGGACTCCGACTCCATGTCGATGAAGTCCACCACGATGATGCCGCCGATGTCGCGCAGCCGGAGCTGGCGCGGCACCTCCACGGCGGCCTCCATGTTGGTGCGGAAGATGGTCTCCTCCTGGTTCTTCTTCCCGGTGAACCGGCCGGTGTTCACGTCCACCGCGACGAGCGCCTCGGCGTGGTCGATGCAGATGTAGCCGCCCTTCTTCAGCCACACCTTCCGCTCGAAGGTCTTCTCGATCTGCGGCTCGATGCCGAACGCGTCGAAGATGGGGTCCTTGCCCTTGTAGTGCCTGACCCGGTCCGCCAGCTCCGGGCTCACGGCCTTGAGATACCCCTGGATCTCCGAGAACGAATCGGGGTCGTCGATGAACACCTCCTCGACTTCATCGGTGAAGAGGTCGCGGATCAGGCCCGCCGACATCTCCAGCTCGCGGTGGAGCAGCGCCGGCGGCCGGGCGCTCGCCGACTTCTTCTCGATCTTCTGCCACAGCCGCGTGAGGTGCCGGATGTCGGCGGCGTACTCGGCGTCGCCCTTGCCCTCGCCCGCCGTGCGGGCGATCACGCCGACGCCCTTCGGTTTCAGGTCCGAGAGGATGGCCTTGATGCGCTGGCGCTCGGCGCGCTCCTCGATCCGGCGCGAGACGCCGATGTGGTCCACGCCCGGCATCAGCACGCAGAAGCGGCCCGGCAGGCTCACCTGCTGGGTCACGCGCGGGCCCTTGGTGCCGATGGACTCCTTGGTGATCTGGACCAGTACCTCCTGGCCCTTCTTCAAGTGGTCCTCGATCTTGGGCACCGGCGCGCGGCGGCGGCGCTTGGGGTCGCCGGTCGTCTCGTCGGCGTCCGAGAGATCCTCGAGGCCCGAGAGCGACTCGGCCAGGTCCGAGGCGTGCAGGAACCCGGTCTTCGGCAGCCCCATGTCCACGAACGCGGACTGCATCCCCGGCAGCACCGCGTTCACGCGGGCCTTGTAGATGTCCCCCACGTTCCGGCGCTGCTCGGCGCGTTCCACGAACAGCTCCGCCAGCTCGTCGTTCTCGAGGATCGCGACGCGGGTCTCATAGGAGTCCGCGTTGATGATGATGCGCTGTTTCACGGCGTCCTTCCCGGACGCGCGTTCGGGCTTCCGCCTATCGTGGAGCGAGCAGGGCGAGCGGTCCGCACCGCTCGCCGTCCCGGTCCGCCCACAACGCCGTGCGTTCCACGTCCACGGCGCGGGGTTCGGCCTCGGGCACCAGCAGGCCGAGGAGGTCGTCGGGCCGGGCGGACGCACGCAGGGCGAAGCGCAGGTGCAGGTCCAGCACGGCCGGGGACTCCTCGGCGCTGGCGGTCAATTCCAGGATCGAAGGCTTGGCGTCGAATTCGCGTGCCTTGTCCTCGCTCCTGCGCCGCACGACGATGGCCTCGCGCGCGAGCAGGCGCGCGATCCGGTCGTGAAGCTGCGAGCGCAGCTGGGCGGCCGGGATCCCGGCCTCGGCGAGGTAGCTGGCCGGGAACCGCACCCGGTAGCTCGCGCCCTCCAGCTGGCTCATGAGCGAGGGAGTCTTGAACAGGATGGGCCGGAAGCGGATCACCCGGAGACCGTCGGGCAGCACGGCGTTCAACCTCTCGGCGAGGTCCACGCCCGGCGGCCGGGTCAGCTCCAGGTCGAACACTTCGGCCCGCGAACGAAATCCCAGGGGCAGGGGCGGCCCGAACGACATCCGGATGTGCGGGTGATGCCCCTGGGTGAAGGCGAGCGGCAGCCCGGAGCGGCGGAGTGCCCGCTCCCAGGTCCGCATGAGGTCCAGGTGCGAGACGAACCGCAGGCTCGCGGCCTTCTCGAACTCGACCCGGAACCGCGTGCTGGTGGCCACGCCGCCCGCGGTCGCGTGCGTGCCGTTCCGGCCCGTGGGCGCCCGGTGGGCGCGGGCTCGGCGGCCGTACGCGGGCGCCGGTAGCGTGGCGAGGATCTGATCCAGGTCCAGCTTCGGGTGCGGCCGCCTGACCCACGGCCGCTGGTTGCAGTCCACGACGCCGCAGGCGAAGCAGACGTCCTCCAGGCGGCAGTCGTCGAGGACGCCCGCCTTCTCGGCGCGGCGCAGGTCGCGGACGAGGAACTTCTTCGTGACCGGCGACTGCACCACGTCCCACGGCTGCTCCTGCTCGGGGTCGCGCTCCTTCAGGTAGCGCTCGGGGTCGACGCCCGCCTCGGCGAACACGTCGAGCCAGGTGGCGAAGCGCAGGTGCTCGCTCCATGCGTCGAACCGGCAGCCGCGCCGGTACGCCGCCTCGATCACCGAGCCCAGCCGGCGGTCGCCGCGCGTGAACACGCCCTCGAGCAGGCTCGTCTCGGCGTCACGGTACTTCAGCGTGATGGGCCGGCCCCTGACCGCCTCGCGCAGCACGCCGAGCCGGCGGTTCAGCTCCGGCGTGTCCACCTGCGCCGCCCACGCGAACGGCGTGTGCGGCTTGGGCACGTGCGGCGAGACGCTCACGTTGATCCGGAACGAGCGGTTGCCCGCCTCGCGCGCCGCGTTCCACGCCTTGTGCCCCAGGTCGAGGATCGCGCGCAGGTCGTCGTCGGTCTCGGTCGGGAGCCCGCACATGAAGTAGAGCTTGGCGCCGGTGTAGCCCTCGCGCGCCGCGGTCGCGACCGACGCGAGCAGCTCCGCCTCGGTGTGGTTCTTGTTGATGACGTCCCGCATCCGCTGGCTGCCCGCCTCGGGCGCGAGCGTGATGCTGCCCTTCTTCTGGGCGGCGATGCGCCGGGCCACGTCCGCGGGCACGTTGTCCGGGCGCGTGGACGGCAGCGACAGCTGGACCCGCGTCGGGCACAGGAGGTCGGCGAGCGCGTTCACCTGCTCCACGATCTGGGTGTGGTCGGTGGTCGAGAGCGAGATGAGCGAGACCTCCTCGAGCCCCGTGCCCTGGAGCCCGCGCAGCACCTCGCCCACCACCTGGTTCGCCGGCTTCTCGCGCACCGGCCGGTTGATCATGCCCGCCTGGCAGAAGCGGCAGCCGCGCGTGCAGCCCCGCATCACCTCCACCGACAGCCGGTCGTGCGTGATCTCCCCCACCGGGACGAGCGGCATGGCCGGGTAGTACTCGGCCTTCAGCTCCTTCACGTACGCCGACCACACGCGCGCCGGCCAGCCCGGCCGCGCGCGCGGCACCTGCCACCCCTCCGGCGTCGTCACCACGTCGTATCCCGACGGCACGTACGTCCCCGGCACGTGCGCGAGCCGCCGCAGCAGCGCGGGGCGCGTCCAGCCCTCGTGCTTCGCCCGCTTCACCAGGTCCACCACGCGGTGGATGACCTCCTCGCCGTCGCCGATCACGAACGCGTCCACGAACTCGGCCATGGGCTCCGGGCTGAACGCCTGCGCGCCGCCGGCGATCACCAGTGGGTGGCACGCGTCGCGCTCGATGCTCCGGAGCGGCAGGCCGGCCAGCTCGAGCATCATGAGCACGTTCGTGTACTGGAGCTCGTACTGGAGCGAGAAGCCGAGCACGTCGAAGCGCGAGGCGGGCTCGTGCGAGTCGTTGGAGAAGAGCGGGATGCCGAGCCGGCGCATCTCGGCCTCGGCGTCGGGCCACGGGGCGAACGCCAGCTCGCAGGCGACGTCCGGGCGCGCGTTCAGCACGTGGTGGAGGATGCGGATGCCGAGGTTCGAGAGCCCGATCTCGTAGGCGTCCGGGAACGCGATCAGCACGCGCACGTCGGCCGACTCCAGGCGCTTGGGCGGCTCGCCCAGCGCGTGCCCGAGGTAGCGGTTCGGCTTGGAGACGCGCGGGAGCAACTGGTGGGCGATCAGTTCCTGGACCGGCACCATCATGGCGAGGCGAGGCTCTCCGGGGCAGCGGGACCGCGGGGGAGTCGAACCCCCGCGAGGGCCGGCGGCGTCGGAGACGCCCGGGGGATGCGCCGTTCCCGGGGCGCCTCCTCCTGCCGGATGACGCGCGGAAGCTAGCACGCGGGCGGTCCCGCGCGCCAGCATGGCCGGCGCTGCAACCCGTTGCGGGAGTGATGCTCACGCGCGTCGCGCCCGGCGGGCGCGCCGCCCCGCGGCGGCGGGACGAAGCCCCGCGAGTCTGCTAGTTTGCGGGTGATCCTGTCCGGCCCGCCTGGAGAGCGACTCCCCCATGAAGGTCTCCGACCGCACCTACTTCGTGCTCCGCCGGCTGCACTCGCTCTCCGGCGTGGTCCCGGTCGGCGTCTTCCTCGTCGAGCACCTGTTCACGAACGCGCGCTCGCTCCAGGGGCCGGCGGCGTTCGACCAGGCCGCCGCCGAGCTGGCGCGCATCCCGTTCGTGGTCCTGATCGAGGCGTTCGGGATCTGGCTCCCGATCCTGTTCCATCTCGTGCTCGGCATCTTCATCGCCAGCACCTCGAAGGCCAACCTCTCCCGCCACGGGAACGAGCGGAACTGGCACTACGTGCTCCAGCGCGCGAGCGGCATCCTGCTCGTGTTCTTCATCCTGTTCCACACCTGGTCCACGCGCTTCGATCAGGGCTACCTGGAATCGGCGAGCGCGTACGACTTCGTGTACCGCCACCTCGAGAACCCCGCCGTGCTCGCGTTCTACGCGCTCGGGATCCTCGCCGCGAGCTACCACCTGGGGAACGGGCTCTACGGCTTCGCCGTCCACTGGGGGCTCGTCACCGGACACGGCGCACAGCGGCTGGCGGGGCGCGTCGGGCTCGCGGTGGGAGTGGCGCTCGCCGCGCTCGGGCTCGCGTCGCTGCTCGGCTTCCGCGGCCTGCGGCTCGATTTCCTGCAGAAGCCGCACGCGCAGGAACACGGCGCCGTCGTCCTGCAGGGGGGGCGGCGCTGATGGCCGCCCCGCGCGTGGCGGTCGTGGGCGGCGGGCTCGCCGGGCTCATGACCACGATCAAGCTCGCCGAGGCGGGCGTGGCCGTGGACCTGTTCTCGATCGTGCCGGTCAAGCGCTCGCACTCGGTGTGCGCGCAGGGCGGCATCAACGGCGCCGTGAACGTGAAGGGCGAGAACGACTCGCCCGAGATCCACTTCACCGACACCTGCCGCGGCGGCGACTTCCTCGCCCACCAGCCGCCCGTGAAGGGCATGTGCTACGCCGCGCCCGGCATCATCTACCTGTTCGACCGGATGGGCGTGACGTTCAACCGCACGCCCGAGGGGCTGCTCGACTTCCGCCGCTTCGGCGGCACGCTCCACCACCGCACCGCGTTCGCCGGCGCCACCACCGGCCAGCAGCTCCTCTACGCGCTCGACGAGCAGGTGCGCCGCCACGAGGCCGGCGGGCTCGTGAAGAAGTACGAGGGCTGGGAGTTCGTCGGGCTCGTTCGCGACGACTCCGGCACGTGCGTCGGGCTCACCGCGCTCGACCTGCGCGGCATGAAGCCGCGCGCGTTCGCCGCCGACGCGGTCGTGCTCGCCACCGGCGGGCCGGGGCTCATGTTCGGCCGCAGCACGAACTCGCTCATCAACTCCGGCTCCGCGGCGGCCGCCGCGTACCTGGACGGCGCCGACTACGGGAACGGCGAGTTCATCCAGGTCCACCCCACCGCGATCCCCGGCATGGACAAGCTGCGGCTCATGAGCGAATCGGCGCGCGGCGAGGGCGGGCGCGTGTGGGTGCCGCGGCGGAAGGGCGACGCGCGCAAGCCGCGCGAGATCCCCGAGGCCGAGCGCTGGTACTTCCTCGAGGAGAAGTACCCCAAGTACAAGAACCTCGTGCCGCGCGACGTGGCGAGCCGCGAGATCCACCAGGTGTGCGTGGAGATGGGGCTCGGCGTGGGCGGCGAGATGGTCGTGTACCTGGACCTCACGCACGTGCCGCGCGCCACGCTCATGAAAAAGCTCGAGGGCATCCTCGAGATTTACGAGAAGTTCACGGGCGAGGACCCGTGCGAGGTGCCGATGCGCATCTTCCCCGCCGTCCACTATTCCATGGGCGGCCTGTGGGTGGACTACGCGCGCACGAGCGACGGGTTCCTGGACCTGGCGAGCCCGAGGAACCAGGCCACGAGCGTGCCCGGGCTGTACGCGGTGGGCGAGTGCGACTACCAGTACCACGGCGCCAACCGGCTGGGCGCGAACTCGCTCCTGTCCTGCGTCTACGCCGGGCAGGTCGCGGGGCCCGCGGTGCTCGCCTACCTCGCGGCTCGGAAGGACGCGGGCGAGCGGGACTCCCCGGCGCTCGCCGCGTCGGAGAGGCGCTGGAGCGGGCGTTTCACGGAGCTGGCCACGCGCGAGGGGCCCGAGAACCCGTACCGGCTCGCGGACGAGATGGGCCGCTGGATGCTCGAGAACGTCACCATCGTCCGCCACAACGCGAAGCTCCGCGAGACGGACGACAAGCTGCAGGAGCTGATCGAGCGCTGGGGTCGAGCCAGCGTGCTGGACCACGGCACGTGGGCCAACGCGCCGCTCTCGTTCCTGAACCAGCTCTGGAACATGCTGCACCTGGCGCGCGTCGTGACGCTGGGCGCGCTCGCGCGCGACGAGAGCCGCGGCGCGCACTACAAGCCCGAGTTCCCGCGTCGGGACGACGCGAACTGGCTGAAGACCACGGTGGCGAGCCACGCCGAGGCGGGCCCGCGGTTCCGCTACGACCCCGTGGACGTGTCGCTCTGCAAGCCCGTGGAACGGAGGTACGACTGATGGCGAGCGAGGGGGGCGCCGGGCGATGAGCCGGACCATCGAGCTGCGGATCCGGCGGCAGGACTCGCCCACGGCTCGGTCGCGCTGGGAGGAATTCACGCTCCCCTGGCAGGCCAACATGAACGTGGTCTCGTGCCTGATGGAGATCCGCAAGCACCCGGTCACGCGACAGGGCCAGCCCACGACGCCCGTCCACTGGGAGGCGTCGTGCCTCGAGGAGGTCTGCGGCTCGTGCACGATGCTCGTGAACGGGAAGCCGCGGCAGTCGTGCACCGTGCTCGTGGACTCGCTCGGGCCCGGGCCGGTGACGCTCGAGCCGCTCACCAAGTTCCCCGTCGTGCGCGACCTCCAGGTGGACCGCTCGCCCATGTTCGACGCCCTGAAGCGCGTGAAGGCGTGGATCCCCATCGACGGCTCGTACGATCTGGGCCCGGGGCCGCGCCTCTCGCCCACGGAGCAGGAGATCGCCTACGCGTTCTCGCGCTGCATGACTTGCGGCTGCTGCATGGAGGCGTGCCCGCAGTACAACGAGAAGTCCGACTTCATCGGGCCGGCGCCGATCGCCCAGGTGCGCCTGTTCAACAGCCACCCCACCGGGCGCATGAACGCGCACGAGCGGCTGGACGCCATCATGGGCCGCGGCGGTCTCGTGGACTGCGGGAACGCCCAGGCCTGCGTCGAGGCCTGTCCGAAGGACATCCCGCTCACCGAGGCGTTCGGCGAGCTGGGCCGGCAGACCACGCTGCTGTGGCTCAAGCGGCTGTTCGGGAAGTGAGCCGCCCGCCGCGGCGCCCGCGGTCGCGCGCGGCGGCGCGGCGCCCCGGCCCCGGCCGCCGGGCGGCGCACCCGTGAGCCCGGGTTTCGCGGACGACCGCACGCACGGCTCGAGCGCCGTGAGCGGCTCGTTCCTGGACGAGCTCGAGCGCTGGGCGCTCACGGACCGGAGCCCGGACGCCGCCGCGCTCCGCGCCGCGCTGCTCGAATGGCTGCGCGCCGCGCAGGCGGCGCAGCCGAGCCTCGCGCTCGTCCACCAGTTCGCCGCGCGCGCGCTCGCCGTGGCCGACACCGGCGTCGCGCGCGGGGACGGCGTCGCCGAGCTCCGGCGCCACCTGATCGCGAGCTGCGAGGCCGAGCGCGAGGACCTGGCGCGCGCCGTGACCGAGGCCGCCAGGATCGCCGCCCAGCTCGTCACCGCGCGCGAGCCGCTGGTCGCCACGCTGTCCGCGAGCGACGGCGTGCTGGCCGCGCTCCGCGAGCTGGCCTCGGGCGGCCGCAAGGTGCGCGTGCTCGTGGCCGAGAGCCGGCCGCGGCTCGAGGGCCGCGACGCGGCGCGCGCGCTCGCCGGGGCCGGCATCGAGACCTGGCTCGTGGCCGACGCCGCGCTCCCGCTGCTCGTCTCCCAGGCGCATGCCGTGTGGCTCGGCGCCGACGCCGTGACCGAGGCCGGCGTGCTCAACAAGATCGGCTCCTACACCGTGGCGCTCGCCGCGCGCGAGCACGGCGTGCCCGTGTGGGCGATCGCCGCGCGGCGGAAGCTCCTGCCGGCGGCCACGCCCGCGCTCGCCATCCGCGAGATGCCCGGCGCGGAGCTGTGGGAGTCGCCGCCGCCCGGCGTCCGCCCGCGCAACGTGTACTTCGAGCTGGTACCCGCCGCGCTCCTGCGTGGCGTCGTGGTGGAGGACGGCGTGCTGGGTGCGACCGAATGCGCCGTGGCCGCCCGCGACCGCGCGCTCCCCGCCGCGCTCGCCGCCGCCACCGGGTGAGCACGGTGGAGTACGCGGTCGAGCCCATGCGCGAGGCCGACGCCGAGGCCGTGCTCCGGATCTACGCCGAGGGCATCGCCACCGGCCAGGCCACGTTCCGGAGCGGGGCGCCGGCGTGGCCCGAGTGGCACGCGGGACACCTCCCGCATCCCCGCCTCGTGGCTCGTGCGAGGGACGGGCGAGTGCTCGGCTGGTGCGCGCTCTCCCCCACCTCGCGGCGCGAGGTCTACGCCGGCGTGGTCGAGGAAAGCGTGTACGTGGCCGCCGACGCCCGCGGCCGCGGCGTGGGCCGCGCGCTGCTCGAGGCCATGGTGCGCGAGTCCGAGGCCGCGGGCATCTGGACCCTGCAGGCCGGCATCTTCCCCGAGAACGAGGCCAGCATCGCCGTGCACGAGGCGTGCGGCTTCCGCGCCGTGGGCCTGCGCGAACGGATCGGCCGCCACGACGGCCGCTGGCGCGACGTCCTGCTCATGGAGCGGCGGAGCAGGGTGGCGGGGCGCGACGAGTGAGCCTTCGCACCAGCCGCGCGAGCCCGAGCGCCGCGAGCAGCAGCCCGCCGAGCCGCCGGCGGTGAGCAGCGCGTGCCCGGCGAAGCCCGCGTCGCGCCAGGCGCCGTTCGCCGCGGACACGGTCCGCTCCTTCGACGCCGATGTCCGCCCTGCGCCGACCCCGCGCTACCGCCGGTCGAACTCGGCCCGCGCGACGGCCTCCCCGCCGGTGGTGAGGTCGCGGACCAGGACCTCCACGCGGTAGCGCCCGGGCGGGAGCCCCTGGACCGGGACGCTGAAGTACTGGCGCCGAGGGTTCCCGCGCGTGGTCTCGCGTCGCGTCACCTCGATCGGCGCCGGCAGCGGTCGCGGCTGGAGGAACCTGCCGAACCAGGAGCGCCGGTCGTGCCCACCGGGCGTCACCTTGCAGACATACTCGAAGTTCGCGTTCCCGTCGGCGCCGGGCGCGAGGTGGTAGATCTCACAGTAGGCGTGGAGCTGATCGCCGCCGAGCGGGAGCAGGCCGGTGGCGGGCTCCAGCCGAAGCCCGCCCCCCGGCTGGACGGTCACCTCCGGCTCGCCGCACACGACGACCAGGTCGCTGAGGGCGAGCCCTCTCCGCCGCTCCGGGACGAGCACGTCTCGCGTGAGCACCGAGCGGCGGTCGGCGCCGTCGTCCATGCGCACCGCCACCCGGTACCGGCCCGGCGGCAGCTCCGCCGTGAAGCTCGCCGCGCGAGCCGCCGCGGCGTCGCAGGCGGACGGGCCCAGCTCGGCCTCGCCCCGGGCCACCACCTGCGACGCCGTGTCGAGCACGGCCCAGTCGGCCCGGAGCCGCGCGCCCGGCGCGGCGGCGCCCTCGACGTGCGCGAGCAGCTGACGCGAGCCCCCGCCCTCGAACTGCGCCAGCGCGAAGCCCGTCTCCAGCGGCTCGCTCGCCGGCGGGATCGTACGGAACACGGCCCAGCCGCCCTGCACGCCCATCAGCTCGGGCCGGCGCGCCAGCGACTCGGGGAACGCGTACACGTGCGTGCCGTAGCGGGCCCGGTAGTGCCCCTGCGGGTGGGCGGCGTTCAACCACGCCCGCATCCCCAGCTCGGGGTACGTCCAGCAGAGCCACGTGCCGAACGTGGAGGAGAGCGGGTTCAGCAGCGAGTTCCGCTCCACGAACCGCGGCGCTCCGAAGCGCACGTAGAGCGCGCCGCGTGCGTCCAGCTCGCCGAGGTCGTCCACGCCGTAGAGGAGCAGCGCGTGCGTGAGCCGGGCCCAGAACTCGAGCTGCGCCTCGTTCTCGGCCGACACCGGGTCGGGGTCCGCCGCCTTCCAGAACCGGAGGTCGCGGGCCGCACGCTTCGAGGGGTCGAGCGCCCGGTAGGCCTGGGCCGCCCCGTAGGTGAGGAGCGGCGAGAGGTCCTCGTAGCGCGCGCGCAACTCGGCCGGGAGCGCAGGAATCGCCCTGGCGAACGTGCGGTCGGCGAGCCGGGACTCACCCGCGTACTGCGACGCGTAGCCGAGCAGCAGCCATGCCTCGGGCCGGTTCGCCGCCGCGCGCGCGGCCAGCTCGGCCACCGCGAGCGCGTCGCGCGGCTCGCGCGCGTCCTCGAGCAGCGGCACCAGCGACTGGCCGTGCGCGAAGTCGTGGGGCGCGAGCTTGAGCCCGCGCGCGAGACAGGCGATGGCGTGGTCGCGCGCCTCCTCTTCGGCCGTGGCCAGCCAGTCGCGGCGCCAGCTCTCGCCGAGCAGGAAGTGCCCGGCCGCCAGGTCCGGCTCGCGCAGCACCTCGGCCTCGGCGAGCGCCCGCGCCTGCCGGTACATGCCGCCCTCGGCGTAAAGCCGGCCCAGCGCGAGCGCGATGTCGGGGACCCGGGCTGGAGCCGCGCCGCGGCTTCGAGCTGCCGGCGCGCGAACTGCCGCTGCTCGGGCGTGCCCCTGGCGAGCCGGCGGAGCGCGTCGCGGTGGAGGCGCTGGGCCTCGGCGGCCGCGTCCGAGGGCGCGGCGCTCGAAGGCCCGGCGCCGAGCGCACCCGCGAGCAGCGCCGACAGCAGCACGGCGCAGGCGCCTCCGGGGAGAGCTGCGATCGTCCGCGTTCCCGAACCGAGCATGCGATCGGACCCCTCATGGCCGCCCGTCGCGGAAGGTGCGAGTGCTCGCGGGAAAGCCTACCACGGAACCGGGCCGGCGCGACCTGTCCTTCGAACGCGCCTCGAACGCTCGGCTCGACCGCACCCCGCCGCGGGCCGACGTGCCGGACCGCCGGGGGAGCACACGGCTCCCCCGGTCCGCCGGTGGATGTCGTCCTACTTCAATCGCACCAGTCGCCCCTTGCGACGCACGATGTTCTTGTAGTCCCACTGGACTTCCCGCGCCTCGGCCAGCCAGCGCCGCAGCTTCGACGCGTCCACCTGATCGGCGGAGGTGTACCGGGCCTCGGCGGCCTTGAAGCTCCCCTCCTTCCTCAGCCCTCCCTCCTTGAAGGACTGGCCGCTCCAGAAGAGCAGGCGCACGCAGTCCTTCAGCTTGCTGTAGCCGACGATCGGGTTGCCGTCGAGGAACCACACCGGATGGGCGTGCCAGACCTTGTTCTCCGCCTCGGGCAGATGGCGGTCGATCTGCTCCGCCAGGATCCTGCAGATGGCCCGGTCGGCCGGAGCCAGGGCCGCGTTGTACTTCGTGGTGTCGGGGTGCATCAGGGTCTCCTCATGACTCGGACCGGCGGAAGCCGCCGATGCCTGTGACGCGTCTCATGCCGCCTGCACTTCGCGATGGGTTCCCGGGCGCGGCCTGACGCCCGCGGCATCGGTAGCGGCCCGGCTACGCATCCGAAGGCCCCGGCGCCCATCCGACCTCCTGGTCCAACGATCCGCACGGGACATGACCTCCCCGATGAACGGCCCCTCCGCGTCGGTGTAGGCGAGTCGTTCGCCCTGGAGCTGTCCCGCCAGGCCTCGCTTGAACTCCGCGTAGCGAACGCGTTCCTCGGGATGGACGCGCAGGTAGTCGCGGAACAACAGCGCGAACTGCTCGGCCCAGCTGCCGGCTCGCCTCACGTGGACGTGGGTCCTCCGCGTACCGGCCGGCTCGCGAAAGTGTCGCTTCGTCCGCTCGGAACTGTCGGGGCGAAACACCAGCCCCAGCCCCTCGATCGGCACGCGATAGGCACCCGCCGGATCGAGCGTGTGGTCATGGTCCGAGGACGATGGCATCCGCAATTTCGTAGTGTTCGTCGCCGATGCGGATCCGGTGCATGTCGCCGTCCCTGGTGGCGCGAAGCTCCGGGTAGCCGTCGGCCTGGCTCGTGTCGGCACCGATGGGCCTGCCCATTCGGAAGTAGATCGTGCGGGTGCGGCCGTCGGGCTTCCTGACGACGACCGTGGCGTAACCCCCACCCGCGCGAGCGACACCGAACTCGCATGGACCCGTCCCCTGGCCCGCAGCGAACGCGCAGGGCAGCGACCCGCTCGCGTCGAACCTGCCCTGGCCTGCGCGCGACGCGGAGTCGTCCGGGCCCATGGCCACGCTGCCATCGGGCGAGACCGCGCCCCGCAGGTACTCCGCGGCCACATAGCCCCGCGGGCCTCCGCCGAGTCGCTGCACGTCGCACCACGTGCGGCCCTGGTCGCGCCGACAGCCGCCGAGATTGTCGAGGATGGCTCCGGGGCGGCACCTCGCGAGAATCCTGGATGAGGTACTCGGCGCTTCTCGCAGGTTCAGCGTCGCTGTGACCTCCCAGTTGCGCGGCCCGCCGTTCTCGGGGGCCGCCTGCAGGAAGGCGCCGGAGCTCGTGCTGCCGTTGCGCTCCCACACGTAGATGCCGCCGTCCGCCATGAGACTCAGGTACAGGCGATCGTCCTTCAGCAGGAACGACCGGACGAACCTGGACCGTGCGACGATCTCCTCGTCCATGCTCGGCGGCGGGCACAGCGCGCGCGTCGCCGCGAGCGGGCCGAACTCGAACCCGCCGCTGGCGGCGCCGCTGTCCGGTGCGGCAGACCAGGTGCCCGTGGCACGGTTGCAGTTGAGCTGCATCGCGACCTTACCGTCACCGTGCAGCCACAGGGTGTAGAGCGAACCCTCGGCCGGGCGCGTGATGCCCTGCCGATCGTCCATCGACTGGAACTCGACGAGGCGCCAGTGCGTGCCGGCCAGCGGCGCGGTGGCCGCTTCGGCACCTCGCGACACCGAACCGGCCGCCACGACGAGCAGGGTCAGCGCACCAGCGGCCGCAAGTCTGGCCTTCACCTGCGCGTCCTCCTCCGGCACAGGCTCCACAACCGCGGCGGATTCAGCGGCGGCGCGGTACGCTGTGCCCTGCATGCCGTTGCCGGGGGCAGCCGGGCATGGCATCCCCCGCTCACTTCGTCACCACATACCAGTTGTTCTGGATGTCATGCGCAAGTCGGTGCGTCGTGATCGAGCGAAACCCCGCCTTCTGCAGGTATTCGCGTGTCTTCTCCTCGCCCCACATGGCACCCAGCCCTTCCCCGCCTTGCGCGAGCGACACCGTCATGCAGTGCATGCACGAAATGCTGTAAAGGAATGTGCCGATCGGGTGTTCGATGTCCCTGTGCAAGTGGCTCGTGCCGCTGATGTCCTGCATGAGATACACGCCGTCGGCCTTCAAGGTCCTGTAAATGGCCTTGAGCACGTTGAGCGGCTTGGCTTGGTCGTGTATCGCATCGAAGGTCGTCACGAAATCGAACGCCTCCGGCTCGGCGGTGGCGTCGAAGTCGCTGAGATCGGCGGCGATGAACTCGACGTTCGTCAGGCCTTCTTTCGCCGCCGCCTCCCGAGCGTACGCGATGGCTTCGCGCGAGAGATCCATGCCGACGAAGCGGCTGCTCGGATAGAGTGTGGCGAGCCGCGTGAGGATGCGACCCCGGCCGCAGCCAGCGTCGAGCACGCGTATGCCTTTCTCCAGCCGCTCGGTCAATCCCGGGGCGAGCGGCAGGATGTGCAACTCGAGCGATGACAACACCGACTGGCCGCTATCCTCGGCCATCACCTCGTGGAAACGCGGGAACTTCTCGTAGGGCACGCCGCCGCCCTTCCTGAAGCACTCGACGATGTCATCCTCCACACAACCCATCACGGCGATGTATTGCCCGAACACCGCCATGTTGTCGGCCGCGGCCGCCCGCGTCAGGAACGCCGCATGTTCCGCCGGCAACCAGTAGCGCTTGCCGGCGGGATCGAAGTCGACCACTCCACCGGTCACCATCGCCCCAAGCCACTCGCGGACATAACGCTCGTTCAGCCCCGCTCGGGCTGCGATCTCTTCCGAGCGTGCCGGCGACAACCGGCTCATGACATCGAACAATCCGGTGCGATGGCCGATGGAAACCATCAGACAAAGAGCACCGTGGTTCAGCGCGGTCAGTACCCTTGCGGCGAACGCCTCCGCCTTCGCCCGATCGAAAGGAGACTGCGCGTCCTTCACCGACATGACTTCCACCTCCGAGGTCTGGCAGGTCGACCACGCCGCCTGGCGCCACGGTTCAGCGGCGGCGCGAAGCGCCGCCCCCTGCCTTCCGGCTTTCGCCGCCGATCCTCCCCGGGGCCCCATCGAGCGAACGTGGACGCTGGAGCTTGGCGGGGCCGCGAAGCGGGATCGCCACCGCATCTGTAGCCTGGTTCAACGTGTCGTCAGGGCGCCCCTCGCAACGCCGAAAGTGCCTTCCCGGGGATCGCGAGCAGGCCCGCATGGTACAGGTCGTGCTGAGGCGCGCCGTAGAACCGAATATACACCGGGTGCTCCGAACCCGGCTCCTGCGAATGGCGCTCCGCGGGGAAGGCCCGCACGGCATTCTGAAGCTGCAGATTCAGCGCTTTCGAGGTGCGCCGGCTCTCGCGCCAGGCGTCCGCACCAAACTCCGGAACCGGAGTCCACTCGTCCTCCGGCGGGAGCCGCGCACGCTCACCACGAACCCGCCGAAGAAGCAGGGGTACCCGCCGGTCATTTGAAGAACGAGCTCCCAAATGCTGTGAGCGACGGCGGTCGGATGTGGTGCCGAGGCTTCCGCCGACGCACCCGCCAGCACTTCGAGCACCGTAGGCCCGTGCCAGGACTCGCCACGAAAGGCTCGCCCGATCTGGGCTGCCATGTTCTCAAGATTCGGGGGAATCGTCTCCCATTCGGCCGCGTCGGCCCAACGCCCAACAACAACGGCGGCGCTCACCGCCGTTCGCGCCGAGCGGTTGTCGGGCGGCGCCGTCGGGACTCCGAGCACTCCGCGATGCCGGCGATGCCAGGTCGGCGGGCCCGGTCCGGGTGGAGAAGCTCGGAGTGGACCCGTCCGGCGTCCCCGCGTGCACGACGTCACGGTCCGAGCCGCCGTTCCGCGGACCGCGCGTGTGCCTCGAGTCCTTCGAGGCGACCCAGCCACGCCGCGTCCTCGACCAGCTCCCGGGCGCCGGCGGCATCGTCGATCGCCAGCCACGTGCGCACGCGCAGGAACGTCAGCACCGAAAGACCGCCGGCGGAGCGAGCCGCGCCCCCGGTGGGCAGGGCGTGGTTGGGCCCCGCGCCGTAGTCTCCCAGCACCTCCGCGGCCGCGCTGCCGACGAACAGCGCGCCGTAGTGACGCAGCCGTGGCGCCACGCACGCGGCGTCCGCGACGTGAAGCTCCAGATGCTCCGGCGCCAGGAGGTCGCACGCGGCGACGCCCTCGGCCAGGTCGCGCACCACGACGGCTCCCCCGTTGGCCAAAGCCGCGCGGGCGATGACGGCGGTCGGCAGCGTTTCGAGCTGGCGCAGCAGCTCGGCCGAGACCTCCTCGGCGATCGCGGCGCCGACGCTCACGAGGACCGGCACCGCGCTCGGATCGTGCTCGGCCTGCGCGAGGAGATCCGCCGCGACCATTCCCGCGTCGGCCGTCGCGTCGGCCAGCACCACGAGCTCGGAAGGTCCAGCCAGGGCATCGATGGCGACGTGCCCCGCGACCCGCTGCTTGGCGGCGGTCACGTACGCGTTGCCCGGGCCCACGACGGCGTCGCATCGCGGCACCGGGCCGGCACCGAAGGCGAGCGCCGCGATGGCCTGCGCGCCGCCGGCCGCGAGGAATCCGTCCGCGTTCGCCAGCGCGGCGGCGGCGAGCGTGAGCGGCGCAGGCCGCGGACTGGCCACCCACACCTCCAGGACGCCCGCCTCACGCGCCGTGAGCGCGGTCATGAGCACGGAGGACGGAAGCGGGTAACGGCCGCCGGGGGCGTAGCACCCCGCTCGCTCCACGGGGGCGATGAAGTGGCCGGCCCTGCCGCCCGGGATCGTTGTCTCGAACGTCCCGAGGGTCGCGCGCTGTCCGCGCGCGAACGCGCGAATGCGGTGCGCGATCCGCTCCAGCCGTTCGCGGTCCCCTGGCTCCAGCGCCGCGAGCGCCGATGCGAGGGCCTCGCGCGGCAGGACGAGCGGTGCACCGGGCGCCAGGTCGCCCAGCCTCTCCGAGTGCTCCCTGAGCGCGACCTCGCCGCGCACACGCACGTCGCGCACGATCTCGGCCGCGGTCTCCTGCACCTCCGAGGGCGTGTGGCCGCCCATCCGGGCCGCCATCTCCCGTGCCGTTCGGCGCGGGAAGCCGTCGGTCATCACTTCGGCTCCATCGGCCGGCGCGTCACCGCGAGCCGCCGGCGTCCAAGCTCAGACTCGACATCGGCGAGGGTCGCGCCCGCCCGCGCGATCGCCGCCAGCACCAGGTAGAGTACGTCGGCGGCTTCGTGCACCACGTCGTCGCGCGTGGCGGCGCGCGCCAGCTCGGCGGCCTCCTCGGCGAGCTTCGCCTCCAGCAGGCCGGGCCTGGTCAGCAGCCGGACCGTCCCGGACCCGGTATCGCCGCCGGCTCGGCGCGCGGCGATGACGCGCTCGAGCGAGCCAAGATCGAAGCGGTCGCGAAAGCAGCTGCGCGTGCGGCGGTGGCAGAAGCCCGCTCCCTGCTGGCGCACGACGAATCGCAGCGCGTCGCGGTCGCAATCCGCGTCCACGCCCAGCAGTCGCTGGGTGTTCCCCGACGATTCACCCTTGACCCAGATGGCGGAGCGCGATCGCGACCAATAGATGCCTCGGCGCTCGGCCACCGCGCGGCGCAGCGAAGCCGCGCTGCTCCATGCGAGACCCAGCATCCTCCCCGATTCGTCGCAGACGACGGTGGGCCACAGTCCGTCCGGTCCCGCGCGAAGCACCGCGGCGACGGCATCCCCAAGGTCCATCCGCCCGGTGTAGAGCGCCATCCCCACCTGCGCATCGGCGCCGAGGCGATCGAGCTCGGCGATCTCGCCGGGCGAGGTGATGCCTCCGGCGGCGGTGACGCGGGCGTCGCCTGCCGCGGTTACCGCGGCGCGTACGAGGCTCGCGTCGAACCCTTCCATCCCTCCTTCGCGCTCCACCTGGGTGAGGAGAAAGCCGCCCACATGCGGCGCGAGCGAGCGGATGACATCGAGCGCCGGCTGCCCGGTCTTCGCGCGCCAGCCGTCCACCACGACCTCGCCGCGCACCGAGTCCACGGCGGCGATCACGCGATCGCGGGGCAGGGCGCCGCAGAGCTCGGGCGACGCCGCGGTGCCGACCATGATCCGCTCGGCGCCGGCGTCGAGCCACGCGCGCGCGGTCTCGAGGTCGCGAATGCCGCCCCCTACGCGACACGCCGCTCGACGCACCATCGTCCGGATGATGGCGGCGTTCGATCCGCGGCCCAGCGCCGCATCGAGGTCCACCACGGCGACCTCGCCCGCCACCGCGAACTGCTCGAGGCGCTCCAGCGGGTCCCCACCGTCGAGCACGAGCTCGCGCCCCTGCCGCAACTGCACCGCGCGTCCGTTCATCAGGTCGATGCTGGGGACGATCATCGCCGCACCCGCACACCGCGGCCGGCCAGATCCGCCTTGATCGCCGCCACCGTGTCATCGCCGTCGTGGAACACGGAGGCGGCCAGCACCGCTTCCGCCCCCGCCGCAAGCGCCTCGGCCACGTGCGCTCGCGTGCCGATGCCCCCCGAGGCGATCACCGGCACGGTGACCGCGCCGCGCACGGCGCGCACCAGCTCGACATCGCAGCCGGCACGCGTGCCGTCGCGGTCCCAGCTCGTGAGCAGGATCTCGCCCGCGCCGAGCGCCGCCCCGTCCCGCGCCCACTCGACCGCGTCCCGTCCCGCGCGCTCCCGGCCGCCCATGACCAGCACCTCCCAGCCCCTGCCGGAGCGGCGCGCGTCCACGGCGAGCACCACGCACTGGCGCCCGAACTCGCGCGCCAGCTCGTCGAGCAGTTGCGGACGTGCCACCGCGGCGCTGTTCACGCTCACCTTGTCCGCGCCGGCGGCCAGGAGGGCGCGCGCGTCCTCCACCGACCGAACGCCGCCACCGGCCGTGAGCGGGATGCCGAGGGCCGCCCGCACCCGGTGCACCGTCTCCACCTGCGTCGCGCGCGACGCGGGCGAGGCGGCGATGTCGAGCACGACGAGCTCGTCGGCGCCCTGCGCTTCGTAGATCGCCGCCTGCTCGGCGGGATCGCCGGCGTCGCGCAGACCGGTGAACTGCACGCCCTTCACGACGCGTCCATCCTGCACGTCCAGGCAGGGCACGAGTCGCACGGCGAGCCCGGTCCCACGGGGCGGCGGCGCCGGCGCGGCGCCGGGCGCCGGGTCCACACGGAGCCCTCCCGCCACGAGCCAGCGTCGCACCAGCTCGCTTCCCGCGGGGCCGGACAGCTCGGGATGGAACTGGCACGCGAGCAGCGCGCCGCGTTCCAGCGCGGCGACGAACCTCGCACCGTGCGTCGTCCAGGCCGCCGCCCACCCGGGCGGCGCGTCCCGCAGCGCGTACGAGTTGGCGAAGGCGGCTTCCATCGTCGTGACGTGCCGGCACGACGCGTCCGGATCCACCCGGTTCCACCCCAGGTGTGGCACGCGCACGCCGGCCGGCAGGCGCCGGCACGTGCCGGGCAGCAAGCCGAGGCCGGCGATCCCCGGACTCTCCTCGCTCGCCTCGCACAACAGCTGGAGCCCGAGGCAGATGGCGAGCAGGGGCGTTCCCTCGAGCGCGGCGTCACGCACGGCGTCGTCGAGTCCCTTCGCGCGCAGCATGGCCATCCCCGCGCCGAACGCCCCCACACCCGGCAGCACGAGGCGCCGGGCCCGGCGCACCACGTCCGCCTCGGCGGACACCGTGGTCCGAACACCCAGCCGCGCGAACGCCCCGCGAACCGATGCGAGATTCGCCACGCCGGAATCCACGATCACGACGTCGGTCACAGCGTTCCCTTGGTGGACGGCACGTCGTCGAATCCGGATGGCGCCACCGCCTGGCGAAGCGCGAGCGCGACGGCCTTGAACGCCGCCTCGGCGCGATGGTGGTCGTTGTCGCCCTTGAGCACATCGGCGTGCAGCGTGAGCCGCGCGGCGGTCGCGAACGAGCGGAGCACGTGCGGGACGTTTTCCGCCGAGAGCGTGCCGAGGGCGCCGCGCGTCAGGCCGAGCTGGACGTCCGCGAACGGCCGCCCCGAGAGATCCACCGCCACGCGCGCCAGCGCCTCGTCGAGCGGGGCCAGCGCCCAGCCGAACCGCGCGATGCCGCGGCGGTCGCCGAGCGCCCGATCCAGCGCCTCACCGAGCGCGAGCGCGGCGTCTTCCGCGGAGTGATGATCGTCCACGTGCAGGTCGCCGTCGCACCGCAACGTGAGATCGAGCCGCGCGTGCCGCGCAAGGGCGGTCAGCAGGTGGTCGAGAAAGCCGATGCCGGTGCGCACGTCAGCGCGCCCTCCGCCGTCGAGGTCGAGCTCGACGACCACGGTCGTCTCCGCCGTCCGGCGCTCCACCCGCGCGCGTCGCGCGTTCATGGAAGCACCTCCAGGAGGTCCGACAGCCGATCGAGCACCAGCGTCGCGCCGGCCGCGGTGAGAGCGCGGGCCGCCGCGTCGCGCGATTCCCCGGGGGCGATGGCGCCGAGCGGCAGGACGCCGGCGGCGCGGGCCGCGCTCGCGTCGTCGGGCGTGTCGCCGACCATCCATCCCCGCGTTGCGCCGAGTCGCCGGAGCGCCAGCAGGACCGGCGCAGGATCCGGCTTGTTGGGCGCGTCCTCGAGCGCCACGACCGTGCGGACCAGGTCGCGGATCCCGGCGCGGTCCAGAAACCATTCCGCCTCGGCGCACGGCCGGCCGGTGACGATGCCGAGCGGAAGCCTGGCGGCGAGCGCCGCGAGCACATCGCGCGGGACGATGAGCCGCTCCGATTCGCGCAGCCCCGGCGTCCCGTCGGTGCCCAGGTAGCGCGCCTGGTAGCGGGCCGTGACTTCCTCCAGGGAACGCTCCACGCCGTGCGCGGCGAGCAGCCGCCGGGTCAGCACCCAGTCGTTGCTCGCGTCCCCGCGCAGCGTGGCCTGGAACACTTCATTGCGGCTTACGTCCACGCCGAAGTCGCGGGCCGTGGCAAGCACGCAGGCGCGGTAGGAGACCTCGACGTCCGCCAGCACCCCGTCCAGGTCGAGCAGCAGCGCCTCCGGGGCCAGGGCCAGGTCGAACGCGGCCGTCAGGTGCGCGAACGCCTCCGCGTCCCCGGGAAGCGTGACGCGCAGCCCGGTGGCAGCGGCCGGCCGATCGGGAAAGTCGCGGACATGGATGCCCTGTGCGGCGAGCGCGGCGTGCACGAAGGCCGCGCGTCGCCCGAACTCGGCGTACACGAAGTTGGCCTGCGATCGCCGCGGCGCGAGGCCGCGCGCGGCAAGCAGCTCGGACAGCGCGGCGCGCTCGCGGCGCACCTGCGCGACGTGGGCCGCCATCCCCGCGTCGCCGCGCTCGAGCTGCATCGCCGCGAATGCGACGGACGGTCCCGCGACGGAATACGGCCCGCCGGCCGCGCGCAGCGTCGCGATCACTTCGGCCGGTCCCAGCAGGTAACCCACCCGGCACCCCGCAAGTCCACGCGCTTTGGAGAACGTGCGCGCCACGACCACGTTCGGGAGCGCGAGCGCGGCCGCCGTGAGGTCCTCGTCCGCATACTCGACGTACGCGTGGTCGAGGAGGATCAGGGCGTCGGGCGCGGCGGAAGCGAGGCGCCGGACATCGTCGATCGCGGCGACCTCGCCGGTCGGGTTGTTCGGGCTCACGATGGCGACGAGCGCGGTGCGCTCCTCCAGGCGCTCGAGCATCGCCGCGGTCGGGAACGGGCCTGCCGCCCACGGCACCCGAACAAGCGTGCCGCCGGCCAGTGCCGCGTAGCGGTCGAGCATCTCGAAGCTGGGGTCGGGCACGAGCATCGTCGCGCCCGCCGAAAGGAACGCCCGACAGCATCGGTCGATGGCCTCGTCGGCGCCGGCCGTGACCAGCACCCGCGCGGGTTCGACGCCATTCCGATGCGCGAGCGCCGCCTCGAGCGCCGCCGCGTCGGGATAACGCCGCAGCAGCTCCGGCCCGGCGGCGCGCAGCGCGTCCACCATGAGGGCGAGTGCGGGTACGGGTCCCTCGTTGCCGTCGAGCTTGAGCCGGATGGCGCCCGGTGGCGGCTGCCGCCGACGATAGGCCAGGGCGGAAGGCACGCGGGACAGCGGACCGGCTTTCAGGGAAGGACTCATGGGACGATCTGCGCGAGCGCGGACACGACCACGTCGGTGCCCCCCGCGGCCTTGATCGCGGGGATCACCTGCGGCAGGGCGTCGCGCGGCACGGCCGCCTTCACGGCGAAGCTCCCGTTGCCGTACAGCGGGGAGACCGTTGGCCGGCGCATGCACGGCAGCACCGCGACGACGCGATCGAGACACTCCGAGGACGCATTGACCTCGACCATCACGCGCCGCCGGGCCTCGAGCACGCTGGCGAGCACGAGCCTGAGGTCCTCGATGCGCCGGCGCTTCGCGGGATGGGTCCATGCGGCCGGGCTTGCATACAGGCGCGTGGATGAGGTCATCACCGTGTCGAGGATCGTGAGCCCATTCGCCTGGAGGGTGGCCCCCGTCGCGGTGTTGTCGACGATGACATCCGCGTCCTCCGGCGGGAACACTTCCGTGGCGCCGTAGGAACGCACGCACTCCGCGTCGAGCCCGCGGCTGGCGATCCACGCCCGCGTCAGCTGCTCGTACTCGGAGGCGACCACGAGATGCCGCTCCGGGAGCCGGCCTTCGCGGAGCAGTGTGTCGGGCGCGGCCGCCACCACGCGGACGAGCTCGAGGCCGGTGTCGAGCACCTCCACCACGTCCGCGCGGAGTTCGGCCACCCAGTCCGCTCCGGCGAAGCCCACGTCGCGGCTGCCCAACATGAGCATCTCCACGATGTTCTGCGGCTTGAGGACCTTGGCCTCGGTTGCCTCGAGGCGCACGTGGGGCCGGTAGCCGCGGGCGGTCGGGGTCACGCGGATGCCCGCTTCCGCCAGCAGATCCAGCACCGCGCGCTCCATACGGCCCTTCGGCAGGCCGATGCGCAGGATGTCGGTCATCGTCTCCTTCACTCCCCTCGACGCGCAGCTTGGGGCCGCGGGTAGCAGTGGATGGACAAAAAAAAGACGCCGGCCACAAGGGCCGGCGTCGAGTTGCCGAACGGTGTCCGTGAAAACAGCGCGCTCGCCTACACCTCGACCCAACCCCCTGCTGCCGGGTGGTGATGGTGCAGATGATGATGGCGTGCGCGCAGACGGAACATGGCGGGGATTATGCCACAAGGTGCACGGCTGTCAAGGACGTGCCGAGCTTCACCCCCCGTCCGCTCCTCGGTCCTGCCGGGCGACCAGGCCGCGCAGCTCCCTTGGCGGCTCCCTCACGTGTGCGGAGGCGTCTGGCGGCTCACGCTGCGCCCGCCCGACGCTCGTGTTCAGCGGCGGCGCGCAGCGGGCCGTCGGCTGCAACCGGACGCTCGGCGGCGGCACACCTTCAATTCTCCGTCCTCGATGCACCGAGCGCTCGCTCGGCGCGCCGCCGGCGAGTGTCGGCAGACTTGGAAGCGAAGATCTCCTCGCGAAGCATCCGCTGCTGCGCGGGAGTCAGTTTCGCCCAGGCAGCTCGGGCGCGCCGGCTCTCCCTGAGCACTGTCGCAAGCTCATCAGG
>CAZSQX010000010.1:0-98038 GCA_964609125.1 uncultured bacterium
CCAGGACTGCCACCAGCGCGACGTGAGCGGCCGCGGCTGCAACGACGCCGGCGCGCCCGTCCGCGCCGACCTGCCGTACCACGACCTGACCGGCGGCAACGCCTGGCTCGGGCCGGTGATCGCGTCCCTCTACCCGGGCGAGACGAATGCTGCGGCGCTCGCCGACGCGGCGGGCCGCGCGGAGGCGATGCTTCGGAAGGCGGCCCTGATCGACGTCCAGGTCACGCCGGGATCGGGCAACTGGGTGGCGACGGTGAGCGTCACGAACCGCACCGGCCACAAGCTCCCGACGGGCTACCCCGAGGGCCGACGGATGTGGCTCCACGTGCTCGCCTACGACTCGCAGGGGAACCTGCTCCGCGAATCGGGCGCGTACGACGCCGCCACCGGCGTGCTCACGCGCGACGCCGACGCCACGGTCTACGAGGCCGAGCTGGGCATCTCCCCCGCGCTCGGCGCGGCCATCGGCCTGGAGGCGGGGCCCACGTTCCACTTCGCGCTCAACGACACGGTGTACAAGGACAACCGCATCCCGCCGCAGGGGTTCACGAACGCGGCATTCGCCGGCTTCGGCGGCGCCCCGGTGGATCCGGACCGCCCCGCGCCCCGCTACGCCGACGGTCAGAACTGGGACGTCGCTACCTACGCCGTGCCCGCGGCCACGCAGAAGGTGGTGGCGAGGCTCTACTACCAGACCACTTCGAAGGAGTACGTGGAGTTCCTGCACGCGCGGAACACCACGAACGACGCCGGCCAGGTCATGCTCGACGCCTGGAACGCCAACTCGAAGTCGCCACCGGTGCTCATGGCGGCGGACTCCTCGTACAGCACCGTCGCCGTGACCCCGCCCGGCGAGCCCGGAGCCGTGTCGCTGGAGGCGGCCCGCAACCCGTTCGTCGGGACGCTGGAGCTGCACCTCACGCTCGTCCGGCCCGAGCCGGTGACCCTGGAGGTGTTCGATGCGGGCGGCCGCAGCCTGCACACGAGGCGTTACGGCACGCTGGGCGCGGGCGCCCACCGGCTCACATGGGCCGGCCCCGGCGACGGGGCGCGCGCCGCGACGCTCTGGGCGCGGGTCCGGATCGGCGAGCAGGTCCTCGTGCGGCAGGTGGCGCGGCTGAGGTAGGGCTCTCCCGTCCCTGCGGCGGGGCCCTCGATGGCGGCGCGACGCGCCACGGCTACCTCACGATCACGAGCCGCCTCGCCCCCAGCCGCTCCCCGTCCAGCTCCAGCGAGCAGAGGTACGCGCCGGGACGCAGCGCGCGGCCGTCGTCGTCGCGGCCGTCCCAGGTGGCCACCTGCTCGCCGTGCACCACGATCCCGAGCGGGAGCGTCCGCACCCGGCGGCCGGCGACGTCGTGGAAGAGGAGCGTCACCCGGCCCGAGCGCGGGACGCGGAACGAGATGCGTGCGAACGACGCGAACGGATTGGGGGCGGTGTGCAGGCGGAACGGAAGGAGCGCCGCCCCGGGGCTCACGTCCGTCGTGGCGCACACGCCGAACTCCGCGGCCGGCAGGATCTGGGGGTTCGAGGCGTCGTCGAAGAACGGGTCCACCACGTACAGCCGGAGGTCGCCGGACAGCAGACTGTCGCACTCGGGCTCGCCGTCCAGCGCGAGTGCGTAGCGATGGCGCGCGGGGTCGCCCGCCGCGTGGAGGCGCTCGCCGGTGTACATGCGGTCGGCGGCGGCGACGTCGGGCGCGATCCCGTCGTCGTGGAGCGGCACGCCGGTCGCGCCGTCCACGAGCGCTTCCACGAGGGCGCCGCCGGGCGGCAGGTAGCCGCTCGCGAAGTCGGCTCGGAGCACCACCCGCACGGCGTGCGGGAGCAGCATCGGCGCCACGACCTCGAGCGGCACGGACACCCGCAGGGTGTCGTCCGGGTTCCGCTCGAGAATCACGACCAGGCTGTCGCTCGTCCCCGGAAGGACCGACGGCGAGACGTCGAACACGAACGAAGCGTCGCCGCTCGCACCCGGCATGAGCCGGCCCGGCAGCGTGGTCTGGGCGTCGGGCACCGCGCGCGGCACCCACGAGGGCACGTGCGCGTAGCGAAAGACGGCCACCAGCGGGAGCTGCGGGTCGGTGTTCGTGACCCGGAGCACGAGCAGGTTGCCCTCCGAGCCGGGCTCGACGAACGCCGCGCCCGCGCGGCCCGCGCCGAGGAGCGCGAGCAGCGCGCCGCAGCAGGCCAGCGCGCCCCGGCGCCACGCGCCGGGACCGTGAGGCACGGTTCGGACGACGGGCGCTGCCCCGGCACGAACCGGCTCGTCCCGCGCGGCCCGCGACGTCACCGGCGCCTCCGGCGCCGCCACGCGGAGCGCTCCGCGCGTCACTTGCAGCTCAGCTTGATCCGGCATTTCTTGCTCTTCTTGTCCTTGGGCTTGAAGCAGGGCTTCTTGGTCGAGCCCTGCACGAACTTGTAGACGGCCTCACACTGGTCGGTGAGCTCGCCCTCGGCGTCCACCGCGAGTTCCCCGCCGACGACGTCCCCCGGCGCGCAATCGTCCATGAGCTTGTCGCCCGGCTTGTCGGTCTGCGGCAGCCCCATGCTGTGGCCCAACTCGTGCGCGAGCACGCGCGCGTCGGGGTCCGGCTTGCCCTCGCCGCCGGGGCACTTGGTCTTCAGGTGCGTCGTATTGATGGCGACGCCGTTGCCCTTGAGCAGCGATTCGCCGCCTCCGTCGGGCCCGGCGCCGTTCTTGAGGAACGCCACCACGATGCACTGCTTGAGCGCCGCGTCCGTGGCGTAGGGCTTCCCCGTCCCGGGGTCGTTCTCGGCCAGCTTGTTGCGGAGCTGCTTGTTGTAGTTGCCGAGCGTCTGGCCGTTCGGCCAGTTGTTGAGCGCGGTCGAGTTGAGCGAGATGGACGCGCTCGCCTGCTGGATGACGACGCAGCACTTGTCCCAGATCGCGACCGCCTTGGCGAGAACGGCCGTGAGGTCGGCGTTCGAGATGCCCGCGTTGGCGCCGTTGTTGTCGTGCAGGACCACGGGGAGGATGCAGAGCGACTTGCACGGCGGGCATTCCACTCCCTGGACCTGGACGGTCTTGCCGTCCTGCTCGCCGAGCCACGTGATCATCTGGTGATAGGGGCTCGGGGTCACCAGAGACGTCGCGGAAAGATGCCACGACACGCGATAGCTCTCCCCCACCGGCATCAGCGTGCCGGTGAGCGTGCACAGCACGGTGTCGGCGGCGATCGGGATGACGTCGATCGTGTCGGGGACCGCGAAGTTCGCGATCGAGTCCGCGAGCGGGCTGTGGAGCGTGGCGCGGAACGTGGGGAAGCTGAAGTTCCCGGCCGCGTCCCACGTGCCGAGCACGGGGGTCGTCTCGTCGGCCAGCCGGAGCGTGGTGGTGCTCGTGGCGCCCGTGGGCCCGACCCAGCCGGTGCCGAAGATGCCGAGCCCGCGCAACTCGACCCGCACGGTGCTCGGATCCAGCCGGGGGCCGAACGCCAGGTCCAGCTCGCCGCCGATCGTGTCACGGGCCAGGCCGGGCGGACCCGAAAGCTGGACCTGGGCGACCACGTTGTCGAACTGGACGGTGGCCGCGAACGTGCCTCCCGGCTCCGGCACGGCCACGGTCGCCGACCCGCTGCAGCCATGGCGAGTGTGCGCCGCGGCCATCAGCGTGTCGGCGGGGCTCACGAGGCCGTCGCCGTTGAAGTCGCCGCGCGGATCGCCGCTGCCGACGAGGCCGCGCAGCAGCGCCATGTCGGCCTCGTCGCAGTGGCCGTTCCCGGTGAGGTCCGCTCCGGCGACTCCGGCGCCGGTGCAGAGGGGCACGCCGTCCGCGAGTACGCGCGCCCCGTTCGGCGCGGCTCCGGCGGCCGGGAAGTAGAACTCCGCCACGCCCGCGAGGTCCGTCTGCGCGGCACCGCCGGGGGCGGGCCCGCCGCCGCAGGCCGTCAACCCGGGCGCGAGCGAGAGCTGGACCTGCACCATCGCGAAAGGCACCGGGGCGCCCACCGCGTCGCGGACGATGACGCTCGCCACCATGTCGCCCGCGGGGCATGCCACGAGACGGCAGCGCGACTGGGCGGCGGACGGAGGACCTGCGGCCACCGCGGGTGACGCGACTGCGGCCAGGATGCTCGTGGCGAGCACGAGCGTGCGGCGCGCCGTACCCATGCGCCGGAGTCTACTCCCGGCGACTCCGGCGCTGGAGGGAATTCACGGCGGGACCGCGCCAGGAGGCGCCCACGCGCTCGAGGCACGGGAACCTCCGGCGCCGCGTCGGCCCGGAAGGGCCGGCCTCCCCCCTGTTCCTTCGCCCCCACCCTCCGCAGCAGCGTGTTCCAACGCGAATCCCGCCCGGTCAGCCTCCCCACGATTTTCCTCTTGACAACATTCCTCGCAACGAATAATATCGCGGGCATGAAGCGACGCCTGCGCGAGGAACTCCAGCAGCGGAAGCCGTTCGCCTCGCTCGAAGAGGAGGTCTGGCTCGAGCTGCAGCGCACGTCCAGCGTGGCCGCGCGCTGGGTGACGGAGGCGCTCAGGCCGTCGGGGCTCTCGCCGTCCCAGTTCAATGTCCTCCGCATCCTGCGCGGGGCGCGGCCCGAGCGTCTCGCCTGCGGCACGATCGGCGAACGGATGGTGGCCCACGATCCCGACCTCACCCGGCTCCTCGACCGCCTGCAGGCCGCGGGGCTGGTGGACAAGTCGCGCGACGAGCGCGACCGCCGGGCCATGCTCGTGAGCATCACCCGCAAGGGGCTCGACGTCGTCGAGCGGGCGTCGCGTGCGGTCGAAGAGCGGCTCCAGGGCGCCCTCGGCGGCCTGGGTGCGCGGAAACTGGAAGCCCTGGCCGATCTGCTGGAACTGGTGCGCGGCGCCGAGGCTGACGGCCCCTCGTCCGCAACCTGGACCCGATCACCCGAAACCATCTCCACTCAGGAGGAACAACACATGGAAACCGGAAAGGACCTCATCCTCGTCACCGGCGCCACGGGCAGGCAGGGCGGCGCCACGGCCCGCGAGCTTCTCGCGAAGGGCCACAAGGTCCGCGCCATGACCCGTCATCCCGAGTCCCCGGCCGGACGTGAGCTGGCGAAGCTCGGCGCGCAGGTCGTCGCGGGCGATCTCGACGACGCCGCGTCGCTCGAACGCGCCCTCGCCGGCGCCTGGGGCGTGTTCGGCGTCCAGAACACCTGGGAGGCGGGCGTCGAGCGCGAGGAGGAGCAGGGGCATCGGCTCGCGAAGCTCGCCCGCAAGGCCGGCGTGCAGCACTACGTCTACGCCTCGGTGGCCTCCGCGCAGCGGAGGACGGGGATTCCCCATTTCGAGAACAAGTGGCGCATCGAGGACACGGTCCGGGGGCTTGGCTTCCCGTCGCACGTCATCCTGCGGCCGGTGTTCTTCATGGAGAACTTCCTCCTGCCCTCGTTCCTGGGGCCGATCCAGCAGGGCCAGCTCGCGGTGGCGCTCGAACCGAAGACCGTGCTGCAGATGATCGCGGTCCGGGACATCGGCAGGTACGGCCTGCAGGCGTTCGAGAAGCACGCGCAGCTCAACCGCCGCGAGATCGACATGGCTGGCGACCAGCTCACCATGCCGCAGGCGGCGGAGGTTCTGGGCCGCGCCGTGGGCCACGCGCTCAAGTTCGTGCGGGTCCCGATCGCCGAGATCCGCAAGTTCAGCGAGGACTACGCGATCATGCTCGAGTGGTTCGATCGCGTGGGCTATGACGTGGACATCCCGAAGACCGCGGCGGAGTTCGGCATCCGGCCCACGACGCTCGCGGAGTGGGCCCCCACGGCCAGCTGGGCGCAGGTGCCGGCGGCGGGCTGAGTCCGGAGTCCCTGCTGCCCCCGGTGCGCCACCGGGCCCCGGACCCCATCCCGTCGGGGACGAAGCCTGACGTGGCGCGGCTCACGCTCCCTCCCCCGCCGGAGTGGGACGGGCGGCACCTGCCGAAGCCGGTGGCGACGCGCGAGGCGCGGCCGCCCGCAACGGATCGCGGCAGGACGAACGGACCGGGGGGCGCCTGGCGGCGCCCCCCGTTCTTTCCGCGTCCCTGCCCCGGGCCGTGGGGACTACCTGGCGAACGACACCTTGATCGTCCGGGTCATGCCTTCGGCCCGCATGCTGAGCAGGTAGATCCCGGGAGCCGCCCGCCGGCCGTGGCTGTCGGTGCCGTCCCACCGCAGGCTGTGCTCGCCCGCGGCGAACGTCCGGTCCGCGAGCTGTCGCACGCGGTGACCCGCCACGTCGTAGAGATCCAGCTCCACCCGTCCCTCCGTGCGCAGCGAGAACCGCATCGTCGCACCGCCCCCGGCGGGGTTGGGATAGGGCGCGAACAGCATCGTCTCGCCCGCGACCGCCGCGGGCCGCTCCTCCAGCGTCGCCATCGCAGCCGCCGGCTGCGCCGCCGGAGCGACGACGAAGAACGGCCGCATCATGTCGTTCTCCTCGTGCTCGAGGATGTGGCAGTGCCAGACGTAGCCGGGGTCGGCCGTGGCGTCGAACTCGAACGCGGACGAGCCGTCCTGCGGCGCGAACCGCACCAGGATCCGCGACACCTCGCCCGGGTTCATCCGGAACGTGTCCTTCCAGCCCCGCTCGTTCGGGTCCGGCGGCACGGGCTGGCCGCGGAGGTACGGCGTCGGCGAGACCTCCACGTAATGGTCGGCGGGCAGGACGGGGTTCGCCGCCGTGAACGCCGCCGCGTACTTCTTGGGGTCCAGCTTCTGCCGGTTCAGCATCTGGAACTGGACGAGGTGCAGGTGGATCGGGTGCGCGTCCCCGGTCATGTTGACGATCTCCCACATCTCGGTGGTGCCGAGCACCGGGAACTCGGTCGCGGGGGCATCGTGGTAGGGCATGCCGTTCAGGAACGCCGCCAGCGGGCCGCCCATGCCCATCCGCTCGTTGAGCGTCATGACCCGGGTGCGGGTCGCCGGACCGAGCGTCGGGATCGTCGCGAGCGTCTGCGGGATCACGCTGTCGTCGGCGCCCGTGGGCGCGACCACCCGGAACAGCATGACCTGGCCCACCGTCTTCGGGTCGGCGGGCGCGCCGTTCGGGAACGGGGCCTTGGCGTTGTTCTTGAGGATGAATTCGGTGCCGGGGGCGTAGGCGGAGAAGTCGATGACGACCTCGGCCCGCTCCCCGGGGGCGATGAGCAGCCGCGGGGCGGCCGGGTCCAGCGGGTCGTTGAGCACGACGGGCGCCGCCAGGTATCCGCCGTCGGTCGCGATCTGGTGGAAGGCAGGGCCCGGCGCCCCGGTCGCGCGGTTCGCGAGCCAGAGGTTGTAGAAGCGCGCGTTCGCGCCGCCCAGGATGCGGAAGCGGTACTTCCTCGGCTCGACGTTCAGGTACGGCCAGACCTTCCCGTTCACGAGATTCACGTCACCGAAGAACTCCGGGATCCACACCGGGTGCTCCTGCGTGACGCCCACGTTCGGGTACCAGAGCTGGCCGTCGGTCAGGAACATCCGGTCCTGGATGGCGAGGCCGATGTCGTACGGGCCGCTCGGCAGTCCGGCCGGCTCGTTGCCCGGATCGGTGATGACGAAGAAGCCGGCCAGCCCGGCATACACGTTGTGGCGCGTGTAGCCGAAGGCGTGGTCGTGATACCAGATCGTCGCCGGGAGCTGGGTGTTGGGGTAGGTGAGCACCTCCTTCTTCCAGTCATGCCCCTTCTCCGCGAACCCGGCCGTGAACCAGGTCATCGGCCCTCCGTCGCTCTGGGGCTCCACCTCGCAGCCGTGCACGTGCGTGGTGATCGGCACGCCCGTGCTGGTGTGGGCCTTGGGGATCGTGTGGTCGATGGCGTAGTCGAGGATGTGGTCCCCCTCGAGGTGGTTCGTCCACCGGACCGTGATGGGTGTTCCGCGCTGCGTGACAAAGGTCGCTCCCGGGTAACTCGCCGTCGCCTGCGAGGTGCCGTAGGCATACAGCGTGGTGGGCGGAAGCTGGCTGTGGAGCCGCTGCTGGATCTGCCAGACCCCGACCTCGTAGTGGTTGGGGCCCGCCATGGGCATCGCCCCCGGGATGGGGAGCGGATCCATGAACTTGGTGAGCGTGTTCGGGTCGAGCGGCACCTGACCGAGCGCGCTTCCAGCCGGGGCGAGGAGCAGCAGTAGCATCGACGACGTCACGAGCCAGGCGGCCCTGCGCATGCGGGTGTGCATCGCACCCTCCTTCGCGGACCTCCAGGGGAGTCCGCCGACGTGGGACGTTCGGCGCTCCGGGCTCGCGGCCCAGGGGCTATGCGCGCCTGCCGCAGGGGATCCGGTCCAGGGGACCGGGCACGGACGCACCGATCGAGCGTGCTACCGGACCCGAACGTCTCGTCAGGTCCGCTCGGACCGTAGCGAGCGCAGCGGGCGCTCTCCATGGGACGTGCGGAGGTGCGCGGGTTCTTCCTTCGGACCATGGTCCGGCGCCGCGGTCGGGCTCAGGATCTTCTGATCGCGGGTCGCCTGGGCCGGGCCGTCCCCACGGACGCGCGGCGCTAGGGGCCCCTCTCCCCCGCGCGCCGCACCTTGAGCGCCTCCATCGCGAAGTACTCGGGGAGCCCCAGCCGGTCCACCCATCGCGCCGTCTCGCGGTTCCGCTCCTCGACGCGCTGCCAGAACTCGCGCTCGTCCACGCCCGGGAACGGCGCGCGGTCCTTCTGGCTCTGGTGCTTGAAGATGGCGCTCACCTTGACCCGCAGCTCCTCCTCCGAGAGCGGCACCAGAAGGTCGGCCCCGGCGATCGGCCATTCCTGCCACGCGCCGCGGTAGTACCAGATCTCGGGCGGCTCGCCGCGGTAGCGCTCGAGCGCCTGTTCCACCGCGTCCTTGCACAGGCGGTGCGTGCCGTGCGGGTCGGAGAGGTCGCCGGCCACGAGCACGATCTCGGGCCGCCGCTCGTCGAGCAGCTCCAGGATGATCTCCACGTCGCGCGGGCCGACCGGGTCCTTCCGCACCTTCCCGGTTCGGTAGAAGGGCAGGTTGAGGAAGCGCGCCTGGCCAGACGCCAGCCCCAGCGTCTCGATGGCCGAGATCGCTTCGACCTCGCGGATGCGGCGCTTGATCATGAGCACGGCATCGCTGTCCACCTCGCCCGGCTCCTTCCGCGCCAGGAACGCCTCGACCTCCTCGAGGAGCGGGGCGAGCCGTTCGTTGCCGTAGCCGTGGTCGCCGGCGGTCCTGCGCACGAAGTCCAGATAGCGGCGCACCTCGTGGTCGAACACTGCGATGTTGCCCGAGGTCTGGTAGGCGACGAGCACCTCGTTCTCGTTCTGGTGCAGCTTCCGCAGCGTGCCCCCGGCCGAGATGACGTCGTCGTCGGGATGCGGCGAGAACAGCACCACGCGTCGGCCGCTCGGCAGCCTGCTCCGCCCCCGGATCCTGGCGCTCAGCTCGTTGAACACGATCCCGTTGAGGGCTCCCGACGAACCGTGCCGCACGATCAGCGCACCGAGGTGGTGCTCGCGGTAGTCCACGTCGTCCAGCTTGAGCACGGACTTGGCGGTCACGCCCGAGAGCCAGGCCACGGCCTCGATCTCGAGGGCGCGCGTCCAGGCGAGCTCCCCCAGGACCCACGGCGTCTTCACCCGGGTCAGTTCGGCGGCGGCCGCGGAGTCGAGGTACACGGTCGCGTTCGAGTGGTGCTGGAGGTAGGTCGCCGCCACCTCGTGGTTCACGTCGCCCTCCACCGCCCGGCGGACGATCGAGGCCTTGTGCTCGCCGGTGGCCACGAGCGCGATCTCCCGCGCCTCGAGGATGGTGCCCACGCCCATCGTGATCGCCTCCGTCGGCACGTTCTCGGTGCCGAAGAAGTCCGCGGCCGCGGCGCGGCGCGTGATCGTGTCGAGGGTCACGAGCCGCGTGCGGGAGGCGGCGCTCGAGCCGGGCTCGTTGAAGCCGATGTGCCCGGTCTGGCCGATGCCCAGGATCTGGAAGTCGATGCCGCCGGCGGCGGCGATGGCGCGTTCGTAGTCGCGACAATGCTCCTCGGTGTCGTGGCGGGACAGGTCGCCGCGCGGGACGTGCACGTTGCGAGGGTCCAGGTTCACGTGCTCGAACAGGTTCTCGGCCATGAAGCGGTGGTAGCTGTGCAGGCTCCCGGGCTGCATGGGGTGGTACTCGTCGAGGTTGAACGTGATCACACGCGAGAAGTCGAGGCCCGCCTCGCGATGCAGCCGGATGAGCTCGCGGTAGATCCCCACCGGCGTCGAGCCGGTGGCGAGGCCGAGCACGGTGGGCTTCCCGGCCGCGTTGCGCCCGCGCACCAGCTCCGCGATGCGCCCGGCGATCCGCCGCGCGAGCTCGTCGTGCTCCGCGACGATGACGGTGGGGATGCGTTCGGGGGCGTGGAGCGTGACGGGTCCTGCGGTGGCGCGCACGGGGTTCCTCCCTGAGCCGGCGACGGAGTCCGTGCGCGCCAGCTTAGTCGCAGCCCGTGGGAATCGCGAGGCAGCCCCCGCCCCCGTTCACCCTCCCGGCCGTGATCTCCGTACTCGGAGACAGGCCAGCCGAGGCCGGCGGGCGGGGCGCCACGCGGAGCACGAGCGCTGGACCCCGGCTGCGCCGCGTGCTTGGATGCCCGCTCCACCCACCCGGGAGATCGGCATGCCGCACTTCGAGAGGGAAGCCCTCGCGTTCCTGCGCGGCCTCGCGCGCAACAACCGCAAGCCCTGGTTCGAGGCGCACCGTGAAGACTACGAGCGGCACGTCCGGCAGCCCATGGCGGAGCTGGTCGAGCTCGTTCATCTGCGCTTCGCCGAGTTCGCGCCCGAGATGGTGGGCGACCCGAAGCGCTCGATGTTCCGGATCCACCGCGACGTGCGCTTCTCCGGCGACAAGTCGCCGTACAAGACGCACGCGGCGAGCTGGTTCTTCCACCGCGACGGGACCGCGAAGGTGGGTCGCGAGGCGCACGGCGGCGGCGCCGGCTTCTACTTCCACCTCGAGCCGGGCGCCTCGTTCGTGGGCGGCGGCTGTTGGATGCCGCCGCGGCCCGCGCTCCGGCGCTTCCGCGCCGCGATCGCCGAGGACCCGCGCGGCTTCGAGCGGATCGCGCTCGCGCCGGGGCTGCGCCGGCGCTTCGGGGGCCTGAGCGGGGAAGAGATGCTCAAGCGCGCCCCGCGCGGCTACCCCGAGGATCACCCGGCCGTCCGCTGGCTCCGGTACCAATCGTTCACCATGGGCCGCCCGCTCTCGGACGCCCAGGTCACGGGCGCCCGGCTGGTCCCGATCCTCGAAGCGGACTACCGCGCGCTGCTGCCGCTCGTGCGGTGGCTCAACGGCGCGCTGGGGCTCGAGCCGGCCCGAGGTCGCTGAGCCCTCCCGGGCGGGCCGCCCGGCGGCCCGCGGAGCCACGGTCCCGTCCGCGGCCCAGGACCGCGGCGCGCCGCTGCCGCGTCAGCGCACGCTCCACAGGCACACGGCGCCGTCGGTGGCGCCGGTGGCGGCGAGCCTGCCGGTGGCCGGGAGCGCCACCGCGCGCACCGGGCCCGCGTGGCCGTCGAGCAGCGCGACCTCGCGGCTCGCGACCGGCTCGTAGAGGCACGCCTTCCCCGCCACCGACCCCACCAGCACGTGCGAGCCGTCGGAGGAGGCCGAAAGCGATGTCAGGCGCTCGGTGAGCGGGCGCAGGCGCTGCTGCTCGCTCCCGTCCCGGAGGTCCCAGCGAGCCAGCGTGCCGCCGGTGCCCGCGCCCACGATCGAGCCGGAACGGGCGGGCGCCGCGAGCAGGCTGACCTTGCCGAACCCGGGCCGCACGCTCCACCGCACCTGGCCCGACGCCCGGTCGAAGAGCTCGAGTCGGCCCTTGCTCGTTCCGCACACGAGCCCGGCCGAGTCGCCGGTGAACGCGAGCGACTCGACGCGCCCGGTCGTGGGACGGCAGTCGCCCATCGGCGCGGCGTCCGAGACCTGCCAGACGTGGATCGCCCGGCGCGCCCCGCCGGCGGCGACCCAGCGGCCGTCGGGCGACGCCGCCACGGCCCGCAGCGCCGCGCGCTCCGGCGCCTCGAGGTGGACGACGCGACGGCGCGAGCCGTAGTCCCACAGCACGAGGCGACGGTCCTCGAGCACCACGGCGACGATGCTGTGCCCCGGCACCGTGGCGAGCGAGACGACGCCGGACTGGGCCTCGAGCGGGGCCACCTCCTCCAGGCCGGTCTGCACGTCCCACACGCGCACGCTTCCGTCACGCGAGCCGCTCGCGAGGAGCCGCGCGTCGGAGGTGAACGCGAGCGAGGTGACCGCGGAGCGATGCCCGCCCACGAGCACGCCCTTCTCCTCGAGCCTTTCGTCGTGGCGCTCGACGAACTTCTCGAGCCGCGTGCCGAGCGTGAGGCCGAGGAACTGCCGCGGCACCTCGCGGGTGCCGTAGACGGGGAGCTTCCAGACGTGGTCCTCGGGCATCTCGCCGGGACGCGTCCACTCGAGGCCCCAGCCCGATCCGGACGCGCGCTGGGTGGGCGTGCGGGCCGGCTGCGAACCTGGCCGAGCGGGCGGAGCCGCGATGCCGGCCTTCGCGGCCGCGGGCCTGGCCGCCGGCGCGGGCGGCGCGCCCGCGGGCTTGGGCGGCGCGACCCTGGCGGGGGCGGGCTTCGCGGGCGCGGGCTTGGCGGCGGGGGGCGCGTTCGCCTTCGCGGCGGCGGGAGCCGCGTTCGCCTTCGGCGCGGGGGCCGGCACGAGCCGCGGCGGCGCGGCGGCGTGCGGGGCCGAGGCGCGGGGCGCGTGCGCGGGCACCGCGGCTGTCGTGCGCGGCACGGTGACCGTGCCGCCGCCCGAGACCTTCCGCACCTCGAGCGCCTCGACCGGCGCGGCCTCGGCGTGCTGCGCGCCATTCTGTTCGGGCTTCACGCGGCTCCGGCGCGCGAGCGGGAAGAAGAAGAGCCCCCGGCGGGTCGGGGCCGCGCCGGGCACCGCGGAGCGGACCTCGCGCAGCCGCGGCGTGTCGCTCACGGGTCGCCTGCACGCCTCGCGCAGCCGCTTCGCCCGGTCGGCCACGATGCCGCCCATCCTCGCGAGCTCCCTGAACACCGGTGAGTTGTCGGGGTCCACGAAGTCCGCGCGCTTGAAGAGCAGGTTGTCGTCGTCGTAGTGGCGCTTCCACAGCCCGGGATCCTCGGCGAGCGCCACGAGCGAGGTGTGGACCACGAGCGCCGGGAACCGGTCCACGCGCTCGTCGAAGTCCTTGCCGTCCCGCTGCGGGTGCTGGTAGGCGGGGTGCCCCTTCTCGTGGCTTCCGCGGCCGCGAAGCGGCGGCACGTACATGCCGTCGTAGTCGATGAGGCGCAGGTACCCCGAGCCGTCCACGAGCACGTTCCCGTGCTGCAGGTCGCAGTGGCCGATCTGGGCCTTCTCGAGCGCGTCCATGAGCTCGGCCCAGCGGTCGTCGAGCCGGCGCAGCGCCTTCGCGTCCTGGACGTGCCTTTCCACCCAGGAGTTCAGCGTGTCGCCGTCCACCCATTCCATCTTGAGCACCGGGTGCCAGACCCCGCGCACCTTGATGCCCTCGGGCACGTAGTCGAACCCCACCATCTGCTTCAGGCGCTTCCAGCGGAGGAAGCCGCTGATCTTCGCGTAACGGTCGCGCAGGTCCTTGATGTTGTGCAGGAAGCACCGCACGGCCCAGCGCGTCTTGCCGCTCGAGACCTGGTAGACGCTGCAGAACCCGCCGGTGACCGGCGTCGGCAGGCCGAGCGCGTTGAGCGCGGGCGTGCCGGCCTTGAGCACCGGGTCGGAGAAGCACGTGGCGGGGTTCTGGATCGCCTCCTGGTAGTCCGACATGGTCGGCCAGTTCACGCCGCCACCCCCACGCTCACGAGCGTGACGTCGTCGTTCCGGAGCGCGCGGCCGGCCCGGAGCATCTCCACGAACGCGTCGAACTGCTCCTGCGAAGCGACCTTGCCGAGCGCGGCCCACGGGCGGCGGCCGAGCCCGGCCTCGACCAGGAACCACTGCGCCAGCGCGTCGGTCATGAGCAGGAGCTGGTCGCCGGGCCGGAGGTCGCCCTCGTCCGCGGCGACCTCGCTCCACGGCTGCTGGCTGCCGCGCGCCACGCTCGAGAGCAGCACCGGGCGGTTGCTGAACTGCTCCGCCCGCTCGAACGGGAACGCCCGCGCGAGCTTCCCGGCGCGGATCAGGAACAGGCAGGAATCCCCGACGGCGAGCGCGCGCCAGCGCTCACCGTCGAGCGTCAGGCCGAGCAGCGACGAGAACGCGCCGTCCCGGGCCTTCGCCTCGGCGTACCACGCCGTGGCCTTGCCCTCGTGCGCCTCGCGCCACGCGGCCTGGAGCGGAGCGATCCAATCGTGGAGCTCGGGCGTCCGGGGCGCCTCGTGAACGAAGCCCTGGACGAGCAGCTCCGCCCACTGGCGTGCAAACGAGGTCTCGCTGGCCCCGTCGGCCACCGCGAACCGAAGGGCGTCCGGCCCCACCGCGTACGCGTCCTCGTACTCGTTCGCGGTGTGGCCGGACTTGGGCGCCCACCACGTCGTGGCCGACGGGTGCATGCCGGATCAACGCAGGTTGCTGGGACGGGTCCCGATGTCCAGGAACCGGATGAGCTCGACGAGGTCGGCGTTGAACGCGAAGCCGCGCGTGTTCTCCGAGACCTGGTAGCCCTCGCGCTGCGCGCTGTCGCGGATCGCCGGCGGCAGCACGCTCGACATGTTGAACAGGAGCTTCGCGAACTGGTCCGGGAGCCCCTCGTCGGAGTCCGAGAACAGGATGCTCTCGCCCGCCGTGCCCGAGATGTGGCAGTTGAACAGCAGCAGGTTGCCGTCCTGGGTGGCCAGCGCGCGCAGCTTCTCGGCCTCCTCCGTGGGGTCGCCGTCCGTGGACTCGCCGTCCGTGATGTTGATGACGATGGGCGGGAAGCTGTAGGCGTGCTGCTGGACCCACGGCTCGAGCGTGCTGTGCGCCAGCTTGATCGCCTCGCACATGGGCGTGGCGCCGGCGGCCTTGGCGTCGAACCAGACCGGGAACTTGACCTTCACCTCGGCGATGCCGCCCGCGCCGTCGTCCTCCTTCTTCGTGCGCTCCTCGACTCGCGCCGGGTGGTTCGCCACGGCGCTGATGCGCGACAGCGCGGCCCCGGCCAGCTCGCCGGCCAGCGCGGGCTGCACCTGCTTGCCGTAGCTGATCACGCCCACGTCGTAATAGTCACGCACGCCCTCGGACTTCGTGCACTTGATGGACAGGTTGGTGAGCAGCTTGTTGATGGCGTCGGCGACGCCGTCCGCCTTGCGCTTGCCGTTGCCGTAGGGGTCCGTCATGGACCCCGACATGTCGATCAGGAACAGGAACGCGCTGGGGTTGTTTCGGCTGACCTCGGCTTCGTACGACATGCTTCCTCCCTTCCGCCATCCGGCTGGACGAGCGCCCGCGGGTGCGCGGGCCGATCTCCGAACACGACGGCTTCGCCGGCGCAGGCGAGGTGTCGTGCGGCGGTTATCGGCCGCGGGGAGGCGCGCTTGAGGGTTTCGGGCCCGGCGGATGGGTGAATGGAGGGTGCGTCACGTCATGCTCGCAACGGTTTGCGAGCTTACGCGCCTGGCAGGAGTTGTCGCGGCGTTGACAGCGCGGGGCGCGGGACACCCCGTGCGGGGCCGCGACTCAGATGTACGCCGTCCACCCCCAGCGCCGCTCCGCCTTCGCCTTCGCGTACCAGCGGCAGGGCCGGTACAGCATCACCGAGACGAACAGCGCGACGCCGTAGACGAGGACCAGCGGCCAGGTGTAGCCGTCCGGCACCGGCGGCGGCAGGAGCGGGTGGTTGCCGAACAGCCACCCCAGGTCCTTCGGTGTGCGAACCGCGGCGACGACGATCGCCGCCACGTGGATGAGCGGGATGTGAAGGAGGTAGAAGAACATCGGCGTGCGGCCGACGACGGCGAGCCAGCCCGTCACGCGGTCGCGTGCGCGGTCCACCGCCGCCAGCGCGAGCAGCGTCGGCCCGAGCGTCATGAGCAGGAACTGGAGCGACGCCGGGTACTTGGTGGTGGCGAGGAACAGGATCCACGTCGGCGCCCAGGGCTCCTCGCCCGCGGCGGGCAGCCACGGCCGGTCGCCGTAGGCCTGCGTCGCCCGCAGCAGCAGGAACGCTCCCACCGCCGCCATGCCGAGCCGCAGGCACGACTGCGAGCGCTCGCTCGGCGCCCGCGTCATGAGCGATCCGAACGCGTACCCCGCCGCCATCACGCCGATCCATGGGATCAGCGAATAGAGCACGAACAGGTTCGGCTCGGGTCCGCCCACGGCGACGCCGCCGCCGAAGTAGAGCACTCGCAGGAGCGGTCCGAACGCACCCTCCAGGGCGGCCTCCTGACGGGCACCCATCAGCTGCGGAAGGGCGTGGTGCCCGGACACGATCGCCAGCCCGACCACCGCGATCGCGCGCGCGGGAAGGCGCACGAGCCCGGCGAGAGCCACCACGCTCCAGCCCAGCGCCCAGAGGACGCCGGCGAGCATGTAGTGCGCCCAGTCGAGGTTGAACGTCCACGCCAGCCGCACGAACGTGAGCTCGAGCGCCACGAGCACGAGGCCGCGCGTGACCAGCCAGCGCGAGAGCCCGGCTCCGGAGGGGGTCCCCGCCCCTCTCAGGTACGCGGACGTGCCGGCAAGGAAGAAGAACGCGGGCGCGCAGAAGTGGGTGATCCAGCGCGTCAGGAACACGCCCGCGGTGGGACCGCCCGCGGGCACGCCGGAGTAGACGCGCACGTGATCGAGCGCCATCAGCACCATCACGACCCCGCGCAGGACGTCGATGGAGGTGACGCGCAAACGGCCCGGGCCCGGGAACTCGGCGGCCATCGCTCCACTCTACTACGGGGCACGCCCGCCGAGCGGGCCTTGCCTCGCGCTCGAGCGGCTGGCGCCGGGGCTCGGGCCGGGGTGGTCAATCGATCACCACGAACCTGGCCGCCCGCTCCTCCCCGCCGCGGCTCGCCCGCGCCAGGTAGACGCCGTTCGGCACCCGGGCGCCGGAGCGGTCGGTGAGACCCCAGCGGAGCTCGGTGCGGCCCGCGGGCCGCGCGCCCTCCTCGCTCCAGACCTCGCGCCCGAGCACGTCGAAGATGCGCAGGCCGATCCGCCCCGGGGCCGCGAGCTCGATCGCGAACGTGACGGTGCGGCGGACCGGGTTCGGGTACGCCGCCGCCAGGAATCGGCCGCCCGGGGTACCCGGTCCCACGTCCAGCGTGCCGTCGGTGAACTCGTGCGCGCCGCGGTCCGCGAACGGCAGCAGGCCCGTGCCCGTGTTCGGGGTCGCCGGCGCGTCCATCCGCATGCGCCCCTCGGCGTCCGATTCGACCCAGCCGAGGACGACCGTGGTCGCGGCGTCGATCGCCGGCGAGTCGGGTCGCAGGTGGAAGTCCCCCTGGAACGGGTTCACGAAGCGCGGCTCGGCGCCGTAGCTGTTCGGGCCGATCCCGGTCGCGACCTGGAACGCCATCACGTTCGGGTACGCCGCGCCGCCGAATTTGATGGGCGGCTGATCGGCCACGTTCCAGTAGATGTTGTAATCCGCGTCGAACCCGGCCGTCGAGCTGGTGTCCACGAACACGCAGTAGGATTCGGGCGCCAGAGCCCGGTTGAGCGAGATGGAGTTGTAGATCCTCGTCCCGGTGGAACGCCCCTCGACCGAGAATCCCTCGGTGTGATTGCCCCAGGCCACGTTGTTCAGGAGCAGGCCACCGGTCGCGAACAGCTGCATGAACCCGTGGTCGCCGTTGGACCACGACACGTTCTGGCGGATCACGCAGTCGTCGGAGCCGCTCTGGACCTCGATGCCCGTGTCCTGATTGCCGTACGTGCGGTTGTTCTCGATGACGTTGCCCGGCGAGCCGGCCAGGTAGATGCCGGTGGCCCCCGCCCCGTCGTAGTCGACGTTCGCGAACGACTCGTTCCCGTCGATCCGGGAGCCGGTGACGCCGCCGCGGAACTCGATGCCGTGGTGATCGTTGTCGCTCACCCGGTTGCCGTGGACCTGAATGCGGCTGGAGTTCTCGACCGCGATGCCACCCGACGCGGACAGCGTGACCACGCTCCGGCGAACGCTCACGTGCGCCGAGTTGAGGATCTCGATGCCCTTCTGGCTGTTGCGGATGACCCGGAACCCGTCGATCAGGATGTGCTCGCGGCCCTGGACGTAGAAGCCCTGCGCACGCCGGCCGGCGGCCGCTCCGTGGTCGCGCGGATTGTCCCCGCCCAGGTTCACGAGCAGTCCGATCCCCGCCACCCAACGATAGCAGCCCGGCGGGACGTCCGGCGGCGCGGCGGAGGATCGCTGCAGCCGGACGCCGTCGGCGAACACCTGCAGCGGATCCCAGTCCACCCCCGGCGCGTACCACACGTCGCCGGCGTACGGGCCCCAGGTGCCCGCCGAGGTCAGGTCGTCGGCGCCGTCGAGCGTGACCTCGCCCTCGGCCCGCACGACGATGGGCATGGCTCCCGAGCCCGAGGCCGGGAACGTGACGCGCTCGCGATAGACGCCCGGCCGCACCACCACCTGCGTCCCGGAGTCGGGGTGCGCGAGCAGCGCGGACATGATCGTGGAGTAGGGCTGCGCGGCCGTTCCGGGCCCCGCGGGCGAGGCCGCGGGATGCTGGTTGTCCACGACGTAGACCTGGATGCCGGCGGCGGGCGCGTGGCTGAAGCCGGCGGCGAGCAGCGCCGAAGACAGGAGCCATGCGCGCGGCCGGATCCGGCCGATGTCACCGCGGCATGGCTTCACGATGACCTTTGCCTCACATCGCATGACGACCTCGGGTGATAGGCTGGTGGGAACATGAACCATTCATGGCTGCTGGCGCCGCTCGCGCTGATCGGGAGCCTCTCGCCGGCCGCGAGACCGGGACCGGCTCCGGTGCCCGCGGGTTTCCGGGGCACGCTCATGGACTCGGTGTCGGTGTTCCGCGCTCCCGTCCTGCCCCGGCCGGCCTACCTGGCGCCGGTCACCGACCCCGTGTTCGGGACGCGCGTCACGCGCATCACGGGCGACCCCGGCACGCCGGTCGGCCCGGGCCTCGGCCTGTGGGGCACCGACGCGCGCCACGTCTACTCCAAGCAGCAGCCGTGGAACTCGGACGGCACGCTGCTCTCGATCGAGAACCGCAAGGGCGGCGCCACGCGCTCGCCGCTCATCCTGGACGGCGAGACCTACCGGCCGCGCTACACGCCGTGCGAGGGGTTCGACAACTACGAGTACCGCTGGCACCCGAGCCCGAAGCACCCGACCGTCCAGATCGCCGTGAACAAGGCGGGCACCGAGCTCATGTGGTTCGACGTCGCCACCTGCAGGAAGCTGCGGAGCTGGACGCTGCCGTTCCCGGCCGACTACGGCATCGGCAGCAGCGAGGGCAACGTCTCCGAGGACGGCCGCTACGTCGTGATCTCCGACGACACGCGCATGGTGGTGGTGGACATGGACCCGCGCGGCCCGAACACGCCGCCCTGGCCGCACCGGCGCATCGGGCCCGTGTACACGTTCGTCCCGTGCAGCCTCAAGACCGGGGAGCCCGAATTCTGCCCCAACGGCAACATCAGCATCTCGCCCTCGGGCCGCTACATCGACCTCAAGTTCGGCAGCGGCGGCGTGCCCTGCGACACGATCTGCGACCTGCACCGGGTCTTCTCGGTGGACTCGGCGCTGGTGATCCGCCCGCACGCGATGGCGGGTGGCTCGCTCCGCTGCGGCTCGTTCGCGGGGCGCCCGAACGGCTGGACGTTCCCGCTCAAGCACGCCGACATGGCGCGCGACCCGTTCGACGGCAACGAGGACGTGCTGATCGGCGGCCGCGCCTGCCCGGGCAGCCGGATCGGCCGCGTGGTCAAGGTCCGGCTGCGGGACGGCAAGGTCACCGCGCTGACCGACCCCGACAACGAGGCCAGCTTCTGGCACGCCTCGGCGCGCAGCACGCTCCGCCCCGGCTGGGTCTACGTCACCTACGCGCGTGGCCCCGCGAACGCCGGCCGCCGCTTCGCGGGCGAGGTGGTCGCGGTCAAGATGGACGGCAGCGGCACCGTGCAGCGTTTCGGGCACGTTCACACCACAGGCAAGCCCTACCGGGCCGAGGCGCACGGCGTGCCCTCCCCCGACGGCCGCCGGGTGGTGTTCGCCAGCGACTGGGCGGACGACTGCGCCGGCGATTGCGGCAGCGCCGGCGTGTTCGGCGGCTACGTGATCGACGCCCGCGACGGCCCGGCGCCCGCGCCGGCCCCGCGCGCCACGCGCAGGCGCTGAGCCGCCGGAGCGCGCGCCGCTCAGACCGCCACCGCCTCGGTCTGGGTCTGGGCCTGGTCCACGAACTGGCGGTGCCAGGCCTCGAGCATCATCAGGTTCCAGATCTGGGTGTGCCAGTGACGGATCCCGACCGTGTGCTCCCGCAGCATGCGCTGGATGAACTCGGCGCGGAAGTAGCCGCGTTCGAGGCTGCGCCGGGACAGCAGCAGGTCGTGCGAGAGCTCGCGCAGCTCGCCGCGGAGCCACCGGTCCACCGGCACGCTGAAGCCCATCTTGCGCCGCCCGAGCACGCCCGGGGGCACGGCGCCCCGGAGCGCGCGCTTGAGGATCACCTTGGTCCGCCGCCCGTCCAGCTTGAGTCGTGAGGGCAGCCGCGCCGCCCACTCCATGAGCTCGTGGTCCAGGAACGGCGAACGCGCCTCGAGCCCCACCGCCATCGAGGCGATGTCCACCTTGGCGAGCAGCGTGTCCGGCAGGTATCCGTTCACGTCCACGTACAGCGTCGCGTCGAGGAGGTCGTCCGCGCCGGCCTCGCGGAAGCGCGCGTACAGCATCTCCTCCGCGGCTGCCGGGCCGACCTCGCGGCGGAATTCCGCGGAGTAGAGCGCCTGTTTCGACTCCGGGTCGATCTGCGCCTGCCAGGCGGCCAGCCGGGCCGGGGCGCTCATGCCGAGCGGGGCGAGGAAGCGCTTGAGCCGCCAGCGCGCGCTCGCCGACGTGGCGCCGTGCGGGAGCAGCTCCACGAGCGCCCGCATCGCGCCGCTTCCGAGCACGGGGCCCAGCGGCCCGAGCCGGCGGGCGAGCTCGCCGGCGGCATGGCGGTCGTAGCCGGCGAAGCTCTCGTCGCCGCCGTCGCCGCTGAGGACCACCGTGACGTGCTCGCGGGCCAGCCGCGCCACGTGGTACGTGGGCACCGCGGACGCGTCGGCGAACGGCTCGTCGTAGTGCCAGACGAGCCGGGGAAGCACCTCGAGCGCGCTCGGCCGGACGCGGAACTCGGTGTGGACGGTGCCGAAGTGCCGCGCGGTCTCGCGCGCGAACGCCATCTCGTCATAGTCGTCGTCGTCGAAGCCGATGGAGAACGTCCGCACCGGGCCGCCGGCCCGGCGGCACATCATCGCCACCACGGCCGCGGAGTCCACGCCACCCGAGAGGAACGCGCCGACGGGCACGTCGCTCACCAGCCGTAGCGCGGTCGCGTGCTCGAGCCGCTCGAGCAGCTCCGCCTCGAGGTCACGCTCCTGTCGCGGCGTGCGGGCCTCGAGCTTGGGCGCGTAGGCGAGCTTCCACCACCGCTCGACGCGGACCTGGCCGCGGCGGGCGACCAGGTAGTGCCCGGGCGGGAGCTTCCGGACGCCGCGGAACGCGCACATCGGGGCGGGGACGCTCTGGTAGGTGAGGTAGTGATGGATCGCCGCCGGGTCGAGCTCGCGCCCGACGCCGGGGTCCTGCAGCACCGCCTTGATCTCGGACGCGAACGTGATGCCGCGCCCGTCGGCGTGATAGACGAGCGGCTTCTTGCCCACGCGGTCCCGCGCCAGGAACAGCTGCTGCTCGCGCGCGTCCCAGATCGCGAACGCGAACATGCCGCGCAGCCGCCGCAGGCAGTCCACGCCGTCGCGCCGGTACAGGCGCAGGATGACCTCGGTGTCCGTGCGCGAGCGGAACACGACGCCCTCGCGCTCAAGCTCCTCCCGCAGCTCGCGGAAGTTGTAGATCTCGCCGTTGAAGACGATCCACAGCGACCCGCCGGCACAGGTCATGGGCTGGTGACCCGCCGGCGAGAGGTCGAGGATGCTGAGCCGGCGATGCCCGAGTGCGACCGGGCCGTGCGACCAGAGTCCGGCGTCGTCGGGGCCCCGGTGGGCGATCGTGTCGCACATGCGCTGGACGAGCGCCGGGTCGGCGCGCCGACCGGGATCGAACTCCAGCCTTCCGGCGATACCGCAGATGGTGGACCTCCCCCAGGCGGTGGGCGAGCCGCCCCCGCCTTGTGCAGCCTGGGGGTCATCTCAACAGCACGTACCGCCCCACGGCCGACCCGCCGGCCGCCTGCACGCGATAGAAGTACACGCCCGACCCGAGGCGATCCCCGCGATCGCCGCGCCCGTCCACGTGCAGGAGATGCAATCCGGGTGCCATGTCCGGGTGGTCGAGGAGGTTGCGCACGAGCCGTCCGGAGGCGTCGAACAGGTCCACGCGCACGCGCCCCCGGCGAGTGAGGCCCAAGTGGAGCGTCGCCTCCGCGCGCGCGACGGCGGGCACCATCCGGGCGCCGAACTCGAGCGGCACGCCCGCACCGTCGGTCATCCCGTGCGGCCCCGCCGGGCTCGCCGCGGCGTTCGGGTCGCCCGCCACGAGCGCGGGGCCGGCCGGCGGCACGAGATGGATGGAGACGTTGTCCACGAGGAACACCTCGCCGGTCACGATCGGAGAGTCGTAGACCTGGAAGTCGAGCGAGCTCCCGGACGCCTGGCTGACGTGATCCACGGTGATGTACTGCCAGCCCGTCGACAGCGGCACCGGCACGGAGAGCGTGGTCGGGCCGACCTTGGTGGCGCCCAGGTACTCGCGCACCTGGAGCCGGGCCGAGCCCAGGGAGCCCGTCGAGCGCACCCACGCCCCGAAGCGGTAGCGCGACCCGGCCGCGCCCGCGTTCGTCACCCAGTTCGGGCTGTCGTTCGCGCCGAAGGACGACAGCGTGCCCGTCGTGCTGGTCATCTGCAGCGCCCAGCCGCCGTCGAACCCGCCGCTCACGCGCGCGATCGCGGCCGACGAATACCCGTTCCACCCGGAGGTCGCGGATTCGAACGAGGAGTTCGCGACCAGGTTGGGTCCAGGCCCGGGCGCGGCGACCGTGATCGCGAGACCCACCGTGTTCACGGCCCCGTCGGCGTCCGTCACGGTGACCCTTGCAAGCCAGACGCCGGCCGCGTAGGTGTGGCTCGCGAAGCCGGTGGCCTGCGGCCCCACGACGGTCCCGTCGCCGAAGTCGAACCGGTACGAGGCGACCGGGCCCTCGGGGTCGCTCGAGCCGGTGGCGTCGAGGCTCACGTCGAGCGGCGCGTTGCCCGTGGCCGGCGTGGCGACGAGCACGGCCACGGGCGGCTGGTTCGCCAGACCCACGACCAGGCGCGTGACCGACTGCCCGCTGGCCGCGTTCGCGCCGGTGAACACCAGGTCGAACGAGCCCGAGTCGCCCGCCGCCGGGGTCCAGGCGAACGTGCCCGAGCCGTTGCCGGGAGCGGGCGTGAACGTGGCGGTGTGACCCGCCGGCAGATCCGAGAGGTCCGCGGTGAGCGAGGCGATCCCGTCGCCGTCGGGGTCCGTCGCGGTCACGAGCACCGTGACCGGTTCGCCCACGAGCACGCTCGCGCCTGCCGGGGAGACGACCACGGGGGCGCGATCCACGTCCGCCACCACGATCCAGGTGGCGGCCGTGTCCGCCTGGGCGTTCCCGGCCATGAACCGCACCGCGTACGTCCCGGCATGAGTGAAGCCCGGCGTCCAGGCAAGCGTGCCCGAGGTGTTGCCCGGCCCCGGCGTGAACACCGCGCCGTGCCCGGGCGGAAGTCCAGAGAGGTCGGCGGTGAGCGAGGTGATCGGATCGCCGTCCTCGTCCCCGGCGAGCACGAACACGCTGAGCGGCGAGCCCTCGGCCGCGGCGGCCGTGTCGGGCGCCGAGGCCACCGGCGCGCGGTTCGCGTCGCGGACCTCGATCGTGGTGACGAACGTGCCGACCAGCGCGTTGCCCGCCGTGAACGTGACGGCGTAGGTGCCGGAGTCCGCGTGCGTCGGGTGCCACACCAGCGTGCCCGAGCGGAAGTCGGGCGCGGACGTGAACACCGCGTCGTTCCCGGGCGGCAGCTGCGAGAGGTCGGCGGTGAGCGAGGCGATCGCGTCCCCGTCGGGGTCGGTGGCGGTCACCCCCAGCGTCAGCGCGCCGGCCTCGGCCACCGTGACGACGGCGGGCGCGCCGATCGCCGGCGGCAGGTCGGGCGAAGGCGACGTCACGACCACCGTGTCGAGCGCGGTGGCGGTCGCCCCGTCCGTGTCCGTCACCACGACCCTGACGACATGGGTCCCGACGTCGAGCACCCAGGAAGCTGTCGCGCCGGGCTGCGGCCCGACCACGGTGGTGTCGTCGAGCGTGAACCGGTACGAGACGATGCCGCCGTCCGGGTCCGACGACCCGGAGGCGTCAGCCGTCACGTCGAGCGGCGCCTCGCCGCCCGCCGGCGTCAGCGCGAGCGTCGCGACGGGCAGCACGTTGGGCGCGCCCACGACCACGGTGACCGGGACCTCGAGCGTGTCGGGCTGCCCGTGGTTGTCGGTCACGGTGAGCCGCACCCGCCAGGTGCCGGTGCCGAACACGTGGGTCGTGGTGGGTCCCGACTGGGGCCCGACGGTCCCGCCGTCGCTGAAGTCGAACCGGTAGGTCGCCACCGACCCGTCCGGGTCGCTCGACGGCGAGGCGTCGAGCGACACCGTGAGCGGCGCGCGCCCGGCGAGCGGCCCGGCGGAGAGTTCCGCGAGCGGGGCGCGGTTCGCCACCACGAGCGTCGTGTCGGTGCTGGTCTGGCCCTTGTCGTCGGTCACGGTGACCACCGCGACGTAGGTCCCGGCCGCGTACGTGTGGGTCGCGACCGGGCCCGGCTGCGGACCCGCGCTCACGCCGTCGCCGAAATCGAAGTAATAGCTCGCGATCCAGCCGTCGAAGTCCTGCGAGCCCGAGGCGTCGAGGTTGACGGTGGCGGGTGCGAGGCTCACGACCGGATCCGCGGCCAGGACCGCGGTCGGCGGCAGGCCCGCCGGCTGGTACTCGAACGCGCCGCGGTCGGACCACGTGACGAAGCCGGTCCCGGCGTTCGGCGTGGACAGGTCGTCCACGCGCGGGTTGCCCTCGTGGTCGGCGTCGGGCCAGGCCGGCTCGATGGAGTTGCCGTTGTCGATCGCGGGGGAGCCGGGCGCAAGGTGGAAGTTGGCCATGGACGCGTCCTGAAACAGCGGGTCGGCCTGCAGCGAGCGTGTGTCCTGGCCGCTCGCGGCCGCGTACGAGGCCAGGGTCGAGTGGATCGTGCTCCCGTACTTGAACGGCGGCGCTCCGTTCGAGTTCCAGAACAGGTTGTCGTTCGACTCGAACCCGGGCGAGGAGGCCGCCTCCACCCACAGGTCGAAGTTGCCGGCCGTAATGCCGTTGTCCATGGAGATGCAGTTGAACATCCGGGTCCCGGTGGAGACGCCCTCGATCGAGAATCCGTCGCGGTAGTTCCCGTAGGCGACGTCGTTCAGGTGCAGCGTCCCGGAGGCGCCGAGGTGGTCGAAGCCGTGGTCCCCGTTTTCGTAGCTCAGGTTGTTGATTGACACGTTGTCGTTGGACCCGGCCTGGAAGTGCTGCCCGGTGTCCTGGTTGTGGTGCCAGCGGTTGCGGCGGATGACGTTGTTCGTGGAGCCGTACAGGTAGAGCCCGTTCGCCGCGCGCGAGTTGGGGACTGCGTTCCGGAACGACTCGTTGTCCTCGATCTCGCAGTTCGATGTGCCCGACGTCAGCATGATGCCGTGGTGGGCGTTGTCGGACACCTGGTTCGACGCCACGCGCACACGCTGGCAGTCGCTCATGTAGATTCCGTACTTGCCGGACCAGGTGATCGTGTTCGCGGCGAGCACGATGTCGCTCGAGCCGCCGGTCAGGTTGAAGGCCCGGTCGTCGGCGCGCGTGATCTCGAATCCCTCCACCCTCACCCAGGACTTGCCGTTCATCGTGAACGCGAAGCTGCGCCGGCCGACCCTGGTCTGGAACACGCCGGGATTCACGCCGCCGGCGTTCACGTACAGCCCCTGGCCGGCCACGTACTTGAACGAGTTGATCGGGATGGACGACACGGGCTTCGAGGACGACTGGAGGCGCACGCCGTCCACGAACACCTGCTTGGGGCTCCACACGACGCTCGAGGCGAGGTAGACGTCGCCCGCGCTCGGCACCCACCTCGCGGGCGAGGAGAAGTCCTCCGAGCCGTCCACGATGGGAACGCCGCCATGGCCGCGCAGCACGAGCGGGTCCGCCGCCGTCCCGGAGGCCGGCACGGTGACGGTCTCGCGATAGGTCCCCGGCTTGACCAGGATCGTGTTCCCCGGCGCCGCCCGCGCCATGAGCGCGGCGGTGATCGTGTTGTAGGGCTGGGACTCCGTGCCCGGGCCGGAGCCCGAGGCGGAAGGGTGCGTGGCGTCCACGTAGTAGGTGGCGGCACCCGCCCCGGTCGCGGCCAGCGTCCCGAGCGCGAGCACCGCGACCGTGGCCGCGCCCGCCCCGCGCGCCTTGCGGGGCGTGCGCGCCGCGGCCGGCGGGCCGGCTTCCGCGGCCCGCTCGCCGTGCGGGGCCTCCGAGCCGTCCGGGGCCGGGAGCGGTGGCAGTTCGCGCTCGAGCGAGGCGATGTCCTCGTCCAGCTTGCCGTTCGCGTAGTACCAGGCCTGGAACACCACGTACACCCACAGCGCCGCCGCGCTCAGGAGCAGGTAGCGGACGGTCCACGGCTGGCCGGTCAGCGCCTCGGCGACCATCGCCGCGAACACCAGCGGCAGCACGGTGAGGTACATGCGGAACGTCTTCAGAGAGCGCATGACGGCCGCCGCGCGCGCGAGTCCCGGCGACGGCCCGCGCGAACGGGCCCCGGGCCAGGCCCGTGTTTCGCGCGCGTGCTTGGCCGCGATGTAGGCCGGCAGGTGCTGGGTCTCCTCGACGATGTTCGCGGCCAGCATCGCGGCCAGAGCGGCGAACAGCGGCGTGGTGGAGCCGCCCGCCTGGTACGCGCGCCAGCCCACGGCCAGGAACACGAGCGGCTCGAACAGCCGGTGGTGGAAGCGGTCGAGCAGGATGCCGATCGGCGCCTGCTGCTTCCGGTAGCGCGCGATCTCCCCGTCCACCTTGTCGAGCATGAACGACAGGTAGCCGGCGGCGAGCCCCGCCGCGTTCCACACCAGCTCCGGCCGCGCGAACAGCACCGCGGCGAGCAGCGCCGAGCCCATCATGGCGAACGACACGTGGTTCACGTTCACGTTCGCCTTGAGCAGGAGGGCGGTCAGGTGGATGGACCACCGCCGGTGGATGCGGTACCAGGCCGGATCACGGTCCTTGCCGGCCTGGCACACGCTCCGCATGTCGTGGGGGGTGGGCATGGGAGCTGTCGGGGAGCGTGACGTCAGTTCTTGAGGTTCCCGATGGGACGAAGGCGCAGGACGGCCCGCATGAGCTGGTGTTCCTCCAGCCGGTTCATGAGGGCGTCGAGCGGCCCGGTGTGCATGACGGGAACGGTGTTCATGCGCGTGACCTGTGCGCGCGGGCCGCGGGTCATGCGCACGCGGGCCACGGTGTGCCGCGTGGGCACGAGGCGGCCGGCCACGCGGGCGGTCTCGATCAGGTGCCCGGCGCCGTGGTCGTACGAGTGCATGCGGCCGTCCGAGTCGCTGATGCCGATGCCGAGATAGCTCGGCACGTCCCACGCGCCGGCCACAAGGGTCGGCTGGCCGGGCGCGAGGCGGCACGAGTTGTGGCGGGCGACCCAGCACCGCTCGCCGCCCAGCACCTCCTCGGTGATGCCGTTGTGCGAGATGTCGCACAGCAGCTCGGCGCGCACCTGCGGCGACAGCACCTGCCGCAGCCCGTCGAGGATGGCGCGCACGGTGGCGAGCCGATAGGCGTAGCCGAAGTTCATGGCCATGGCCATGGCGGCGTTGAACGCCCGGCCCTCGGCCGAATCCTCCGGGATCGGCGTCCAGCCGTTGCTGCGGAAGTGCATGCGCCACTTCGCGGCGAGCGCTCCGTGCCCGAACCGCTGCCCGTAGTGGAACGCGAGCTTGGAGAGCAGCAGCGCGGGTGCGCGCCGCGGGTCGAGCTTGGTGCGGCGCGACCAGTGGTGCAGGAGGTTGCCGCTGAACGGGCCCGGCCCGAGGTGGTACATGACCACGACCTGGCCCTGGCGCAGGCCCCAGCGGGCGGCGAGCGCGGCGTCGCGCACCTCGTCCACCACCTGGACCTCGAGGAAGTGATTGCCGCCGAAATTGAGGCCCATCTCGGACGCCGCGATCGTGGGGTTGAGGAGCGCCGGCGGGACGCACGTGCGCAGGCAGCGGTCCGGATCGTCCGGCAGTTCGATGCGCGCGCCGTTCTCCATGCGGGAGGTCACCTCGGGATCGAGGTCGTAGCGCCCGGTGACCGCGCGGCCGCCCTGGACGAGCACGCGGCGCAGCGTGGCCGCGTCGAGGCTGTAGCGGTTCCGCTCGAGCGGATGGCTCGCGCCCTGCGCGCCGATCCACGCGAACAGCGCGCGGATCCGGGCGGGCGACAGGTCGCGCTCGCGCAGGTCCGTGACCACGACGCCCATGCCGTCGTTGACCGCGACCGACGTGAACTCGGGCACGATCACGCCGCGGGTGGCGATCCCGATGCTCGACGGCACCTCCATCGAGCCCTTCTGGTGCCGGTCCGGCAGCCCGAGGACCGAGCGCACCCAGGGCAGCCGCGCCAGCGCCTCGAGCCGCGCGTCCAGCTCCTGCGTGTCCTGGCCGGCCAGCGAGAGCAGCGAGAGCACGTCGGCGGAGCCGGCGTGGGGCTCCCACGGCGAGCCGTTCGAGACCGATTCGGCGGTCGAGCCTGCGGCGGACATCACGGAAGCCTCCTGACGGGGTCCCGCCCCGTTCGTATGACGGCCCACGGCCACTCCTGGCCCCTTCACGGCGTCCTCCGCGGTCCCGCCGCACGAGGAAGGCGGAACGACCGCACGACGTCACGCAGCACGCCCCACTCCTCGCGCGACAGCGCGCGCACGAGCAGGAGCGCCAGCACGTAGCTGGCCACGCCGGCGGCCACCGCCAGCGCGAGCGGCGCGCCGCGCAGGGCCCACAGCCAGGCGGCCATGATCAGCGCGGCCGCGGCCGGCCGGACCGCCTCGCCGAGCAGCGCGCCGTAGCCGAGGTGCCGGGCGAGCGCGCCGTGGCAGGCGGCGAACACGAGCATCTCGGCCACGACGAACGTCCAGGCCGCGCCCGTGACCCCGAACGCGGGGACGGTGAGCAGGCAACCGAGCACGTTCACGAGCAGGCCGACGGCGACGCCGATCAGGTAGACCCGCTGCTGGCCGACCGCGGCCAGCAGGTAGCGCGACTGCAGGTTCAGGAACACGAACGGCAGCGCGAGCGAGGTGATGCCGAGCGCCGCGGCGGCGCGGGCGTAGCCGGAGCCGTCGTGGAACAGCAGCGGGACCATGCGATCGGAGACCATGAACAGGCCGGCCGCGAGCGGGAGCGACACGAGCAGCTGGTACTTGCTCGCCGCCCGCAGCGCCCGCGACAGCTCGTCCGAGGCGCGACCGCCGAGCCGCGCGAACGCCGGGAACACGGCCACGGCCAGCGCGGAGCCCAGGAAGCCGAACGGCTGCGACAGCATGTACGCGACGTTGAAGCACGCCACGTCGGCGTCGGTCGAGAGGCCCTTCAGCACGAACACCCCGACGCGGCCGTAGAGCACGACCAGCAGCAGCGAGGCGGCGATGGGCCAGCCCTCGGCCGCGAGCCGCAGCAGCCGGGCGGGCGCCGTGGCGAAGGAAGGTTGAAGCCCCAGGCGCGACAGCATCCGTGCCCCCACCCACGTCCGGAGCAGGAAGGCCCCCACGGCCGTTGCCAGCAGGAACGGGAGAGTCGCATGGAGTATCACGCCCAGGGCGATACCGATGATCCAGGCCGTCTGGCTCACGAGCAGGAGCACCGCCTCGAGGTCGAGGCGCTCGCGCGCGCGCACCATCCAGATCGAGACGTCCTGGCCGAACTCGAGCACGGCCGCGGCCGTGACCAGCATCACGAGCAGCGCGTCGGCCGGCGTCAGCGCGACCGCCGAGGTGACCGCGGCGATCGCGAACATCACGACGGCGACGACGAGGCGCAGCGCGATCCCCTCGCCGAGCAGCCGCCCGGCCGCCAGCGGGTCGCGCGCGGCCTCGCGCGTCACGACCACGCCGACGCCGAGGTCCGAGACGCTGGCGAGCAGGGGGATCAGCGCGTAGTAGAACGCGTACTGGCCGTAGCCCGACGCCGAGAGGTGGTTGCCCAGCAGCATCATGCCGGCCAGGTTGATGACCGAGCTGATGGCCTGCGAGGCCACGCGAAACGCGGTGTTCCGGCCCACGCGCGTCGAGGTGGACGTGCGCGAGGACTCCAGGCCCGCCCCCGCCGCCGGCGCCACGGCTTCCGCGGCGCTCACGCGCTCACCTCGCGCGCCAGCGCGTCCGGGACGCGGATGCCGCGGCGGGTCAGGCACTCGCGGTACATGCGCTCGAGCCGGCGCACGATGAGCGCCTCGTCGAACTCGGCGCGCACGACCTCGCGGCCGCGCTCGCCCATGCGGGCGCGCAGCCCCGGATCGCGGGCGAGCCGCTCGAGCGCCTCCGCCAGCGCGCGAGCGTCGTCCACCTCGACCAGGAACCCGGTGTCCCCGTGGCGCACCACCTCGCGCGTGCCGTTGACACGGGTGGCCACCATGGGAAGGCCCACGGCCATGGACTCGAGCGCCGCGCGCGGGATGCCCTCCTTGAAGGAGGTCAGCACGCCGATGTCCGACTGGGCGAGCAACGCCGGGACGTCTTCGCGGTAGCCGAGGAAGTGGACCCGCCCGCCGAGGCCCAGCTCCGCGGCCCGCGCCTCGAGCGCCGCACGTTCGGGACCGCTGCCCACGAGCCGGATCTCGAACGGCACGTTGCGCTGGACGAGCCGGCGAGCCGCCTCGAGCAGCAGCCCGTGGTTCTTGACCGGCTCGAGCCGGGCGACGCAGGTGATCACCACCGGGCGCTCGGACGGCCGCGGCGCCGGCGCCACCGGGAAGCGGTCCACCGCGATGCCGTTGCCGACGAAGTGGACGCGGTCCCGGCGCGCGATGCGGTAGCGGATGGCCTGCTCGACGTCGGCCCGGTTCTGGGTCAGGAGCACGTCGGAGAGCTGGCCCCCGATCCACTCCGCGGCCAGCCCGGCCCAGTGCGAGAGCCCGCGGCTCCCGTCGTGGAAGTGGAACCCGTGCGCGGTGTACATGACCACCGGCACGCCCGCGAGGCGGGCGGCCACCCGGCCGACCAGGCCCGGCACCAGGCAGTGCGCGTGGACCAGGTCCGGCTTGACCCGGCGCAGGTACGACGTGAGCTCGATCAGCGCCCACAGGAGCCGGAACGGGTCGAATCCGCGCGGCAGGTGGAACGTGGCCACCGGGATGCCGGCGGCGCGAAGCGACTCGACGTACGGGCCGTGCATGCAGACGATGTGGTTGTCCACGCCCTTGGCCCGAAGCGCCAGCACGCGGTCGCGGAGCAGCGTCTGGGCCGAGGAACTGAGGTTGATGACGTCCACGATGCGCGGGGCGTTCGCGGCGCGCGCGGGGCCGCGGGGGTTCATGGGATTCATGCCGTGGCCCTCCGCAGCAGGCCGGCGGGCTTGAGCCGGGGTCGGGCCGGGCGGACGAGCGCGAACTCCTCCGGCGCCTCGCCCGACCGGGCGGCCGAGCCGCGGGCGCGGCGCCGCTCGGCGTGGCGCGCGGCGAACAGGGCGCTGGCGCTCACGAGCGCGACGAGGAGCCAGAAGTGCCGGAAGTGGAGCTTTTCGATGACCATGGAGTGGGCCGACGACGCCGCCAGCGCCGCGGCCGCGGCCGCGACCCAGCGATCCACGTGCTGCCTGCGCTCCGCGCGCAGCGGCCGGTGCAGCCATGTGGTCCAGACCTGGGCGAACATCGCGCCGGTGAGCCCGAGCAGGCCGGCGAGTCCGATCGGACCGCGCTCGATGGCGTAGGCGAGGTAGTCGCTGTGCGCCTCCTTGGACTGGTAGGAGTCGGGGCGCTCGCGGTCGGCGATGGAGACGGTGAGCGCGCTGCTGTTCCCCGGGCCGATCCCGAGCGGGTTGCGCTGGTAGGCGCGATCGAGCTGGTCCCAGATGCGCATGCGGCTCTCGGAGCTGTGCTCCATCCGCCCGGCGAACGTGTGCGCCTGCAGCGACGCGAGCAGCGACTCGCCCACGCCCCATTCGCGGTGCGCCCACGCGCCGAGCCCCGCGAGGCCCACCGCCACCAGGGCACCCGCCACGAGCACGGACCGCCGCACCTGCGACAGCGCGGCGGTCACGGCCAGCCACACCAGCCCGCCCGCCGCCAGCGAGAGCATGCCGCCGTTGGACTTGGTGGCGAGCAGCCCGGTGAGGATCATCGCCATCGCCGGGTAGAGGAGGCGGCGCCGGACCTGGCCGAGCAGGCTCGTGCTCACGAACAGGCTCATGACCAGGTAGTCCGCCAGCACGTTCGGGTTGAAGAACGTGGCCGTCGGCCGCAGGCCGCGCGAGCCGAGCAGCGTCGCGAGCGTGCCGTAGTGGGCATAGAGCTGCCAGAGCGCCACGCCGGACACGACCACCGCCGAGGCCGTCCACACGACGCAGGCCAGTCGCACGTCGCGCTCGCCGCGCAGCAGGTTGACGAGGGCGACGAACCACACGAACAGATAGACGTCCTGCGCCACCGCCAGCGCCGCCTTCTGCGGGGACGGGGCGCCGATCGTGGCCAGCAGGCTGCCGACCGCGACCAGGAGCATGGGAACCATCAGCGGCGCGTGCATCCGGCGGCCCGGGGTGAGCAGGGCGAAGCCGAACACCGCGAGCGCGAGCAGGTTCACGACGTCGAGGATGGCCGAGTTGCCGGGCAGCGCCGGCACGACCACCGGCGCCAGCGCGACCGCCAGCACCAGGTACGCGGTCCAGCCCGCGGGCGTGCGCCCCGCCGTCCGGTCTCGCGGGGGCAGCGGCAGCGGCCTGGGTCGGAGGGCCGGCCGCGTCATGCGGGCAGCGTCTCCTCGATTCCGCGGATGAGGTCGGTGCGGCCCGCGATCCGGCGCTCGGTCTCGCGCAGCAGCCGCAGCATCTCGTCGCGCACGAAGGCCTCGTCGCCCTGGCTCACCGCGCGCAGGATCTTCGGGTGCGCGGACTTCCACACGACCTCGTGGTCGTTGAGCAGCTTCTCGAACAGCCGCTCGCCGGGGCGCAGTCCGGTGATGTCGATGCGGATGTCCTTCCCGGGCTCGAGGCCGTAGAGGCGGATGAGCGCGTTCGCCATGTCGAGGATGCGGACCGGCTTGCCCATGTCGAGCACGAACACCTCGCCGCCGTCGCCGATGCTCGCCGCGTGCAGGATGAGCTGCACGGCCTCGGGCACGGTCATGAACAACCGGGTCACCTCGGGGTGCGTCACGGTGACCGGACCGCCGCGCTCGATCTGCTCGCGGAACAGCGGCAGCACGCTGCCCGAGCTCTCGAGCACGTTGCCGAACCGCACGGTGAGCAGCTTGGTGCGGCAGCCCTGCTTCATGAGCTGGAGCGAGAGCTCCGCCATGCGCTTGGAGATGCCCATCATGCACACGGGCTCGACCGCCTTGTCGGTCGAGATGAGCACGAACACCTCGCTGCCGTGACGGGCTGCGGCCTCGGCCACCGTGCGCGTGCCGACGACGTTCGTGCGCAGCGCCTCGCCGGGGTTGCGCTCCATCATCGGCACGTGCTTGTAGGCCGCGGCGTGGAACACGACGTTCGGCAGGTGCTCGCGGCAGGTGTCGTCCACGCGTGCCGCGTCGGCGACGTCGCCGATGACCGGCTCCAGCGCCAGGCCGGGGTGGAGCCGGCGCAGCTCGCGCTCGATCTCGTACAGGGCGAACTCGTGGCGCTCGAACAGCACCAGCCGGGACGGCCCGTGCGCCGCGACCTGGCGGCTGATCTCGGAACCGATGGATCCGCCGGCGCCGGTGATCATGACGCATCGGCCGGCGACCACGTCGCGGGCGAAGCCGTTGTCGGTGTGGATCGCCTCGCGGAACAGGAGGTCCTCCGGACTGTAGTCGCCGCCCAGCTTCGGGGACTCCCGCCGCAGCAGCAGGTCGCTCACGTCGGGCGCGTGCCGCGCCGACTTGCCGAGCGTGCGGCACTGCTGCAGCAGCGACTCGCGCAGCTCGATCGAGGCGTCCGGCATCGCGAACAGCACCTCGTCGGGGTCGGTCTGGCGGATGATCTCGGCGAGGTCCGACTTGGTCCCGAGCACCGGAATGCCGTGGATGCGCGCGCCCTTGCGGCGCAGGTCGCCGTTCAGCATCCCGACCACCTGGCAGTCCTGCGCCGGCCGGTCGAGCAGGTCGCGCGCGACCCGGGCCATCGAGTCCTCGTCGCCCACGAGCAGCACGCGCCGGGTCGGCATGGCGTCCGGGCGCAGCTCGCGGTGCAGCCGGCGCGCCACGCGGATGCCGGCGAGGAACGTGATGCACAGGAGCCAGTCGATGGCCATGACGCCGCGCGAGAAGCCCTGCGCGCCCAGCAGCCAGTGCGCCGCCGCCCACCAGGTGAGCGTGCCGCCGGTCACGGCCAGCGCGATGTTGCGCAGGTCCCGCACGCCGGAGTAGCGCCACACTCCGTGGAACAGCTGGAACGCGTTGAGCCACACCAGGCGCGACACCAGGACCGCCGGCAGCACGGGCATGACCACGGCCCGCTCGACCGCGGGCACGCGCCCGTCGAAGCGAATCTCGAACGCCAGCAGGTAGGCCGCCGTCACCGCCACCGACTGGACCAGGATGCCGATCCAGAACCGGTACGGGCTGAGCAGGTCCACGATCCGCTCCACGGCGCGCGCCGGGTAGATCAGGCTGGCCAGCGTCGTGAACAGGAGCTGCAGGTCGTAGCTCCACGAGGCGTTCCGCACGTAGTCGCGCGACAGCTTGAGCTTCTCGGGCAGGATGCGCTGCACGTACGCGGCCTCCGGGTCCTCGGCCTGCGACAGGAGCGCGGACTCGTCACGGAACCGGATCGAGGCCAGGTCGGTGATGCCCGGGCGCAGCTGCAGGATCTCGGCGTACTCGGCGCGAAACAGGTCCACGTAGCGCGGCACTTCGGGGCGCGCGCCGACCAGGCTCATCTCGCCCTTGAGCACGTTCCACAGCTGCGGCAGCTCGTCCAGCTTGGTGCGGCGCAGGATCGAGCCGATGGCGGTGATGCGGGAGTCGTTCTTCACCGTGATCGCCGGGCCCTTCGAGGGGGCGTCCACGCGCATCGTGCGGAACTTGAGGATCATGAACGAGCGGCAGCCCCGGCCCACGCGCAGCTGCCGGAAGAACACGGGCCCGCCGTCCTCGAGCTTGACGAGCACCGCCGCCACGAGGAACACCGGCCACAGCAGCAGCAGGCCGGCGGCCGAGGCGACCAGGTCGAGCAGTCGCTTCATCGCCGCGCGCCCTCCGCCACGTCGCGCACGGCCTCGATCACGTGGCGCACGTCCTCGTCCGTCATCTTGGCGTAGATCGGGAGCGACAGGATGCGCTCGTAGGCCGCGAACGCGTTCGGGTAATCCTCGGGACGGAAGTGATACCGGTCGCGGTAGTAGGGGTGCACGTGCAGCGGGATGAAGTGCACGGACACGCCGATGTTGCGGGCGACCAGCCCGTCGATGAAGTCGTTGCGGCCGATCGTGAGCGCGTCCGGGTCCACCTGCAGCACGTAGAGGTGCCAGCCGTGCCCCTCGCGGTCGTCCACCTGGGGTACGCACACGCCCGGCAGCCCGGCGAACGCGGCGTCGTACGCGTCGGCGATCGCCAGCCGGCGGCGGCGGAAGTCCTCGGCCTTGCGGAGCTGGTGGATGCCGATCGCGGAGGCGATATCGGTGAGGTTGTACTTGAACCCGGGCGCGAGGATCTCGTAGGACCATGAACCGTTCTGCGTGTACCGCTTCCAGGCGTCCCGGCTCATGCCGTGCAGGTGCATGAGCCGCATGCGCTCCATGAGGTCGCCCCGGTCGGTCACCACCATGCCGCCCTCGCCCGTGGTGACGTTCTTGGTGGCGTAGAAGCTGAAGCAGGTGACGTCCGAGAGCGTGCCGACGAGGCGGCCCTTGTAGCGGGTGGGGATCGCGTGCGCCGCGTCCTCGACCACGGGGATCTTACGGTCGCGCGCGAGCGCCAGGATCGCGTCCATGTCGCACGCCTGCCCGGCGAAGTGCACCGGCAGGATCGCCTTCGTGCGCGGGCTCACCCGGCGCTCGATCTGCACGGGGTCGATGTTGAGCGTGCGCGGGTCCACGTCGGCGAGGACCGGCCGCGCACCCAGGTGCTCGACGACCGCGGCGGTGGCGGTGAACGTCATCGGCGTGGTCACGACCTCGTCCCCCGGACCGACGCCGAGCGCCTCGAGCGCCAGGTGCAGCGCGGCCGTGCACGAGTTGAGCGCGAGCGCGTGCTTCACGCCCGCCCACTCGGCGAACTCGCGCTCGAACTGCTTGGTCTTGAACCCGGTCGTGAGCCAGCCCGAGCGCAGGCAGTGGACGACCTCGGCGATCTCCTCCTCGCCGAGGAGGGGCTGGGCGAACGGCAGGAACTCCGACCGCTTCGCGGTCCCGTGCTGCGGGGCGGCGGCGGGCGACGCGGGTCCGGGATGGGTGCTCATCAGTGCTGGTAGGCCCCGTAGTAGTGCAGCATGGGATCGGCGTGGCGCATGTCGAGCTGGTTGAGCACGACCCCCACGAAGTGCGGTGAAGAACGCTCGAGCTGGGCCTTGGCCTGGCGGACGATGCGCGTGTCGTAGCCGTCGGCCTTGACCACGAGCAGGACGCCGTCGGCGAGGCCGGAGAGCATCTCGGCCGGGCTCGCGAGCGCGACCGGCGGCGAGTCCACGAGCACGACGTCGAAGATGCGGGCCAGGCGGCTGAGCAGCCGCTGGAACGGCTGGGCGAACTGCTCGTCGAGCAGGCTGTAGGGCACGCTCCCGGCGCTCAGCACCTTCAGCTTCTCGAGCGACGTGTCCTGCAGGAAGCTCGGGATCTGGTTGGTGAGGAACGGGCGCTTGAGGTAGCGGGCGAGCCGCTCGAGCACGTCGTCGCCGAGCATGTCGCCGCTCGGGGCCTCCGCGTGCTGGCCCGAGGTCGCGGGCAGGTAGGAGTCCGCGGTCTCGGTGAACGAGCACTCGGGGCGGCGCAGGGCGACCAGGCAGCGCAGCGACTCGCGGATCTGGCAGGTCAGCATCGAGACGAGCGACTCGCGGTCCACGTAGCCCAGGCTCAGGAGCACCTCGCCGAGCGGCCGGCCGGTGGAGCGCTGCAGTTGGAGCGCCCGATCGCGCTCCTCGTCGCTGATGCGGTCGGCGCGCACGAGCAGGTCGCCGAGCCGCATGTCGGCCTGGTGCTGCGGGACCTGGATGCTGCGGATCTGGCCGCGGTGGATACGCAGGCGGAAGTGCTGGTCGCCATCCTTCACGAGCAGCTCGCCCGACTTGGACTGCGCCTCGAGCACCTCGAGCCAGTCGCCGACCCCGAACTGGCTGGGAGGCTCGCGGCCGATGTCGAGGTGGTAGAGCTCGACGAGCAGCTCGCCGAGGCCTCGACGGTTCCCGAGCCCGAACAGCCGGTGCAGGGTGGGGCGATAGCGGTCGGTGTCCACGATCACCACGCTCACCCGGCCGGTGCGCGTCAGCGCCCTCCCGAGCCCCGCGGTGAGGGTGGACTTGCCCTCGCCCGGGCCGCTGCTCGTGACCACGAACGTCTTGAGTCCCCGCTGCAGGTCCTCGCTCAAGGCGGCCGCGATCGCGTCGAAGTAGGTGTCCTCGACGAGGTCGGTGGTCCTCCGGCCGAGTGACTTGATTCTGTTGCGAACTTCCGGCATCGAGTCCTCCAGGACACGAACGATGGAACGAGGGCTACCGGCGGCGCGGGATCATCCCGAGCACCGGGAGGCGGAGCTCGTGCATGACGTCCTGCGGCGTACGGATCGTGCGGCGCATGGTCTCGAGCCCGAACGCGGCGCCGGAGCCGAACACCAGGCCGAGGGCGGCGCCGAGCGCCAGGTTCATGGCCTTGCGCGGGCGGACGCGCTCGAGCGGGACGGCCGCGGTCTGCACCAGCTCGACCCCGGGCGGAAGGACGGTCTGGGCCACGTCCTGCTCCTGCACGCGCTGCATGAGCAGCGTGTACAGCTCCCGCTGGGTGCGCAGGTCGCTCTCGAGCGTCGTGTACTTGCGCGAGCTGTCGCTCAACGCCTCGAGCGTGCGCTCGTTGTGCGACAGCGCTCCCTCGAAGCCGTCCACCCGGGCCCGCAGGACGTCGCGCTGGCCTTCGAGGTCGGACGTGGCCTTCTGCAGCTCGCGCCGCATCGCCTCGCGCAGCGTGGCGACCTGGGCTTCGGCCGCCGCCACTTCCACGGACTGGTCGCGGTACTGCCGCCGCATCTCGAGCAGCGCCGTCTCGGCGCGCTGGACGTCGCGGTGCAGCTGGTCCATGGCGTCCGTCTGGACCGGAGGGTTCGCCCAGTCCGGGGACGGCGAGCGGCGGAAGGTGCGGATCCGCTCGAGCTGGGCCTCGACCACGCGCAGCTCGGCGCGCGCACGGATCAGCGACGAGGTGAGCTCGTTCCCCGACTGGGTGAGCTGGCGGGTCCGCTCGCCGGCGAGGGCGAGCGTGGTGCGCCGGCCCCCGTACAGCGCCTGTTCGGACTCCTGGATGACCCGGCGCAGGTCCGCGATCTGCGCGCGCAGCGCGGTCAGCCGCTCGGAGTCCGCGCCGCGGCGTGAATCCGACTGCTGCTGGATGAACGATTCCGCGACGCTGTTCGCGACCTCGGCCGCCGCCCGCGCGTCGGAGTGCTCGGCGACCACGTCCACGAGCCGCGTGTCGCGCAGCGGCCGGACGCTGACGTTGCGCCCGAGCCAGTCCACGTCCGCCGTGAGCTGCGGGTCCTCGGAGTAGGCGAGCGCCGGGGGGACGAGACTCGCGGTCGCCGGCGGCGAGGCGGTCGAGGTGCTCGCGGGGACGCGTTCCGCCATCGCGATCCCGCGCGCCTGCATCGCCCGCGCGACCCGCTCCAGCACGTCGCGGCTCATGATCCGTTCCGCGGTGGTGAGCAGCGACAGGTTCTCGGAGGCGGGGCTCGGGTTGTCGACCGCGGCGCCGGTGACCGGCGACCGGCTCGGCGTGGGGTGGATCGCGAGCCGCGCGTTGGTGCGGAACACGGGGCGCGTGACGACATTCAGCACCGTCGCCAGCGCGAGGAACCCCAGCAGAGATCCCAGGACCACGCCACGGCGACGGCGGAGCACCCGACCGAGGTCGGCGACCTCGAGATCGTTCGGACGGAACATGGTGGGGGCAGTTCCAGGTCGGACAGCGAGATGGAGGGATTCCGCCCGCGCCGCGAGGAGAGAGGGCTCGCGGGGACCGGCGCGCTCCGGGGGGATCCCGGGGCGGCCTGGGCCGGGGTGGACGTCCTCGACGGACTTCGATTGTCGACTTCGTTCCCGTGGGTCGTTCAGCGACCGTTCACAGGTCCGAAATCACGATACTGATTCGATGTGATATTGGCAAGGGAAAATGATGTGGGACTTGCGATTGCATTTTGCATTCGAGTGAAGTCGGCGTGCGTGGAACCGTCGGCTCCGGCGACGCCCGAAGCGTGCACGCGCGTCGTGCGGTCTGCACGGAAGGCATGCGCGGCGCAGGGAGTTCGCCCTGTGCATACGAAGTGTGGTGAGCGATCCACCCGGGTCCCGCACCGGTTCGCAGCCGCGCCCGAATCCAGACGTGGACGCAGACCGGCGGCTCGCATCGCGGTCGCGCGGCGGTGCCGCATCCCGCGAGGGCGGGCGGCGCTCCTCGTCAGGTTCCGGACCGGCGGCGCCGGCGAAACCGTCGGTGGGCCCAACGACTGGGGTCGTCGGGCACAGCGCAGCCGAACAGAGTACGGCGGGGCTTAACCCGACCGATTCATGGGCCCGCCGTCCCGGCTCGTGGCCGGCGGACCGGGCGGGTCAACCGCGCCGCCGGCTCAGACGCTCGCGTACTCCTCGACGGGCGGGCACGCGCAGACGAGGTTGCGATCCCCGTAGGCGTTGTCCACACGCCCGACCACCGGCCAGAACTTGCGCGCGCGCACCCACGGCAGCGGGAACGCCGCGCGCTCGCGCGTATAGGCGCGGTCCCACCCGTCGGCGAGCACCGATTCGAGCGTGTGCGGCGCGCGCTTGAGCGGATTGTCGTCGCGCGGCAGGACGCCGCTCGCGATATCGGCGATCTCGCCGCGGATCGCGATCAAGGCCTCGACGAAGCGGTCCAGCTCGGCCTTCGATTCGCTCTCGGTGGGCTCGATCATCAGCGTGCCCGGCACCGGGAAGGAGATCGTGGGCGCGTGGAAACCGTAGTCCATGAGGCGCTTGGCGATGTCCTCCACGTCCACGCCCGTCGCGGCCTTCAGCGCGCGCGGGTCCACGATGCACTCGTGCGCGACCGTGCCGGACCGGCCCCGGTAGAGCACCGGGAAGTGCGGCTCCAGCTTCCGGGCCACGTAATTCGCATTGAGGATCGCCACCGCGGTGGCGCGCGTGAGACCCTCGGGCCCCATCATGCGGATGTACATCTCGGAGATGGGCAGGATGCTCGCGCTCCCCCATGGCGCCGCACTCACCGGGCCGATCGCACGCTCGCCGCCCGTGGGCACGACCGGGTGCCCCGGCAGGAACGGCGCCAGGTGCTTCGCCACCGCGATCGGGCCGACGCCCGGACCGCCGCCGCCGTGCGGGATGCAGAACGTCTTGTGCAGGTTCAGGTGGCAGACGTCGGCGCCGAAGTCGCCCGGCCGGCACAGCCCGACCATGGCGTTCATGTTGGCGCCGTCCAGGTACACCTGGCCCCCGTGCTCGTGGACGATGCGGCAGATCTCGGCGATGGACTCCTCGAACACGCCGTGCGTGGACGGGTAGGTCACCATCAGCGCCGCGAGGTCGGCCGCATGGACCCCGGCCTTCGCACGGAGGTCGGCCACGTCGATGTTGCCGCTCGGGTCGGTTCGGACCACGACGACCTGGAGGCCGGCCATGACCGCGCTCGCGGGATTGGTGCCGTGCGCGGACTGCGGGATGAGGCACACGCGCCGCTTGCCCTCGCCGCGCGACTCGTGCCAGGCGCGGATCACCAGCAGGCCGGCGTACTCGCCCTGCGAGCCCGCATTCGGCTGGAGCGAGACGGCGTGGAAGCCGGTGATCTCGGCGAGCGAACGCTCGAGCCGGTCGAAGAGCTCCCGGTAGCCCGCGGTCTGCGAGGCGGGCGCGAACGGGTGGATCGAGGCGACCTCGGGCCAGCTCACCGGCAGCATCTCGGCCGCGGCGTTGAGCTTCATGGTGCAGCTGCCGAGCGCGATCATCGAGTGCGTGAGCGAGAGGTCGCGCGACTCGAGCCCGCGCAGGTACCGCATCATGGCGGTCTCGGAACGGTGCGCGTGGAACAGCGGGTGCGTGAGGTAACGGCTGGTCCGCTCGAACCGCGGATCGAGGCGCGCCCCCGCGGCCGGAGCGGCCGGGGGCGCGGCGCCGTCCCCGAACGCCGCGAGCAGGTCGGCCACGTCCTCCGCGGTGGCGGTCTCGCCGAACGAGACGCCGATCGTGCCGTCGGCGAGATAGCGCAGGTTCATGCGCCGCGACTCGGCGGCGGCGCGGATCGCGGCCGCGCCGCCCGAGGCCCGGGGCCGCACCCGCACCGTGTCGAAGAAGTCGGCGTGCACGACCGTGTGCCCCTGCTGCCGAACGCCGGCGGCGAACGAGCCGGCGAGCCCCCGGATGCGCTCGGCCATGCGGCGGAGCCCGTCGGGACCGTGCCAGACCGCGTACAGGCCGGCCATCACCGCGAGCAGCACCTGCGCGGTGCAGATGTTGCTCGTGGCCTTCTCGCGCCGGATGTGCTGCTCGCGCGTGCCCAGCGCCATGCGCAGCGCCGGCCGGCCGTGCGCGTCCCGCGACAGCCCGATGATGCGCCCGGGCATCAGGCGCTTGAACTCGTCCCGGGTGCTGAAGAACGCGGCGTGCGGCCCGCCGAAGCCGAGCGGCACGCCGAAGCGCTGCGCGGAGCCCACCGCCACGTCCGCACCCCACTCGCCCGGCGGGACGATCAGCGTCAGCGCGAGCAGGTCGGTGGCGGCCACGACCAGGCCGCCCGCCGCGTGCACCCGCTCGGCCAGCGCCCGCCCGTCGCCGATCGAGCCGTGGGTGTCCGGGACCTGCACGAGCACGCCGCAGGTGCGGGCGTCCGGCGCGAAAGCCGAGGCGGGCTGCACGCGCACCTCGATGCCGCGGGCCCGGCCGCGCGCGCGCACCACCTCGATCGTCTGCGGGTGGCAGTCGTCGGCCACGAGGAACGTGTCGCGGCCCTCGACCGCCGCGTGAACGAGCTGCATCGCTTCGGCGGCGGCCGTCCCTTCGTCGAGCAGCGAGGCGCTCGCGATGGGGAGCCCGGTCAGGTCGCAGATCACGGTCTGGAACGCAAGCAGGGCCTCGAGGCGGCCCTGCGCGATCTCGGCCTGGTACGGCGTGTAGGCCGTGTACCAGCCCGGGTTCTCGAGCACGTTGCGCTGGATGACCGCGGGCACGTGCGTGGTCGAGTAACCCATGCCGATGAAGTTCCGCCACACCTCGTTGCGGGACATCATGCGGCGGAACGAGGCGAGCGCCCCGGCCTCCGACTCGGCCGCGGCCAGCTCGAGCGGCTTCCGGAGCCGGATCCCGGCCGGGATCGTGGCGTCGAGGAGCGCGTCGAGCGAGGGGTGACCGAGCGCGTCCAGCATGTCCTGGACGTCCGCGTCGGAGGGTCCCAGGTGTCGCGGAAGGAACGGGTCGGAGGGGGCGTGCGGGCTCACGGCGGACTCCTTGATGGACCGGGGCGAAGGGAGGGCCCCGCCGCGGGAGGTCCCCCGCGGCCGGGCAGCCTCGCGAAGCTACCAGTCGCGCGTGAGCCCCGCGAGGCGGCCGCGGTGGAACGCCGGAGGCCGGCACCGTCCTGGCGCCGGCCTCCCGTGCCCCGCGCGCTTCCCGCGAGGTTCAACGCGTGCCGCTGCTGTCCACGGGCGTCTCGACCCCCGTCCCGGTGCGCGCGCCGACGTCCCCCACCTCGAGGAACAGCCAGACGCGGCGCCAGCGCTGGTCCTGGTTCTTCGCCGTCACCGAGAGCCCGAGCCGCTCGCTGCGCGGGCGGAGCGGCACCCGGTAGTTCGCGCGCCAGGTGAGCCCGCCCGAGTCCCGCACCATCGGGATCGCGTCGCCCAGGCCGTCGGCGAGCGCCATCTCCGTGACGTCGGGCGTGGCCTCGACCGTCACCTCCACGGGCTGCCCCGGGATCACGTCCGTGTCCGAGACCGCGGCGATCACGTCCGGCGGCACCGAGAGCGGGTCGTGCGCGGCGCCATCCCCGACCTGCACGAGGCCCTGCTCCGGCGTGAGGCCGACCGGAGCGCCCTCCACGGACGCGGCGACGGCCACCGGCTGCGCGTCCATGTCGTCGGACGAATGACTCGCCGCGCGCGTCCCGGTGGAGCCCGAGCCGCCGCAGCTCTCGAGCAGCATCACGGTGGCGAGCAGCGCCACGACGGTACCGCCCACCCAGGCGCCGATCATGATGCGGTCCCGACGCTGCTCGGCCCGGATCGCAGCCTCCATCGCAGCCTCGATGTCCTCGGACCCGCGGGCCCGGTCGGTGCGCTTCGTCTCGTGGCGTTCCATGGTCTTCCCTCCTCCCGGCTCGCGTGTCCGGCGGCGGCCCGAGTGCCGGTGTGGCCGCCGCCGTGGACCCGGTCACGGCCGGGTCCCTCGCGCCGCGGGATGTCCCGCCGAGCGTCACCGTCCTCCATGCTCACGGAACGTGCCGGTCCTGCAACGCGTTGCCCCGCAGGCGGATGAGCTTCTGGCTCCACCCGGCCGATACCTCGGTGTGTCATGGTTGACACGCCCCCGGCGGCTCACCACCCTTCTCGCGTGAGGTTCGGCGGGATGACGGACGGCTCGGCGCGCAGGTTCATGGCGCGGCCGGGGCTCGCCCTGGCCGCGTGCGTGCTCGCGCACCTCCTCGTCGGGTCGCCGCGCGCCGCGGGGCCCCCGGCCGCGGGCGCCCCGCGCGAGGTGGCGGCGCGCGCGGCGTGGACGCGGGCCGGCTTCGTCTATCTCGAGGCGGACTCGGGCTCGCTCCGACCGGGCACGACGCTCACGTTCCGCCGCGGCCGGAACACGGTCGCGACCGCCGTCGTGGACCGCGTGCTGGAGTCGCGCGTGACGCGTGCGAGGCTCGGCTCCGGCTCGCTCGAGCGCGAGAAGCGCCTCGACCGCCTGCACGTGAGCGCGGTCGAGCCGGTCGTGGAGCAGGCGGGCGTGCTGCGCGTGGGCGTGCCCGCGCCGGAGCGCGGGAACCTGCTGTTCCGCTGCGCGCCGTTCGCGCTCGAGCCGCGGCTCGCGGGCGCAACCCACGACGTGGACACGCTCGCGCGCAACCTCCTCCGCCTTCGCCGCTCGCCGCCGCAGCCGGGCGACGGGGCTCCGGACACGCTGCTCGTGCGACTGTTCGCGGACGCCGCCGACCAGGAGATCGCGCTCGAGCGGGGCGAGCTGGACGTGGCGCTGTTCTGGCCGGGCGAGGGCTCGCCCCGGTTGCGCGCCGACCCTCGCTTCCAGGGCGCGCCGCTCGGCCTGCGGGCGCGCGGCGTGATCGCGGTCGTGGGCGACGCCCGCGGCGGCGCGGCGGCCGACCCGGCCGCGCTCGCGGCGGTGAACCGCGAGGTGTTCGGGGGCGACCTGCTCGCGTGGGACCAGCTCGAGCCGCCGCCGGCCGCGCCCGGCGCGCCCGCGCTCGCGCCGATCGTGGCGGACCCGGCGCTCCCGGGCGCGCGCCTCATGGACCGCGTGCTCGCGCGCTGGGGCGCGCCGCGCTCGTGGGAGCCGCTCCGGCTCGCGCTCCTGGACGTGCCGGTGGCGGCGGGCGACGCCGTGAGCGCGGGCTGGCGCGCGCCGGGCGTGCGGCCCGCGTTCGCGATCCGCTGCCCGGTGCTCGTGAGCCCGGCGGGACGCGTCGCGCTCGCCGCGCTCGGCGGGCCGGACGCGATCGCGAACCTGCTCCGCTGCGGGTCGGCGGCCCCATGAACTCGCTGCGCGCCCGGCTCATCGCCGGTTTCTCGCTGGTCGCGGTGGTGCCGCTCGCGCTGGCGCTGCTGCTGCTGGAACAGCGCATCCGGCACTCCGTGCGCGAGCAGACGGTGGCACGCATGGACGTCGCGATCGGCGCGGTTCAGGGCGAGCTCGCCACCCATGGCGAGCGGCTCGCGGCGCGGCTCGAGCTCCTCGCGCGCGAGCCGCGTCTCAAGCGCCTTCACCTCGTGAGCGCCGACGGCGGGCTCGAGCTGCGGCGCCACCTCGAGGACACTCGCTTCCTGCTCGGGCTCGACTACCTCGCCGTGGCCGACACCGGCGGCCGGGTGGTGGCGGACGCGAGCCTCTCGCCGCAGGCGGCCGGGTCCCCCGTCGAGGCGGCGGCCCTGCCCGCCGTGCTCGACAGCGGGCTCGCGGTGGTCCCGCTCCGCACCGGCGGCGCGCTGGTCCTCGACGCGCGCGCGATCATCCGCTACGACGGCGAGCCGGTCGGGCTCGTGCGCGGCGGCCTGCGGCTCGACTCGCCGTTCCTCACCCGGCTCCAGCGGGCGAGCGGGCTCGAGCTGCTGCTCCGCGACGCGGGCGGGCGCGTGCTCGCGGGCACGCTCGCCGGCGGCGAGGCCCCGGCCGCCCGCGCGGGGGACACGGACGTGGGCCGGGTGCGGGTCGGCGGCCGCGCGTACTTCACCCGCGAGACGGGGCTCTGGTCCGGGGATCCCGGCCGCGAGACCGGCGTGCGGCTGGTCGCGCTCGCGCCCGCCGCGCAGGCCGACGACGCCATCGCCGTGCTGCGGGCCACCGCCGCCACGCTCGGCGGGCTCGGCGTGCTGCTCGCGGTGGTGCTCGGCATCGTGTGGTCGCACCAGGTGGCGCGGCCGGTCGTGCGGCTCGCCGGCGTCTCCGAGCGCCTGGCGCGCGGCGAGTGGGACGAGCCGGTCGAGCTCGAGAGCCTGCGCGAGCTGTCCACGCTCGTGGACGCGCTCGAGCGCATGCGGGTGGACCTGCGCGCCTACCGCGACCACCTGCGCGCGAGCGAGCGGCAGGCGGCGTACGGTCAGATGGCCCGCCGCGTGGCGCACGAGATCAAGAACCCGCTCACGCCCATCGCGCTCTCGGTCTCGGGCCTCCAGCGGGCCTACCGGCAGGGCCACGAGGCGTTCCCCGAGGCGCTGGACCAGGCGGTGCGCACCGTCACCGAGGAGGTCGGGCGACTGAAGACGCTGCTGCAGGACTTCGCGGAGCTGGGCCGCTTGCCGCCGCCGCGACCCGAGGACCTGGACGCGGGCGAGCTGCTCGGGGACCTGGCCGCGCTGCACGCCCACGATGTGGAGGCGGGCCGGCTCCGCTTCGAGCGCCCGCCGGGCCCGCTCCGCGTGCGCGCCGACCACGACCAGGTGCGCCGCGCGCTCCACGACGAGGTGCTCGCCGCGCTCGAGGCCTCGGCCGGGGCCCCGGCCGGGACCGGCCCGGTGCGCGTGAGCGCGACCGCCGAAGGCGCGAGCCTGAGGCTCGAGGTGCGCGACGACGGCCCGGGCCTCACTGACGAGCAGCGCGCGAACCTGTTCGTGCCGGGCTTCACGACCAAGGCGCACGGCAGCGGGCTCGGCCTGACGCTGGTCGAGCGCATCGTGGCCGACCACGGCGGCACCATCGCCGTCGAGTCGGCGCCCGGCCGGGGCACGACCATCGTCGTGCGGATCCCGCGCACCGTGGAGGGCTGAAGATGCCGAGCATCCTCGTGGTGGACGACGAGGCCAGCATCCGCGCCACGCTCAAGGGCGTGCTCTCGCGCGAGGGCTACCAGGTGGACGAGGCCGCGAGCGTGGCCGAGGCGCGCCGGCTCCTGCGCGAGGCCTACGACCTGGTTCTGCTCGACGTGTGGTTCCCGGGCGAGAACGGGCTCGACCTGCTGGCCTCGGTGCGCGCGGACGCGCCCGAGACCCAGATCATCATGATGAGCGGCCACGCCGATCTGGAGACCGCGGTGCAGGCCACGCGGCTCGGCGCGCACGACTTCCTCGAGAAGCCGCTGTCGCTGGAGCGGCTGCTGGTCGTGCTGCGGAACGCCGCCTCGTCGCGCGCGCTCGCCTCCGAGAACCGGCGCCTGCGCGCGCCGTGGGCGGCCGGGCTCGTGGGCGACTCGCCCGCCATGCGCCGCCTGCTCGGCGAGATCGCGCTCGCCGGGCCGTCCCCCGCCCGCGTCCTGCTCTCCGGCGAGAACGGCACCGGCAAGGAGCTGGTCGCGCGCGCGCTGCACGAGGCCAGCCCGCGGCGCGGGCAGGCGTTCGTGGCGGTGAACTGCTCCGCCATCCCCGAGGACCTGTTCGAGTCCGAGCTGTTCGGTCACGAGAAGGGCGCGTTCACGGGCGCCACGCAGGCCCGCCGCGGCCGGTTCGAGGAGGCGCACGGCGGCACGCTGCTCCTGGACGAGGTCGCCGACCTGAGCGCGCGGGCGCAGACCAAGCTGCTGCGCGTGCTGCAGGAATCCGAGCTCACCCGCGTGGGCGGGAGCCGCCCCATCCGCGTGGACGTGCGCGTGATCGCGGCCACGAACCAGGATCTGCGCGCCGCGGTCGCCGCGGGGCGCTTCCGCGAGGACCTCTACTTCCGGCTCGCGGTGATCCCGCTTCACGTGCCGGCGCTCCGCGAGCGGCCCGGCGACCTGCCCGGGCTCGTGGAACACTTCCTGGCCGCGATCGCTCAGGACATGGGCCGCCGAGTGCCGGCGTTCAGCCCGGGCGCGCTCGAGGCGCTCGCCCGCCACCCGTTCCCCGGCAACGTGCGCGAGCTGCGGAACCTGGTCGAGCGCCTGGTCATCATGAACCCCGGCGCGCGGATCGGCGCCGAGCAGGTCGCGGCCGTGCTCGCGGGCTCGGGCGGGGCCGTGCGGCCCGCAGGCGAACCGGCCGCGGGCGCGCCCGCGCCGGTGACGGGCGCGGCGGGTGCCGACCCGGCCGCCGACGACCACCCGTCCGCGCTCGCCGAGGCGGTGCGCGAGTTCGAGCGCCGCCACATCGAGCGTGCGCTCGCCGCCGAGGCCGGCAACATGACCCGCGCCGCCGCGCGGCTCGGGCTCGAGCGGAGCCATCTCTACAAGAAGCTCCGCCAGCTCGGGATGCGCGCGGAGGAATGAGCCGGGGCCGTCCCCGCGACGGCGGCGCGAGCCCGCTCCGGGATCGGGCGTGGGATCGTGGGAGCTTCGAGGCCCTGTCCCGGCCTCCGGCCGGAGGCGGCGAGGCATCCCACCGGAACCGGCCCGGGCCCTCGGCCGGAGCGCCAAAAGCACCCAAGCCCAAGCGCGACAAGGGCTAGGCGGAAACGGATCCGACCGGTCGGGCCGCCGCAGCGAGAACGCGCTTGGCAAGCGCGCACCCCTGGCCGATACTACCCACGTCTTCGGTTGACCATGGAGGTGCGCCGCACCGCTCAGAACCGCCCGGGACTCTCAGGCGGTTTTTTCGTGGGCGGATGGCAACCCCGGGAAGCCAGGGACATCGGTCACAGTGACCGGGCGCAGCCGCAGCGTGGACATGCGGCAGAGTGGGCCTTCGGGCCCGGTTTCAAGGAGCTTCAAAGTGGCTAGTGGCACCGTGAAGTGGTTCAACGAGGCGAAAGGTTTCGGCTTCATCTCCCAGCCGGGTGGCGAGGACGTGTTCGTGCACTACTCGGCCATCCAGGGCGACGGCTTCAAGACGCTCGCCGAGGGTGAAGGGGTCGAGTTCGACGTGCAGCGCGGGCCGAAGGGCCTGCAGGCGGCGAACGTCCGCAGGGCCTGATCGCCCGGGTACCACCTCGCGACCGAAGGGCGGCGTCCGCAAGGACGCCGCCCTCGGCGTTTCTCGGGAGGCGGTCCGGCCGGCGAGGGCCTCAGCGGTAGCGGATGACCTTCACGACGCCCCGCGAATCGGCGCCATCGAGGATGCACAGGTAGACACCGGGCGCGACCCGTCGGCCCGCGTCGTCGCATCCGTCCCAGCGGAGCACGTGTCGCCCGGGAGCGAACGGGCCGTCGGCCAGCGTCCGGACCGTGCGCCCGTCCACCGACACGAGCGCCACCCGCGCTCTGCCCTCGCCGGCGAGCGTGAAGCTCACGGTGGCGGCCCCGCCCGAGGGATTCGGCCCCACCGCGAGCTCGAGCGCGGGCGCCGGGCCCCCGCCGGGGACACCGGTCACGGCCTGAACCGCGCCGACGAACTGGAACAGCTCCAGGTTCCGGTTGCCCGTGGCTGCGGACCTGGTCGTGACCTCCACCAGCAGCACCTCGGTCGTGTCGAGCGGCTCGACCACGAACGTGAGCGGCCGTCCCGGCACGAGCGTCCCGCTCCCGGCGTGGACCGGGGGCAGCGAGGCCACCAGCGGGTCGCAGGGATCCAGCCGCTCGAGCGGGATCTCCGCGGGCGCGATGCGATAGCCCACGGTCGTGCTGAGCGAGTCGTCCCAGCCCTCGCCGCGACGGGCGATCCAGCCGCCGGTCGAATCGTCGAGCGCACCCACCACCACGCGCGCGCCCCACGCCCTCTGCGTGAGCGCGACGTGCGTCGAGGGTACGCGCTCGGCCGGCCCCGGCGGCCCCGCCGTCGGCAGCCACCAGGAGCGCAGCGCCGCGAGCGGCGGGAGGCCCGGGGGGTGGGCGCGCCTCACGTCCACCGACCCGCCGATCGGAAGCGTGGACGACCCCGGGTCGCGCGCCTCCACCACCGTCTCGTCGCGGTCCGGATCGTAGCTGACCGTGACCGCGCCCGGAGGCCATGGCGCCGACGGGCAGCCGCCGGCGCCCGCGAAGTCCGTCGCCGCTCGCACGTCGCCCGCGTAGGCGACCGCCAGCCCCCCGTACGGCACCGTCGAGCGGTTCGGCGGGTACGATCGCCGGCTCGGGTTCGAGCACGAGAGCGGATAGTCCTCCACTTCTCCGAACTGGGCCGCCCCCTCGGGACCGGCGAGCGTGCTGTCCACGTTCTCGCAGGCCCCGGCGTCCTCGAAGTAATCGAGCCGGGCGCGCACCCACACGGACGACTTCGGCCGCTCGAGCACGAGCGGCATGAGGAAGACACCGCCGGTGTTCACGCTCGCGGTGAAGTTCGGCAGGCCCTGGAGCTCGGGCGTGAGCCCGTCTTGGAGGAATCGCTCTCCCGGCTCCCAGATGCCGTCCTGGTCGAGGTCCACCCAGGCATGGGCCCAGAGCAGCGCGCCGCACGAGCCAGGACCCAACGGGTCGTAGCCGTGGCCCTCGCCCGTCGCGTCGGTCGAGACCGTCGCGGAGACCTTCGCTCGCACGGGCCTGCCACAGACCGGCGGGTTCGGGAGGAACTCGACGCCGTCGTCCAACTCGTCGCGGTCGATGACCTCCGCCTCGCAATCGGCGGTCGCCGCCGGCGACTCGGCAGGGCCCAACCACTCGTAGGTGTAGTTGCGCGAGGGCTGGCGAGGCCGGATGCCGAACAGGTGCTGCGCGCCGGGCTTGACGCCGTCGAGCTGCAGGTCGTTGAGCGTCCGGCCCGGGGCGGCGCCGTGCACGAGCGACGGGTAGCGGCTCGGCACCCCCTGCCAGGGGTCGGGGGCGTCCCCGAGGTCGGGGCTGTAGAGGAAGTTGAAGCCATCCCTGTCGTCGTCGTGCAGGGCGTGCTGAGCGATGCCCGAGCCGACGATCGAGGCCACGTTCATGATGGATCCCGGGAGCGCGACGTGGTCGAGCCCGACCAGGTGGCCGAGCTCGTGGGTGACGACGGTCCGGACATCGGCCTGGTAGGGCGTCGCGGGCGGCGCGAGCGGGACTCCGAACGCGGGCGCCCAGGCCACCGCTGCGCCCTTCGCCACGGCCACCCAGGTGAAGTTCCGGTGCGGGGTCGCGTTCAGGATCACGTCCGACTCGCGGATCCGCCCGGTCGCCAGATCCCGGGCCCAGACCATCGTGAGCGAGGGATACCCGACCCGGATGTCACCGGACACATCCGGCGGGTCGCCGGCGTCGAGGCCGGTGGAGTCGAAGGCCGCCGCGCTCGTCTCCCAGTAGAGGATGTTCCAGTCGTCCCGCCCCCAGTGGCACGGCGCCGGTGTGTAGTCCATGCGCCGGAACGCGAGCAGCCCTGGTTGCACCGCGGTCCAGGCCGAGATCGCGCCGAGCACCTCGTCCCACTCGCCGGTGCCGACCACGTCGCCCGTACCCGGGCCGCAGGTGGACCAGGGCACCGCGCACTGCGGCAGCTCCCGGAGGTCCCAGTGCCAGAAGCGGGTCCATAACCAGGGTGGCGCGTTGAACGTCACCCCGGTCGAGCCGTTCGACACGAGCAGGAACGCGATCGCAGGCGCCGGCGCGAGCTCGAGCGCCGCGAGCAGCGCGAGGACCGCGGCGGCGCGCATGCGATCACTGCCGCGCATGCGCCCTCGCCACCGTGCGCAGCCCGGCCAGAGTCATGCGCTCGGCCCGGCCGCGGGCCGGGGCCCCGCGCGTGTCCCAGCTCGCGGCATCGCGCTCGACCACGGGTTCGCCGGCCGCGGGATCGCGATGCACCCGGAACACGCCCTCGGCGAGCCCGGCCACGTGAAGGTTCCCGAAGCTCGTCCTTCGCAGGAACAGCACCACCTCCGAGCCTGGCGCGAAGCGCGGCAGGCCCGGGACGGCGAGCGTCGTGCCGTCCACCGTGCCGCCCAGCTGCGTGAGGCGAACCTCGGCCCCGAGCGGCGGGCCCGACCACTGCTCGACGACCGCGAGCCGGACCGCGGTGTAGATGCGCGTCCGACCGGGATCCCACGTGCTCCGGCACTCGATCACGCGCGCCACCACGGCCGCGTCGGCGGAGCGGGCGAGCATCTCCGGGGTGGGACGTCCGGTGAACGCGCCGTGCGCGGGGACCGGTGCGATGGCCAGCAGCGCGAGGGCCGCCGGGAGCAGCCGCTGCCGCCCCGGGAGCACGCACGAGCCACGTGTCGAGCGGTTCATCGCCGGCCTCCGCCGGGAGCGTGGCGGGCGGTCACCGCCGCCGTCAACCGGTTTTTCTCGACCGCCCCGGCCGCTCGCGTGTCCGCGTGGTCCGTGTTCGGCCAAGCTCTGACCGCCGGAGGCCGCCTTCGCCTGCGACCGGATGCCGGCCGTCAGGCTCCCTTGCGGAGCTGGACCCAGAGCGCGAGATGGTGGTCCTCGACGCCCTCGGGGATGTCCTTCGCCTCGCGGCCGATCTCCTCGCCGTCCTGGCGCAGGATCAGGCTCACGGTGGCGCTGCGGACGTCGGGCGGGAGCGAGAGCGCCACCACGCACTGGACCACGCGGCCGTCGTTCTCCACGTTCGGGCGCGGCAGCTGCCAGTCGTCGTCGTCGTTGTTGAGGAAGTTCCCGAGGCACGGGAAGCCGGAGACCAGCGCGTTGCTCTCCCGCTCCCACAGCCGCAGCTCGTAGCTTCCGTCACGCTTCGCCGACACCTTCACGCTCGCGGAGATCCGACCGCCGCTCGCCGAGAACCGTACCGTCTTCATGGACCGCCCTCCGGGGTGGCTGCACGTCCGTCGCCGGGGCGGGACACTAGCCCGAACGGTTCTCGAATCGCCAGCCGTGCCGCCGGAGACGCGATCCCCGGACCGCCGGATCCGCCTCGGGCGCGGCGGCCGCGTCGCGCGAGGAGCGCCGGCGCGTCGCGCAGGAGGCGGGAACGCGCGACTCGCGGTCCGCCGGATCACTCTCCCGCGGCGGGTCCTCCCGGCTCGCCGGCCAGGCGCGCGGCCGCCTTGCGCTTCCGGCGGAAGAACTCGCGCAGCAGCTCCCCGCATTCGCCGGCGAGCACGCCGTGCGTGATCGAGACGCGGTGGTTGAGCCGGCGCTCGCCGGTCACGTCCAGCACCGAGCCGCACGCGCCGGCCTTGGGGTCGGTGGCGCCGTAGACGAGCCGCCCGAGCCGGGCGAGAACGATGGCGCCCGCGCACATCGCGCACGGCTCCAGCGTCACGACGAGCGTGCAGTCGACGAGCCGCCAGCTTCCGAGCGCGTTCGAGGCGGCGCCGATGGCGAGGATCTCGGCGTGCGCGGTGGCGTCCTGGAGCGCCTCCACCTGGTTGTGCCCGCGCCCCACCACGAGCCCGTCGTGGACCACGACGCAACCGACCGGGACCTCGTCCTTGCGCAGCGACTCGTGCGCCTCGCGCAGCGCGGCGCGCATCGCCGCCTCGTCGTCGGGCAGGCGCATCGCGTACCCGGTCAGCTCCCGGCGCGAGCCGTGTCGGGGGCCGCCCGCCTCGGGAACACGTCGCTCCACCGCTTCCCGATCTTGCCGAGCACCTCCTGGTAGAGCGGCGCCGCCACGGTGGCGCCCACCGCGGAGTTGTTGAGCCCGGAGGCCTTCACGCCGATCACGTTGCTGCCCGCCTCCTGCACGGCGCCCTCGAGAGTCTCGCTGCTGTGCGCGCTCCACAGCAGGCGGCCGGTGGAGTCCACGAGCGCCCCGCGCAGCTGGACCGAGGTCGCGGGACGGCCGGACTGCCCGAGCTCGAGCTCGCGACGCTCCATGTGGTCCACGCGCACGGTGAGCAGCGCGCGCGTGCGCAGCGCGCGGCACAGGAACGGCGCGTCCAGCGAGTCCACGCGCGGGTCCCTGAGCAGCTTGGCGTTCAGGGCCTTCAGCAGCGAGTCCCCGCCGGCGCGGAGCAGGTTGTCGCGGACCATGAACGGCGAGGCCCAGCGGTGGCCGGTGCCCTTCAGGGCCTGGCCGACCGCGGCCTCGACCAGCTTCCGGCTCTCGACGTTCCCGTCAAACGTGGCCGGCGGCAGCATCGCGATGCTGCCGACCCCGGCGAGCAAGGGGTCCGTCGTGGTCCACGTGCGGTCCCCGGCGCCTATCTTCTCGGCGGCGGTCGCAGGCCCGGCGAGGGCGGTGAGCAGCGCGAGCGCGGCCGCGAGCGCGGGGACGGGCGTATGGCGGGCCCAGGAGGATTTGAACCCCCAACCTTCTGATCCGTAGTCAGACGCTCTATCCAATTGAGCTATGGGCCCGTGTGATGCCATGCGGCGGACCGGGGTGACGCCGCCCCCGGCGGTCTGGCGGAGTGGAGAGGATTCGAACCTCCGATACGGTGTTAGCCGTATAACGGTTTAGCAAACCGCCGCCTTCAGCCTCTCGGCCACCACTCCGTAAGATACTGGCGGAGGGAGTAGGATTCGAACCCACGGAGCTTTCGCTCAACGGTTTTCAAGACCGTCGCCTTAAACCACTCGGCCATCCCTCCGCGTGTCCGTCCCAGCGACGGACTATAGTCAAGCCTCGGCGCCGCCTCAACGCTCGCCGGGCTCGCGGCAGGTGGATCGAGTGGTCCGCGGGGCCCCACACCCTGTCACCGGGGCCGGCCAACTTAGCCTGCGCGGACGTGCGCCGCAACTGCGTGCGCAGGCCCTCGCCCGCGGCGAGCGAAGCGGCCCGGGGCGCCGTTGGGGCCCGGGGCGCGCGGGTGCGGGACCGGTGGTGAGCGCTTGGTCGCGGCCGTAGTTGCCGAGAACTGGCGCCCGAGAGCCACGGCCGTCACCGACGGCCATGACTGCGACGGCATCCCGTCGCCGCTCTGGCGGACCTTGCCCTTGCGGTCGATCAGGAACCACGTGCTCCGGGACCGCCCGGGCCCCGGCTCGAACACGCCGTACTGGGTGCCGATCACGCCGCGCGGGTCGGCGAGCAGGCTGAACGTGAGCCCCAGCCGGCGCACGGACGCCCACACGTCGCGTTCGCTCTTCTCGACGACGGCGAGCGGCGTGACGCCGCCCTTGAGCAGCATCTCGCGCTCGCGCTCGAGCGTGCGCAGGTCCACGTCGCTCGCGCCGAACAGCAGCAGCACGTCGCCGTGATCGAGCAGGTTGTGCAGGTGCTGCCAGAGCTGATCGTACGACTGGTACTGGAAGTCGGGGGCCTTGTTGCCGTTCGAGACGCGCGGCTTGGACTCCGTCTCGGTGGCGAGCGAGGGCGAGGCGTTGCTGAACGTCACGGACGGGGCGGCCCGGTCCTCGGCGGACGCGGGGCCGGCGGCCATGGCCAGCAAGCAGGCGGCGAGCAGGATCGCGATGGGCAAGGTCTATCCCCTGGGGTCGGGTCGGGACGGCAGGCGCGTACGTGGGCCCCGGAGCAGGCGCGGGGCAGCGCCACGGTCACTGCAATCGCCGCGCCACAAGCTCCGCAACGGGTTCGGCGCCGCAAGTGAAAGTCAGCACGAGCCGGCCGGGTGCGGGCGCGCAGGGTCGGCTCACCCGGGCCATGCGGGATGCAGCGATGGGCGTTGCGCGGCCGGGGCCGCCCGCGAGCGCCGCTCGCGGGTGCCGGCGGTGCGCAGGGCCGCCGGGAAGTCGTCAGAACAGCGTCGTCTGGTCGAGACGACCGAGCGCGCGGGCGCGGCGCTCGAACGCGAAGTAGCCCCAGCGGGCGAGCGCGGCGAACACGAGCGTCATGGCGCCCAGCCCGAGCAGGATCTGCGTGTCGGTGAAGCGCTCCATGAGCCCCCGCGTGCCCTGTCCCGCCAGGAACCGGCGCAGCGCCTCGTACCACCACGTGAACGGCAGCGACAGCGCCACCGCCTGGAGCGGCCGCGGCAGCAGGTCCACGGGGAAGATGACCCCGCACAGGAGGTAGGACGCGAGCGCGGTGCCCTCGAGCGCGACCATCGCCGCGCGGCCCAGCACCAACGACCAGCCCGCGAGCAGGAATCCCAGGAACAGGGTCGAGGCGAGCCCCGCCGCGAGCGAGGCCGCGAGCGGCAGCCACTGGATCGCGGCCCACTCCCAGCGCACGCCGAGCAGCCACCAGCCCACCGCCAGCGTCACCAGGACGCTCACCGTGGCGAGCGAGAACTTCACCAGCGAGCGCCCGGCGAGGTAGGTGAACATCCCGACCGGCGAGATGTACACGTACTTGAGCGTCTCGTACTCCTCGCGCTCCTCGAACACCACCCAGCCCATCCCGACGAGCACCGTGTTCACGTAGGCGTGGAACGCGTTCGCCACGAAGAACCCCGCGAACACCGTCGCGTCCGCGCCGTGCCCGCTCACCGCCCGGTACATGAGCGCGAGGATGAGCGCCGTGGCGAGCGGCCGCGCCAGCACGTAGATCCCGAACAGCGCCGGGTCGACCCAGTTGGACTCGACCTGCCAGCCGAGCCACGCCGCGGTCCGCGCGCTCACCAGCGACGCGCGCAGCGCGCCCATGCTCACTGCCATCGCTGGGTGAGCCTCCCCTCGCGCTTCGCGAGCGTCTCGAGGTGGGCGAGCGAGAGGCTCGCGAGCCACAGGAACAACGCCCCGAACCCGGCCAGCGCCAGCGCCTCGAGCGGCAGCGGGAGCAGCCCCTGCGCCGCCGGCCCCATGAAGATCTGGCGCAGCGCGTCGGTGCCGAGCGTGAGCGGCAGCACGCCGGCCGCGACCGCGCCGAGCGTGCCCAGGGAGCGGATCGGAAAGTAGAGGCCCGACAGGAAGTAGACCGGCTCCTGCAGCGCGTTCGCGGTGTGCCACGCCTCGCGCCCGTAGAGCAGGAACAGGCTCGCGAGCATCATGCCCATGGCGTAGAGCGCCACCATCGTCAGCACGAACACGCCCGCGAGCGCCCACGGCGAGAACGGCGCCACCTCGATGCGGAACACCCACACCGCGAGCGCGACGCCGACCAGCGAGCGCAGCATCGTCGCCGCCAGGCCGCCCACGGCCATGCCCGAGAGGATCGCCATGCGCGAGCACGGCGCGGCGAAGTAGAGCTGGAGCTGGCCGGACTGCTTCTCCCAGTAGAGTTGCGCGCCCATCCCCCACACGACGTTGATCCAGTAGGTGGTGAGCACGCCGCCGACCAGCGCGAGCGCCTCGTAGGAGCGCGGCGCGTCGAGCGCGCGGTAGAGCAGCACGAACGCGCACATGCCGAGGTTGGGGAACACGGCGTCGGACACGATCCACGTGGGCTCGCGCAGCGAACCCATGATCCGGACGTAGGCGCGCGCGACCATGGCCTGGACGAACAGCCTCGCACCGGTGTTCCGCGGCAGCGAGGGGGCGGCGTCTCGCGCGCCGGTCACGACGGGGCCTCGCTGTCCTCCAGCCCCCGCCCGACGATGGCGATGAACGCGTCCTCGAGGCTGGTCTCGCGCGTCGAGACGCCACGCACGGTGATGCCGCTGGACTCGAGCGAGCGCAGCAGCAGCGGCAGCCGGCCGCCATCCGTGAGCCGCAGCTTGAGCGTGTGAGTGCCGCGGTCGGGGTGCGGGGCGCCCCACGCGACCGGCACTCCGTCCACCTCGGTGATGCCCTCGGGCGCGCCGAGGACCTCCAGCTCGACGTGCTGGCCACCCTCGACCGAGCGGCGCAGAGCGGACGGCGTGTCGCAGGCCAGCACCCGGCCGCGGTCGATGATCGCGATGCGGTCGCAGAGCTGGTCGGCCTCGGCCATGTAGTGCGTGGTGAGCAGCACCGTCCGGCCCGGCCGCTCGCGCACCCATTCCAGCACGAACGCGCGCAGCCGCCGGGCCGCGTTCACGTCCATGCCGAGCGTCGGCTCGTCGAGGAACAGGATCTCCGGGTCCGAGACGAAACCGCGAGCGAAGTTCATGCGCTGGCGCTGCCCGGTCGAGAGCCGGTTGATGAGCGTGCGCGACAGGTCGGCGAGCCCGACGGCCCCCAGCAGGCGGTCCACGCGCGGCCCGGCCTCGGCGGACGGCACGCCGTAGAACTGCGAGAACATCCACAGGCACTCGCGCACGGACAGGATGCCGTAGCCCGAGTTCTCGCCCCCCGAGACCAGGCCGATCCGCCGGCGCACCTCGGACGCCTCGCGCACGACGTCGTGCCCGGCGACGCGCGCCTCGCCGCTCGACGGGTAGAGCAGCGTGTTCAGGATCTTGATGCAGGTGGTCTTTCCCGCGCCGTTCGGCCCGAGCAGGCCGAACACCTCGCCCCGTTCGATGCGCAGGTCCACCGCGTCCAGCGCCACCACCCCGGCTCCGCCGCGCGCTCCCTTGAACACGCGGCGGAGCGCGCGGGTCTCCACCGCGGGGGCACGTTCCCTCGCCATCCGGCCACCGTAGGGACCGGTCGCGGCGCGTGTCAACGACGCGCCGCCGCGACGGGCGCGGGACCGGATGCGCGGCGGGCCGCGGGGTTCGCGCCCCGCGGCCCGGCGTCGAGCCCCTTCGAGACCTACTTGGAGCCGCCCGCGGGCGCGCGGGGCGCGTCCCAGGCCGGCGGCGGCGGCATCGTCACGTAGGCGCCGATCATCTCGCCGCCCGCGGGCACCGGCTTCGGCATCTGGTGCTTGACCGGCTTGAGCGAGAGCAGGTAGTGCGCGATCGCCATCGCGTCGTCGTCCGTGAGCGAGGCGAAGTTCTGCCACGGCATGATCGGCGCGAGCTGTCGGCCGTCCGGCCGGTTGCCGGTGCGGATCGCGTGCGCGATCTGCTCGGGCGTCCACTTGCCGAGTCCGGTCTCGGCATCGGGCGTGAGGTTGGCCGGGTAGACGATGCCCCACGGCCCGGACCAGCCCAGTTCGCTGCCCGAGAGGAAGCGCTCCATGTCCGGCGCGCCGTAGAGCGTGCCCGGCGTGTGGCAGTCGTTGCACCCGGCGATGGTCACCAGGTACCTGCCGCGGGCGAGCCGGTCGGCGGCCTTTCCCTCGGCTTCCTTGGCGAGCGCGTACGACCCGGCGGCGAGCACGACGGCGCCGAGCAGGACGGTGGTGGCGATGGCGCGGGCGCTTGGCATGGGGACTCCTCCGTTCGTGGGCGGGTGGTTCCCGGATTCGGGACGCCGGGGCAAACCTAACACGTCGGCGGCGCTGGGTCCCGCCCGCACCGCCCGGGCGCGGGGGGGGCCGCGCCCCGGCCCGCCCGCGATCAGCGCCCGTCGCGGAGCAGCGCCACCCGGCTCGAGTACACACGGCCGTCCACGGTGAGCCGGACGAAGTAGAGCCCGTCGCGCGCGCCCGAGCCCGACCAGGTGAAGTCGCGCCGGCCGGCCGGCAGGCGGCCGCTCGCGAGCGTCGCGACCCGACGTCCGGCCACGTCGTGCACCGTCAGGTCCACGTCGGCCTCGCGCGGCAGGCTCACGGTGAGACTCGTCGAACGGGCGAACGGGTTGGGCCGGGCCGCGCCGAGCGCGATCGCGGACGGCGGCCCCGTCGGGGTCATCGGGCCCGCGAGCGGGAGGCCCGGGAGCGGCGCCGCCGGTGTGAGCACCGAGCCGTCGGGCGCGACGAGGTCCGCGCCCTCCGCCACGAGGCGGTCTCCCGCCTCCGGCGCGCCGGTCGGGATCATCCCGAGCAGGAATTCCAGCTCCCCGGACGCCCCGTCCTGGAGCCGCAGGCCGCCGGCCTGCACGACGCCCGGCTCCTCGCAGTCGAGGAACGGGAGCCAGCCCTCCGACGGCGCGGGCGCGGTCCCGGCTACGAACACCGGGATCTCCGCCCGCCAGCGCTCCGACGGATAACGCAGCCGCAGCATCGCACCGGTCACGCCTTCGGCGCCGGTCACCCGCACGCGCACCAGCCAGCCCTCGCCACGGGGCTCGGGCGCCCCGAAGCTCACGCGCACCGCGTCGTCCGCGCGCACGCTGTCGCGCGGAACGAACGGGCCGCGCAGGACGTGCTGCGCGCAGCACCACAGGTCGGCGAACGTGAACGCGCCGTCGCCGTTGCAGTCGCGGCAGGCGAGCGAGCTGTCCGGGGCCGGCAGCTCGGGCCGGAAGCAGCGCGTCATGAGCACGAGGTCGCGGACGTCGGCGCGGCCGTCCCCGTTCGCGTCGCAGGAGTCCTGCGGCGTCGCGACGCAGAGCGGGATGGACGGAACGCGGATGAACGTGATGTCGCAGAGCGGGACGTCCTCGCCGCCCGGTCCGGACGCCACGCGCACCGGGGCGATCAGCTCGCCGCGCTCGCCGAGGAGGGCGCCCGCGTCAGCCACGACGTCCACTTCGAGCACGCGCGACCGGCCCGCGGGGATCGCCCGGCCGTCGCTCGTGAACAGCACGTAGCGCGCGCCGCGGCCCTCCGGCTCCCACGAGACGTGGAAGCGCGGCTGCCCGGCCGGCGGGCGCACGCCCGCCACTCGGAACGGCGGCTGGCACTCGAGCTGCCCCTGCAGGCCCCCGATCTCGGCCTGCGAGTGGGAGTAGAGCGCGAGCGAGCCCTTCTGCCCGGGGCCGACCTCCAGCGCGCAGCCGCGCGCGTTGCCGTCCGCGGACAGCCACGGATGGATGCAGTCCGTGGAGTCGCAGGACCTCGGCACGTCGAACGGCACGTCGCGGCGGAAGGAGATCGTGGTGTCCGGCGCGGGCTCCCGCAGCACGCGCACGTCCACGCTCACGGCGAGCGGGTGGGCCCCGGACGCGAACCGGCCGAGCCCGACCCGCAGCGTCTCGGGCTGGCAGGCCAGCTCGGCGCAGGGCACGGTCCAGTCCACCACCGCGTGCAGGCGGCCGGCGGTGAGCGGGTCGCGCAGCGGGACCGGGACGTGCTCGAGCGAGACCAGGTCCACGCAGGGAAGGCAGCCGTTCTTGATCATCTCGAGCACGAGCGAGTCCCCCGGGCAGCGCCGCGCCGGCGTCACCTCGAAGCGGACGAGCCGGCGCGCGAGCGAGTCGAGCGAGGGCGGCGGAGGGGGCGGCTCCTCGCAGGCGGCCTCGACCTTGTAGGTGTACGTGCGCGAGAGCAGCTCCGCGACGCTCGAGTCCGGGCAGGCCCGCGTCATGTGCACCAGCTGGAACGCGTGGGCGCCCGCCCCGGCGGGCGGCAGCGTCACCGTGGCCGAGAACGGCACGACCACGTCCACGGTGATGCACGACGCGTCGCAGGTGTCCGCCTTGAACTCGGCGGCCAACACCGTGAACGGCGCCCCCACCGGCAGCTCGCGGAAGCCTGTGAACCTGATGCACGGGCTCGGGAGCAGGCCGGAGATGATCACCGGGTATGGCTGGTCCGGGCAGACGCGCGGCGGGCAGCCGTCGCAGTCGGGCGGCGGCGTGCCGATGGTGACGTTCCGGATGAAGCCGAGCGCGGTCGTGTCGGGTCCGGGCGGCGGCGGTTCGCTCGCGTACGCGGCCCCGGCCGCGGCGAGGAGCAGCGCGGCCGCGAGGGCCGCTCGCCGGCGGACGGACGTGGGTGGGATCTTCAGCATACGGACCTCTCGGGGCGAAGCGCCCGGTCCTGCGCGAGGACCAGCATTCTCCTCCCCCCCGCCCGGGTCAAGCGACGTTTTCGCCGGCAGCGCTCGCGGGCCCCGCTCGAACGAACCGGAGTCAGCGCGGCGGGCGCCGGGCCACGAGCACAGCCCGGTCCCCCAGCACGTTGAACGCGCGGGTGAGCGGCAGGTTCACGCGGTCGATCAGGTTCATGGCGAGGGCCTGGTGCGCGGACTTCCGTCCGTGCGGGCGTCCCGGCGGGATCTTGCTCTGCTCGATCGCCACCACGTCGAGCCCGACCCGCCGGGCGAGGCCCGCGAGCGGGCGCGGGCGGAACTCCCACAGGTGATAGGGCGGCTCGCGCAGCACGATCTCGCGCCCGAGCGCGCCGTAGAGCGCGAGGCCGAGCCGTCGCGCGAGCGAGTGCGTCGTGGTCGGGCCGCGGATCACCGCGTGCCCGCCGGGCGCGAGCACGCGCCGCACCTCGGCGAGCGTGGCGCGGCAGTCGGGGACGTGCTCCAGTACGTCGCCCAGATAAACCACGTCGAACGACGCGTCCGGGAACCCCACGTCCTCGATCGCCCCCTGGCGCACGTCCAGCCCGATGGCGCGGGCCTGCGCGACCGCGTCGGCGGAGAACTCCACGCCCGTCGTCCGCCAACCGCGCTCGCGCGCGCGCTTGAGCAGCAGACCCGTCGCGCAGCCCACGTCGAGCAACCGGGCCTCCCCGCGCCACGCCTCGAAGCGGTCGAGGAGCCCGTCATTCTCGGCCCGGAACGCGGCCTCGTCGCCGGCGCCCGCGTCGCTCCGCCCGCAGCGGAAGTCCCGCTCGAAGTAACCCGCGGAGTACATCCGCGCGAGCGTGCGGCCCACCGGCTGGACCGCGAGGAAGATCATGCCGCAGCCGCGGCATCGCGCCGCGGGGAAGCGCCCGCCCTCCCACTCGTAGCGCATCCCGGCGCGCGCGAGCCGGCGCGAGCCGCAGGCCAGACAGTGGTCGAGCGCGCGCGTCTCGAGCGCGCTCATGCCGTCGCGGCGGCGGGCGGCGCGGCGCGCGCGGCCGCCCCGGTTCCCGCGTGATCGCCCGCGTCGGTTCCGAGCGCGCCGCGGATCGCGCCGCCGCCGAGGCAGCGCCTGCCCTGGTAGAAGACCGCGAGCTGGCCGGGCGTGACCGCGACCTGCGGCACGTCGAAGCGCACCTCGACCGCGCCGTCCGCGTGCGGCCGGAGCGTGGCGGGGGCGCCCTCGTGGCCGTAGCGGATGCGGACGTGTGCGCGCGCGCCGGGCGCGGGCGGCGCGGGGAGCAGCCAGTTGACGTCCTCCGCGACGAGGCCCGGGCGCTCGAGCGCCCGGCGCGGCCCGAGCGTGACCGTGTTCGCGGCGGCGTCGATCGCGAGCACGTGCAGGCGCTCGGCGGCGGAGATGCCGAGGCCCTTCCGCTGGCCCACGGTGTAGTGGAGGATGCCGCGGTGCCGGCCGAGCACCCGGCCCTGCTCGTCCACGAACGCGCCCGGCTCGCTCCCGCGCTTCTCCCCCATCGTGCCGGTGATGTAGCCGGCGTAGTCGCCATCCGGGACGAAACACAGGTCCTGGCTCTCGGGCCTGTCCCAGACCGCGAGTCCGAGCCGCCGGGCATGCGCGCGCACCTCGGACTTCGTGAGCTCGCCGAGCGGGAACAGCACGCGCGGGAGCACGGCGTAGGGGATCGTGGCGAGCGCGTAGCTCTGGTCCTTGGCGGCGTCGCGCGCCCGATGCAGCCCCCACGAGCCGTCGGGCTCGCGCACGACCCGTGCGTAGTGGCCGGTGGCGAGCCGGTCGGCCGCGGCCAGCTCCATGCGCCGGACCAGGTCGCCGAACTTGAGGTGCTGGTTGCACGCGGCGCACGGGTAGGGCGTGCGGCCGCTCGCGTAGCCCTCCACCCACGGCAGCAGGACGCGCTCGCGGAACACCTGCTCGGCGTCCACGACGTGGTGCGGGAAGGACATCCTCATGGCGACACGCCGGGCTTCGTCGATGGCGTCGAGCGTGCAGCAGGCGCGCGGGGACAGCGGCGTCTTCCCGTAGCAGGCGAGCCGGAGCGTCACGCCGGTGAGGTCGTGCCCCTGCCCGGCGAGGAGCGCCGCCGCCACGGCCGAGTCCACGCCGCCGCTCATCGCGGCCAGGACGCGCAGTCGGCTCACGCCCTGGCCCCCTCGGCCGAGCGCACCGCGCGCACCGCGTCCGCGATGGCGGCGATCGCGCGGTCCACGACTTCGGCGCCCGTGGTCCGCCCGAACGAGAACCGGACCGCGCACACCGCCAGCTCGCGCGGCACGCCCATGGCGGCGAGCACGGGCGAGGGCTCGACCGCGCCGCTCGCGCACGCCGCCCCGGCCGACGCCGAGACGCCTCGCGTGTCGAGCGCCAGCAGCATCAGGTCGGAGCGCGCTCCCGGGAACGAGACGTTCACGGTGTTCGGAAGCCGCGGCGCGTCGGCGCCGTGCACGACCACGTCGGGGACCGCCTGCCGGAGCGCGGCCTCGAACCGCCTGCGGAGCGCGAGCAGCCGGGCGGACTCGGTCGCCAGGTCGCGCGCGGCCAGCTCGGCGGCGAGCCCGAGCCCGACGATGCCCGGCACGTTCTCGGTGCCGCCGCGGCGCCCGTGCTCCTGGGCGCTGCCGCGGAACAGCGGCTCGAGCGGCGCGCCCGCGCGCACCACGAGCGCGCCCGCGCCCTTCGGCCCGCCGAACTTGTGCCCGGAGAACACGAGATAGTCCACGCCCAGCGCCGCCACGTCCACCGGCACCTTGCCGGTTCCCTGCACCGCGTCGCAGTGGACGCGCATGCCGCGCGCCCGCGCTCGCGCCGCGAGCGCGGCCACCGGCTGGATCACGCCGGTCTCGTTGTTGGCGAGCATCAGCGACAGCACGCTCACGCCGGCCGGCAGGTCGTTCACCGCGTCGGGCGGCGTGAGGCCGCTCGGCTCGCACGGCAGCACCGAGTGCGACCAGCCGAGCCGCTCCAGCACCTCGGCGGCGCCGTGCACGGCGTGGTGCTCGATCGCGGCGTAAGCCACGTGCCGGCTGCGCGCGCGCTGCGCCCAGGCGCTCCCGACGATGGCGAGGTGGTCGCCTTCGGTGCCGCCCGAGACGAACACCAGCTCGGACGGTCTCGCGCCCACGAGCGCGGCCGCCTGCGCGCGCGCCACGTCCACGGCCGCGCGCGCGCGCTGGCCCTCGCGGTGCGCGCTCGAGGGGTTCGCCCCGAGGTCGCGCAGCGCCCGCTCCATGGCCTCGACGACCTCGGGCCGCACCGGCGTCGAGGCGTTGTGGTCGAGGTAGATCGTGTCCGGCATGGTCAGCTCGCGTGTCGGCGCGACGTGCGGGGCGCCGGGGTCCGTCCGGGGCGGGAGACCCGGCGGTCCCGGTCGGGACGCCCGTCGCGGACGGGTCCGCGCGCCCGGACCGGTCCGGGCGTCACTGTCCGGCCAGGAACCGCTCCAGCACGTCGATGCTCTCCTTCGCGCTCTGCGCCTCGGGCGACCCCGGCGCGATCTCGATCACCTTCTTCCACATGCGGATCGCGTCGCGGTAGATCCCGGCGTCGGCGAACGCCACGCCCATGGTGAAGTAGGCGCAGTAGGACCGCGGCTGCCGGGAGATGAGGTCGCGCAGCTGGTTCATGGACTCGGCGTGCTTGCCCTGGGCGTAGAGCGAGGTGGCGAGCCGGCAGCTCGCGAGCGAGTCGTTCGGCGACACCGCGATCGCCTGCCGGTAGTAGCCCTGCGCCTCGTCGGCGCGGCCCAGGTTGTCGAGCGCCACGCCCAGGTTCACCAGCACCTTCACGTCCTTCGGCCGGGCCTTGCTGGCACGCGCGAACACGCGTGCCGCCTCGGCGTTCTTCTCGCGGTCCAGGTACATGATCCCGAGCCGGTAGAGGTTCTCGAACCGGCTCGAGTCGCGCGCCACGGCGCGCTCGAGCAGCCCGAGCGAGTCGGTGACGGCCGGGGCGGCGGCCGCGGTCCTCGCGGCCGCGGCGGGCCTGGGGTCGGCGGCGCGGGCCGGCGCGGCCGCCCCGAGCAGGGCGAGCGCCGCGAGGACCGGGAGGACGTGCTTCACGGGCAACCTCCAGCAGGTGGTGAGGGGGAGGACAAAGCGCAGCGGAGCATAGCACGGGCCGGATGGGGCGCGGTACGCGCGGGGACGCGCCGGCGTGCGGCCGGCGTGAATCCGCGGGCGAGGCACGCGGCGGCGCCGGGCGTGGCGCCGGGCCCGGCGTGCAGCCGCTCAGGCCCCCACGACGGCGGCCTTCCGCAGCGCCTGCTGCAGGTCGGCCCACAGGTCGTCCACGCTCTCGATCCCGGCCGAGACGCGCACGAGCCCCTCCGGGATGCCGGCCCGCCGGCGCCCTTCGGGGCCGATCATCTTGTGCGAGGTGTGGGCGGCGAGCGAGGCGAGCGACTCGACTCCGCCGAGGCTCGCGCCGTGGCGGATGACGCGCAGCGCGTTCACCACGCGCAGCGCCGCGTCGGCGCCCCCGCGCACCTCGAACGACAACAGCGGGCCGAAGCCCTCGCGCATCTGCCGCGCCGCGATGGCGTGGCTCGGGTGCTCCGGCAGGCCGGGGTAGAACACCTGCGACACCTCGGCGTGCCCGGCGAGCCGGCGCGCGAGCTCGAAGGCGTTGGCGTTGGCGGCCCGCACGCGCAGCGGCAGCGTCTTCAGGCTTCGCTCCAGCATCCACGCCATGGTCGGTTCCGCGATCGGCCCGAACGTCTTGCGCGCCTCGTAGACCTTGTCGAGCGCGGCGCGCGAGCCGGTCGCCACGCCGGCGAGCAGGTCGCTGTGCCCGCCGAGCGACTTGGTGGCCGAGTAGAGCGCGATGTCGCAGCCGAGCGCGAGCGGCTGCTGGCCGATCGGCGAGGCGATGGTGTTGTCGATGGTCACGGTGGCGCCGCGCTCGTGGCCGAGCCTCGCCGCCTGAGCCACGTCGAGGCAGACGAGCGTCGGGTTGATGGGCGACTCGAGGTGGAGGAGCCGCGTGTTCGGCCGGAACGCCGCGGTCCACGTCTCGGGCCTTCGTCCGTCCACGAACGTGTGGTCCCAGCCGAAGCGGTCCTTGCCCCACGCGAGCAGCGCCTGCGTGCCGCCGTAGCAGGGGTCCACGCACACGACGTGGTCGCCGCTCCGGAGCAGCGCGAGGAACGTGGTCGAGATGGCACCCATGCCGGACGGGAACAGCAGCGCCGCTTCGGCGTGCTCCAGCGCCGCGAGGCGCTCCTCGGTGGCGTGGATCGTGGGGTGGCCCTGGCGCTGGTAGAACGAGCCCGCGCTCTTCTCGTTCTGCGCCGCCACCATCCCGTCCAGCGACTCGAACGAGAACGTCGCGCTGTGGACGATCGGCGTGCTCATCGCTCCCGGCGCGCCCACGTGCGGGCCGTGCACGGCGCGCGTCTCGAGTCCGGGCTCAGGTTCGCGTTCGGGGCTCATGGCGCTCCTCGCGGTTGGCGGCCCCAGGGGCCGTTCGGTACGGTCCGCCCATCTTGCGCGAGGCCCGCCCGTGAAGCCAGTCCCGACCGCGGACGTGCGGCGGATGCTGTTCGTCCGCCCGCGCTTCCTAGGCGACGTCTGCCTGACGCTGCCCGCCGTGGACGCCGCGCTCGCGGCCTGCCCCGGGGCGCGCGCCGCTTACCTGACCGAGGCCGCGCTCGCGCCGCTCCTGGCCGGGGACCCGCGCTTCGCCGAGGTGATCGCCGTGCCCGCCCGGCCCACGCTCGGCGAGACCGCCGCGATCGTGCGGCGGCTGCGCGCGTTTGCGCCCGACGTGGCGTTCGACTTCTTCTGCAACCCGCGCAGCGCGGTGTGGACGCGGGCCTCGGGCGCTCGCGTGCGCGTGGGCTACCCCGGCAAGGGCTGGCGCTCGGCGCTCTACACGCACCACGCCCGGCCGCGCGTGCTGTCCTCCGTGGGCTTCCACGCCGCCTCGGTGGCCGCGCTCGGCTGGCCGGTGCCGGCCGGGCCCGTCTCGCCGCGGCTCGTCGTGGCCGGGGCCGCGCGCGCCGAGGCGCGCGCGGCGCTCCGCGACCTCGGCGTGCCCGGCGCCGCCCGGCTCGTGGGCGTGCACCCGGGGGCGCGCTGGCCGACCCGGCGCTGGGCGCCGGAGCGGTTCGCCGAGCTCGCCCGCCGCGCGCTCGCGGCGCACGCGGACGCGGTCGTGCTCGTGACCGCCGGTCCGGGCGAAGGCGACATGGCCCGAGCGGTGCTCGCCGGGCTTCCCGCGGCGCGGGCGAGGCTCGTCGAGGGCTGGCCGCTCGTGCGCTTCGTGGCGCTCCAGTCGCTGTGCGCCGCGTTCGTATGCGGCGACACGGGCCCGGTGCACACCGCGGTCGCCGCCGGCACGCCCACGCTCGGGCTCATGAGCCGCAACCGGCCGGCCATGTTCTTCCCCTACCCCGAGTCGGACGGCCACCGCGCCCATTACGCCCGCGTCGAGTGCTCGCCCTGCGACCGCGACACCTGCGACGACCTCCGCTGCCTCGCCCGGCTCACCGTGGACGGCGCGTGGGAGCGGCTGGAGGCGATGCTGGCGCGCGCTCGTGAGGCGCGCGACAAGTGAGCCGCGGAGCCCCGCTTCGAATGCATGATCGTCGCGCGGGCGGCCTGCGTCCCTGGTGCGGGGCGTGTCGCCCCTGTCGGTCCGGCGCAGTGCTAACGTTCCCCGCATGAGCTCCCGCCCCGTCGTCACGTTCCTCTCCGACTTCGGCCACGACGACTGGTTCGTGGGCGTCGTGCACGGCGTGATCCACGAGCGCTCACCCGAGGCGCACGTGGTGGACCTCGCGCACTCGGTGCCGCCCGGGCACGTGGTTCGCGGCGCGTTCATGCTGGAGGCGGCGGCGCCGGACTTCCCGGCCCGGACCGTGCACCTGGCCGTCGTGGACCCGGGCGTGGGCACGGCGCGGCGCGCGCTCGCGGTGGCGGCGCGGGGCCAGTTCTTCGTGGGGCCCGACAACGGTCTCCTCGAATGGGCGCTCGCCGCCCCCGGCGCCGAGGTCCGGGCGCTCGAGGTGGCGCGCCACTTCCGGCAGCCCGTGAGCCGGACGTTCCACGGCCGCGACGTGTTCGCGCCGGTCGCGGCCGCGCTCGCCCGCGGCGAACGGCTCGCCGCGCTCGGGCCTCCGGTCGCCGACCCGGTGCGGCTGGCCTCCCCTGCGCCCGAGCGTCGCGGCGAGGCGCTGGTCGGGCACATTGTGTTCCTCGACCGGTTCGGCAACGCGCTCACCGACCTGACCGCGGAGAGCCTGGTCGCGGCGTTCGGCGCGGAGGCCACCGACGGCGGGTTCGAGGTCACGGTGCTCGACCGGCGGATCCAGGGCCTCGCGCGCTCCTACGGCGACGCGCCCGTGGGCACGCTGGTGGCCATCCTCGGCTCGAGCGGCCGCCTGGAGATCGCTCAGGTGGGCGGCGCCGCGAGCGAGCGCCTGGGGCTGGGCGAGGGCGACGCGGTGAGCGTACGGCGGTGCACCTGAGCCGGCCGGGCCGGGCAGGCGGCCCGCGCCCGCCCGGGGCACACGCGCGGTGGACCGGGACGGCTGCGGTCCGCGAGCGGATGCAATAGGCTCGGGCGCCGTGACACCCAACCCCACCGACGCCCGCCGACCCTCGCGATCCCGACGGAACCCCGACCTGGGCGGCCGCGGCTCGGCGCGCATCGCCAGCCTGCTCGGAGCCCTCCTCATGCCCTCCCCCGCCTCCGCCGCGCCCTCCACGCCGCTTCCACCCGTCGCGGAGAAGCGCACGATCGAGACCACGCTCCACGGCGAGAAGCGGCGCGACGACTACGCCTGGCTCCGCGACAAGCAGGACCCGAAGGTCATCTCCCACCTCGAGGCCGAGAACGCGTACACCGAGGCGATGACGCGTGCGCAGCAGCCGCTCCGCGACCGGCTCTACGCCGAGATCCTCGGACGCATCCAGCAGACCGACCTCACGGTGCCCTACCGGAAGGGCGGCTGGCTCTACCTGGTCCGCACCGAGGAGGGAAAGCAGTACCCCATCCACCTGCGCCGGCCGGCCGGCCCGGGCACCAGCACCGACGCGGCCCCCGACCCGGCCGACCAGGTGCTGCTGGACGTGAACCTGCTCGCGGCGGGGCACCCGTTCATGGCCGTGGGCGACTTCGAGGTGAGCCCCGACGAGCGCTTCCTCGCCTTCACCACCGACTCCACCGGCTATCGCCAGTACCGGTTGCAGGTGAAGGACCTCTCGACCGGCGACCTGCTCCCGCCCGGCGCCGACCGCGTGACCAGCGTCGCGTGGGCCGCGGACAGCCGCACGCTGTTCTTCACGCAGGAGGACCCGGTCTCCAAGCGGAGCCACCGGCTCTACCGGCTCGACCCTGGGCAGGCGGAGCCCGTGCTCCTGCACGAGGAGAAGGACGAGCGCTTCGACGTCTCGGTGCACGAGACCCGGAGCGGCGAGTGGCTGCTGCACACGATCTCGAGCCACACCACGTCCGAGGTGCGCGCGCTGCGGATGGATCGGCCGCGGGACGCCTGGGTCACGCTCGCGCCGCGCGTGCACGAACGCGAGTACTACGTGGACCACCGGAAGGACGAGTTCTGGATCCGCGTCAACGACCGGGGCCGCAACTTCCGCCTCGTGACCGCGCCGGTCGCCACACCCGGGCCCGGGCACTGGAAGGAAGTGGTGCCCCACCGCGACGACGTCATGCTCACCGGCGTCTCGTGCTTCGCGGGGCACGTCGTCCTCTCCGAGCGCGAGGACGGGCTCCCGCACCTCACCGTGCTCGAGCCCGAGCGGCGCCGGGCGCGGCGCGTGCCGTTCGCGGAGGCCGCCTACACGGTGGGACCCTCGGCCAACGAGCAGTTCGACACCGGCGTATTCCGCTACACCTACCAGTCGTTCCTCACGCCGCCGAGCGTATTCGACCTCGAGGTGGCGTCGCTCGGCTCGAGGCTCCTCAAGCGCACGCCGGTGCTGGGCGGCTGGGATCCGGACCGGTACACCATGGAACGCACGCAGGTGAAGGCCGCGGACGGAGCGTCCATCCCGCTCACGCTCCTTCACCGGAAGGACGTCCGGCGCGATGGGACGGCACCCTGCCTGCTCTACGCCTACGGCTCGTACGGCGTCGCGTCGAACGTCGCGTTCAGCTCGTCGCGCTTCAGCCTCGTGGATCGCGGCTTGGTCTACGCGCTCGCCCACATCCGCGGCGGCGGCGACCTCGGCAAGCGGTGGCACGACGCGGGCCGGATGGAGCACAAGATGAACACGTTCACCGATTTTCTCGCCTGCGCCGAGTACCTGAAGCGCGAGCAGGTGTGCGCCCCGGATCGGCTGGCGATCCAGGGTGGGAGCGCGGGCGGGCTGCTGATGGGCGCGGTGGTGAACCTGCGCCCCGACCTGTTCTCCGCGGTGCTCTCGCAGGTGCCGTTCGTGGACGTCATCAACACCATGCTCGACGAGTCGCTCCCGCTCACGGTGAGCGAGTTCGAGGAGTGGGGCAACCCCAAGCTGCCCGCGGACTACGCGCGCATGCGGCGCTACTCGCCCTACGACAACCTCGCCGCCGTGAAGCACCCGCCGATGCTGGTGAAGACGAGCCTGAACGACAGCCAGGTGGGCTTCTGGGAGCCGGCCAAGTACGTGGCGAAGCTGCGCACGCTCGACCAGGGCGGCGGGCCGTTCCTGTTCAAGTGCAACATGGGCGCGGGCCACGGCGGCGCCTCGGGTCGCTACGACGCGCTGCGCGAGGTGGCGTTCGACTACGCCTGGCTGCTGACGACGCTGGGCGCCGACGAGACGAAGCCGGTGCCGTGAACGGGGCGCGCGGCGCCGCCCGTCCATTGGAGGGATGCCCGGCCCGCCGACGCCGTCCGGCTCAGCCGCGCTTCGCTCGCCTCGGCGCGAGCCGGGCCAGCGCCGCAAGGTCCAGCGTGCCCCTGGCGCCCCAGCCGGACGTGCCCGCGGGGACCGACGGGCGGAACCGCTCGTAGAGCGCGTAGGCCTTCGCGGCCAGCTCGTCGCGCGAGAACGCGGCGGCGAGCTTCCTCATCGCCGCACGGGCGGCGGCGAGCGACTCGCCGAACTTCCCCTCGAGGTAGCGCTCGACCGCCTCGGGCGAGTCGGCCTTGCCGTCCTTCGCGGCGCGCACACCTTTCGCGGTCTTCACGACCGGCACCAGGCGCCCGAGCAGCGCGACGCGTCCGCCCTCGCTCACGGCCCCGCGCTTCCCCTTCTCGCCGGGCTCCGCGGGCTCGCGCAGTCCGAGCCGCACCGCCTTCGACTGGGCGTTCATCCCGGCCACCGCGCGACCCAGCGTGAGCGCCTCGTCGCGGGAGTAGCCGAGCCGCTCGGCCACGACCGCCGCCCACAGCGTCATCACCGGCGCGCGGTTGATCTGGATGGTGGTGCCCATCGGCCGCCCTCCGTGCCGGCCCGGGGATATCAGGCGGACCGGTCACCCGAGCGGGTCGCCCGCCCGAGCGCGTCCCGGAGCCGGGTTACGGCCGCCGCACGCGCGGCTTGCTCTCCACCGCCGCCCCCGCCGCCACCAGCTTCTGCGCCTGCGGGAACAGCTCGAGCGCCTTCGTGAGCTGCGTGTCCTCCTCGATCGCGATCTTGTAGCGCTCCAGCGAGCCCAGGGCCTGCTGGGCGATCTCCGCGCGCAACTGCTGCAGCACGAACGGCCGCTCGGCCGTCCACGTGGAGTCGTCCATCTTGACGCCCTTGGCCGCGATGGACTCGCGCAGCTTCCGCCACTGACCGTCCTCGAGCTTGAAGCGGTCGCGCGCGAGCGCCTCGGGCTTCCACGGCGAGTCCGCCCGGCGGGTGACGAGGTCGTTCGCGTACTCGAAGAACACGCGCTTCGTGATCATGTCGATCTCGGGGCGCGTGAGCTTGGGCGCATCGTGCACCACGACGTCCGGGTAGATGCCGCCGCCCCCGTAGACCGTGCGCCCGGCCGCGGTCTTGAACTTGGGCCGCGTCGCGAGCGTGGACTCCGACGGGACCTCTTCGCGGTAGGCGTCGGCCTGATACTCGGACTGGTCCTCGAACTTGGAGTAGTCGCGCTGGATGCCGCGGCCGCTCGGCGTGTAGTAGCGCGCCACGGTGAGAAGGAGCTTGCCCTCGGACAGGTTCACCTGGTTCTGCACCAGGCCCTTGCCGAACGTGTTGAGCCCGGCGACCAGCCCGCGGTCCAGGTCCTGCACCGCGCCCGAGACGATCTCCGACGCCGAGGCGCTGCCGTGGTCCACGAGCACGACCAGCGCGCCGTCGGTCCACTTGGGCTTCCGGTCGGTGGAGTAGTAGTCGGCGTTCGACGACTGGATGCGCCCGCGCGTGTAGACGAGCTTCCGGTCCTCGCCCACGAGCTGGTCGAGCACGTCCACCGCCTGGTTCAGGAGCCCGCCCGAGTTCGAGCGCAGGTCCACGAGCAGGCTCTTCATCCCCTGCCCGCGCAGGTTCGCGATGGCCCGCTCCAGCTCCTCGCCGGTCGTCTGCGCGAAGCGGATGATGCGCACGTAGCCGATGCCGGGCCGGATCATGTACGCGTACGGGATGGACTCGATGGGGATCTTGGCGCGCTCGATGCTGAAGTGCACCAGCTCGGCCTCGCCCGGCCGCTCGATGTCCACCTCGACCATGGTGCCGGCGGGGCCCTTCAGGAGCTTGAACACGTCGTCGGTCACCAGGCCCTTCTTGAGCGGCTTGCCATCCACCTGGACGATCTTGTCCCCGGCGCGGATGCCGAGCCGGTAGGCCGGCGTGCCCTCGATGGGCGACAGCACCACGATCTTGTTGTCCACGATGTCGAACGACACGCCGATGCCGGAATAATCGCCGCGGAAGTTCTCGTCCATCGCCGCCGCGCGTTGCTTGGGCAGGAAGTTCGTGTGCGGGTCGAGCGTCTTCAGCATGCCGTCGATGGCGCCGCGGATCAGCTTCTGGTTGTCGGGCTGCTCGACGTAGTTGTTCTGCACGGTGAACAGCACCTGCGTGAACAGGTCGAGCTGGCTGTGCAGGTCGTCCGTGGCCGACAGCGCGCGCGCGAACCCGAAGCCCAGCAGCAAGGAGAGCGCCATGGCGATGGCGAGCGGGCCGAGCGACTTCCGGCGAGGAGTGTCCATTTGGGTGCTACCCCCGGGTGAGCGACTCCGGCCGCGCCGGCAGGCGAGACCGCAGGGTCCTTAGGCGTTCGGCGGCCGCGTCCAGAGTCTCGCTTCTGCGCGCGAAATGGAAGCGCAGGCGCTGGGCGCCGGCCGCGGGATCGGAGTAGAAACTGGAGCCGGGCACCGCGGCGACGCCGACCTCCGCCACGAGCCAGCGGGCGAAGCTCACGTCGTCCGGGAAGCCGAAACCCGAGACGTCGGTCATCACGTAGTACGCGCCGCGCGGCGGAAACGTGCGGAACCCCGCCTCCTCGAGCACGGGCAGGAGCTGGTCGCGGCGCTGCCGGTAGCCGGCGGCGAGCGCGGCGTAGTACTCGGCGGGCATCGCGAGCGCGACCGCGGCCGCCTCCTGGAGCGGCGCCGGGGCGCCCACGGTGAGGAAGTCGTGCACCTTGCGGATGGCGGCGGTCAGGTCCGGCGGCGCCAGGCACCAGCCGATCCGCCAGCCGGTCACGCTCCAGGTCTTGGACAGCCCCGAGATGGTGACCGTGCGCTCGCGCATGCCCTCCAGCGAGGCCAGGCCCACGTGCTCGGCGCCGTCGTAGAGGATGTGCTCGTAGATCTCGTCCGTGATCGCGATCACGCCCCACTTGCGGCACAGCGCCGCGACCTGCTCCAGCTCGGCGCGCGTGAACACCTTGCCGGTGGGGTTGTTCGGCGTGTTGAGGACGATGGCCCGGGTGCGCTCGTTGAACGCCCGCGCCAGCTCGCCCGGGTCGAACTCCCAGGCGGGCTCGCGCAGCCGCACGAACCGCGGCACCGCGCCCGACAGGATGGCGTCGGGGCCGTAGTTCTCGTAGTAGGGCTCGAACACGACGACCTCGTCGCCCGGATCCACGAGCGCCAGCATCGTCGCGGCCATGCACTCGGTGGCGCCGCAGCACACGGTGACCTCGCGCTCGGGGTCGTAGCCGAGCCCGGTGAAGCGCTCCTGCTTGGCCACCAGCGCGTCGCGCAGGCGCTTGGCGCCCCAGGTGATGGCGTACTGGTTCACGTCCGCCGCCACCGCGCGCGCGGCCTCCGCCTTGAGCGGCTCGGGGGCGGGGAAGTCGGGGAAGCCCTGCGACAGGTTGACCGCGCCGTGCCGCTGGGCGAGCCGCGTCATCTCGCGGATCACGCTCTCGGTGAACCGCGAGCTGCGCTGCGAGACGCGCACGTGCCGGCTCACCGGCCGAACTCCTTGTTGCTGCCGACCCAGGCGTACGTGCCGACCAGCTCGCGGTAGGCGGGCAGCGCCTGCTGGAAGTCCGCCGGCGTGCGCGCCGAGAGCACGATCAGCATCACCAGCTCCTGCTCGGGCACGTAGGTCACCGCCTCGACCGGGGCACGGCCGTCGGGCGCGAAGTAGCGCACCCGCGCGGCCTTCCCCGCCCCCGTCGGCAGCGTGCCGCCGTCGGTGACGCGGCCGCGCGGCGAGCGGCGCTGGAACGCCTTCTCGTTCTCCGCGATCATCGCCGACAGCGTTCGGGTCTTGAGGCCGAAGCCGTGGAGCGGGTTCACGTACATCACGGTCGCGGCTCCGACCCAGGTCTGGCCCTTCGGATAGAGCACGCAGCGGATCCGCGAGCCCATCCCGGAGGTGTCGTCCAGCACCCAGCCGGCCGGAGAGGCGACCATGAACAGGTGGTCGTCCCCCTCGATGACCACGGCGTTGCGGGTGGCGGGCGCCGCAGCCGCGGGAGGGGCCTTGGCGGGAGCCGGATTCCGGGCGGGAGCGGAGGCCCGGGCGGCGGGAGCCGCCGCGAGGCAGGCCAGGGCCAGGGCGGTCAGCAACGGGCGGTGACGGGACAGCGGCTGCCTCCTCGGGGTGGCACACGGGGCTCGGGCGCGGGCGGCGCTCCGACGTTCGGACGAGTCTACCCCGCTCCGGATGCACCCCCAACCGGGATTCCGCACGACCGCGCGCGAACCCCCGACGGACGGGCCGGCGCGCTCGCGTTTCGCGACAAGTCCTTGCGCGGCGTTGACAGTCGCCACGCGCTCGGACACCTTCGCCCGCGCATGGACGCCCAGCGCGCGATCGCCCGCCGCATGGTCATCGGCATCCCGCCCGACGGCTTGAACCCGGCGTGGGAGAAGGACTTCTCCCAGTACCCGCCCGCCGGGGTCATCCTTTTCGCCCGCGACTTCCGCGACCTGGACGAGGCCCGCCGGCTGATCGCGCGGCTGCGCGAGCTGGCGCGGCCGCGCCGAATCTTCGTGGCGCTGGACGAGGAGGGCGGCTGGGTGTCGCAGCTCGCCGGGCACATGACGGTGCCGCCGAACGCCGCCACGCTCGCGCGCGTGGCCGACTCGCCGACGATCGCATGGATCGCGGGCGTGACCGCGCGCCGCCTGCGCGCCCTGGGCTTCGACTGGGACTACGCGCCGGTGGCCGACGTCCACAGCGAGCCCGACAACCCCGTCATCGGGCCCCGCGCCTGGGGCACGACGCCGGCGCAGGCCGCCGCCAACGTCGGCGCATGGCTCGAGGGCTTCCGCGGCAGCGGCGTGGCCGCGTGCCTCAAGCACGCGCCCGGCCACGGCGACACGCGCACCGACTCGCACCTGACGCTGCCCGTCTGCGCCGCCGACCGCGGGAGGCTGGAGGTGCGCGAGTTCGTTCCGTTCCGCGCCCACCCGGGCGCCGACTCGCTCATGACCGCGCACGTGGTCTACCCGGCGCTCGACCCCGAGCGGCCCGCCACGTTCTCGCGGCGGATCGTGCAGGGCGTGCTGCGCGAGGAGCTGGGCTTCCGCGGGCTCGTGATCACCGACGCGCTCGAGATGCAGGGCGCCGCCGCCGGGCGCACACCGGCCGAGGCCGGGCTCCAGTCGCTCGCCGCCGGCTGCGACCTGCTGCTCTATGCGCACTGGAACGAGGAGGTGCGCCGGGCGCGCCACGCGCTCGCGAACGACCTGCTCGCGGGCCGCGTGGACCGCGCGCTGTTCGACGCGTCCAGGCCGCGGCTCGAGGCGTTCGACGCGGCCCACCCCGAGCCCGCGGAAGAGGCGCTCGCCGCGCCGCTCGCGACGCTCACGCCGGCCGACTGGGAACCGCGGCTCGCCGCCCTCGTCGGGGCGGCGCTGCGCGTGGAGGGCCGCGCCCCGGGCGGCGCGGGCGGCTGGCGCGTGCTCTCCGAACCCGAGTGGAAGCACGGCCCCACGTTCGCCGAGTCCCTGCGCGCGGCGGGCGTCCCCGACGGTGGCACCGCGCCGGCTGCGGACGTCGTGGTGGTGGCCTCGCGTGTGCCGCTCACGCCCGAGCGGCTGGCGGAGTTGAAGGTCCGCGCCGGGAGCCGTCCCACGGTGCTCGTGGGCCTCCAGAACGACCGCTTCCTCGACGAGATCCCCGGCGCGGCGCTGCGCGTCTCGGCCGCCGACTGCACGCCGCTCACGCGGCGCGTGGTGGCGGAGCGGCTGGCGGAGCTCCGGAAGGAGCCGGCGAGAGCCTGAGGCTCGCCCGGGCCGGCGCTTCAGCCGGGCCCGCGCCGCCCGGGCCGTCCCCAGCCGCCCCCGCCCGGGCTCTTCACCCTCACGACCGCTCCCGCCGGGAGCGCCTCGGTGAACTTCCCGGGCATCTTCCGCGTGCGCCGGCCCGTCGCGATCGCCGTCGCGCCGACCGCGCCCTCGCCGCCGCCGGCGAGGCCCCAGGGCCCGCTCGCACGGCGCTCGGCGATGACCGTGACGCGCGCCGGCGCCAGCAGCTCGATCGCGCGCTCGACGCCGTCGCCGCCAGGATGCCGGCCGCGACCGCCGCTCCCGCGTCGCACGCGCAGCGCCGCGACCCGCAGCGGCCAGGCGTGCTCCAGCGACTCGATGGGCGTGTTGCGGGTGTTGGTCATGTGCGCCTGCATGGCGCTCTCGCCCGGGCCGGCCGGGCCGCCGCCGTGGCCGCCGGCCAGCGTCTCGTAGTAGGCGAACGGCCGGCCCCGGCGCGGGTCGTGGCCGCCGATCAGCAGGTTGTTCATGGTCCCGCTGCTCGCGGCCGGCATGCGGCCGGGGAGCGCGCGCGCGAACGCGCCCCACACCGCGTCCACGATGCGCTGCGACGTCTCCACGTTCCCCGCCCCCACGGCGGCCGGCGGGCGCGGGTCCACGAGCGAGCCCGCCGTCGCCACGACCTCGAGCGTGCGCAGGAGCCCGTCGTTCACCGCCACGTCCTCGCCCAGCACGCAGCGCACCACGTACAGCACGGCGGCGGTGGTCACCGCGCGCACGGCGTTCACGGGGCCGGCCGCCTGCGGCGCGGTGCCCGTGAAGTCGGCGCGCACGCGGCCGCCGCCGAGCGTGAGCGCGACGCGGATCGGGAGCGGGCCGTTCCCGAGCCCGTCGTCGTCGAGCGCGTCTTCAAAGCGCCACGTGCCGCGCGGGAGCCGCCGCAGCGCTGCGCGGGCGTGGCGCTCGGTGGCATCCAGGAGAGCCCCGGCCGCCCGCTCCCACTTCGCGGCGCCGTCCCGGGCCGCCAGCTCCGCGAGCCGTCGGGCGCCGTTCACCTGCGCGCCGACCTGCGCGGCGAGGTCGGCGCGGCGCTCATCGGGCGTCCGCACGTTCGCGAACAGCAGCGCCAGCACGCCCGGCTCGTCCCGCCCGGCACGCCGCACGAACACGGGTGGGATGCGCACGCCCTCCTCGTACACCTCGCGCGCGATGGGCAGCGACCCGGGCGCGGCGCCTCCCACGTCGGCGTGGTGCGCCCGGCTCGCGACGAAGAAGCCCGGCTCGCGCCGGCCCGGGAGGAACACGGGCGAGACGAGCGTCAGGTCGGGCAGGTGTGTGCCGCCCGCGAACGGGTCGTTCAGGAGCACGACGTCCCCGGGCGCGAACGGCGCGAGCGCGAGCGCGGCCTCCACCGCGCGCGGCATGCTGCCGAGGTGGACTGGGATGTGCGCGGCCTGGGCCACGAGCCGCGCGCGCGCGTCGAACACGGCGCAGGAGTGGTCCAGCCGCTCAGTGATGTTGGGCGAGTGCGCGGCACGCATGAGCGTGGCGCCCATCTCCTCGGCCACGGCGGTGAACAACCCGCGGTAGAGCGCGAGCTCGACGGGGCCGGGCGCGGGCAGGAGGCGGCCACGGGAACTCCCCCGCGCGGGGCGCGTGGCGGCCCGGCCCCGGCCCTCGCGACGCGCACGCTCCCCTCGAGCCGCCTTCACCGGCTCCGTTCCGGAGCGAGCATGAGGCTGCCGCCGCGATCGGCGCGGGCCGTCCAGCCGGGCGCCACCCAGAGCGTGGCGCCGTCGTCCGTGACGACCGCCGGGCCGCGGAGCCCGCGCCCCGGGCCGAGCGCGGCCCGCTCGAGGACGCGCGTCTCGTGGAAGCGGCCGGCGTGGAACACGCGGGTGTTCGTGGCCGGGGCAGTTGGCCGCACGCCCGCGGCTCGTTCGCGCGGCAGCCCGGCCGCGAGCGATCCGGCCGCCTCGAGCGTCACCACCACCACCCCGGCCGCAGGGTCGGCGAAGCCGTGCCGCCGCTCGTGGGCGGCGTGGAAGCGCGCGGCGAGCGTCGCCCACGGGCGGGCCGCCACGCCCAGCTCGTGCGCCTGGCCGCGCGCGCGCACCTGGGCGCGCGCTTCGAGCCGCACGCGCGAGCGGTCGGCGGGCGCGAACTCGGCGAGCACCTGCCGCTCGAGCGAGGCGAGAGCGCGCTCCAGCGCCCGCCCCTCGCCCGCGGGGAGCAGCACGCTCCGCGAGCGCTCGCGTCGAGAGCCGCCTTCGAGCGCGCCGAGCGCGCACAGCACGCCCGCGTCGCGCGGCCACACGACCGCCCGTACGCCCAGCGACTCCGCGAGCGCGCAGGCGTGCAGCCCCCCCGCGCCTCCGAACACCACCAGCGCCGCCTCGCGCGGGTCCTCGCCGCACTCCACCGAGACCTTGCGGAGCGCGGCCTCCATGCGCGCCTCGGCCACCCGGCGCACGCCGTCGGCGGCCTGCTCCGCCCGCGCCATCCCCAGCCGCCGGGCGAGCGCGCGCAGCGCGGCGTGCGCGCGGCCGCGCTCGAGCCGCAGCGCGCCCCCGGCCAGCGTCTCGCCCGCGATCGCGCCCAGCACGACGAGCGCGTCGGTCAGCGTCGCCGGGCCGCCGCGCCCGTAGCAGGCGGGGCCCGGGTCGGCACCGGCGCTCCCGGGACCCACCTGCAGCAGCCCTCCGCCGTCCACGCCCGCGATCGAGCCGCCGCCCGCCCCGACCGTGTGCACGTCGAGCGTCGGGAGCAGGATGGGGATGCCGGCCACCGATCGGTCGCGGCGCCGCGGCAAGCCGTCCTCGCCCGACTCGCGCCCGCCGAGGAACGCGCAGTCGGTGGAGGTGCCGCCCACGTCGAGCGTGAGCGCGGTGCGGAAGCCCCACGCCCGCGCGGCGGCGAGCGCGGCGCGCAGCCCCGCGGCGGGCCCGGACAGGAGCTGGCGGACCGGTTCCGCCGCTGCCTGCGCCACGGGGGCGGTGCCGCCGTGCGAGAGCACGATCTCCACCGCGGCGCGCGAGGCGCGCGCCACGCGGCCGAGGTACTCGCCCACCCGCGGCGTCAGGTAGGCGTTCGCGACCGTGGTCGCGAGCCGCTCGTATTCGCGGATCTCGGGCGCGAGCGCCGACGCGCGGCTCACGGGAACGCCGAGCGTGGCGAGCGCACGGGCGAGCGAACGCTCGTGCGCCGGGGCGGACCACGCGTGCAGGAGCCCCACCGCGACCGCCTCCGGCCGGGTGGCGCGCACGCGGCGGACGACGCGGGCCCGCTCGCGCGCGGTGAGCGGCGCCAGCACCGCGCCGCCCGCGGCCAGGCGCTCGCGCGCCCCGAGCCGCCGCTCGCGAGGCACGAGCGGCGCGTCGCGGCGCGGCTCCAGCGCGTACAGGTCGGGGCGATCCTGCCGGCCGATCTCCAGCACGTCCTCGAACCCGGCCGTGGTCACCAGTGTCACGCGCGCGCCCTTCCGCTCGAGCAGCGCGTTCGTGGCCACGGTCGACCCATGCCGCACGCGCGTGCCCCGGCCCGCGCCGGCGCGCGCCAGCGCCCCGAGCACCGCGGCCGCGGGATCGCGCGGCGTGGACGGGACCTTGAACGCCACCCGCTTCCCGCCGCGCCAGGCCACCACGTCGGTGAACGTGCCGCCCGTGTCCACGCCGACCGCGTCGGCGGGGCGTTCCGCGTCGAGCCGGAGGGGCGCCACGGCAGGCGGCGCCGGCCGGATCCGGGGCGACGGGCCGGCGGCGCGCCCGGCGCGCGACCTCCGTCCGGGCTCTCGCTTACGCCGTGGGTTCCGGGCGGGCACGCTTGCGCCAGCGCTCGAACAGGAACACGACGCCGATGCCGACGATGATCGCGAGCAGCACCCACGGCGGCACCGGGAACTCGTGCCCGAGCCAGGCCAGCAGCGCGAAGTACGGCATCCCCCCGAGCAGCACGGCCAGGAAGTAGCGCGGCAGCGGGTAGTGCCCGGCCGCGGCGACCAGCTTGATGGGCCCGTCGGGGAGCGGCGTGGCGCGCGCGAGCAGGACGGCGAGGAACGAGGCCGAGGGCGACTGCGACAGCGCCTGCTTCACCTTCTCGCGCGACGGCGCGAACCGCCGCGCCCACTCCCAGTCCGAGGCCAGGATCCAGCGGAACAGCGTGATCTGGATCGTGCTGCCCGCGCCGGCCGCGAGCGAGCCGAACACGCCCACCTTCCACGGCTCGAACTGCGGCGCGTAGGCCAGCAGCAGAGGCGTCGTGAACGACGAGACGGTGGCGTTGTCCACGAACAGCAGCAGGCAGAGGACCGGGAACGGGATCTCGGGCGGCGCGGCGCGGACGAGGTCGGACCAGAACGAGAGGATCATCCCGGGCACGGCTCCTCCGGCGAGTCCGCGGCGAGGTTCACGAGCGAGGCGGCACACTGACGCACCCGCCCGCCCGGGGCAACCTCCGCGAGCGCGGCTAGCCGATCACCTCGGCGCCGCTCCCCGAGGCCGGAGGCGGAGCGGGCGGCGGTGGCACGTCGCCGGGCGACGCGCCCGATGGGCGCATGCGCGACCACCAGTTCTGCAGGCTCCGGCGGCGGTACTCGCCGCGCACCAGCGCCCCGGCGCCCAGAGTGCCGAGCGCGAGCGCGATCACGAAGTACATGAACTTCAGCAGCCCGCCCAGGACCCCAAATAGCGGCACGACGTGGAAGAGGTCGGCCGCGATGCGCAGGCCGTGGAGCGCGATCGCGCCCCAGACCACGGCCTGCATGAGCGACGCGGTCCCCTGCCGGAAGCGCGGGTAGAGCCGGCCGCCGAGCACGCCGTAGCCGACGATGCTGCCCCACAGGCCGGCGAGCACGAAGAACGCGACGTACGCCACGGCCACCGCGGCGGCGAGCGGGATGCCGATGATCGTGATGCACAGGAGCGCCAGCACCAGCGCCAGCGCGATCACGCTCGGGATGATGAGCGCCCAGAGCAGCAGGCCGATCAGGAACGAGGGCCCGGGCTCCTGCCGGATGGTTTCGAGAGCGCCGCGGGTGCGCTCGGGCGCGAGCTTCACGAACGCCCACGCGATCCCGAGCATGATGAGCAGGCCGACCGCGTGCACCACGATCTGCACGCCGGTGCCGACCACCGCCAGCATCGGGAACAGGAACTTGGCGCCCGGCGTGCGCGGGGCGGTGACGCGCTGGCCGGCCACCTGCGAGCCGGGCTCCTCGCGCAGTGTCCCGCCGATGCAGACCACGTCGCCCTCGACCTTCGCGGTCGAGCCGAGGTGGAGGTCGCCGCCCATGGCCGAGACGTTGCCGGTGACGCGGCCGCGGATCTCGACATCGCCGCCGAACGCCACCACGTCGCCCTCGATGACCTGGTCCTCGCCGATCGTGATGTCGCTGCCGAAGCGGACCATGTCCCCGCTGGTGGAACGGATCTGCGGCGGCTCGGGCGGCTCCGGGGGGGCCTGCGGGGCGGGGATGCCGAGGACCTCTTCCGCGGCGGCGGTGTCGGCCCTGGCGGCGCGGGAGGTGGCCCGGCGCTCCACCCCTTCGATGGCGGCGGCGCTCTCGGGCGGCACGGGCCGGAACCGCATGCTGCGCTGCTGGGCGCCGGCCAGGGCCGGCAGGGCGCACAGGGCGGCGAGGGCCACAAGGCCGGTCAGTTTGCCGCTGGGGAGTCTGAGCATCACCAGGGTCCTCCGCTGTGGATGCCACCCCTTACGGCGTGACTCCGGGCCGGGTTGCCGCCGGGACGGAAAAACCGAAGGGGAGTCGCGCCTTGCGCGACCCCCCCGCGATCACACACGAGACGGCGAGGACCTCAGTGGGGCGCCGCCGTCGAGTCCACCATCGTCGACGACGTGTCCATGGCCGTGCTGTCCATCGGCATGGTCGAGGTCTCGGCGGCCGGCGCCGGCGCCTCTTCCGCCTTCTGGCCGCAACCCACAGCGGCGACCGCGAGGCCGAGCGCCATGAGCGCCAGAGCAGAGAGCTTACGCATCGTGTGCACGTTCACCTCCTCTCACGTTGCCGAACCCGCCGATCGGCGGGTTCGGCCGTGTCTCAGTCTCGGATCGAGTTCAGTGTCCAGAAAAAAACACCACTGTTTGCGAGCGGTGTCGGGCCGTCAGCTTCCCTGCGCGGTGTCGAGGACTCGGGAAATGGGCGCGCGCTCGGCGGCCGTCCCTCCGAAGCGACACGCAGGCTAGGGACGGAGCCTCGGCTTGTCAACTCGTCCCATGCTGGGAGCGCGTCGGCCTGACGACGCCACGCGAGGCCACGAACTCATTGCGCAGAAGTCACTTATGCGAATCCGCCCTGACCGCGACGCGGGCGGCCGCCCGGTGCGCCGGCCTCCTCATCGCCCGCCGAGCGCCTGTTCGAGGTCCGCGCGGAGGTCCGCCATGTCCTCGATGCCCACCGAGAGGCGCAGGAGCCCGTCCGCGAAGCCCAACGCCAGCCGCCGCTCGCGTGGCACCGAGGCGTGCGTCATGGAGGCCGGGTGGCAGACCAGGCTCTCCACCCCGCCCAGACTCTCGGCCCGGGTGAACAGCCGGAAACGGTCGAAGACGGCCCGGCCCGCCTCGAGCGAGCCGTCGCCCGGGACGATCGAGATCATGCCGCCGAACCCGCTCGCCTGGCGCTTCGCCAGCTCGTGCTGCGGGTGGGTCGGCAGCCCCGGGTAGAACACCCGGCTGACCTTCGGGTGCTTCGCCAGCAGCGCGGCCAGCTCGCGGGCGTTCCGATCGTGGCGCTCCATGCGCACGGCCAGGGTCTTGGTGCCGCGCAGCGCGAGGAAGCAGTCCATGGGGCCCGGCACGGCGCCGGCGGCGTTCTGGAGGAAGCGGAGCTGCTCGTGCAGCGCGTCGTCGTCCAGGAGCAGCGCGCCGCCCACCATGTCGCTGTGCCCATTGAGATACTTGGTCACCGAATGGAACGCCACGTCCGCGCCGAGCGAGAGCGGCCGCTGGAAGTAGGGCGTCATGAACGTGTTGTCCACGACCACCTTGATGCCGCGCGGGCGCGCGCGTGCTGCCACCGCCGCGATATCGGTGAGCTGCATGAGCGGGTTGGTGGGCGTCTCCACGAACACGAGCTTCGTGCTTGGCTTGAACGCTGCCGCCGTCGACTCCACGTCGGAAGCATCCACGAACGTGAAGTCGAGCCCGTGCCGGCGCCAGACCTTGTCGAAGAGCCGGAACGTGCCGCCGTACGTGTTCTGGCCGCACACGACGTGGTCGCCGGCCGAGAGCGTCTGGATGAGCGCGTTGGTGGCGGCGAGCCCCGAGCCGAAGCAGAGCCCGTGCTTCGCGCCCTCGAGCGCGGCCAGGTTCCGCTCGAGCGCCGCGCGCGTGGCGTTGTGCGTGCGCGCGTACTCGTAGCCCTTGTGCCTGCCGAGCGCTTCCTGCGCGTACGTGCTCGTTTGGTAGATGGGCGTCATCACCGCGCCCGTGGTGGGATCGGGCTCCTGCCCGCCGTGGACGGCGACCGTGCCGATCCCGGCCCTGGGGTCGAGCTTCGCCATCACTCGCCTCCCGCGATGAACTGCAGCATGTCGAAGCGGGTGAGGATGCCGGTGACGCCGCCGTCCCCCTGCACCAGCACCGCCGCGCTGCGCGTGGCGAGGAGCCGCGCCACCACGTCGGCCGGCTCGCCGGCGCTCACGATCGGGAGCGGCGGCCCCATGATGGCGTCCAGCGGCCGCTCGAGCGAGGCCGCGTCGGCGAGCGCGGTGCGGAGCACTTCGCCCTCCTCCAGCGTGCCCACGACATCACGGCCGCGGAACACCGGGAGCTGCGAGACCTCGTGCTGCTGGATGAGCGCGAGCGCGCGCTTCAGGGGCTCGCCCGACTCCACTTTGAACAGCGTGCGCAGGCGTGGCGTCTTCCCCGAGGCGATGCTCCCCACGCGCACGTCCGCGACGCTCAGCAGGTGGTTGTCGCGCATCCACTCGTCGTTGTGCACCTTGGAGAGATAGCGCTCGCCCGTGTCGGGGAGCAGCACCACGACCAGGTCCTTGGGCCCGCACTCGCGCGCCACCTGGAGCGCCACCCACGCCGCCATCCCGCCCGAGCCGCCCACGAAGATGGCCTCCTCCCGCGCCAGCGTGCGGGTGAGGTTGAGCCCGTCGTGGTCGGTGCAGGACAGGATGCGGTCCACCACGGCGAAGTCGGTGGCGGTGGGGATGAAATCCTCGCCCACCCCCTCGATCTTGTACGTGTGCGCCTCGCCGATCTGGCCCGTCTCCTTGTAGTGCCGGAGGATCGAGCCCACCGGATCGGCACCGATCACCTGGATCTTCGGGTTCAGCTTCTTCAGGTAGCGCCCGGTCCCGCTGATCGTGCCGCCGGTGCCCATGCCGGCCACGAAGTGCGTGATGCGACCCTTCGTCTGCTCCCACAGTTCGGGGCCGGTGCTGCGGTAGTGCGCCTCGGGGTTCGCGGGGTTGTGGTACTGGTTCATCAGCACCGCGCCCGGGCGCTCGCGCTCGATCCGCTTGGCCACGTTGTAGTAGCTGTCCGGGTGGTCGGGGGCGACCGCGGTGGGGCTCAGGAACACCTCGGCGCCGAAGGCCTTCAGCAGGTTCACCTTCTCGCTCGAGACCTTGTCGGGCATGCAGAACGCGGCACGGTAGCCCTTGACCGCCGCCACCATCGCGAGCCCGAGCCCGGTATTGCCCGACGTGCACTCGACGATCGTGCCGCCGTGCTTCAGGCGCCCTTCCTTCTCGGCGGCCTCCACCATGGCGAGCCCGATGCGGTCCTTGACGCTCCCGCCGGGGTTGAAGAACTCGACCTTGCCCAGCACCGGGCAGGGCAGGTCGCGGGCGACCTTGCGGAAGCGGACGAGCGGCGTCCGCCCGACCGTGTCGAGGATGGATTCGAAGTACTGGACGCCCTCGAGGACGTTGGTCACGGCAACGCTCCACGGGAAGGGGAGTACGCGAGGGGAGCGGCCGGCGCGCCCCGGGGAGCCGAAGGGGGCCGCATGCTCTGGGCCGGGGCCAAGGTAGGTGGCGGTCCCGACCGACGCAAGCCCACGGCAGCACGAAGCCCCGCGACCGGATCGGGTCGCGGGGCTCCGAGCGTCCGCCGACGGACGGCTACTTCAGCGAGCCCGCCTTCATCTTCTCCTTCGCCGGGTTGGGCGGCAGCGGCGGCAGCGTGGCCGGCGTCTTGTGCACGATGTGCGGCTGGAAGACGGCGAAGTCGAAAGCCGGACTCGTGCTCGGCGTGTGGCAGGTACGGCACGTGGCCTCGGTCACCTTCGCGGCGTGCGTCGGCATCGCCTCGTGCTGGGTGCCCATGCCGTGGCAGTTCTCACACTGGACGTTCCCGAGCTTCGGCGCGTCGTCGGCGGTCTTGAACCCGCCCGGCTGGTGGTAGCCCACCACGTGGCACGGCACGCAGTCGGGTGTGGACTCCTTGCGGATGTCCACGAGCGTCTGCCACGCGCGCGCGTGGCTGGTGGTGAGCCACTGCTGGTGCTCGGGCTGGTGGCAGCGCTGGCACACCTCGCTCCCCACGTAGTGGTCCACCGACGGCTTCTGGCCCTGGCCCTCACCGCCCGTCTGCAGCTGCGCCTGGGCGGCGCGCGCCTTCTCGAGCTTCCGCATCTTGTCGTTGAACGCGTCGTTGAAGCTCTTCACCATCTGGAGGATCTCGGCCTTCTCCTTCACCTCGGGGCCGAGCACGAACACGTCGTTCTCGCCCGTCTGCATGCGCTTGTTCGATCCGAGCGTGACGATGGTGCGGCCGAGGTTCTGGCCCTTCTCCCCGCCGTAGCAGGCCACGGTGTTCTTGATCATCCGGCCCTTCTGGATGAGCGGAACGTTCCGGCCGGCGATCAGCACGTCGATCCCGTCCACCGCGGTCACCAGGTCCTCGCTCTCGACCTTGCCGAGCTGCGACAGCAGCACGATCACCTGCGCGCCCTTCTTGCGCAGTTCCGCCACCACGCGCGTGGCCGCCTTCGACGGCTCCTCCAGCGTGAGCGAGTCCCGCGACGGGCCCAGGTCCACCTTGTCGCTGGTCAGCGAGAACACGCCCACCTGCACGCCGCCTTTCTTCAGCATCAGGTACGGCGGCAGCAGCGTCTTCTTCGTGCCCTTGTCCCAGACGTTGGCCGTGGTCATGGGCAGCCGGCTGCGCTTGAGCTGGGACATGAGCCAGCCGCGCCCGTACCTGAGCTCCTTCTCGGAGAGGCCCACGGCGTCGGTGCCGAGGAGCACCATGCCGTCCATGAGGAACCACGCCCGGTCGCGATACAGGCTGTCCACCTGCTCCGGGAAGAAGCCGCCGTTGTCCACGAGCAGGACCTGCCCGTATTCAGCCCTGATGCTGTCCGCGAAGCTCGCCCGCCGGGCGAGACCCCCCTTGGGGGTGTGTCAACCGCAGGGCTCGTTCTCGCCCTTGACGTCGGTCGTGGACAGGATGACGAGCTTGCCGGGCTCGAGGATCTTGCCCGGAGAGGCGGCCCCGATCAGGGCCGCGGCGAGCGCCAGGGTCACCAGGACGGCGACGAGGCGCGAGCGGGAGGACGTCATGGTCGGCGTGAGTTCTCCAGGGATGACGCGCCCGGCCCCGGATGCGGGGCCGGACCGGAACGCGGGCTGCCTACTGTAGCAGCCCGTATCGGTCGGTCAAGGTCAAGTCCTCGTGCAACTTGCGAGTGTCATGGGGCCTGAGGGGTTGCCGCGGCCGGCGGCGGGGCGTTCCGGACGTGGCGGTCGTACCACTCGAGCGCGCGCGCCCAGTAGTCGAGCACCGTCTCGCGCGCGGCCGGGCCGTGGTCCTCGTACGGGTACTCCACCAGCTGCACGGTCTTCCCGAGCCCGTTCAGTGCCTCGAACAGCCGCTGGCTCTGCATAGGGTGAGTGCCGACGTTCGTGTCGTCCAGGTTGTGGAGCAGCAGCAGCGGCGCTTCGATCCGATCGGCGTACAGGAACGGCGACATGCCGAGGTAGGTGTCGCGCGCCTCCCACAGGTTGCGGGTCTCGGCCTGGAACGTGAACGGCGTGAGCGTGCGGTTGTAGGCCCCGTCGCTCGCCACCCCGGCGCGGAACAGTCTCGTGTGCGCGAGGCAGTTGACGGTCGAGAACGCCCCGTAGGAGTGCCCGCCCACGCCGATGCGGCCGCGGTCGGTGAAGCCGCGCTTCACGCACTCGTCCACCGCGGCCCGGGCAGAGCGCTGGAGCTCGGCCACGTACTGATCGTTCGTGCCGACGATGGCCAGGTCGGGCCGCACGACGGCGTAGCCCTGCGTGACCAGCACCTCGGGGTTCAGCGGGCTCTGGGACGGAAACCGGTTCGGCGAGGTGCGGTCCTCGGACGCCGCCTGGGCCGAGCGGAAGTCGTTCGGGTAGATCCAGAACACCGTGGGCAGCGGCGCCGAGCCCGGTCTCCAGTCCGCGGGCAGCACCACCTCGGCGTTAAGCGCCACACCGTCGTCGCGCTGGAACGTGAACTGCCGCCGCTGCGCTCGCGACAGCGCCTCCGCGGGGTTCGTGAACGAGGTGATCGCGGCCGGTCCCGCCTGGCCGGCACGGCGCAGGAACCAGTTGGGCGGCTCGCTCGCCGACTGGCGGAGCGTGAGGAAGCGCTTCGCGTCGGCACCGAGGAGCCTGACCGGGGTCTCGAGGCGGGCGGCCTCGCTCTCGAACAGCCGCGTCGGCTTCCCGCCGTCGAACGCGCAGCGGTCGAGGAACGGCCGCTGGCCCCCCGCGCGGTGGCCCTCACCGAACCGGTAGAAGTGCCTCCCGTCCGGGCTCACCCACGCGACCTGCGTGTGGCCCTCGGACCGGAGCGCGACCTCGCCGGGGTCGTCGTAGGCGCCCTCGCTGGAGCGCAGCACCAGGGTGCGGCCCCTGGCGGGGTCGCGCGCGTCGAGCCAGGCCTGCCGCATGGCGCGCCGCGGCCGGTAGCTCTCGTGGAGGAGCAGCTTCGCGCCGTCCGAGGTGAACGCCATGCCCTGGAGCGGGAGTTGCGCTCGGGCGACCTCGACGGCCGCGCCGGTGAACGGCGCATCGAGCCTCATGATGCGGTCCCGCCCCGGAGGGGCGAGCGACGTGTCTCGGACCGCGGCCTGCGCCGAGGCGCCGGGTGTGTCCTCCCACAGCGAGAACCACAGGGAACGCGAGTCCGGCGCCCAGGTGAGGTTGCGGGGCCCGAGCGGGGACACGCTCGCCACGGCGCTCCGGTCGTTGAGCGGAATGTCGCCGAGCGCGATCGGCGCGCCCGCCCCGGCGGCCGAGAGCGGCCACAGCTCGACGCGGCGCGGGAACAGATAGGAGGGGAAGCCGAGCGGCACGGGTTCGACGTAGCGGTGCACGACGAGATGGGATTCGTCCGGCGCGAGCCCCCAGGCGGCGAAGGCCACGGGCCCGCCGAGCTTCCTCACGGTGCCGGCGCCCGCGTCGCCCCCCACGCCCACCGCCACCAGCGCGAGCTGCGTCGTGACCGTGGCGACGAAGCGCGCCTGCTCCTCCGGCGTCTTCAGCACGTCGCGCGCCGTGCGCTGCGCGGTGGCCCGGCCCACGCCGCGGCGGATGGACGGTCCCTCGGGGACGCGCGCCTCCTCGGCCGGGATCCCGGCGCCGTCGGGGACGAGCGAGACGAACACGCCCTTCCCGTCGTTCGACCACTCGAGCACGCCGCTCACGTTCTGGAGCCTCACGCCCGGCACCCGGTGGGCTGCGCCCGTCCTGGCCTCCACGATCCACAGCTCGCCGCCGCCGCTCGCGAACGCGGCGCACGCGACGCGGTCGCCCTGCCGCGACCAGCGCACGGCGCCGAGCCTCACGTCGGCGGGGAGCTTCGCCCGCACCTGCGCTCCGTCGGAGACGCGGTAGAACGACAGCCCGGCCGCGGCGCTCTTGAGCCCGTTCCGGTGCGCCCACATGCCCGGCAGCACCTCGAGCCCTGCCAGCTTCGCCACCGGCTCGGCGAGCGTCCCGATCGGGATCAGCGAGTGCAGGTCGGGGACCGCGAGCCACGCCCCGTCGGGCGAGCTGTTGGGCGCGCCCCGCGGCACGCGGGGCGCGGTGAGCAGGTCGGCGATGACGGCCGGCGGCTTGCGGTACTTCGAGTCGTCGGCGGCGCCCGGCGGGGCGGCGAAGGCGAACGGAGCGGCGCTCGCGGCGAGCAGGACGAGCGCGAACGGGAGCAAGGAGCGTGTACGCATCGGGGTCTCCTCGACGGGCCAGCCGGTGGCCCGGGACTGGCAAGGGGCGGGCGGGTCGGCGTGTACCTGGACGAATCTAGTGGACTTTCCCCGCCTCGGCACCGTGGAAGCCGGGGCGGGGCCGGCGTCGGATCGGGCGCGTCCCGGTCATGGCCCGCATGCGTGGCCCGCGCGACTCGGATAGTCTCTGCGCCCCATGCAGACCTACGAGACGCTCACCGAGAGCGAATGGGCCGAGGTCGACCGGGTCCGGGAACTGGTCGCCGAGGGCGAGCTGGAAGCCGCCCGGACCGCCCTCGACGCGCTGCTCCGCCGCCGGCCCGCTCACCCCGACCTGCGCATCGAGGACGCGACGCTCCGGCTCGAGGAGGGCGAGCCCCACCGGGCGCTCGCCTCGCTCGAGGGGGCCGAGCGCGCGGCCGACCCGGCGCAGTATTTCTACCTGCGCGCGGCGGCGCTCCACGAGCTGTCCCGCTTCGCCGAGGCCGAGGCGGACGCGCTCCGCTCGGTCACGATCCACTCCGGCTACGCCATGGCCCACGACCTCCTGTCGCGCGTCCGCGAGCACCTCGGCGACGAGAAGGGCGCCGCCGACGAGGCCGAGGCGGCGAACGCGCTCGATCCGGAGGACTTCCCGCTCCCGCTCGAGGTGAGCGACGAGGCGTTCGACGCGCTGGTCGAGCGAGCCGTGGCGGAGCTCCCCGAAAAGGTGCGCGAGCGGCTGAAGGACGTGCCCGTGCTCGTCCAGCCGCTCCCGAGCCCGGAGATGCTGGGCGACGAGCAGCCGCCGCTCACGCCCGACCTGCTCGGGCTGTTCGTCGGCCGCCACGTCTTCGCCCAGCTCCCGACCGCCGTCCCCACGGCGCCCGGGGCCATCTTCCTGTTTCGGCGAAACCTGCTGCGCGCGTGCGCGGACGAGGCGGAGCTGGCTCGCGAGGTGCGCGTCACGCTCCAGCACGAGGTGGGCCACCTGCTCGGCCTCGACGAGGACGAGCTGGAGGACTGGGGGCTGGCGTAGGACCCCCGGGGCCGCGGGCCCGGAGCTCCGACGGCGTCGCGGAGGCTCCGGACCCTGCGGACGGCGGGCGCCGGGCCGTGCGCCTACTCGATCGTCACGGTGCCCTTGATCATGTTCATCGCGCACGCGTAGTGGAGCGTGCCGGGGCTCGTGCCGGTGAGGTCCACGCGCACGGGCGTGTTGAGCGGCAGGTCGTACTTCTTGCCGGTCTCCGCGAACAGCGCTTCGGTGGCGCAGGTGCTCTCGGTCTTGCGCGTGAACACGACCACGGCCGACTGGCCCCTGGCGATCACCACGTTCTCGGGCTCGAAGCCCTTGTCGGTGACGACGATATGGATCTCCTTGGGCCCCGAGGCGGCGCAACCGGCGACGAGGGCGAGCAGCAGGACGGCGACGAGACGCATGGGTGGACTCCTTCGATCATGACGGGCGGCGCCGGCGCCGCCCTGGCCTGGACCGCGGGGCTCCCCGGGGAGGGAGTCCGCGGATCCTTCATCGGAAACGCTTCAGTCGCAACGACGACGTGACCACGGACACGCTCGAGAGCGCCATCGCGAGCGAGGCCAGCATCGGGTGCAGGCCTCCGTGCCATCCGAGCACGGGACCCACGGCGCCCCCGGGGGAGAGGAACGGCACCAGCACCCCGGCCGCGACGGGGATCAGCACCACGTTGTAGGCGAACGCCCAGAACAGGTTCTGCCGGATGACGCGCATCGTGCGCGCGGCCAGCCGGAGCGCGTCCGGCACCGCGCCGAGGTCGCCGCGCAGCAGCGTGAACGCGCTCGCCTCCATCGCCACGTCGCTGCCGCTCGCCATCGCGAGCCCGACGTCGGCGCGCGCGAGCGCGGGCGCGTCGTTCAGGCCGTCGCCCACCATCGCCACGCGCCGGCCGCGGTCCTGGAGCCGCGCGAGCGCCGCCGATTTCTCGTGCGGCAGCACGCCGGCCATCACGCGCTCCGGCGCGATCCCGGCCTCGGCCGCCACGGCCGCGGCGGTGCGTGCGTGGTCGCCGGTGATCATCCACACCTCGTGCCCGCGCGCGGCGAGCTCGCGCACCACGCTGGCCGCCTCGGGCCGGAGCGTATCGGCGAGCCCGAGCAGGCCGAGCAGCTCGCCCTGCTCGGCCACCGCGATCACGGTGCGGCCGCGCGACTCGAGCCGGTCGCGCTCCGCGGCGAGCGGCGCGTCCGAGGCGCCGAACTCGGCCAGCATCGCGCCGGTGCCGGCCACGATCGCGCGCCCGCCGGCGAGCGCGTACACGCCGCGGCCCGGCGTGGCGCCGAAGTCGTCCGGCGTGCCGGGCCGGGCACCCCGTTCGCGTGCGCCGCGGAGCACGGCGAGGGCGAGCGGGTGCTCGCTCCGCGACTCCGCGGTGGCGGCGGCGTGGAGGAGCCGCGCCTCCTCCACGCCGGGCGCCGGGACCACGTCGGTGAGCTGCGGCGCGCCGAGCGTGAGCGTGCCGGTCTTGTCGAACACCACGGCGTCCACGCGCTCGGCGCGCTCGATCGCTCCGGCGTCGCGCGCGAGCAGCCCCAGCTGCGCGCCGCGCCCGGTGGCCACGACGAGCGCGGTGGGCGTGGCGAGCCCGAGCGCGCACGGGCAGGCCACGATCAGCACCGCCACGAGGCGCAGGAGCGCCGTGGCCACGCCGCTCCCCGCGAGCCACCACACGGCGAACGCGGCGAGCGCCACGCCGATCACAAGCGGCACGAACACCGCCGCGATGCGGTCCGCGAGCCGCTGCACGTCGGCTTTGCTGGTCTGCGCGCGTTCGACGAGCGCCACCACCTGCATGAGCACCGAGTCCGCCCCCACGCGCTCGGCGGTCATCCGGAACGCGCCCGTGCCGTTGAGCGTGCCGCCGGTCACGGCGTCGCCCGGCCCCACGTCCACCGGGAGCGACTCGCCGGTCACGAGCGAGCGGTCCACCGACGAGCGGCCGTCGAGCACGCGGCCGTCCACCGGCACGCGGTCGCCCGGGCGGACGAGCAGCACGTCGCCGGGCCGCACCTCGTCGAGCGGGACCACCTTCTGGATGCCCGCGGCCTCGCGCACCGCGGTGCGAGGCCGGAGCTCGAGCAGGCCGCGCATCGCGCGCGAGGTGGCGCCGCGGGCGCGCGACTCGAGCAGCCGCCCGAGCAGGACGAGCGCGACGATCGTGACCGAGGTGTCGAAGTAGACCTCGGGGCCGCCGGCGATGCCGGGCATCGCGTGCCCCGGCGCCGCGCCGGCCGGCCCGGCGCCACCTCCGGCGGCCGGGAGCGCGGCGAACAGGGCGACGGCCGAGCTCGCGAACGCCGTGAGCGTTCCGAGGCCGACGAGCGTGTCCATGTCCGGGGCGCGGCGGACGAGCCCGCGCACGAGCCCGCGCTGGAACGGCCAGCCGGCGACGAACTGGACCGGCAGCGCGAACGCGAACTGGGCGAACGCCTGCTGCCACGGGGTGCCGGGCAGGAGCCCTGGCGCCAGCATGCCCGCGTGCGCGATCACGAACACGACGCCGCCGCACGCGGCCGCCAGCAGGAACCGCCGCCGCACCGCGCGCTCCTCGGCGGCGCGCTCTCGCCGCTCGCGATCGTCGGCGACCGGGCCCGTGACCGGGAACGCGTCGTAACCCGCGCCGCGGACGGCCTCGGCGAGCCGCATGGCGAGCGCCTCGCGCCGATCCTCCGCGCCGGCCGCCTCGCGCGACACGTCCGCCTCGGCGCGCTGGGTGGCGAGGTTGACGCGCGCCGCGAGCACGCCCGGCACGCCGGCCATGGCCTGCTCCACGCGCGCGACGCAGGAGGCGCAGTGCATGCCCGCGACGCGCAGCCGGAGCGTCGCGGCGGGCGGCGCCGCCTGCCCTTCGCGCCGGAGCGCGCCCACCGGCACGAACGCGGAGCCGGCCATCAGCGCTCCCCGCGGCCCGGCCGGTCCTCGGCCCGCGCGTGGAGGAACGCGCTCGTCCCCGCCGACGCGACCGCGCCGGCCGCCGCCACCGCCTGTTCCGCCCCGGCGCGCCGGCCGCGCCTCCAGTCGCGCCATCGCCACCAGGTGTAGACGACCGGGATGATCTCGAGCGTCAGGAACGCCGAGGTGAAGAGCCCGCCCACCATGGGCGCCGCGACGCGCTTCATGACGTCGGCGCCCGCGCCCTGCGACCACAGGAGCGGTACCAGGCCGATCATCATCGTGGCCACGGTCATGAGCTTCGGGCGCACGCGCTGGACCGAGCCCTCGAGCGTGGCCTGGACGATGTCGTCGAAGCCGCGGATGCGGCCCTCCGCGAGCGCGCGCCGGTAGGCCACGTCGCAGTAGACCACCATCACCACGCCGGTCTGGGTCGCGAGCCCGATGAGCGCGATGAGCCCCACCCACACCGCGGTGGACAGGTTGTAGCCCAGCAGCGCCAGCAGCCACACGCTGCCCACGAGCGCGAACGGCACCGACGCGAGCACGATGAGCGCGGGCGCCAGCCGGCCGAAGTTGGCCACGAGCAGGAACACGACGAGCAGCAGCGTCACCGGCACCAGAACGCGCATGCGCTCCTGCATCTGCTCGAGCAGCTCGTACTGACCGGTCCACTTGAGGAACGTGCCGGGCGGCAGCTTGACGCTGCGCGCCACCGCGCGCTTGGCCTCCTCGACGTAGCCGCCCACGTCCTTCCGCGACGCGTCCATGTCCACGTAGACGTAGCCCACCAGCATTCCCGCCTCGTCGCGGATCATGGGCGGACCGCTCGCCACGCGCACGTCGGCCACCTGCCCGAGCGGCACGTGCGCGCCGCCGGGCACGCCCATCCCGGATCCGCCGCGACCGCCCGAGCCCATCGCCGGGTCGGAGTCGCTCATGCCGTTGCTCGCCAGCAGCTGCGCGGGGTCGAGCCCCTGCCCGCCGGGGGTTACGGCACCCATCGTGCCTGCACCGCCCATGGAGCCGCTCCCGCCGTTCGCGCGGTGGATGGGCACGAGCACCTGGCGCAGGCGCTCCACGTCCTGGCGCAGGCTCGCCGGGTAGCGCACGTTGATCGTGAAGCGGCTGCGGCCCTCGACCGTGACCTCGATGGGCTCGCCGCCGATCGCGGCCTCGATCACGTCCTGCACGTCGCCCAGCGTCAGCCCGAGGCGCGCCAGCGCCTCGCGGTCCGGCACGATGTCCACGTACAGCCCGCCGGTGTTGCGGTCGGAGTAGACGCTGCGCGTGTGCGGCACCGCGGCGAGCGCGTGCTCCAGCTCCATCCCGACCTTTTCGATCTCGGCCAGGTCGTCGCCGAAGATCTTGACCCCGATCGGCGTGCGCACGCCGGTGGACAGCATGTCGATTCGCGTCTTGATCGGCATCGTCCAGGCGTTCGTCCAGCCCGGCAGGCGGACCTCGTGGTCCAGCTCGTTCACGAGCTCGTCCCAGGTGAGCCGGTGCCGGTCCGGCCACGGCACGCGCAGGGCCGGCTCGGTCCACGCCGGCACGCGCCCGCTCCACCAGCGCCGGTCCTCAACCATGCGCCACTGCTCGCGTGGCTTCAGCTTCACGACCGTCTCCACCATGGACAGCGGCGCCGGGTCGGTGGCGGTGTCGGAACGTCCGGCCTTGCCGAACACGCGCTCGACCTCGGGGAACTCCCGGATCAGCCGGTCCTGAATCTGAAGACTGCGCTTCGCCTCCTCGATGGACAGGTTCGGGAACGTGGTCGGCATGTAGAGCAGGTCGCCCTCCTGGAGCGGCGGCATGAACTCGTGCCCGAGACGGGCCGCCATGGGCACCGCCGACAGCACCGCGGCGAGCCCGATGGCGATGGTGCTCTTCGGGTTCTTGAGCGCCACCCACGCGAACGGGCGGTAGATCGCGATGAGCGCGCGCGAGACCGGGTGCTCGTGCTCGGGCCGGATGCGGCCGCGTACGAACAGCGTCATGAGCGCCGGCGCGAGCGTCACCGAGACCAGGGCCGCGAACGCCATCGCGAACGTCTTGGTGTAGGCGAGCGGCTTGAACAGCCGGCCGGCCTGGCCGTTCAGGGCGAAGATGGGCAGGAACGCGACGGTGATGATGAGCAGCGAGTAGAAGATCGCGGGCCCGACCTCCTTCGCGGCCTCGACCACCACCCGCGTGCGGGCCGCGCGCCCGGCGGGCGTGGTGGCCGGGGGCGCGGTCTCCAGGTGCTTGTGCGCGTTCTCCACCAGCACGATGGCCGCGTCCACCATGGCGCCGATGGCGATGGCGATGCCGCCGAGGCTCATGATGTTCGAGTTGATGCCCAGCAGGTGCATGGGAACGAACGCCAGCGCCACCGCGAGCGGCAGCGTGAGCACCGGCACGAGCGTGCTCCGGAGATGCAGCAGGAACACGAAGATCACCACGCTCACCACGATTGCTTCCTCGATCAGGGTGTGGCGCAGCGTCTCGATCGCGCGGGTGATGAGCGACGAGCGGTCGTAGACCGTATGGATCCCGACGCCCTCCGGGAACGAGGGCCGCAGCTCGTCGAGCTTCTTCTTGACGCGCGCGATCACCTGCTCGGCGTTCTCGCCGTAGCGCATGACGACGGTGCCCCCCACCGCCTCGCCCATGCCGTCCAGCTCGCCGGCGCCGCGCCGGATGTCGGGCCCGAACGAGACGCGCGCCAGGTCGGCGACGCGGATGGGCGTGCCCGAGCGCCGGTCCACGCCCACCGCCACGCGGCGCAGGTCGTCGAGCGAGCGCACGTAGCCCCGGCCGCGCACGAAGTACTCGCGCCCCGACATCTCGATCACCCGGCCGCCGACTTCGCGGTTGCTGCGGCGGATGGCCGCGGTCACGTCGGCCACCGACAGCCCGTACACGTGCAGGCGCGCCGGGTCCACCTCGACCTGGTACTGGCGTTCGTAGCCGCCGACCGAGGCCACCTCGGCCACGCCCGGCACGCTCGCGAGCGCGTAGCGCAGGTGGAAATCCTGGAAGGCGCGCAGCTCGGCCAGGTCGTGCCGGCCGCTCCCGTCCACGAGCGCGTACTGGTAGACCCATCCCACCGCCGAGGCGTCCGGCCCGAGCGTGGGGGTCACGCCCTCCGGCAGCTGGCCGCGGATGGTGCTCAGGTACTCGAGCACGCGGCTCCGGCCCCAGTAGAGGTCCGTACCCTCCTCGAAGATGACGTAGATGAAGCTCATGCCGAACATGCTCTGTCCGCGCACCGCGGTCACCTTGGGCGCGGCGAGCAGGCTGGACACGATCGGGTAGGTGACCTGGTCCTCGACCAGGTCGGGGCTGCGGCCCATCCACTCCGTGTAGACGATGACCTGCGGGTCGGAGAGGTCCGGGATGGCGTCGAGCGGCACCTGCCGCATGGCGAGCACGCCGCCCACGAACGCCAGCACGGACAGCGCCACCACCAGGCCCCGGTGGCCGGCGCACCATTCGATCAGGCGGGCGATCATCGGGGCCTCATCAGTGCGCGTGACCCGGCGGGCCCGCCGGGGCCGGGCCGGCGCCCGGCTTGTTCCCGAGCCCGGCGATCGCGGCCTTCAACCGGCTCTCGGAGTCGATCAGGAACGACGCGCTCGAGACGACGGTGTCGCCCTCGGCGAGCCCGCGCAGCACGGTGATCCGCTCGCCGTCGCCGCGCCCGGTCCACACGCGGCGGGGCTCGTAGCGTCCCTCGCCGCGCGCGAGGAACACGTACGACAGCTCGCCCGTGTTCACCACGGCCTCGGCGGGCACGAGGAGAGCGCCCACGCCGCGGCGCGTGCTCACGTCCACCTGCCCGTACATGCCGGGCCGCAGCAGCCCGTCCGGGTTCGCGAGCGAGAGCCGCGCCTTGAGCGTGCGCGTCTCGCTCGAGACCGTCGGGTAGATGAAGTCGATGGCCGCGTCGAACACGCGCCCCGGCAGCCCGTCGGCGGTGAAACGCGCCCGGTCCCCCCCCCACACCCGCCCAAGGGACAACGCGTTTAGGTACCCGAGCACCCCCACCCGCGGCAGGGGCGCCACCGACATCGTGACGCGGG
>CAZSQX010000011.1:0-97354 GCA_964609125.1 uncultured bacterium
CCACCGGCGCGCGGTCCGTATTCGTGACGGTGATGGCCGTGGACGCGGAGCCGGACAGGACGTTGCTGGCGGTGAACGTGACGCTGTATCCGCCGGCCTGCGAGAAGTCGGGGGTCCAGCTCAGCGTGCCGCTGGTGTTGCCGGGGCCGGGCGTGAAGGTGGCGCCGGCGGGCAGGCCCGTGGCGGTGAGGGACGCGATCGCGTCCCCGTCGGGATCGGTCGCGGTGACGTTCACGGTGAGAAGGCCGTCCTCGGCGACCGTGGCGGTGGCGGGTGCGATCACGACCGGGGCCTGGCCGGTCAGGAACTCCACCGCGCCCCGATCCGAGAACGTCACCGGCCCCGGGCCGGTGTTGGGAGTCCCCGGGTCGTCGATGCGCGCGTGCCCCGTGGCGTCCGTGCTCGGCCAGTTCGGGGCGGCCGAGTTCGCCGCGTCGATGGCGGGAGACCCCGCCAGGACCTGGAAGTCGCCCGCGGCGGGGTTCACGAACCTCGGGTCGGCCTGGACGGAGCTCGCGTCCTGGCCGCTGGCCGCCTGGTAGGCGGCCAGCGATGTGTAGCTCGTCGAGCTGTAGCGGATGGGGGCCTGCGACGTCGAGTTCCAGAAGATGTTGTGGTTCGAGACGAACCCCGGCGTGGACGACGCGTCCACCCACAGGTCGTAGTGGCCCGTCGTCAGACCATTCTCGACCGAGATGGAGTTGTGGATCTGAGTGTTGGGAGAGGTGCCTTCGACGGAGAAGCCGTCCCGGTAGTTGCCCCACACGACGTCGTTCGTGTGGATCGTTCCCGAGCTCCCCAGGTGGTCGAACCCGTGGTCTCCGTTGTTCCAGGACGCGTTGTTGTAGGAGATGCAGTCGTCCGACCCGGTGGAGAACTGGATGCCGGAGTCCTGGTTGTCGTGCACCCGGTTGCCGCTCACCGTCGTGTTCGGCGACGAGTTCATGTGGATGCCGTTGGCCCGGACGACGTCGGGGTCGGCATGGCGGAAGGACTCGTTCCCGCGGACGATGCAGCTCGAGCTGGTGAGGACGCCGATGCCGTGATTTCCACAGTCCGAGACCAGGTTGTCCTCGATGAGGACGGCCGTGCTCCCGTTGCAGCGGATCCCGTAGCCGTAGCAGAACGTGATGCGATTGTCCGAGAGGACCAGATTCGCGGAGCCGGTTCCGACGCTGATGCCGCGATCCTCGGCATGTCGGATCTCGAAGCCGTCGATCGTGACCCAGGATCTCGCGCTCAGGCTGAACCCGTTGGTCCGCCGTCCGACGAGCAGCTCCCCGGCGCCGGGATTGCCGCCGCCGACGTTCACGTAGAGCCCCTGGCCCGAGACCCACCGGAACGAGCCGCTGGGCAGCGATGCGGGCGCCGCGGAGGAGGGCGTGAGGCGCGCGCCGTTCCGGAACACCTGCAGCGGGCTCCAGGTCACGCCTGCGGCGAGATAGACGTTGCCCGAGAGGAGCACCCACTGCGCGGGCGTCGAGAAGTCGTCCGCCCCCTCCACGATGACGGGCGCACCGAGCGCCTGGATCACCATGGGATTCCCGGCCGCTCCCGACGCGGGCACCGTCACCTGCTCGCGATAGGTCCCCGGCTTCACAAGGATCGTGATGCCCGGGCCGCTGTGAGCGCTGAGCGCGGCCGAGATCGTGCAGTAGGGCTGGGCCTCGGTGCCGGGACCCGTGGGGGAGCACGAGGGATGGGCCTGGTCGACGTAGTAGACCTGGGCCGCCACCGTTGCCGGAACGGCAAGCAGCAGGAGGCACAACGCCGCTCGGATCCAGCTCGCGGGCGTCGAGTTCCCCCCGCACGGTGGAATTGTCGCGAGGCCGACGTGGGGAAGGCGCACGCTTCAGCTCCAGACTGCGGATGGATCCGGCTCGATGTCGTCGAGAGAGACGTAGCTCGGCCAGCCAGCGCGCCGGAACCGGCATGGCAGAGGCGGCTCCACCGGGTTCGGTGGAGTGAGGGGCCCTCATTCTATATCAGAACGGATGTGCTTTCTAGAGCAGTATCTTTATCGTGGACGAAGTTTCGTCGTGCAGATCGCATGGCGCGCGCGTCCGCCCCGGCCGACCTCGACGCCGGGCTCGTGTGCCATCCGATCCGCGTCCCGGGGCACCCGAGGCCACGAGCGCGGGACATGACCGGGAGAGCGGGAGTCCACGGGCCCTACGCGCTATCTTCCCGCCCATGTGCACGCTGCTCTTCGGGCTCGACGTGCTCGGGCCCCGGACGGTGCTGGCCGCGACCAACCGTGACGAGGATCCGGCGCGCCCGAGCGAGCCGCCGCAGGTGCTCGGCCGCGATCCGCTCGTGGTGGGCGGTCGCGACGCGGTCGCGGGAGGGACCTGGCTCGCCGTCCGAGCGGCCGTACCCGGCGTCGCGATGCTCCTCAACCGTCGCGATCCGACGCCCGAGAAGCCGGGCCGTCGCTCGCGCGGCCTGCTCACGCTCGACGTGGCGTCGGCGCCCGACCCGCGCGCGAGGGCGCTGGCGGAGGCGGAGATCGGTCACTACTCGCCCTGCTCGCTCCTGTGGCTCTCGGCCGGGGAGTCCTGGCACCTCTCGATCCGACCGGGACGCGAGCCGACGCTGGAGCCCGTCGCCGCGGGCTGGCACGCGATCACGCACTTCGAGCTGGACGACGCCGCGGACGCGAGGACCCGCTGGGTGCTCGCCCGGCTCGCGCGCTGGCGGCCCTCGTCGCGCGAGGACGCCGAGTCGCGCCTCATCTCGATCCTCACCTCGCACGGAGGCGGGGCGGCGCCGGCCTGCTGCCTGCACGAGGGCCGGGCGCCGACCGTCTCCGCCGCGCTCCTGTGGCTAGCGCCCGGCGAGATCTCCTATCGCCACGCGCAGGGCCGCCCCTGCGTGACGCCTTTCGAGGACTGGACGCACCTCATGGGGTGAGCCGCATCCGCTCGCGCGGAGCCCCGCTTCGACCGGCCGTCCCGGCGGGCGCTGCCGCCGGATCTACCCGCGCGCCCGCTTGCGGGCCTCCGCCAGGTAGCCGGGCCGCAGGTCGAGGAGCGTCGCCAGCTTCTGCGTCAGATAGTCCTCGTGCTGCGACAGCCGGCCGTCCGCGTACACCACGCGCCACAGGAGCTCCGACAGGAGCAGCCGCTGGCCCTCGTCGTAGTGGCGGTTGATCACGGACGTGAGCTGGTGGAGGTCGGTGGCCTCGCGCCGTTCGCGCTCGGCGGCCTCGAGGAGAGCGCGGGTGGCACCGGCGTCGAGCGCGAAGTGGCGCCCTACCAGCTCCTCGACATGGTGACGCTCCTCCGGAGAGAACTCGTCGTCGGCATGCGCCATCTCGAGCAGCAGAGCGCAGGCGGCCACGCGCAGGCCGCGGTCGGGGTCGTCGGACGTCCGCTCGGCGGCTCCGGGCCTCGCACTCTCCCTCGCGAACAGCGCCTTCAACGCGTCGAGCATCTCGCCAGCCTAACGACGTGCCCGGGCGCCGGCAATCCCGCGCGTTCCGGCTTCGCGCGCCCGGATCCCCCGGAGACCTGCCCGCCCGTGCCCGCCGCCGTCCCGCTTGTCGGGATCCGCGCCGCGCCCGAGACGTGCCGGGTCCTCGCACCCATCCCCGATGCAATCTGCACTCCGTTCCCGCCCGGACCCGGCCGCGTTCCCCGTACCGGCTGGGGCAGGGCCGACAGGGAGATGCGGAGCGCAACGACCCCCGTCCGCGCCGCGGCGGGTGCGAGCGCCGCCGACGACGTCGGGTTCAAGTCGCACCGGCCCCGTGGCCGATGAACGGTTCGCCCGAGCACCCGGAGCAGGTCGCCGGACTCGCCGGGCGCTCGATCGCTCCGGCCGCCACGCGGCGGCGGCGAGGCCAGGCCTCGCATCATCGTCAAGGGGGGTCCCACCCATGAATCGGAAGTCCGCGTTCACGATCGCGTTCGCGATCGGCTGCCTCACGGCCATCGCCGCCCCGGCGGCGGCCGCCACGTTCGGCGGCGAGGTCTTCGGCGCGTACAGCACCCACTCCATGAAGGACTGGAACGACCGCGTCGTGACCCCGGCGAACCAGGCCGGCGGGAACATGGACGAGTTCAGCAACGGCTACGGCGGCGGGCTCGGCGTGCGCATGTGGCCCAACAGCAGCTGGATGGTCTCGGCGAGCTGGGAGCCGCTGTTCCTGAGCCGCGAGGAGAAGGTGAGCGGTGACGTGGCGCGCCTGGACGCCAACGCGTTCGAGGCGACGGCCGGCTACTTCTTCCCCAGCAGCTCGCAGGCCCGCTTCGGCCTGGGCGCCGGGCTCGGCGTCTACTCGCTGGGCGGTGAGATCACGAGCACCTCGAGCACCGACATCAAGCTCGAGGGCAGCACGGTCGGCTTCCACTTCATGGGCCTCATGGAGTGGAACGTGCGTCCCGGCTTCGCGGTGACGGGCAACGCCGGCTATCGTGTCGCGAACATCAAGGACACCCAGATGGACAACCAGTCGGCCACGCCCGAGCTGGCCACCGACTACTCGGGCGTCATGCTCCGTGCGGGCGTGGCGTTCTACCTGCCGCGCGCAGGTCAGTAGTCGCCGTCCCGTATCGGGAGCCGGGCCCTTCGGGGTCCGGCTCCTCGTCTTTGCGGTGGCCGCCCGCCGCGGCGCCATGGGAGCGGGCGCGCGGGCCGCGGCACGCGGGGCCCGGGTCCTGGACCAACGGCTAGGACCTGCGCTTCCGAAGGCGCACGTCCACCGCGACCTCGGTGCGCGCGAACTCCTCGAGCAGCGCGCGCAGGTCGCGGTCGAGCTCGTCGCGGCGCGCCCACAGGCGGGCGAGGGCCGCGCGGTCCACCGTGCTGGCGTCGCCCCACCAGCTCGAGCCGCGCAGCTGGCGCTCGAGCGCCGCGGCCTCGCCCGCCTCCTCCTCGACCGACTTCCGCGGGAACACCACGGCCTCGTTCGTGCGCACGCTCGCCTCGCGGTCGCTCCCGGCCACGACCTCGGCGCCCTCGCGTTCGGCATACCTCGCGAGCGCCTCCTTCACCTGATCGATCTCGGCCTCGAGCTCATCGATCCTGCGCCTGAGCTCCTTCCGCTGCTCGTCGAGGGCCGCCCAGTGGTCCACGAGCTTCACGCCCGGCTCCTCGAGGAACCGGTTCCCCGGCAGCTCCGCGACCTTGACCAGGTGCTTGCGCACCGGACAGATGGACTGGAACTCACACCAGTCGCAGAGGCGCGATTCTCTCGTCGGGAACGCCGACTCGCTCCTGCCGCGGCCTTCCGCGTCCGCGATCGTGCCGAGCGCCGCCTCGCGCAGCCCGGCGAGCTGGGCCTCCGTGCGCCGGCTCGTGATCGAGACCCCGAACTTTAGGAAGTGCCACACGAGCTCCACGCGCTCGACCTGGTCCGGCCACATGCGCCGCACGCCCAGCTCGTAGTAGGCGAGCTGCGGGTCGGCGTCCTTCTCCTCCTGCGCGGGGAGCCTGCGGTTGGTCTTGTAGTCGTGGATCTGCCAGGTCCCGTCGGTGCCGATGGCGAGCCGGTCGATGACACCCCGCATCCTGACCGAACCGGCCTCGTCGAGCGCGAACGTGATCCGCTGCTCGAGCCCCAGCGTGCGCGACGCCGTGAACGGCGCGTGGCGCTCGTGGTGGTCCCGGAGCCAGCGTTCGACCTCCTCGCGGTGCTCCTCCGGAGGCCGCTCGCCGCCGGGCATGGTGATCGCGTCGTGCCACCCGGCGTCCCAGTCCCTCCGCAGCCGGCCCACCAGCTGCTCCGCCGACGGCGCGCGCCCGCGCTGCACCTCGCCGTAGAGCCACTCCAGCGCGTCGTGTGCGCGCGAGCCGGCGAACTGCTCGATCGTCTCCGGCTCCACCGGCAGTCTCACCCGCGCGACGTACCGGTAGAAGTACTTCCGCGGGCACTGCCGGAAGGTCTCGAGGCGGCTGTGCGACCAGAGCGCCATGGCGGGATCCCGCCCTACAGCTCCTTCCTGAAGAACCGGATCAGCTCGGCCCACGACTTCCGGTCGGCGGCCGCGTCGTACTGGAGCCCGTCCATGCCGTGCCTGCCGGCGTCGGGACTCGTGAAGCTGTGCTTCGCGCCGGGGTAGCGGATCACGCGATACGTGACGCCCGCGGCGGTCATGTCCTTCTCGAACGCGGCGACGGCCTCGGCGGGGACCATGGCATCGGCGCCGCCCGTCTGGACCAGCAGCTTCGCCTTCACCCTGCCGGGCTCCGTGGGCTTGCCGGCCACCAGCGCGGCGTGGAACGTGCCGACCGCGCGCAGGTCGGCGCCCGAGCGGGCCATGCTCAGGACGACGGCGCCGCCGAAGCAATAGCCGATGGCGCCGATCCGCGCGGCGTCCACGTGCTCGTGGGCCTTGAGCTGATCGAGCGCGGCGTTGAAGCGCGCCACGGCCACGTCCACGTCGCGAGTAGCCTCGGCCACGAACGCCTGGGCCGAGTCCGGGTGGGCGGCGAGCCTCCCCTTGCCGAACATGTCGAGCGCGAACGCCACGTAGCCCGCCTTCGCCAGGCGGTCGGCGGCACGCCGCGCGTTCTCGTTGTGGCCCCACCACTCGTGCACCACGAGCACGCCCGGGCGCCTGGCCTTGTTCGCGTCGTCCCAGGCCATGTAGCCCTGGAGCGTGTGGCCGTCCTGGGAGTAGTCCACGACGCGCGACCGGAGGGCGGCGACGGCGGGGGAGGCGAATGCGACGAGCACGACCACGAACGCGACGACACGACCGATGCGCATGGCGACCTCTCGGGTGGGCGACGGGGCGGCGCGGGGGGGCGCCGCGAAGGGCTGGGCCTCGCGGCGGCGAAGCTACCAGATGCCGCCGGCCGCCTTCCGAGCTCGACGCCCGCCGCCGGACCGCCCGGACCCCTTCCAGGAGAGCGGCCGGTGCGGCGAGCCCTCCACCTGCAAGCCGCTCCCGAGGTCGGCAGGGTCACGAGCCTGCCCGGGCCGTATCACGTGCTCGCGCGGAGGCGCGGTGCCCGGCGCGGCTGGCGGCGGGGAGCGACCCCGGCTAGCCTCCACGCGTGCGCCCGGACCCCCGCCTCGCCCTGCTCGCCGCGCTCGTCGCCATCACGCCCGCCGTGGCCGGCGCCGATGCGCTCCTCCTCCGGAACGGCCGCATCCTCACGGAGGTGGACGCGCCGCGCGCCCGGCGCTGGGCCGACGCGCTGCTCGTCGTGGACGGGCGGGTGGCCGCGGTCGGTGCGGAGCGCGACGTGCGGCGGGAGGCGGCGCGGCGCGAGCTCACGCCCGCCGAGCGCGATCTCGAAGGCGCGTTCGCCATGCCGGGGCTCATCGACGCGCACGCGCACGTGTCCGGCCTCGGGCTCTCGCTCCGCCGGCTGCGGTTCTTCGGCACGACCTCCGCGGAGCAGGTCGCCGGCATGGTGGCCGAGGCGGCGGCGAAGCGGCCGAAGGGCGAATGGATCCTCGGGCGCGGCTGGGACCAGAACGATTGGGAGGTGAAGCGCTTCCCGACGCGCGCGCTGCTCGACGCGGCGGCGCCGGAGCACCCGGTGTGGCTCCGGCGCGTGGACGGTCACGCGGGCTGGGCCAGCTCGCGGGCGCTCGCGCTCGCGGGCGTGACGCGAGAGACGCGCGACCCGGACGGCGGCCGCATCGAGCGCGGGCCCGACGGCGAGCCGACCGGCGTGCTGGTGGACAACGCCATGGCGCTCGTCCAGGCGGCGATCCCGCCGCCCACCCCGGACCAGCTCGCGTCCGACATCACGCGCGCGCTCGAGGAGTGCGCGCGGCTGGGTCTCACCGGCGTGCACGACGCGGGCGTGGGCGTGGAGGAGCTCGCCGTGTACCGCCGGCTCGCGGACTCGGGCGGCATGGCCGTCCGGGTGGCGGCGATGCTCTCCTCCGGCGCCGTGCTCCACGACCGGGCGCTCGAGCAGCCGCGCGCGCCCGACGCCGCCGGCCTGTTCCGGGTGTTCGCGGTCAAGGCCTACGCCGACGGCGCGCTCGGCTCGCGCGGCGCCGCGCTGCTCGAGCCCTACGCCGACGACCCGGGGAACCGCGGCCTGCTCGTGACCCCGGCCGACACGCTGGAGCTGCTCGCGCGCCGGAGCCTCGAGGCCGGCCTGCCGCTGTGCGTGCACGCGATCGGCGACCGCGGCAACCGGGTCGCCCTCGACGCCTGCGCGCGGGCCGCCGGCGGGCTCGAGAAGCTGCGCGGGAAGCGATTCCGCATCGAGCACGCGCAGGTCGTGTCGCTCGAGGACATCCCGCGCTTCGGCCGGGCGGGGATCATCGCCTCGATGCAGCCGACGCATTGCACGAGCGACATGCCGTGGGCCCCGGACCGCTTGGGCGCGGCGCGCATCGAGGGCGCGTACTCGTGGCGCCGCATGCTGGCGGCGGGGGTGCGGCTCGCGTTCGGGAGCGACTTCCCGGTGGAGCAGGTGGACCCGCTCCTGGGCGTGCACGCGGCCGTCACCACGCAGGAGGCGGACGGGGATCCGCCGGGCGGCTTCCGCCCGGGCGAGAAGCTCACGATCGCGGAGACGCTGAGCGCGTTCACGGCCGACGCGGCCTACGCCGCGTCCATGGAGCACGAGGTGGGACGGCTCCGGCCCGGCCACCGGGCGGACGTCTCCGTGTTCGATCGCGACCTCACGACCATCCCGGCCGCGGAGATCCCGAAGGCCCGCTGCGTGCTCACGCTCGTGAACGGGCGCGTGGCGTGGGACGCGCGCCGCTGACGCCGGGGCCTGCCGCCGCGCGACTCAGCGCGTGACGATCAGCCGGCCGGCCAGCTCCCGCCCCGCGAGCTTCAAGCGGTACGAGTAGAGGCCGTTCGGGACCCTTCGGCCCGAGTGGTCGCGGCCGTCCCAGCGGACCACGTGCTCGCCCGCGGGGAAGTCGCCCTTCGCGAGCATGCGCACGCGGCGCGCGAACAGGTCGTACACCGCGAACTCCACCGGCCCGTCGCGCGGGATCCCGAACCGGAACGTGGCGCCGCGGCTCGAGGGGTTCGGGACGGCGGGCCCGAGCCACGCGGCCTTCGGGACGCCGCTCTCCTGCACGCTGACCGGGTCGGTGATGCTGAGCGTGCCGCCCATCGCGCTGTGGTTGCTGCACTGGTAGTGGAGCGTACCCGGCGCGTCCATCGGCACCACGAACGTGAGCGGGCCGTTGGTCACGCCCTGGCCGGTGACGCCGTTGTCGTAGCGGCTGCCGGTCCCGGCGACGCGCGCGGTCTTGACGTAGAACGGGTGCCCGGGGGGCGCTCACTTGGAACACGTACGTCTGGCCGCGCACGAGCATCAGCGTGGGGTCGCTCGAGCCGTCGATGGTGTAGTTGGTGGTGCTCGAGGCGCTCACGTTGAACTGGGTCTGCGCGGCGGCCGGGAGCGCGACGGGCGGGGTGCGCATGGGGACCTCCTTCGGGCGCGAAGTCGCGCCCGGCGTTAGACTCGCACGGTGGACGCTCGCGAGCCAAGAGAATCCGGAGCCGGGGCGCGGCGCCCGCCACCTGCGCCACTCCGCGCGAGCCGGGCGGCTGTCGCACTCCTCGCCGCGAGCGCGCTCGCGCTCGCCGCGCCGTGGCTGCTCCCGGTCGACCGCCGCACGGAGGTGGATATCCGCACCCACGCCCTCGTGTCGCTGGAACGCGAGCCGCTGCACGGCCAGGGCCGCGGGCTCGAACGCTGGCGGCTGATCGGCCCGGACGCGGACACGGTGACCGCGCTCTGGCGCCCTCCGGCGCCCGGCGCCGCGACGGGCGGGGAGGGCGCGCCCGAGTGGACGGTGGTCCTCCTCGGCGGCATCGGCACCGACGACCGCGCGGCGCTGCTCGTCCCCGACCGGCTGCCGGCGGGCGTGCTCGCGGTGAGCTGGCCGTGGAAGGGCTCGCGCCGGATGGGCTGGGCGCGGTTCGTGGCAAGCATTCCGGCGCTGCGCGCGTCGCTGCTGCGCACGCCGCTCGCGCTCGCTCGCGGCGTCGAGGCGGTGCGCCGCGTGCGGCCCGGCGCGCGCCTCGCGATGGTGGGCGCGAGCCTCGGCGTGCCGCCCACGGTGGCGGCGCTGCCGCTCGTCCGCGCGGACGCCCTCGTGCTGGTGGGCGGGGCGGCCGACCTGGGCCGGCTGTTGCGTTCGGAGACCGCGCGCGCACTGGGCGGCGGCCCGATCGCGGCCGGTGCGGCCACGCTCGCGGCGCCGCTCGGCGCCTGGCTCCTCGGCCCGCTCGAACCTTCCGGCGTCGCGGCCGCGGCGCGCGCGCTCCCGACGCTGCTCGTGGACGCCGAGCGCGAGGAGCGCCTGCCGCGCGCGTGCGTCGAGCGGCTCCACGCCGCGTTCCCGCACGCCGAACGAGCGCGGCACCCGGGCGCCCACCTCCGTCCCGAGGACGAGCGCCAGATGCGCGTCATCCTGGATACGGCCTGGGACTGGATGCGGCAGCTCGGGGGCGGGCGATGAACCGAGGGGAGGCTCGCCCGACTACACGGTGAGCAGGTAGCGGTGCACCGAGTAGATCGCGGCCGAGCCCTCGCCGACGGCGGAGGCGATGCGCCGGTTCGCGCCCGAGCGCACGTCGCCCGCGGCGAACACGCCGGGGACGCTGGTCTCGAACAGGAGCGGGTCGCGCTCGAGCGGCCACGCGCGGTCGCCCCGGGGCAGGTCGGGCCCGGTGAGGATGAAGCCCTTGGGGTCGAGCGCCAGGAAGCCGGCGAAGCGCTCCGTGCGGGGCGCCACGCCGATGTAGACGAACATCGCCGCCACGTCGAGCGGCCGGGCCTCGCCCGTCGCGACGTCCTGGAGCACCACCTGGCGAAGGTGGCCGTTCCCGCACGCCTGCGTCACGAGCACGCCGGTGTGCACCCGGATATTGGCGGTGGCCTCGATGCGGTCCACCAGGTAGCGCGACATCCTCGGGCTCAATCCGGGGGCGCGCACGAGCACGTTCACGGTGCGGGCGTAGCGCGAGAAGAACAGTGCGCCCTGGCCGGCGGAGTTGGCGCCGCCCACGATCGCGACGTCCTGGCCCCGGTAGAGCGCGGCCTCCGACATGGCGGCGCCGTAGTAGATGCCACGGCCCACGAGCGGCTGGACCCCGGGCACGTCCAGCTCGCGCACCGCCATGCCGGTGGCGAGGACGAGCGCGTGGCACGAGACCTCGTGGCCGTTCGCGAGCGTGACGATGCGGTAGGGGTCCTCGCGCCGCAGGCCGGCCACGGGCTGACCCACGAGCAGCTCTGCGCCGAAGCGCCGCGCCTGCGCGGCGGCGCGCTGGGCGAGGTCCGCGCCCGTCAGGCCGCCGGGGAAGCCGAGATAGTTCTCGATCAGCGAGCTGCCGCCGGCCTGCCCGCCCGGCGCGTGCTCCTCGATGAGCAGCGTCTTCAGTCCCTCCGAGGCCGCGTACACCGCGTTCGCGAGCCCCGCCGGCCCGCCCCCCGCGATGACCACGTCGTAGAACGGGCGCGCCGCCTGCGTGTGGAGACCGACCCGGCCCGCCAGCTCGGCCGCGCCCGGCGCCTCGAGCGTGCTCCCGTCCGCGAACAGCACCACCGGGAGGCGGGCGGACTCTCCCCCAACCTGGTTCACGAGTGTGCGCGCCGAGGCGTCCGTGTCCACGTCGAGCCACTGGTAGGGGACCTGGTTGCGGGTCAGGAACTCGCGCACCGCGTAGCTCTGCGGCGACCAGCGCGAGCCCAGCACGCGGATGCCCTCGAACGCCGGCCGAGCCCGCGCGGCCCAGGCGCCGAGCAGGTCGTCGAGCACCGGGTAGAGCCGCTGCTCGGGCGGGTCCCACGGCTTCATGAGGTAATGGTGGAGCCCGACCTCGTTGATGGCCGCGATCGCGGCCGCGGTGTCGGCGTACGCCGTGAGCAGCACGCGGCGGGCCTCCGGGTAGAGCTTGCGCGCCTCGCACAGGAACTGGATCCCGGTCATCTCCGGCATCCGCTGGTCCACCAGGAACAGCGCGACCGCGCCCGCCCGGCGCTGGAGCTGCCGCAGCGCGTCGAGCGCCTGCGCCCCCGAAGCGGCGGTCATGACGCGGTACTCGTTCCCATAGTGCCGGCGGAGGTCCCGCTCGACGGCCGCGAGCACCTGCGGATCGTCGTCCACCGTGAGCAGGTAGGGTTTAGCCACCGCTCTCGCCTCCCGGGGTTCCGCCCGCATGCTTCGCCAGCGTGCGCTCGATCTGCGACATCGTGAACCGGCTCAGGCGCACGATCGTGGCGTCGTGCCGGAACGCGGGCGGCACGATCGCCATGGCCTCGGCCTTGCCGTCCACCTCGACCACCAGCCATGCCTTGTGCACGCCGTCGTTGCAGCCCCAGTCGGCGTGCGTGAGGTAGTGCGAGCCGCTCGCCAGGAACACCTGGACGACGCGGGCGCACGACAGCGTGTCGGGGGGGTGGGGGACCTCGATCAGGAATCTCGGCATCAGGCGCCTCCTCGGGCGGGGGTGGGCTTGCGCTCCTTCGGCAGGCGGACGCGGAACTCGGTGCGTCCCGGGCGCGAGTCGAAGTCGAGCTCGCCCTCGTGCTGCTCGACCAGCCGCCGGGCGATGTCGAGTCCGAGGCCGGTGCCCTGGCCGGGCGGCTTGGTGGTGTAGAACGGCTCGAACATGTGCTCCGCGACGTCTTCCGGCATGCCCGGACCGTCGTCCACGACGCGCACGACGACGCAGTCGCCTTCGCACGCGGCCGACACCTCGACGTGGCCCGAAGCGGGCGCGGCGTCGAGCGCGTTGTCGATCAGGTTCTGCCAGACCTGGTTGAGCTCTCCTCCGAAGCCCTCCACCGCCGGCAGGTCGTCGGGAACCGCGAGCCGCACCGAGACGCCCTTGCCGCGCGCCTTGGCCCCGAGGATTCGCAGCGTGTCGGCGAGCCCCTCGCCGATCGAGACGGGTTCGGGAACCTGCGACTGGTCCATGCGCGTATAGCGCTTGACGGCGGTCACCAGGGAATGCATCCGGTTCGCGGCCGACTCGAGCTCGGCGGCCAGCATGCGCACGCGATGCCCCGCCCCGAGCGAGTGGAGCGCGAAGCCGAGCGCATCGTCGTCGAGCGAGCCGGCGAGCGAGTCCAGCACCTCGACCGCGAGCGGCGTGTCGGCGAGCCCGTCCGCCACCTCGCGTCGCAGGCCGCGGCGCGCAAGCCAGTCCTCGACCGCCTCCCGCCGATCGGCCCGTTCGAGCGGCGTGAGCGCCATGCGCGCGCCAACCTCCTCGCAGCGGGCCCGCACCCTCGCGAGCGCGGCGAGCTGCTCGGGAGTGAGGCCCACCGCGCCGAGAGCCAGCGCCGTCGCTTCCAGCTCGGTCAGACTCCCGCGCAGCTCCTGCGCGCTCCGCGCCACCGCCGACGCGGGGTTGTTGAGCTCGTGCGCGAGCCCCGCCGCCATCCGCCCGAGCGACAGCATCTTCTCGTCGTGAAGATCCGACTTCTGGAACCGGCGCGCGCGGTCCAGCATGACGTGCACGAGAATCGCCGTGAGCTCGTGGCAGCGGGTGATCATCTCGGGGAAGTGCTGCTGGTCCACGAGCGCGATCTCGGAGGGTTCCTCCGCCGTGACCCAACCGGGCGGCTTCGTCAGGCGCGAGTAGGGGAGGAGCCCCGAGACGTCTCCCGCCTTCCACTCCATGAGCCTTCGCGCGACCCCGCCGCGGTCCGCGCGGAGGGCCGTGTGACCGGTGAGCAGGATGAACATCGCGCGGATCCGCTCGTCCGACCCCGTGACCCGCTCGCCCTGCTCGAAGCGGTGCACGGTCGCGCGTGCCGCCAGCCACTCGAGCTGCTCACGCGGGGCGGACCCCAGCGTCTGGTGAGCCTGCAGACGCCGGACGAGGTCCTGTTGGGGCACGAGTGGGACTCCCAGCGAGGAGGTTCCGCGGCGGGCGCGTCGCGTCGGGGAATGTCGGCCGGATTCTCCAACGGCGCGCCGGGTGGGGCAAGGCGGGCGTCGCACCGGGCGCCCACCCGGGCCGGCGCCTCGCGTGCCGGCCGTCAGTCTTCTGCCGCACGGCCTGGCCCGATTCCAAGAGGAGCGCGGTCAGGAACTGCTGCACGCCGCCGCCGCGGGTGTCCGCCGCGCTGCTTCTCGACCAGCGGCGCGAGCAGCGGGAGCTCCCCGCTCAGGTGGTCCGGCACGCGCTCCAGGTCGCGTTCGGCAGCCACGAACGGCTCGTGGACCTTTACGTGGCGAGCGGGTCGTGGTAAGTCCGAGCCCATCACGGGCCGTCCGCCCAGAGGGCGGGCAAGGGACAGCGCGAAGCCGGCCGGGCGGGCTGGGCCGTGCGGGTGGGTCGCGCCCGGCGGCGCCGGCCGGGGGGGAGGGCACATGCGCTGGCAGGGCCGGAGGCGGAGCACGAACGTGGAGGACCGCCGCGGCCGCCCGGCGGGACGGCTCGCGCTCGGCGGCGGCGCGGGCCTCGTGATCCTGGTCGTGGCGCTCCTGTTCGGCGCCGACCCGCGCGTGCTGCTCCAGCAGGTCCAGACGCTCGATTCGACCGCGCCCACGGAGCGCCGGGCCGACCCGGCGGAGGACGAGCTCGCGGCGTTCGCCGCCACCATCCTGGCCGAGACCGAGGACGTCTGGCACCGCGAATTCCAGCGCATGGGCCGCGAGTACGTGGAACCGCGGCTGGTGCTATTCACGGACCAGGTCGAGTCCGCGTGCGGCCTCGCGGGCGCGGCCGTGGGCCCGTTCTACTGCCCCGGGGACTCCAGGCTCTACCTGGATCTCTCGTTCTTCCGGACCATGCACGACCAGCTCGGGGCGCCGGGCGACTTCGCGCAGGCCTACGTGATCGCCCATGAGGTGGGCCACCACGTGCAGAACCTGCTCGGCATCAGCGAGCGCGTCGCCGCCGTGCGTCAGCAGCTGAGCGAGGCCGAGGGCAACCGGCTCTCGGTCAGGCTCGAGCTCCAGGCCGACTTCCTCGCCGGGATGTGGGCGCACCACACCGAGAGGTTGCGGCCGCTGCTCGAGCAGGGCGACCTGGAGGAGGGGCTGAACGCCGCGAGCGCCATCGGCGACGACCGCCTGCAGCGGCGCTCGCAGGGGGCGGTCGTCCCCGACGCGTTCACGCACGGCACCTCGGAGCAGCGCGTGCGCTGGTTCCGGCGCGGCTACGAGACCGGCGACTTCGAGCAGGGCGACACGTTCATCGCCGTCCGGCTCTGACCCCCACGCGAGCCCCGCGAGGCCACCATGACCCCTGCCGCCCGTAGGGCCGCGCTCCTCGCCGGGGGGTTGCTGCTCGCCGCGGCGGGCTGCGCCACGCTCCGGCAGCTCTCGGTGCTCCGCACGGTGACGTTCGCCTACGCGGGCATCACGGACGTGCGCCTCGCCGGGGTGCGGATCGACGAGAGCTCGAGCTTCGCCCGCCTGAGCGTGGCGGACGCCGCGCGCCTGGGGGCGGCGCTCGCCGCGAGGGACCTCCCGCTCGAGCTGGTGGCCCATGTGCGCGCCTCGAACCCGGGCGAGAACAAGGTGGCGGCGCAGCTCCTCGGGCTCGACTGGACGCTGTTCGTGGAGGAGCGCCGCATGCTCACGGGCGCGCTCACCCGGGCCGTCTCGATCGAGCCGGGCGGCTCGCAGGACGTGCCGCTCGGAGTCCGGCTGGACCTGCTCGCGCTGGAGGGCGGGGGCGTGCGCGACCTCTACGACGCGGCGCTGGCGATCGCCGGGCGGGGGCCGGTGCGGAAGGACCTCCGGCTCGAGCTGCGGCCCACGATCGAGACCGCGCTGGGCCCGATGCGGTTCACGGCGCCGGTCGTGGTGCGCCGCGGGCCTGACACGCGCTGAACCGGGCCGCGCGGGGCCCGGGCTCCCCCCGCGCGCCCCGCGCCGGCCCGCTCAAGTCCGGCCCGGGCGCTGCCGATGGTTCCGAGGACGGAACCCGGGGAAACCCGCACGTCAGGGAGAGGACGCATGGTGAGCGAACAGGTCCGCTACTGGGTCGAACTGATCTCGCTCTGGGAGCCGCTCCGGAGCGGCTTCTGGTTCGCGTGGGGGGCGGGGGACCCGGCCTGGATGGCGTGGGCCAAGCGCCTGTTCCTGCTGCCGCCGCTCGGCGCCATCGCGCTCGGCTACTGGACCACCGTGCTGAGTCTGCCCACGATCGTCGTGCGGGCGCGGCGCCGGACGTTCTTCAGCCTCGTGGTCGTGACCTGGTGGGACCTGGCGCGCGCCACGTTCACGTTCTGGGGCGGCGTGTTCCGGTTCGTGCTGCGGCTCGGCCTGTCGGTGTTCGGCGCGGTCCAGATGCTGGTGGTCGGGCTGTGGACGCTGCTCAAGGAGGTCGTCCTGCTGCCGCTGCGCGTCATCCGCAGCGCCGGCAGCAACATGCTCACGCCCGGGGTGCCGTGGATTGCGGTGGCGCTCACGTTCTTCTGGTGCGTGTTCGAGGCCATCCTGTTCACGTTCGTGACCACGTCGCTGGTCATCGACACGCTCTCGAACATCGCCGGCGTCCAGCTCACCGAGACCGGCATCCGCATCCCGCTGTTCCTGTTCATGCTGTTCATCGCGCTCGGCAGCTACGCGGTGCTCGCCTCGTTCTCGCAGGCCGTCCAGTCCCGCGACTGGGCGACCATCGTCAAGATCGGCGTGGTGGAGGCGGTGGCGCTGTTCGTGGAGGTCGTGTTCCTCTACCGCGAGTTCGTGGACGCGCTCGTCCCCTGGTTCGCGCAGCACACCTCCGGGAAGTTCGAGCTGGGGATCGCGGGCACGCTGTTCATCGCGGGCATGGTCTGGCTGGGCATCCGCAGCCTGTCGTGGTTCCTGTTCGCCGCGGCCGGCACGCCGACGATCCTGTCCATCATCTCCGGCCAGGGTGTGGCGAGCCCGGACCCCGGCGCCGCGGCGCCGTCCCAGTTCAAGCTGTTCTCCGACGGCTTCGGAACCCAGCTCCGGACCGAGCTCGAGTGGGCCGGCGCCGAGGGGCAGAAGCTCGTGGACGCGTTCCTCGTGCCGCCGATGAACCTGGTGGCGGCCGCGCTCAATTTCGTCACGCTGCTCACCTCCAACCGGCACCTGCTGGCGCTCCCGCTCGAAAGCGTGGCCGACTTCAAGGACGCCCGCACGCTTACCGCCGAGATGGGCGATCCGACGCAGGAGGCGGCCTGACATGCGCCCGGCCCGCTTCGCCGTCGCGGCTGCGCTGCTCGCGGCCCCGCTCGCGACGGCGGGCTGCGACTCGGCGCCGGGCGTGCGGCCCGGCGGCAGGCCCGCCGCGCAGGCGGCCAAAGCCCCGGCGGAGCCGACGCCGCGGCTGGTGATGTTCGTGGGCGTGGACATCAGCGGCTCGTTCATGAACGGCCGCTACTTCGACGACTCGATCGACTTCCTCGCCCACTACCTCTACGGGCACCTGAACGGGCTCGGGGAGATGGAGAAGCCGCACTCGCTGTTCGTGGGCTCGATCGGCGGCCGCGAGAAGGACGAGGCCAAGACGCTCTACCCCATCGAGACGTTTCAGAACCGGGACGTGGTCCAGATCAAAGCCGAGCTGCAGCAGATCTTCCCGAAGGGCCGCGTCAACACCTACACCGACTTCAACGCGTTCTTCGAGCAGGTGGCCGACCTGATCGGGCAGAAGAAGCTGCTGCTCAAGCCGATCTCGATCGTGCTGCTCACCGACGGCGACCCCGACATGGGAGAGACCGCGGACGCGCGGGCGATGGCCAAGTTCCGGAGCCTCAAGGTGTCGCCGCTCGAGGGGCTGTCGCGGAACATCACGCTGCGCGTTCTCTACACGGACGCCGTCACCGCCAAGAACTGGCGCGACGAGGTGCCGCGCAAACGCGTCAAGATCTGGACGCAGGACGCGGCCGTGATGGCGGACTGGAAGGATCCGAAGCTCATGCTCCCGGACACCCCGTACGCGAACCAGTCGCGGTTCTTCTCTTGGGTGCGGGAGAACGTGGACTTCCAGCCGCGGCTGAAGCGGGTGGACTGACGCCATCCGCGGCCGGGCGCGTGAGCGGAGAGCTCACGCGGTCACGTATCGGTCGGCCACGGAGAGCGCCTGGTCAATCATCGCCAGGCCCGCGCGCGCGTCCTCCACGCTGGTCGTGCACGGCGGCGTCACCTGCAGCCGGTTGAAGTGCGCGAACGGCCACACGCCGGCCTTCTTGCACGCGCCCATCACCTCGGCCATGGGCTTCGCGTCGGCGCCGCTGGCGTTGAACGGCACGAGCGGCTCGCGCGACTTCCGGTTCCTCACCAGCTCGATGGCCCAGAACACGCCCAGGCCGCGCACCTCGCCCACGCTCGGATGCTTCGCCGCGATCCTCGCCAGTTCCGGCCCGATCACGTCCGCGCCCAGCATGCGGGCGTGCTCGACGATGCGCTCCTCCTTGAAGATGCCGATGCTCGCCACGATGGAGGCGCACGCCAGCGGGTGGCCGCTGTAGGTGAGTCCGCCGGGGAAGACCCGGTCCTTGTAGGTGTCGGCGATCTTCGGCGTCATGATGACGCCGCCCACCGGGATGTAGCCCGAGTTCGAGCCCTTGGCGAACGTGATCAGGTCGGGCGCCACCTTCCAGCGGTCCACGGCGAACCACTCGCCGCAGCGGCCGAAGCCGGCCATGACCTCGTCGCAGATCATGACGATGCCGTGCCGGTCGCACAGCGCGCGCACCCCGGCCAGGTAGCCGTCGGGCGGCACGAGGATGCCGTTCGTGCCGACCACGGTCTCGAGGATGATGGCCGCGACCGTGTGCGGGCCCTCCACCATGAGCACGTTCGCGAGGTGCTCGAGGGCCCGCTCGCACTCCTCCGCGGGCGTGGTGGCGTGGAACGCGCTCCGGTACAGGTACGGGCCCCAGAACTTGACCGCCCCGGGCGAAGCCGGCTCATTGGCCCAGCGGCGCGGGTCGCCGGTGAGGCCGATGCTCGTGCCGGTGGCGCCGTGGTAGCTCCGGTAGGCGGACAGCACCTTGTGGCGCCCGGTGTGGCCGCGCGCCAGGCGCACCGCGTTCTCGACCGCCTCGGTGCCGCCGTTCGTGAAGAACACGCGTGACAGCTCGCCCGGGGCCAGCTCGGCGATGAGCCGGGCGGCCTCGCTGCGCATGTCGTTGGCGTGGTACGGCGCGATCGTGCACAGCCGGGCCGCCTGCGCCTGGATCGCGGCCACGAGCTTCGGGTGCTGGTGCCCGATGTTCACGTTCACGAGCTGGCTCGAGAAGTCGAGCCAGGTGTTCCCGCGGTCGTCCCACATGCGGGAGCCCTTCGCGCCGGCGATGACGACGGGATCGAGCAGGCCCTGGGCGGACCAGGAGTGGAAGACGTGCGCGCGGTCGCTCGCGTAGGCCGCGGCCAGGTAGGGCGAGGTGTTCAGGTCGAGTTCGGTCATAGGGGCGCGATGGTAGGTCACGCGCCGCGCGGGCGAAAGCCGGGCGTGGACCGCGGGGCCCGACCTGCCGATGACCCGGGAGCGGCCCCGCCGGGGCCGTCCCCCGGGCCACGCGGCCGGGGACACCGGTGGAGGAGGAGCTCGAATCCATGTCGTTCGCGGCCCGCATCGGACGGGGCGGCCTGTGGGTGCTGCTGGCGGTCGTCGTGGCGGGGCTGGCGCTGCTCGTCACCCGGATCGCGGCCCGCGGCCGGGCCGCGGCCGAGGCGATGAGCGCCGAGCTGCTCTCGCCGCTCGACACGGCCGCGATGGAACGGGCCGGGGCGGCCGATCCCGGCGCGGCCACGGCGGCGGACGCCGGCCCGCGCACGCCGGTCCCGCCCGCCGCGGACGGAGCGCGCGTCGATTCCCGCGATTCGACCACGGCCGACTCCGCCGCCGCCGCCGGGCCCGAGCCCGAGCCGAAACCCCCGCCGCTCGACCCGGAGCTGTTCCCGGACTGGACGACGTTCGCCGAGGCGGTGCCGCTCGCCCGCCGCGGCGACCGGCCGGTGCTGCTCGCGTTCAGCGCCTGGGGCTGCGACCTGTGCGACCAGCTCGCGCGCGACGTGTTCCGCGACGAGGCGGCCGGCGTCACGCTCCGCTCCGCCGTGGTGCCCGTGGCGGTGGCGGACCCGCTCGCCGGCGACAGCGACCCGGCGCGCGAAGCCGACGGACTGCAGCGGCGCTTCGGCGTCACGAGCTTCCCGACGCTCGTGCTCTACTTCCCGGCCTCGGGGCGCGTGCGGAAGCTGGAGGGCTACCCCGGCCGCGACCGCACGCTCCGCTGGGTCACGGAGACCACGTCCCCGGCGCGATGAGCCGCGCGTCCGGCGCCGGGAGGCTGGCGACGCCGGGCGCGACCGCCGATGACACGCCGGGCCGCGCGCTCCAGCACAAGCTGCCCGACGATCCCGACGCGGACCGGGCCGCCCGCCCGGTCGTTGCCGCGGCCGCGACGCGCCACTATCCTGCGACGCTCTCGTGCCTGCCACGCGCAGGCCGCAACGGCGGACGCCGGGAGTGCGACATGAACGGATCGTGGCGCGGGCGGGTCATCCTCGTGCCTGCGCTGGCGCTGGGCGCGACGCTCGCGGCCGGGCCCGCGCCGGCCGCCGAGCCGTCGCCGGCCCGCCCCGCGTCGTTCGCCGCGAGGACCGGCGGGCTCGAGCGACGCGCCGGGCTGTTCGTCACCCACCTCGATGCGAAGGCGGGGAAGCTCCTGCTCGAGCTGCCGCGCCCCACCGGCCCCCGGGGCGAGTGCGCGCGGTTCCTCTACATCGAGGGCATCCAGACCGGGCTCGGCTCGAACCCGGTCGGCCTGGACCGCGGGCAGGTGGGGGAGACGCGGGTCGTGAGCTTCCGCCGCGTCGGCGCGCGCGTGCTGCTGGAGCAGGAGAACCTCCGCTACCGCGCGCTGTCGCCGGATTCGAGCGAGCGGCGCGCCGTGCGCGAGTCGTTCGCCAGCTCCGTGCTGTGGGCGGGCGAGGTCCTCGCCGAGGCGGCCGACGGCCGGCTGCTCGTGGACCTCACGCCGTTCCTGGTGCGCGACGCCCACGGTGTCGCCGCCACGCTCAAGCGCGAGGGCCAGGGCGGCGTCGCGCTCGACCGCGACCGGAGCGTGCTGGACCCGTCCCGCTGCAGGAGCTTCCCGGACAACCTGGAGTTCGAGGCGCTGCTCACGTTCGCAGGCGACGAGCCGGGCGCGGAGGTGCGCGCCACCGCGCCCACGCCGCAGGCCGTGACCATCGCCCAGCACCACTCGTTCGTGCGGCTGCCGGACGACGGCTACCGGCCGCGGGAGTGGGACCCGCGCTGCGGTGCGTTCGACGTGATGTTCGCGGACTACGCGCAGCCGGTCGCCGCCGAGCTCGAGCGCCGCTGGATCGTGCGGCACCGGCTGGAGAAGCTCACTCCGGGCGCGGCGCGCTCTCGCGTGCGGAAGCCCATCGTCTACCACGTGGACCCGGGCGCGCCCGAGCCCGTCCGCAGCGCGCTCCTCGAGGGCGCGTCGTGGTGGGCGAAGGCGTTCGAGGCGGCCGGCTTCGAGGACGCGTTCCAGGTGAGGCTGCTGCCGCCGGACGCCGACCCGCTCGACGTCCGCTACCACGTCATCCAATGGGTGCACCGCGCCACGCGCGGCTGGTCCTACGGCGGCGGCGTCGTGGACCCGCGCACGGGCGAGATGCTGAAGGGGCACGTCACGCTGGGCTCGCTGCGCATCCGCCAGGACCGGCTGATCTTCGAGGGCCTCGCGGGCACGGACCACACGGGGACCGGTCGGCCCGACGACCCGGTGGAGCTCTCGCTCGCCCGCATCCGCCAACTCGCCGCGCACGAGGTCGGGCACACGCTGGGTTTCAGCCACAACTTCGCCGCCAGCACGTACGGCGACGGGGCCTCGGTCATGGACTATCCCGCGCCGGACGTGAGGCTCGGGGACGGCGGCGGGCTCGACTTCTCGCGCGCCTACGGGAGCGGCCTGGGGGCGTGGGACGTGGCGACGGTGCGATACGCCTACTCGGAGTTCGCGAGCCCGGGAGACGAGCGCGAGGAGCTGGCCGCGATCCTTCGCGACAACGCGCGCCGGCGGTACCTGTTCCTCTCCGACGCCGACACGCGCCCGGCGGGCGCCGCGCACCCGTTCGCGGCCATGTGGGACAACGGCCCCGACCCGGTTGCGCGCCTCGCGCACGAGATGGAGGTGCGCCGGCGCGCGCTCGCGCGCTTCGGCGAGGCGAACGTGACGCCGGGCACCCCGCTCGGCCAGCTCGTGGAGGTGCTGTTGCCGCTCTACTTCCGCCACCGCTACCAGGTCGAGGCGGCGGCGAAGTCGCTGGGCGGGGTGGACTACGCCTACCGGGTCCGGGGCGACTCGGGCCCGCCGGTGACGCCGGTGCCGGCGGCGACGCAGCGCGCGGCGCTCGCCGCGGTGCTCGCCACCCTCGAGCCGGCCGGGCTCGACCTGCCGGAGCCGCTGCTCTCGGCGCTCGCGCCGGTGGCCGCCGACTACCCGCCGCGGCACGAGTTCCTCGCCGGGCGCACGGGCGCCACGTTCGACGCGCTCGGCGCCGCCGCCGCCGCCGCGGACCACGCGCTCGGCACTTTGCTGCCGGCGGAGCGGCTGGCGCGGGTCGCGGACCACCATCGCCGGGACGCGGCGATGCCGGGCGTGGAGGAGGTGCTGGACGCGATCGTCCGACGGAGCTTCGCGGGGACACCGCCGGGCCCGCCACGGCTGCGCGAGATCCGCCGCGTACTCCAGGCGGCCACGGTGCGCCGGCTCCTCGCCGCCGCGAGCGAGTCGCGCCAGGTGCCTGCCGCGCGCGCGGCGCTCGAGTCGGCGCTCACGCGGCTCGCGGGCGAGCTCGCCCGCGGCGCCCGCGCGACGGATCCTGCCGATCGCTCGCTGCACGCGCTGCTCGCGCGCGACATCGAGCGCTGGCTCGGCAGGCCAGCGGGTGCCGCGCCGCCCGGCGTGCCGCCCGAGCTGCCGCCGGGACCGCCGATCGGGGCGGGCGCCCTCGCGGACGAGTGCGAGTGGGGGCGTGGGCACGGACGCTGACGTCCGCCCCGGCCGGGCCCCGGACCGCGCCACCGGCGGACCCGGGCCGCTGCTCGCGTTCCTGCTCGTGCTCGCGCTGCTCGCGGTGGCGGCCTGGCGGCTCGGCGTGCCGTGGCTCGCCGACCTGGTCGCGGGCCAGGTCCCGCGCGAGTGGGAACGCGAGCTCGGCGACGCGCTCGTCGTCGAGACGGAGCCCGCCTCGCGCCGGGTCACGGAGTCCGCCGTGCAGGGCCCCGTCGGGAAGGTGTTCGGTCGGCTCGCCGGCGCGGGGGCGGCCGGGGCGGAGCCCGCGCGGCTGCTCGTCGTGCGCGACGAGGTGCCGAACGCGTTCGCGGCCCCGGGCGGCGCGATCCTGGTCACGACCGGGCTCCTCCGCGAGCTCGAGCGGCCCGAGGAGCTCGCGGCGGTGCTGGCGCACGAGCTCGGGCACGTGGCGGGCCGGCACGCCCTCCGCGGAATGCTTCGGCAGGCCGGGCTCCGCGCCCTGCTCGTGCTCGTGGCGGGCGACGCTTCGGCGCTCTCGGGGTCGCTGCGCGTGGCGGGGGGACTCGGCGGGCTCGCCTACAGCCGCGGCTTCGAGCGCGAGGCCGACGACGCGGCGGTCCGCTCGCTGGCGCGCGTCGGGCTCGGTCCGGGAGAGCTCGCGGCCGCGCTCGAACGCATCCGGCGCTCGTCCCCGGGCGGGCCCGAGATCGGCTTCCTGTCCACGCACCCGGCCCCGGCCGGGCGCCTGGCGCGCCTCGAGCGCGCGCGGCGCTCCGTCACGCGACCGCCGGCCCCGCTCGTGAGCGGCGAGGAGTGGCGGGCGATGAAGGCCGCGCTCCCCGCTCCGGGAAGCGCGAAGGCCACCCGGTGAGGGGTGGCCTTCGCTCGAAGCTCGGCGGGTCCGCCGCTCAGAGATAGAGGGACTTCAGCGTCCCCCACGTGGACTTCTTCGCCGGCGTCACGCAGGCCACGACGCCCGGGATGATGCCGTTGCTGTAGTTGTCCAGCGTGTTCGTGAGGGCGCTCGTCAGCGAGGCGTGCAGGTATCCGGCGCCGACCGGCGGAATCACGAGGCTGCCGATGAGCGCGTCCGCCGCGGCCACGTTCCCCGCGATGTTCACGAGGTTCGAGCCGTTGCACGCGTTCAGCCTGACCGTGATGAGCTGGTGCGCCAGAGCGATCAGGCCCTCGCCCTGCGCGGGCTGCTGGTAGGTCGACATGAGCTGCGCGGCCGAGTAGGCCACGATTCCGAGCATCCTCGGGGTGCAGCGCGCCGGCCAGTCCTCGGGGTGGCTCTTCCAGAAGCCCTGCGTGCACTCGGGATCGCCCGAGGTGCTGAAGAACTGGACCTGGGACGGCAGGCTGCCGCTGGTGGGACTCGTCCCGTCACCCATCGCCAGGTGCGGAACGCGTATTCGCCAGGCGGGACGGCGTCGAGATCGCTGCCGCAGATGCCCGTCCCGTCGAACAGGTCGCCCATCTGCACCGTGATCGTGCCGCTGGCGCCGAGCTGGTACGTCGCGCTGCGCGCGTCGGTCGTGAGCGTGGGCTCGCCCGTGAACTCGCCGTACGCCGCGAGCGGGTCGTACACGTCGCTCGGCCAGCCGCAGGTCTCGAAGTCCGCACGGCGCATCCACTCGGCAGGGGTACCGATCCCGACGGCCCATCCCGTTCGCGCTGGAACGCCGCCCGGTCGAGGGCGGCCCGGCTCCCGTGTCATGGGGGCCCGCCCGGTCTAACCGACGATCCCGCAAGAGACAGGCGGCGGGACCTCGAGCGGACTCGAGGCGGCGCCGCTCGTGTCGCCGCGCCGATCAGCGGAAGGTGTACGTGAACACCGCCTGCACGAACCGGCCGAGCGTCCGGTCCCGCCAGTCCTGCACGTAGGTCTCCGTCAGGCTGCGGCCCACGCTCCGGTCCTGGGCGAGCACGTCGGTCGCGGTGACCCGGATCTCGCCCCGGTCGTCCTTCAGGAACTTCTTCCCGAGCGTCGTGTTCCAGAGCACCACGTTCTTGCGGTAGTCGTCGGAGGCGCCGCCCTGCAGGCTGTGGTTGACCTCCTGGCGGATCACGATGCCGTGCCGCGCGACCGCGTTCAGGCGCAGGCCCAGCGTGTGGGCGTAGTAGTCCCCGCGGGTCGCGGTCGTGAGCGTGTTGCGCTGGACGTTGTAATTGCCGTGGTAGCTCACGGTGAAGTCCAGGTTCGGGCTGATGTTGCTGGACAGCACGGACCCGAAGCGGGCGGTCCAGGTGCGGCTCACGTTCCGGCCCGCGTTCACCAGAGTCGGCGTCTGGCTGAACGAGCCGCCGCCGTGCACGCTCACGATGCTCTTGAGGAAGCCCGCCGGCCGGCTCACCGCGCCGAACGCGTTCGCGTTCCAGGACTCGTCCAGGTTGACCGGCCGCGTGATCTGCGTCCCGCGCGCGACCGCGACCCCGTCGATGACGGTGTCGGCGAGCGCGGTGAACGTGGCGTTCGAGATCGGGTCCGAGGTGCGGGACACGTTCGCGAACACGAACCGGCTGCGCGAGCGTATGGGATCGGCCTCCGACACGCGCAGCGACAGGCTGTGCGTGTAGGTGCGCCCGAGGTCGGGATTGCCGGTGGAGAGCGCCAGCGGGTTGGAGTTGTCCACCACGTTCTGGAGCTGGGAGATGCCGGGCTCGCGCGTGCTCGTGCTCCAGGCCAGCCGCAGGTTGCGGCGGTTCGCGAACGTCGCCGTGAGCGTCATCGACGGCAGCACGTCGTCGAACGTGCGGTCCACGCTGCGCGTCGCCGGGAACGTCTGCTCGCTCTCGAGCCGGGCCTGCTGCCACTGGGCCTGGGTGAGCCAGCGCCACGGGCCCCAGCTGCGCAGCGCGGCGAGGCCGGCGTTCTGGGTGACGTAGCGGTTCTGGAACGTGTTGGACTGGACCAGGTCCAGCGAATCGTGCACGCCGGTGAGCGCGGCGAGCGCCAGCGTGCGCGCGTCGGACTCGCTGCGGGACAGCGACGGGCTGTAGGTCAGCTGCCACTGCCAGCGGTCGGTGAGCCGGTCGGTGTAGGCGATGCGCGAACTCAGGCTGCGCGTCACGCTGCGCGTGTCGGTGAGCTGGTCGGTGACCGCGACGCTGTCCGGCTGGGTGAACGTGGCCACGGTGACCTGGTCGCGGTTGCCGTCGCTCAGGTTCTGGCCCATGCGGACCTCGGCCGAGATGTTCCGGCCGCGCTTGCCGAACCGGTGCTGGAGCGTGATCCGGTTGGACAGGTTGTAGCCGTCGGTCTCGTTGTGCGTGTCGCTCTCGCTCGAGCTCAGCGGGTCGCCCGTCAGCGTGGAGTTGCCGGCGAAGCCGAGCGAGTTCGAGCGCGTGCCCTGGAAGTAGAGGCGCGGCTGCATGATGACCTGGTTCAGCGAGTCCACGGTCCACACCAGCCGCGCGTCGAAGCGCTGGTTGCGGTTGCGGCTGTCGCTGGTGAGATTCTGACCGTAGAACGCGAGCGAGTCCTGGGGCGGCAGGTACTCGCGCGCGAGCGTCTGCAGGTTCTCGTTGTCGCTCTGGTTCAGGAACGCGCTCGAGGTGACCGCCAGCTTCGGGCCCCAGTTGCCGGCATAGTTGAAGCCGCCCGAGTGCGTCGTCGTGATGCCGCCCTGCTGGTTCACGAAGAAGCTGCCGGCGTCGAAGCCGCCCCGGCCGCCACCCATCATCTGGAACCGCGGCGCTCCGCCGCCGCCGCCCCGCGGGCCACCCATCATCATCATGCGCGGCTGCCCCGAGCCGCCGCCGCTCCCCTGCATGGCCCCGAACAGGTCCATGGGCGAGAAGTTGAGCTGGTTGATGTTGTTCGAGAGCCCGATCAGCGTGAGCCGGTTCATGCCGCGCACGAACGTGGCGTTGCCGCCGGCCTGGTAGCGGTCGCGGTCGCCGTAGCCGGCGTAGTACTTGCCGAACTGGGCCTTCTGGTCGCGCAGGATGAAGTTCATCGTGCGCTCCTGCTGGCCGTCCTCGAAGCCGCTGAACTCGGCCTGGTCGCTGGAGCGGTCGTAGACCTGGATGCGGTCCACCACGTCGGCGGGCAGGTTGCGCATCGCGGCCGCGGGGTCGCTGCCGAAGAACGGCCGGCCGTTCACGAGCACCTGCCGCACGTCCTCGCCCTGCGCCTTGATCGTGCCGCCCTCCATGGTCACCCCAGGGAGCTTCTGGACGAGGTCCTCGGCGGTGGCGTCCTTGCTGGTCTTGACCGCGCTGGCCCGGAACTCGGTGGTGTCGGCCTTCTGCGCGGCCGGCGCGGGCGACTCGGTCACGGTGACGCCCGCGACCGGCACCGCGTCCGGCATCAGCTGCAGCACGCCCAGGTCCTGCCCCGCCCGGGTGACCCGCACGACCTGCCGGAGCGTCTCGTAGCCGAGCCGAGTGGCCTCGAGCCGGTAGCTGTGCACCCCGAGGCCGGTCACCTCGAACGTGCCGTCGTCCTTCGCCGTCAGCTTCTTCACGTCGAGCGTGTCGGCGAAGTTCGTGAGCTTGACCTGCACGCCGGCCACGGGAGCGTTCGTGGAGGGGTCCACGAACCGGCCCTTGAGACTCGTGGCCTGGGCATGGGCGGCGGCGGGGACGAGCAACGCGAAGAGGACGGGCAGGACCAGGCGCATGCGGACCCTTTCGTGACCGGGGGGACTCGCGAGATGGACGAAGCAATCTACCTTCAGGTTCCGCCCGTCGCGAGCCGGTCCGGCTCACCCGGGGCGGCGGGATGCCGCGTTCGTCGCTCCGATGCGCCGAGCGTGCCGAAGGTTGGGAAGGTGCCGCGGCCCCGGTCACCGGAGGGCCGTATGGGAGCCCGGGCGCGCCCGCGCCCGGACCGCGAGGCGCGAGCCCGTCCGCGGTCGCGCGCGCGACGCCGGCGTCACCGAGGGCGAACCCCCGAGGCCGGATCGGCGGGAGCGGATCGGCGCGCGAGGCGGGCCTGCTCGCGCTGCGAGGGAGTGAGCCAGGTGGCGGGGTCCCGACCCAGCGAGAGCGCGGAGTTCACCCGCACGGCCTGCAGCGGGGTCAGCTCCAGGTTGCGCAGCGGCGAACGGGCGAGCGCGCGCAGGTGGTCGGACCCGTCCGCCGTCCGCTCGCGGCCGGTGGCCGCCGCGTGGAGCTCGCAGCCGAGCGCGGCGGCCTCCCGCTCCAGCGCCGCCGCCGGGAGGCGCGACGCGTCCCACGTCACGCGCACGCCCTCGCCGCGGTCCGTGTGCACGGCCCGCACGTCGAGCACCCCGGGGACCGCGCCGAGCTTCGCCTCACCCTCCCAGAAGCAGGACATGACGAACGTGGCTTCCGCTCGTCGCGCGCGCCGGGACTCCTCCTCGGCGATCGAAAGGTAGCCCGGAACGGGCCGGCCCGCCGCCCGGAGGGCGAGGATCAGTCGCTGGGCGATCGCGTGCGGCGTGTAGAGGCCGTCGCGGCGCTCGATCAGGTCGCGGCCCCGACCGTCCAGGAACCGCACGACCGGGTTGTTCCAGGCGGGTTCGCCGAAGCGCCGCAGCCAGGCGGAGTCGGACCCGCCACGGTTGTTCGCGACGAACACGGGCACGAACTCGCGTTCGATGGCCTCGACGAGCAGCGGATGCGAGAGGACCTGCCGGCCGAAGCCCACGCAGGTCGCGCAGCCGGGCACCTCGTCGAACAGGACGAGCACGGGGCGACCCTCGTTCCGTGCCCGCGAGATCGCCGCGCCGGGGTCGCGACCCCAGCGCACGAGCCCGAGCTCGGGTTCGGGGTTCGGGCTCGAGGGGCCGGGCCGGGCGGAGACGACGAGGGATACGAGCAGAAGGCTGGCGGGCACGCAGGAGGGGGTCACGAGTGACTCCGGGGGGAAGGGGAAGCTCCGGCGCCCGGGATACGGGCCGGGCCGGCGCGCGTGACGCCGTGGCGTGTGAGACGGGTCGGACTACGGCGCCCGATGAGCGCGGGTCGTGTCGGCCCAGATCCCCGCGAGCCGGCGGACCTGCGCCTCGAGCGCCGGCGTCTCGGTGTTCGAGGGCGCCGCCCGGCGTGCGGTGTCCAGCTGCGCGAACGCCTCGCGGAAACGCCGCTGGCCGGCGAGCGCGAGCGCCAGCGCCTGCCGGGCCACGACGCTACCGTGGTCGAGCGCGAGCGCCCGCGCGGCCAGCGACTCGGCCTCGGCGGAGCGATCGAGCTCGAGCAGCGCACACGCCCGCATCGCGGCGGCCCTCACCCGGTAGTCCACCGCATTCGTGTCGCGCTGGACCGAGTCGGCAAGGTCGAGGGCGGCCAGCACCTCCACCGCGCGATGCCGGGGCAACAGGTCGCGCCCCCGCATGAGCCCGCGCAGCGCGTCGGGGTGGAGCAGCGCGACCGGCGGCTCACGGCCCGGCTGGCCCTGGAGGACGACCATGACCTCGCGCGAGGGCTCGCGCTGGAACTCCTCGAAGCGCATCCAGCGCAGCGTCGGGTCCCGATACCAGGCCTGGATCGCGTGGTCTCGGCCGAAGGCGTACTCGACGCCGTGCGGCAGGTTCTGCTGCAGGATCACCGCGCCCGGCGGCAGCGTCGGGTACTCGCGCACCAGTGTGCGGCGAGCGGCGCGCATGAACACCTGGAGCCGCGTGAGCTTCGCGTAGTCCATGAACGCACCCGACTCGGGTGGAGTCGTCTCCACGCGTCGCGTCGGACCCGGCGCCCGTGCGAACGCCACGAGTCGCACCGCGGCGAGCGCGGCCGGGAGCGCGGGGTGGGCCGCGCCGAGCGCCGCGGTCGTGGCCACGCCCAGGCCCATGGCGGCGAGGTGGCTCCGGTTGGGCTGCCAGGCCGGGAAGATCGGCGCGATGGCGGCCGTGCCGAGCGCGAACCAGGCGAGGCCCCAGGCGCCCCAGGGCGCAAGGCGCGCGAGCCGTGCGCGGGCCGTGCGGCGCGTGAGCAGCACGACCGCCGCCGCGGCCGCGAGCGTGCCCACGGCGATCGCGAGCGGCCTGTCGTCCGGCATGGGAAGACGGGGCAGGCTCACGCTGGCGCGGAGATTCCCGAAGAGCGCCCAGGCAAGCTTCTCCGCCCACGACGCGCGGACCGCCTCGCCGGTCTCCACGATGTGTCCCGGGAGCGCGAGGCCTGCGCGAATGCGCACGAACCACGTCGCGAGCCCCCAGGCGGCCAGCACCGCGGCCGACCCCGTCGCGAACCGGACGCGCTCGCGACGGCCGCGTGCGGCGCCGGGCACGAACGGAAGCAGCAGGCCCACGGCGACCGCCACCTCCTTGCAGAGGAGCGCGAGCGAGAGGCCCGCCAGGGCGAGCGTGTGCCGGCGCCGCGTGGCCGCGAACACCGCCAGCGCGCCGCCGAGCGCGAGACCCACGTCCACGAATTGCGTGGGCCAGCTCGCGAGCGTGCGGGTGCTCTCCGCGAGCATGGGGAACGTGGCCGCGGCGCACGCGAGCGCACCGCCGAGGCGCGGCCGGAGCGCGCGCTGGACGAGCACGGCGGCCGCCGCCAGGCAGGCCAGGTGGAACACCGCGACCAGCGCCGGCGCCGCGAGGATCAGCCGTCCGAACGCGGCGTAGTAGAGCTGGTGGGGGATCGGGCGCCAGAACACCTGCGACCCGCCGCCGTCCAGGAGCGTGCCCATGCCCTGGAGGAGCGCGCGGTGGAGGAAGTCGAAGTCCTCGGCCACCGGCTCGCCCCAAGGCGCGCCCGCCATCCTCGCCGCGAGCGGCAGCACGGCGAGCGCCGAGGCCCACGCCCACGGGTCGGCGGCGGGGAAGGGCTCCCGCGGCGACGGGGCGGCGGCAGGCTCGGGTGCGGGAGGCGCCCGGCGCGCGGCCGGGGACGGCCGCGCGGGCGCCTCCCGCCGCGGGCTCACCAGATCGTCACGCGCACGTCTTCGGCGCGGTACATGGCGTCGCCCGGCCGGACCCCGAACGCGGCGTGGAACTCGGGCACGTTCGCGAGCGGGCCGTTCACGCGCAGGAACGCGGGCGCGTGCACGTCGGTCATGATCTGCGCCTGGAGCGCCTCCGGCCGGCGCTGCCCCATCCACGCCAGCGCGTGCGCGAGAAAGAAGCGCTGGTCGGGGGTGAGGCCGTTCAGCTTCTCGCCGCGCTTCCACTGCTCGGTCTGCTTGAACGCCTCGTAGGCCAGCACGACGCCGCCGAGGTCGGCGATGTTCTCGCCCAGAGTGGCGAGGCCGCGCACGTTGCGGTCCCCGATCCGGTAGGCGTCGTACTGCTCGACGAGCTTCCTCGCCCTCGCCGCGAAGTTCACCGAGTCCTCCGGCGTCCACCACGGGTTCAGGTTCCCCCGCTCGTCGAACTGGCGGCCCTCGTCGTCGAAACCGTGCGTGATCTCGTGGCCGATCGTGGTGCCGCCGGCGTAGGCGTAGAGGATGGCGTCGTCCACGAGCGAGTCGGGTGTGCCGGGGATCATGAACGCGGCCGCGGGCAGGACGATCTCCAGCTTGGAGCCGTCGTAGTAGGCGTTGTAGGTCTGAGGGGTCATCTCCCACAGCGTCCGGTCCACGGGCCGGCCCAGCTTCCCGGCCTCGTGGCGGAACCACCATTCGGAGACCTTCACCTGGTTGGCGGCGTGCGCGGAGCGCTGGATCTCGAGCGCCGAGTAGTCTCGCCAGCGGTCGGGGTAGGCCACCTTGCGCGAGATGCGGTCCAGCTTGGCCAGCGCCCGCGCCTTGGTGGCGTCGCTCATCCACGGCAGGCGCTGCAGCCGCTCCCGGTAGGCGGCGAAGATGGCCTCGGTGAGCCGCTCGTAGCGCGCCTTGGTGGCGGGCGAGCAGTGCCGCCGCACCCAGACCTGGCCGACCAGCTCGCCCATGGCGCCCTCGACCCCGTCGAGCGTGCGCTTCCACCGCGGTCGCTGGGCCCTGGTGCCGTGGAGGGTCGTGCCGTAGAAGCGGAAGTGCTCCTGGTCGAACGCCTGGCTCAGAGCCGGCGCCAGCGTGTTCACCACGTTCCAGCGGAGCAGCGCCTGCCACTCCGACAGGCGGGTGACGCTCAGGCACGAGTCGAGCTGGCGGTAGAACTCGGGCTGCGCCACGATCACGGTCTCCTGCACCGGCACGCCCATGGCGTCGAACTGGGTCTTCCAGTCGATCGTCGGCGTGAGACGGGCCAGCTCCGCGAACGACAGCTTGTGGTAGTTCGCCCACGGGTCGCGGCGCTCCTCCAGCGTGCGCGACCGGGCCGCGAGCGCGGTCTCGAGCTTCAGCACCGCCGCCGTGGAGGTAGCGGCCGTGGCCGAGTCCTCGCCGAGCAGCCGGAACATCGCGTTCACGTGCCTGCCGTACTCGGCCCGCACCCGGCGCGTGTTCGCGTCCTTGCCGAAGTAGTAGTCCCGGTCCGGCATGCGGATGCCGCCCTGGTGGAGGTGCACCAGGTAGCGCTCGCTGTCCCGCTCGTCCAGGTACACGGCGACGGAGTAGAGCGGGCGGAAGCCCAGCGCCTGCATGCGCCCCACCAGCTCGAGCAGCTCGCGCCGGGTGTGGATGGCGCCGATCCGCGCCATGTGCGGCATGAGCGGCGTGCCGGCGAGCCGCTCCACGGTCGCCGAATCCATGCCCGCGGCCCAGAAGTCGCCCACCTGCTGCTCGGGCGAGCCCTTCGGCGCGCCCGCGGAGGCCGCCTCCGTGCAGATGGCGAGGCGCTGCCGGTAGGTCTCCTCGTTCACGAGGTTCGCGATCCCCCAGCCGCGCTCCGAAGCCGGGATGGGGTTCTCGAGGAGCCAGCGCCCGACCGCGTACCGGAAGAAGTCCGCGCGCGGGTCGGCTGCCGGGTCCAGGTTCCGCACCAGCGGGTCCCGCTCGGGCGGGAGCGCCGGCTGGGACCGCGCGGAAGGCGCGACCAGGCAGGAGAGGAGTACGAGCGGCAGGCCGAGGCACGACGGGCGGAGCGGTCGCATGCGGGTCCCTTTCCAGGCGTCCGGGGGGAACGGCCGGCGGGGAGGGTAGAACCCGCCTCCGATCCTGTCACGGGCCGCGAACGGCCCCTGACCCGGTCGCGCCTCGCGACAGGTTCCGAATCGAGTTCCCGTACGGGGTGCCGGGATCGGCCCGCCGAGCGGGGCCGCAACGGAACGGGGAGGCCCGTTCGGGCCTCCCCTCCGCCGCGGGTCCCTCCGCGTGCTGCCACGCGCGGCTCAGGCCGCGCGCGCGACGTCCTCGTCGTCCTCGCCCTCCGCCGGCCGCAGGGCCGACTTCGGGAACTCGATGATCCCGCTCGGGCGCACCCGGGTGCTGGTCTCGTTCGCCTCGCGCAGGTTGCCGATGGCGGCGTCGGCCTGGCGCAGCAGCGACTGGAGCGAGCCGGCCTTCTCGACCGCCTGGTCCACGAGCACCTTCTGGCCCTCGAGCACGGACAGGCTCGACTGCACGTCCACGAGCAGCGCCTCGGCCTTGGACAGCCGCTCCTCGGCCTTGGACATCTGCCGGCGGCGCTCGTCGAGCTTGGACTTCGACTCGCGCAGCTGCTGGAGCTGCCCCAGCACCTCCTGCAGCGTGGCCCGGCCCTCCTCCAGCTCCTGGTGCACCGACGTGATCTCGCGCACGTGCGTCGAGGTCTGCTCGGCCATGGCGAACATGCGCTCCAGGTCGCCCTGCAGCGTCTCGATCGTGCCCTGGCGCGCCGCGATCTGCTCCAGCGACCGGGCGATCTCCTGCTCGGTGACGTCCCACTTCGCCATGCGCGCCTCGAACTCGTGCAGCCGCCGCTCGACGCCGCGCAGCGTCTGGGCGCGGTCCTCGAGCTGGCTGGCGGTCGCCTCCACCTCGTGCACCCGCTGGTCGGTGGTCGCGAGCGAGCCGGTGAGACGCTGCGCCACCTCCTCGAGCCGGGCCGCGGCGTTGGCCGCCTCCTCGCGCAGGGCCGACGCCCGCTGCAGCGAGTCCGCCGCCTCGTCGATGGCGCGCCGGCGTTGCTCCAGCTCGCCGCGCAGGACGCGCGTCTCCTCGGCGATTGCCTCCACCGACTCCGCCTTCTCCTGCGCGTCCGCCACGGACTTCTCGAGCTTGCGGGTCTGCTGCGAGGCCTGCTTCACGCCGGCCGAGACCTGGGCCAGCGTCTTCGCCACCTCGTCGGCGGCGGCGGCCTGCTCGCCGAGCTTCACGAACCGCTCCTCGGCCGCGTCCATGCGGGCGCCGAGCTGCTGGCTCCGCTCCTCGATGCGCGCGGTGACCGAGCCCACCTCCGCGACCCGGCGCGCGAGCTCGTCCACGAACTCGCGCCGCGCCTCGATGCTCGCGGTCGAGTCGTGGATGCGCTGCGCCTGCTTCCGCACCGCCTCGAGCGACGGCTCGAGCTGGCCGAGCTCGGCGAACTGGTCCTTGAGGTCGGCCACGCTCTGCACCACCTCGCCCAGCCAGCTGCGCGTGTCGGACTGCCCGGCGCGCACCCGCGTCATCTCCTCCTGGGCGAGCCTCATCTGCTCGAGCGCGTCCCGCACCAGCGCGTGCGCGCCGGCCAGCTTCGCCAGGTCCTGCAGCCCCTGCTCGACCGCGCCGCGCGAAGCCTCGATGCGCGACACCTGCTCGCCCACCGAGCGCGCGGTCTGCGCGGTCGCGTCCAGCTCACGGCGCATGGCCGGGAGCTTGGCCAGCTCGCGGTCCACGTGGCCCATGTCCTGGGACAGCGACAGGAGCTGGGCACCCACCGCCTCGACCTGGTGCTTGATCTCGCCCATCGCCAGGCTCGCGTCGGCCAGCGACTTGAACCGGTCCTCGCACGACACCAGCTCGCCGCGCAGGTCGGCGACGCGCTGGCTCACCGACTCCAGGCCGCGCGCCTCGAAGTCGAAGCGTTCGACCGTGTTCTTCATCTCGTCGCTCACGGACGACAGCTCCTGGCGCATGGCCATGCTCTGGTCCTGCGTCTGGCGCTGGAGCGAGGTGATCTCGTTCGAGCGGTGCAGGACCTCCTCGTGCAGCGCCCGCAGCGCGGCCACCTGCTCGGCGAGCGTGGCGAGCGCCTTCTCGTTCTCCTTCTGCTGCCGGACGCCGGCGTCGATGTTGCGCATGGCGCGGTCCAGGTGCTCGGTCTGCGCCAGCGCCCGGTCGAGCGCCTCGCGATGCGCCTCGAGCGCGGCGGTCTTCTGCGCCACCGAGTCGCCCAGGGCCTTGAGCGTCACGATCTCGCGCTTCACGTCGTTGATGTGCTGGTGCACGCCGTCCATGCCCTTCACGGACTGCGCCACGCTCTCGAGCCGGCGCTCCTTGTCCTGGAGCGAGCGCCCGATCTCGTCGCGGCGGCGGTCCATGGCTTCGAGCTTGGTGAGCGCCAGCTTGTGCGCGTCGAGCAGGCGGTCGTGCTGCTCGCGCAGCCGCGCCATGCGCTCGACCGCGCCCTCAAGCTGGCCGCGCAGCGACTCGGCGTCCCCGCGCAGCAGCTGGAACGGCTTCTCCACCTCGAGGAACCCCGTCAGGCGCTCCTTGAGCTCGGCGGCGAGGTCCACCTTGCTCACGAGCTCGGACATCGAGGCCTCGATCTTCTGCGAGCCCTCGAGCGCGCTGGCCACGCGCGACTCCGCCCACGCGGTGCTCTTCGCCAGCCCCTCCGCCCGCTCGTCCAGATTCTGGAACAGGTCGGACAGCTTCACGAGCCCCTGGAAGCGCTCCTCCATCTGCGTGAGGCGCGAGACCAGCGTGTCCACCTCGGACTCGGCCTTCGCGAGCGGCTCGCCCAGCTTCCTGAGCCGGTCGGAGCCGGCCTTGGCGCCTTCGATGAGGGCCTCGTAGCGCTCGCGTTCCTGCTGGAACTCCTGGAGGATCGCGCGCATCGCCTCCAGCTGTTCCTTGGAGGAGTTCCCCATCAGGTTCTTGAGCAGCGGCTTCATCGTTCGGCTCCTTCGGGAGGGCTGTAGGTCGATGTGCCGCCGGGCCCGCGCGGCCGCTCGACTCGTGGGAGGGGGGTGGTACGCGGGCGGGTTATCGGCAGGCCGGTCGCGCGCCATGAGCGTCGCGAACGCCCGCGGCGCGCGGCCGCGCTGGGCGGGATGGCGCACGCGCGGGCGCGGGGGCATCCCCCGCGCGACCGGGAGCGGACCGGTCCGGGTGCGGGCGCCGGCGCGGCCGTCCGGAGCGTCCGGGACCGGGCTCCACCGGGAAACACGACGCGAGTGCGTGGGGTTCCCGGATGGGGCCTAGGGTTCGATCGCCTCGGGGACGGCGGAGCCCACGGGTGGCCGCGCGGGCGCGGCCACGGGCCGCATGAACGGGAGGCAGACCAGGCACACCAGCCCGAACAGCGCGTCGGCGGCGAGCGTGAGCGGGTAGCCCCAGTGCTGGATGGCCCAGCCCTGCCACACCGCGCTGTACGAGATGGCGAGGTTCATGAGCGCCATGTAGCCGGTGAACTGGGTGGCCGCCACGCGCGGCGTCGTCACGTCCATGAACAGCGCCGAGCGGATCCCGTAGTAGAGCCCCTGGAACACGTTGTACGTGAGCACCGAGACCCAGAACATCTGGACCAGCGCGGGCGGGGGCACGGGCCGGTTCGGGGCGTCCACCGGGATGGACAGGACCCAGCCGTGCTCGCGCATGCTCGACGCCAGCATGAGCGTGGGGACGGCCGTGGCCGCCATGGTCCACGCCAGCGTGCCGCGCCGCCCGAACCGGTCGGAGAGCCAGCCGCCCAGCACGCAGAACACGGCCGAGATGATCGAGGACCACAGGTTGAGCGCGCCGACCTGGGTGTCGTTCATGCCCAGCTCCACCGCCAGGTTGGACTGGAGCGCCAGGCCGAGCGCGTACGCGCCGCCGGGGAGCAGCGCGAACAGCACCCCCACGAGCGCCGGCCGCGAGCCGAGGAACGCCTGGAGCGCGCCGCGCGCGAACGTGGCCAGTTCCCCGGCCGCGCGGGCGAGCGCCGCGCCCGGGGCGCCCGCCCGCGGCTCGCCGGCCGGCTCGCGAAGCGGCAGCGTGACGAACAGCAGGACCAGCGCGATCCAGGCGCCCACGACGAGGAACGTGTTCTGGAATCCCAGCACCGGCGTCAGGAGCAGCACGCCCGCGCCGCCCAGCGCCTGGCCGAAGTAGGCGCCGCCGAACATGAAGCCGTTCGCCGTGCCGCGCTCCGACTCGGGCAGCACGTTCACGGCCAGCGCGTCGATCGCCACGTCCTGGGTGGCGCCGAAGACGTTGTGGACGAAGATCACCGCCGTGAACAGCGCGAGCTGCTTCGCGTAATCCACCTGCATCGCCGCGAGCAGCGAGGCGATCATGCCGAGCTGCATGGCGAGGATCCAGAACCGACGGCGGCCCAAGCGCGAGACCGTGAGAGTGTCCACGACCGGGCCCGCCAGCCATTTGAACGCCCACGGCAGGTAGAGCGAGCCCACGAACGCGCCGATCTCGGCGGGGCTCACGCCCTGGCGGCGCATCTGCGTCGCGACCGCGGTGGCCGTGAAACCGAGCGGGATGCCCTCGGTCATGTAGAGCAGGAAGAACGCCGCCATGCGGCCGCGCTTCGACGCGAGCAGGTCGGTCCCGAACATGGGACGGCACGGTGCACCGCGGCCCCCGGCGCGTCAACCGTCTCGCCCGTCGCGGGCGCGCTCGCCCCCCCCGGCGCGTCGCGGTCGCTGGAGGACGAGATCCCGGGCCCGCCGAGTGGCCATCACCGACTCGGCACCACGTTGGCCGGCCCGGCCCGGCGGTGATGCGGAATCAGTGAAGGCAATCTAGACTGGCGCGGTCCGTTGCGGTCCGCGCGCCGCACCCCCCTGGGAGAGCCGCGGATGTCCAAGAGCCGCCTCGAGGCGTTCAGCGACGGGGTCATCGCCATCATCATCACGATCATGGTGCTGGAGCTGCGCCCGCCCCACGGCGCCGACCTCGCCTCGCTGGCGCCGCTCCGGGCCAGGTTCCTCAGCTACATCGTGAGCTTCCTCTACCTGGGCATCTACTGGAACAACCACCACCACCTGCTGCAGGCCGTGCGCCACGTGGACGGCCGGGTGATGTGGGCGAACATGCACCTGCTGTTCTGGCTCTCGCTGCTGCCGTTCACGACCGCGTGGTCGGGGGAGACGCGGTTCGCGCCCGGGCCGGTGGTCGTCTACGGCGGCGTGCTGCTCATGGCCGCGATCGCCTACTTCATCCTCACGCGGGCGCTGATCCGGCGGCACGGCCCGGAGTCCACGCTCGCCCGCGCCGTCGGCGCCGACCGCAAGGGCCGCGCCTCGTTGGCCCTCTACGCCCTCGCGATCCTGCTCGCCTACCCCGCCCCGCTGGCGGCCTGCGGAAGCTACGTGACCGTGGCGGTCATCTGGCTCGTGCCCGACCGCCGCATCGAGCGCATCCTGGCCGAGTAGCTCCCGGGACCCCGCCCGCCCCGGTCAGCCCCGCTTCATCGCGACGATCTCGAGCACGAGCGGGGTGAGCTGGAACGCCCCGGGCGAGCTCTGCGACTCGCGGAACGCCCGCTGGATCGCGCGGCCCTGCTCCTCCGGGATCCGGCCCAGGTCCACGAGCCGCTGGACGCCCACGTCCACGAACGCGTCCGGCCAGCGCCAGAAGAAGTCGCCCGGCCGCGGCGCCTCGACCCACGGCCGGAGCTCCCGCACCTCGAAGCCCAGCTCCACGAGCCAGCGGGGCAGCACGAGCCCGATGTCCGGCTCGCCCCCGTGTTCGCGCCACGACGCGACCACCTCGTCCACGAACGCAACGAACTCCGGCCGCTCCGGCGACAGCCGCCAGCTCCGGTAGTCGGCGTACTCGTGCAGCACCATGGCCCCGCCCGGCCGGAGCGCGCGCGCCACCTTCTCGAGCAGCGCGCGCGGCCGCCGAACGAACGCGTACACCCAGCGCGACCACGCGCCGTGCGCGGCGAGCGGGGGCAGCTCGTCGGTGTCGAGGTCCAGCTCGTGCCATTCGACCTGGGTGATCCCGCGCGCGCGGGCCTCGGCCGCCGCCGCGTCGAGGAACCGGCGCGAGCGGTCCACGCCCACGACGCGCCCCGTGCGTCCGGCGATCCCAGCTAGGTCGAGCGTCGCCCAGCCCGGGCCGCAGCCCACGTCGAGCAGCGTCTGCCCGGAGTCGAACCCGGCGCGGCGCCACGCGTCGGCCGCGCGCGCCCGCCACGCGTGGTGCTGGAGCCCGAGCCGCTCGATCTCCTCGTCGTGCGTGCCGAGCACGTAGTCCTTCTCCGGCGCCATGCGCCCTCCCCGGTGAGGGGGCCGAGCATGCCACAGGGCGCACCCGCGGGCGCGCTGGCGTCAGCGCAGCGTGTCGGGGGGCAGGTGCCGGAAGGGGAGGCTGTCGGCCGGCGGGCCGCGGCGCGGATCCTCGGGAGCGTCGAACGCCGCCCGGATCGGCTCCGGCATCGCCAGCGACGAGTCGCGCCCGGGCGGAGCCGCGGCGGGCTCTTCGTCGCCCCGCGCCACCGCGGCCGTCCTCGGCAGCAGCCGCTCGAGCGGCAGCGAAGGCAGCTCCGTCAGCCGCGCGTCCGGCTCGGGCTCGCGCCCGCCGCGGGCGAGGCTCGCCGCGCGCACCGCGACCCGGCGGATGGACTTCACCACCTGCACGAACTCCCAGCCCGGCGGGTTCACCCAGCGCACGGCGTGCAGGTTGCGCAGGCTCTCGCGCTCGCCCGGCTGGAGCCACGGCGTCCAGCCGACCGGGCAGCCCAGCCTCGTGGCCGGGATCTCGTCCGAGATGTAGCCGTCGTCCCCGTCCGCGGTGACGAGCGCGCGCGGCCCGACCCACATCTGGCGCGCGTGCCGGCCGGTGGGCGTGGGTCCCTGCGGCGGGTTCAGCCCGTAGTGCGCGAGCACGCCCAGGTAGCGGTAGCGCGCGTCCGGGGACGACTCGCGCACGTAGTTTGCCCAGTGCCCGCGGCTGAACAGCGTGCCGGCCCACTCCTCGATGGCACGGAAGTCGCGGGACGTGATGCGCGTGGAGTCGGACTTCACGCGCCGCACGGTCCCGACGAACGCGGTCATCGCCGCGGCGTAGCGCGGCTGCCCGGCGGCGGCGAGGCGCGCCGCCTCCTCGGACAGGAACCCGCTCGTGTCCTCGAGCGCGAGCAGGTAGACGCGGCTGTAGATGCGCTGCTGCTCGAGCACGGTGGCGAACGATGCCGGGTCCGGCTGCGACGTCATGAACGCGGGTTCGAGCAGCACGCGGCGCCAGGCCTCGCGCGTGATGAGGTCGGCGATGCCGGGGGAGGCGAGCAGCCGGCGCTGCACGCCGGGGTTGGCGAGCGACGCCTCCCACAGACCGAGCCGGTAGCCGATCGAGTAGCCGGACAGGAGCCCGATCAGGCTCGTCACCACGCCCACCGGACGGACGTAGTCGAGCGTCCTGCGCGCGAGCTCGTCGAACTGGCCCTTGGCCGAGCGGGCGTCGAGCGACTCCGGCATGGCGACCCAGCTGCCCTCGCCGGAGTGGCCCCGCAACCGCATCCGCCGGTAGTGGGCGCCGCTGAACGCACGGTCGTACCGGCGGCCGAACCCCGAGGTGAGGAAGCGGCGCTGGTCCACGTCGTACTCGGCGAACGTCTTGCCGAACGCCGTCAGCTCGACCACGAAGTGGTAGCTCGTGTCGGCGGGCGTCTCCTTGTACGAGTAGACCTGGAGGTTGTCGAAGAGCTGGTCGGTGGGGATGGGCACGGGGTGTGGGACCTGCTCGCGCCCCACGAGAAAGCCCACCAGGCAGAGGCTCAGGAACGCGAGCAAGACGCTGCTCATCAAGGCCTTGCGCGCCACCTTCCAGGTGAAGCGCGCAGCCCGGCGGACCTGCCAGGGGCGGATGCGGATTCGAAGGCGTCCCACGATACGCGGGTATCGGCCGTCCGCGCGCCCGACTCCACCGCCGGATGGGCCGAATCCCACGTGTTCCGGGCCTCCGCGGCACGGCCGCGACCTGCGGCCGGGGCCGGTCGGGCGCGGACCGGGCCGGCACCGGGGACGCCTGCCGTGGCGTACGTCCCCGGCGGGCTGGCGGGTGCCGCGCCGGGCGCTTACCCTAAGCGCCCTCCCGCGCCCCGCGGCGGGTGCCCGCCCGCGCCGCCCCGCGCGCCGGCGAGCCGACCGGCAACGTAAGGAGGCCCCATGTTCCGGAAGATCGCGCTCACCCTGCTCGCGCTCGTGGTCGTGGCCTGCATCGCCATCTTCGGCATCGCGTCCACGCGGCCCGACACCTATCACGTCGAGCGCAGCACCGTCGTCACGGCGCCGCCGGAGGTGGTGCACGCGCTGCTCGAGGACCTGCACCGGTTCCCGGAGTGGTCACCGTTCCAGAAGTACGACCCGAACATGAAGATCGACTACTCGGGGCCGCCCACCGGCGTGGGCTCCTCGTATCACTGGGTGGGCAACAAGGACGCGGGCGAGGGCCGGATGACGATCACGGCCAGCACGGCACCCACGAGCGTCGAGGAGAAGCTCGAGTTCATCAAGCCGTTCCCGTCCACGGCGGACGTGCGCTTCACCGTGACGCCCGAGGGCACGGACAGCAAGGTCACCTGGGCCATCGACGGCAAGGCGGACATGATGTCCAAGGTGATGAGCCTGTTCGTGAGCATGGACTCGATGCTCGGCAAGGACTTCGTGGAAGGCCTCGCGAACCTGAAGCGCGTCGCGGAAGCGGCGCCGGCCTCTCCGGACAGCACGGCCACCCCGGGCTCCTGAGCGAGGACGCGGCCGTCACGGCCCGCGCCCGCGCCGCCGTCGAGGACCCCGGCGGCGCGGCGCGGGCGCCCGGTTACCGACCTTCGGACGCGCTCGCGAACCTCGACGCGGCGAGCTCGACGTCAGCCTTCGACCAGGCGTGCTCGAACCTCGCCCTCGCGTCCGCGGCCTCGACGGCCCTGCCCTGCGCGGTGAGCGCGTCCATCAGGCCTCGGAGCGCCCAGCCGTTCTCGGGGTGGCGGCGGAGGTCCTCCCAGTAGACCGTCTCGGCCTCGCGCGCGCGGCCGGCGGCGAGCAGCACCGCGCCGAGCGCGAGCCGGGGCGGAAAGTGCCACTCCTCGGGTTCGGTGTAGGTGAGGCCGTCCTCCAGCCGCACGGCCGACTCGAGGTGGCGGATGGCCTCGTCCCAGTCGCGCCGGGCCGCGGCGAGCTCGCCGGCGAGGACGTGGGGGGGCGATGGCGAGGATGCGGCGAGCGGTGTTGGGGGAAAACAGCGAGTAGTCGAGCCCCGGGCCCGAGGCGATCACGCGCACCGAGTCGAGCGCGCGCGCGGCTTCCGCGCGCCGATCCCTGCCGAGGAGCGCGAGTCCGCGGGCGTAGTGCCACGTGCCGAGCACATAGGGGTCTCCCGACGCGGGCCGGGGCTCGGCCAGCATCTCGTCCCACTTCCCGAAGCGCGTGAGCGCGTACCACGGGACGACGCGGAAGCCGGCGAGCAGCGGCAGCGCCGCGAGCGCCGAGTCGCTCACCTGCGCCGCGGTCTTCAGCGCCGACTCGATCGCGCGCGCGGAGCGGCCCTGCATGGTGGTCGCGGCCCACAGGAAGTGGATGTTGTGCGGGTAGTAGGCCATCGGGTAGAGGCCCTGCGCGCGGCACTGCGCGATGTAGTCCTCGTCCGCGAGCACGGCCAGCTCGTTGCTCTCCGCCGAGTCGGCATAGCGGCCCACCCGCTGATAGATGTGCGACGGCATGTGCACCAGGTGCCCGGCCGCCGGCATCAGCCGGAGCAGCCGGTCGGCCGCCGGCGCCGCGAGCCGTGCGTGGCCGTGGGCTCGAGCAGGTGGATGTAGAGGTGGAGCGCGCCCGGGTGCTCGGGCGCCTTCGCCAGCACCGCCTCGAGCCGCTCGCGGAGCCGGAGCGTGCCCGGGTAGGGCGTGCCGTCCGGGCGCCAGTAGTTCCACGGGCGCAGGTCCATGCCCGCCTCGACCCACAGCACGCTCGCGTCCAGGTCGGCGGGGAAGCGGCGCGCCACCTCCTCCATCGCGGCCGCGTAGGCCGAGTCGGCCGCGCTGCGCGACGCGGCGTCCCCGGTGTAGCGCTTCGAGAGCGCCTCGATGTAGGCGCGCTCGCGCGGCGAGGCGCCGGCGCGCAGCGCCATGGCCTGGTCGGCGAGCGCCTTCGCCTTCGGCTCGTCGGCCGGGTCCATGGGCGCGTTGATGTTGGGCCCGAGCACGAGCGCCTGACCCCAGTACGCCATCGCGCAGCGCGGATCGAGCCGCGCCGCCTCGCGAAACGAGCGCCCGGCTTCGGCGTGATTGAACGCGTAGGCGAGCTTCACCCCCTGGTCCACGAACGACTGCGCGCGCGGCACGCGCGTCGTGACCGGGAGGCGGTGCCGGCCGAGGCTCTGCAGCCGCGGCGCGGTGGAGCCGTCGGGCGCCGGCTGCTCGGCCTTCGGGTCGTGCCCGTAGTGCTGGTGGACCGTGGTCTGCGCGCCGGCCGCGGCGGGCCAGGCGAGGCCGGCCGCGAGCAGGAGCCGGATCGTTCGGCGCATGGGAGCCTCCGGGGTGGAAGGACGCCGAGGAGATACATCGTCCGCACCCGCTCCGACAAGTGGGCGCGCGTTGAATCGATCGCGGCGGCCGTCTATCCTGCGCGGTCGCCACGCCGTCCGCCCCCACCCCTCCTTCGCCCGCCCCGGGGATCCCGCCATGGGACGCATCTTCGAGACCCGCAAGGCCACGATGTTCGCGCGCTGGGACCGCATGTCCAAGCTGTTCTCGCGCATCGGCAAGGAGATCACGATCGCGGTCAAGAAGGGCGGGCCGAGCCCCGACTCGAACCCCGCGCTGCGCCGCGTCATCCAGAACGCGCGCACCGCGAACATGCCGAAGGACAAGATCGAGAACGCGATCAAGAAGGCCTCGGGCCAGGACCAGAAGGGCTACGAGGAGGTCCTGTACGAGGGCTACGGCCCGCACGGCGTCGCGATCCTCGTGGAGTGCGCCACGGACAACAACGTGCGCACCGTCGGCAACATCCGCCACCACTTCACGAAGGGCGGCGGGAGCCTCGGCAGCTCGAACAGCGTGCTGTTCCAGTTCAGGCGGATGGGTGTGTTCCGCCTGAACCCAGCCGGGCTGGATTCCGATGCGCTCGAGCTGGAGCTCATCGACCACGGGCTCGAGGAGATGGGCGAGACGACGGGCGAGAAGGGCGAGCCGCAGCTGCTGCTGCGCTGCGCGTTCGCCGACTTCGGCCACCTCGCCAAGGCGCTCGAGGACCGGAAGATCACGCCGATCTCGTCGGAGCTGGAGTACATCCCGACCACGCCGCACGCGCTGCCCGAGGCGCAGGCGCAGGAGGTCCTGAAACTCGTGGACCTCCTCGAGCAGGACGAGGACGTCCAGAAGGTGTTCCACAACCTGGGCTGATCCGGGCGCGCCGCGCCCGCGCCGCCGGGACCCCCGGGCTACTCCAGCCGCACCACCCGCCGCCGCGCCGCGAGTCCGCCGGCGGTGACGCGCAGCCAGTAGATCCCGGGCGCCGAGACGACGCCGCCCCGGCCGCGGCCGTCCCACTCGAGCAGGTGGCGGCCGGCGCCGAGCCGCCCGGCGTCGCGCTCCAGCACCACGCGCCCGGCGAGGTCCAGCACCTCGAGGTGCACGCGCTCGGGCGTGGCGAGGTCGAGCTGAACGTGGGTCGCGGCGCGGAACGGGTTCGGCCGCGCGCCGGAGAGCCGCGCCAGCGCGGGGGTGCCTCCGCCCACGTCCGCGCCGCCCAGCGGCTCGAGGAACCAGCGGTCGAGGATCGCGCTCACGTTGTCCCGGAGCTGCGCGTGGTTCCAGCGGTAGGGGCGCCCGGAGAGGAACGCGAACCGGCCGCCGTGCGGCCGCAGGCCCGCGCCGCCCGCCGGGGTCCGGATCGCGCCGAGGCCGCGCTGGGGCGTGAAGCCCGCCGTGGTCTTGAACAGAAGCTCGCTGTCGGCGTGGGCGCGCGCCGTGTCGAACACCGCGCACAGGCTCTGCGTCCCCAGCCGGGTCATGTTCACGAGCCCGGGCCGCGTCGCGACGCAGTCGTCGAACGTGGTGGAGGCGGTGGTGAGCGTCACGCCGAGGTAGGTGCGGAGCGAGTCGTCGAGGAAGCTCTCGCCCAGCCGCGTCATCAGCAGCACGTTCCCGCCCGCGCGCAGGTAGCCCATCATCGGGGTCTGCACCCAGGTCTCGATGTCGCCGTTCTGGTCGTTGCCCACCCAGATGACGTTGCGGTAGTGGCCGAGCACGTCCGGCGGGATCGTGCCGTGGCCGAGCGGCGGCGGCAGCGTGGCCGGGTAGCCGCCGGCGGGCGTGGCGAAGTGATCCCAGAAGTCCACGGAGTAGTTGCCGAAGAACGCGCGGTCGGAGTAGGCGCTGGTGATCTCGGCGCCGTAGCTCGCCCAGTCCACGCCGTTCACCACCAGCACGCCGCGGTCGAACGGCGGCTGGACGACGTCGCGCTCCACCTGCCGGAGGATCCAGCCGTCGGGGTCCACCTCGAGCGACAGCGGCTCGGCGTCCACGTGCAGCACGAACACCTGCGAGGCGAGCGAGTCGGGGACGGTGAAGTCGCGCGGGCCGGCGGTGGTCTGGATGCGGATGTCCACCGGCATCGTGAACAGCTGCCAGCCCTGGCGTTGCTGGAGCGTGAGCGTGACGTCGTGGCCGCCGGCGGCGGGCGCGCTCGTCCAGTCGGCCCGGTAGACCGGGTAGCGCTCGCCGTACACCCACTGCTGGAAGAACGCGTCCAGGTCGCGGCCCGAGGCCGCCTCGCATGCGGCCTGGAAGTCCTCGGTGACGGCGGTGCCGTAGGCGTGGTTCGCCCGGTACTGCGCGAGCGAGGCGAAGAAAGCCGCGTCCCCGAGCACCCGGCGCAGCATGTGCAGCACCCACGAGCCCTTGTCGTAGGACAGGTCCGAGCTGAAGATCCGCGATACGTCCTGGTCGTCGGGCACCCACACGCTGCCGGGCCCGTAGTAGCGGTTGAGCGCGAGGTCGGCGTGGTAGGCGGCGGCGCCGCCCTGGGACTCGGCCCACAGCGCCTCGGAGAAGGTGGCGAAGCCTTCGTTCAGCCAGATGTGGTGGAAGTCGCGGCAGGTGACCAGGTCGCCCCACCACTGGTGCCCGAGCTCGTGCGCCACGATGAACTCGACGAACGCGCCCATGCTGGAGCAGGTCTGGTGCTCCATCCCGCCGCCGAAGTTGAACTGGGCGTGGCCGTACTTCTCGTCGAAGAACGGGTACGGGCCGAACCGCGGCGTGAACGCCGCCAGCATGTCCTTCACCTTGGCCTGGACCGCGGCCACGCCCGAGACGCTCTCGGGGTAGTTGTAGAAGTCGAGCCGCATCGAGTCGGTGGGCGCGGGCTTGAACCAGTCCACCGTGTGCGTGTACGGGTAGCTGGCGACGGACACGAGGTAGGTGGCGATCGGGTGGCGCTCGTGCCAGCGGGTCACCGCGTTCACGCCGTCGTCGGTGGCCGAGAGCAGCGTGCCGTTCGACACCGTGGTCAGGCCGGTGGGCACCGTGAACCGGCTGGTGACCGAGTCGGCCTTGTCCTCGGGGACGTCCTTGCACGGCCACCACGTACGGGCGCCGTAGGGCTCGGACAGGCTCCAGATGAGCCGGCGGCCGTTCGCGAACGTGAACCCGATCGAGCCCGCGACCGGGCTGCCGTGGTAGGTGAGGCGCACGTCCACGAGCTCGCCGGTGGCGTAGGCGCGGTCCAGGCTCACGACGACGATGTCGGCGACGCGCGAGTGACCGACCGGCACGCCCGCGGACGTGACCGCGTCCACGGGCATGTTCGCCGCCAGGTGCAGCTCGAGCGTTGCGACCGGCCCGGCGAGGACCGTGGCCTGCGTGCGCACCGTGCCCGAGACCTGCGAGCCGGTGGGGTTGAACGTGAGGTCGAGGTCGTACCAGCGGACGTCGTACGCCTGCTGGTTGGGCGTGGCGGAACTGCGGGCCGCCTGCGAGCGTGCGAACGACTCCGCCTTCCACGCCGCGAGGAAGGGCGACACGGCGCGCTCGTCGCGCCACTCCGCGGGCCCGCGCGGCGTCGGCGGAAAGCGGATCGGCTCGGCGGCCAGCGGCGGCGCCGCGAGGCCGAGAAGCAGCGCGAGGAGCCGGGCGGGGCGCGAGAGCACGGAAGGCGGGCGCATGGCGTGCGAAGAGCCTATCACGGCGTCCGCCGGCCGCCCGCGCCCCGGTACCGGCGCAGCCTCCCTCCCTGCGCGCGGGCGGAAGACGGCCCGGGCGCGGTGGCTCACTTCCCCCCGCGCGCCCGGAACGCGTCGCGCTCGCGCCGCGCCAGCGCCAGGACGTCGGGCGGGATGCGCACGCCCGCGAGCGAGGCGGCGAATTCCTCCGCCACCGCGCGGAACTGGGCGGCGTTCGCGGGGCTCACCGGCATCACCTTGAGGCCGCGCTTCTGCATCTCGCCGACCGCGGTCGTGTCCTGCCGCGGCACCTCCACCTCGAGCCGGTGCTCCATCCGGTCGCACGCCGACTGGACGCGGGCGCGGTCCGCGGCGGGGAGCTTCTGCCATGCGGTTTTGGTCATCACGAGCCCGCCCACGAGCGGCGCCATCCCCATGCCGACCATGTGCGGCGTCTGGCGGTACCACTGCAGCGTGAGCCCCAGCAGCGGCGTGGTCGGGTACGCGTCGATCATGCCGGTCTGGAGCGAGGTCATGATGTCGGTGGCCGCGAGCGGGACGGGGTTGAAACCCTTGGCCTTCCACGTGCTCACCATGTTGTCGTCGCCCGTCCAGGTGAACATCTTCGTGCGCTTGAGCCCATCCACGCTCTCCACCGGCTGCTTGGTGAAGAAGTGCACCCAGCCGCCGTGTCCCCACGACAGCAGCACGAAGCCCCTGGCCTCGAGCCGCTCGCGCAGCACGGGCTCGAGCTTGTCGAGCGTGGCGTAGAGCTCCGGATAGGAGGTGAAGAACATGGGAACGTTGAAGACGTGGAACGCGGGGTCGATCGAGGCCAGCCCGGCCGTGGTGATGGCGGCGGCCTGGAGCTGGCCGATGCGCATCTTCCGCACGACGTCCGGCTCGTCGCCCGCGACGCCGCCCGGGTAGACGCGCAGCGTGACGCGGCCCTGCGTGCCGGCGGTCCACTCCGCACCCATGTCGCGCAGCGCCTTGTCCCAGACCGAGCCCTCGGGCACGAGCGTCGCGAGCTTCACCACCGTGGCCTGCGCCGCGACCGGGACGGGCGCGGCGAGGGCCAGGGCGAGGCAGGTCAGCACGGGGGCGAGCAGCGGGCGGATCGGCGAGCCGGTCATCTCTTCTCCTGGGTTTCGGGGGCGTCGGGAGCGGGGGGATCGTCGAAGAAGTACTCGTCCTGGCGCGCGAGCAGCGCGCGCGCTTTGCGCTGGAGCACGAGCGTGGCGAGCCGCTGCGAGGGGTCCTGGTCGGGGTCGAACGCGAGCACGCGCTCGAGCAGGCGCCGGAACTCGGCGCGGTCCTGCTTCATCACCGACACGCTCTGCGCCAGCGTCACGTAGGGGGAGGGTCGCCGGTCGCCGCCGATCTCCACGGCGCGGGCGAAGTGCCGGCGCGCGGAATCCACCGAGCCGCCCATCACCTCGGGCAGCGCGTCGAGCAGGATCGCGGCCTCGTGGAACGCGCCGGCCTCGTAGCGCTCGTCCACGGCGAGGCCGCGCTCGACCAGCGCGCGGATCGCCGGCAGGTCGGCGAGCATCTCCGGGCGGTCCTTGCCGAGCGCGATCGCCGAGCCCCAGCTGGCGGCGGTCCAGTAGAGCGCGGCGAGGTCGCGGGGACCCAGCCGGGCGGCGGCGCGGTCGGGCGCGAGCTGGAGCGAGTCGGCGATGCCCCGGTGGCGCAGGGCGAGCGCACGGAGGCCGTAGCCCTGCGCCCGCCGGTAGAGCCGCCAGGCGCGGTCGTGGAGCGCGGTGGCGCGGGCGTAGTCCTGGTGGACGAGCAGGTCGCCCTCGGACTGGACGTAGGCGTAGGCGTACTGCGTGTAGCCCTTGCACAGCGTGAGCAGCAGGCCCTCGTGCGTCGGCAGCGCGGCCAGCAGCGACTCCATGGTCTTCAGCCCGAACGGCAGCGCGTCGCGGATCAGGTCGGGATCGTCGTCGGTCCCGAACACGTCCGGCCCGCTCGTGAGCGAGTTGGCCACGCTCTTGAGCGCGTAGCGCCGGATCGAGCAGCCGGTGCCGGCCGAGAGCGCGAGCAGCAGGACGAGCGCGACGCGCAGCGCCGGGGCGGCGAGGACGTCGCGCGGGGCTCGACGGGCGCGGGGGTCGGTAGGAACGGGTGCCAATGGACCCACGCTAGCTTGGCCCACCGGCTGCGGCAAGGCGGAGCATCGCGGATCAGCGCCCGATCAGCCGCAGGTAGGCGCGGGCCATCGGCTCACCCCACAGGAACACGATCATGGCCGCCGGCCCGAGGAACGCGCCGAACGGCAGTTCGGTGCGCATGCCGCCCCGCCCGCGCGCCATGAGCGCCGCGCCCGTGAGCGCGCCGCCGAATGCGGCCAGCGTGATGGTGAGGAACGCCCCCACGGGCCCGAGCAGCGCGCCGAACATGGCCGCGAGCTTGATGTCGCCGCCGCCCATCCCCTCGCGCTTGAGGAACGTCTTCCACGCCCACGCGAACAGCCACAGGTAGCCGCTGCCGAGCGCCATTCCGAGCAGCGCGTGGCTCGCGCCCGGGCCAAGCAGCGCGGCCGCCACGGCGAGCAGCGTGCCGGGGAACGTGAGCGCATCGGGCAGCAGCTGGAAGTCAAGGTCGATGACGACCAGCGCCACGAGCAGCCAGCCCCACAACAGCACCGGCGCCAGCTCGGGCACGAACCCGAGCCGTCCCCACGCGAGCACCGCCCACGCCGCGCACGCGAGCTCGATGGCCGGGTAGCGCACGGAGACCCACGCGCCGCAGGTGCGGCAGCGGCCGCGCGCCACGAGCCAGCTCACGAGCGGGACCAGCTCGAGCGGCCCGAGCACGCGCCCGCACGAGGTGCAGCGCGAGCGCCCGGAGGCCCACGACCGCCCGCGCGGAAGCCGCCACGACAGCGCCGTCACCGCGCTCCCGAACACCGCCCCGAGCGCGAACAGCGACGCGCCGACCAGCGCACCCTGGCTCATCCCGACCGGCTCCCTCCCGTCCCGGGGCCCCAGCTTTCGCTTGAGCGCGTCGCACCCACGCGTCACAATGCGCGGGTACGACCGGCGCCATCCATCCTGGGACCTCTTCGATGCGCTTCGTGCTGTTCCTGGCCGTGCTCGTCAACAGCCTCGACCTGTTCGCCACGGCGATCGGCATCCACTGGTTCGGCAACCGCGAGGGTAACCCCTTCCTCGCCCCGGTCGCACACCAGTCCTGGCCGGCCTTCGTGCTCCTCAAGGGAGCCCTGGTCCCGCTGCTCATCGTCCAGCTCTACCGTTATCGGCGGGACGCGCCGGTCCTCGCCACCGCCGGCATGGGGCTCGTGACCGTGGCGCTCACCGCCGCGCTGGGGGCGTGGCTGGGCTGGATGGCGGGCGTGATCGCGGTGGGACGCCCCGGGGGCTTCTGATCGCGCCGGGCGCGGCCGGGCCACCCCCGGGCGCCGGGCTCAGGGCTGCGGATCGGGCAGCAGCCGAGGCGTGACCTCGATCACCAGGTCGCGCTTGGACGTGACGATGTTCTCGTGGCGGAACAGCGCGCCCAGCAGCGGGATGTCCCCGAGCAGCGGCACCTTCGTGCGGTTCGTGGTCTTCTCTTCGCTGAGCAGGCCGCCGATGATCACCGAGCTGCCGTCCTTCAGCCGCACCGTGGTCTCGGCCTGCCGCGTGGACACCACCGGCAGGTCGTTGGCCGTTCCGCGGAAGGAGGTGACCGAGCTGACCTCGGGGCGGATGCGCACGGTGATGTAGCCGTCGGCGTTGATGAGCGGCGTGATGGAGAGCTTGATGCCGACCTCTTCGCGCTGCACGGTCTGGGTCGGGGCGGCCGCGCCGCCGGCGAACACGGTCTGGCTCACGAGGTAGGGGATGCGCTGGCCGGCGAGCATGCTCGCCTCCTTGCCGTTCAGCGTGACCAGCTTCGGCTGCGCGAGGACGCGCGCGTTGCCGTCGCGGATGAGCAGGTCGAGGAACGCCCGGAACACCTTGGGCAGGCGGTCGAAGTTCCGCAGCTTCCACACGTCCGCGGCGCCGGGCGTGTTGCCGATCGAGTTGGGCGCCTCGGTGAGCGGCCCCGGCTCCTCCAGGTTGCCGGTGAACGTGCCGGACGCGTTCTCCTCCACGAACGTGAACCCCTGGCGGTTGAGCAGGTCCCAGTCCACGCCCAGCCGCTTGAGGCCGTCGGTGCTCACCTCCACGACGCGCGCCTCGAGCATGACCTGCCGCGCCGGCCGGTCGAGCTGCTCGACGATCTCGTGGATCCCGGCCAGCACTCGCGGGGAGGTCAGCACGATGAGCCGGTTGCCGCCCTTGTCCACCTGGATCTTGTCCGAGAGCCCCGAGAGCGCCACCTGGACCTCGCTCGCGTCGGCGTACTTGAGCGGGATCGAGTAGGAGGACAGCCCGGTCTCGCCCTTCAGCGACTCGGTGTCCGCGACCAGGATGGAGTTGCCGATCCGCTCGTAGGCCAGGCCCGCCGCCCGCACCACGAGGTTCACGGCCTGCTCGACCGGCACGTCCTTGAGGTGGATCGTGATCTTCCCGGCGGTCACGCCGGGCCCGGTGACGATGTTGAGCTCGCCCTTCTCGGCCAGCAGCTTGAGCACGGCGGGCAGGTAGGCGTCGTCGGCGTCGAGGCTGATGAGCTTGCCGAGGTCGGGCGCCGCTGTGGCGGAAGGCGCGGGTGCGAGCAGCGGGGCCGCGCAGGCGGCCAGGGCGAGGAACAGGCTCCAGGTGCGCTTCACGTCATTCTCCGGGGTTTCGGCGGGTCAGCACGAGCGTCGCCTCACCGCGCTGCAGTCGGACCTGGTCGCGCGTGATGCTCACGACCCGGAACTCATCGAACAATCCGCCGGCGCGGACGGTCCACTCGCGCTGCTTCCAGCGCACGAGGGCGCGAGGATCACTGTCCCACACGATCGCGGTCAGCACGGGCGCCGGCGGCTCGGCGGGGGGCAAGGGGCGGGGGCGGGGGCGCGACGCGGCGACCGCCGGGGTGACCGCGGTCGCGCGCCCGAACTCGAACGGGTCGCGCGTACCGGCGGGGGCCGCGGCCGCTTCCCGGCGCGCGAGCGCGAGGTCCACGTTCCGGTAGGCGAGCGGCACCGAGACGCGGACGGGAGCCGCGCGGAAGCCGAACGCGCCGGTGACGCTGAGCGCCGCCAGCGTGCGGGTGACGACCACCACGAGCACGGCGAGCGCCACGAGCGGCGAGATCCAGGCGGCGAGGCGCTGGTTCATCGGGCCGACCCCCCGCGCTTGAGCAGCATGCGCGCGAGCTGGAGGTCCGCCTGCACCCGGCCGTCGGGCTGCGGCGCCAGCGACAGCTCCTCGATGCGATAGAGCGCGCCCTCGCGCGCGAGGTCGTCGAGCAGCTCCACGACCTGTTCGTAGCGGCCCTCGAGCACGAGCTGCGCCCGGATCTCGAGCGTGGCCGTGGTCTGGGTGGCGCTGCCCGGCTGCGAGGCGGACACCTCGATCCCGCGCCCGAGCGCGGCCGCCGAAACGCGCCGCACGAGGTCGGTGGCGAGGAACCCGGACTGCGCCTTGCGGTCGGCCTCGGCGGGGGTGAGCGAGTTCCCGCGGAACAGGTCGGTGACGCGCGGCGGGAGCGGGGCCGCGGCCAGCCGCGGATCGAACGTGGCCCCCATCTCGCCCGCCTCGACGAGCAGGCGGCGGTAGCGCGCTCCGAGCGGCGCGAAGCTGGCCGTATCCACGGCCCACAGCGCGGCGCCAACGAGCAGCGCGCCGACGGCGGGCCAGTGGCGGCGGAGCGGGGAGGCGGGGCTCACCGGCACTCCAACTCGAACTGGGCGTCGGGAAGGTCGTCGCGGGACCGCGTCGAGACCAGCCGGACGCTCTTGAAATGCGCGGCGAACAGCGAGTCGCGCGACACGGTCGCCACGAGGTCCGTGACCCCGGTCATGCGGTCGAGCCGGCCGTCCACGCGCAGGACTCCGCTCAGCAGCAGCTTCCGCTCGCCGCCGCCGATGCCGTCCGGATTGAACCGCAGGCTCGTGAGCCGCACGCCCTCGGGCAGGAGCTGCGGCAGGCGGGCGAGCAGGTCGCGCCATCGGGTGACGTCCGACACCCAGGCCTCGGCGAGCCCCGCGTCGGCGGGCGGGGGAGTCCAGTCCGCTCCCGCGGCGCTCAGCTCCCGCTGCGCCGCGATCTGGCGTTCGAGCTGCTTCGTGCGCGAGCCGAGCTCGGACCAGTTGAGCCCGTAGAGCCCGAGCACCACGGCGAGCACGCCGAAGTAGGTGAGCCACACGCCGAGCCCGGCCGCCCGGCGACGCGCCTCGGCGCGCTCGCGCCGGAACGCCTCGCGCCGGAAGTTGACCTGGAAGAGGGTGTTCACGCGACCCTCAGCGCCAGGCCGTAGGCCTGGGCGTACTGCGGCCCGCCGCCCGCCGGGCGGCCGCCGCGCTCACCCGCGTCCAGCGGCGAGAACGTGCTCACCGGCACTCCGAGCTGCTCGCCGAGCTGCGTGAGCAGCCCGCCGAGCCGCGTCGTCCCGCCGCAGGCGTGGAGCGTGAGCGAATCGGGCAGCGGGGCGAGCGTGCCGTAGAACGCGAGCGAGCGGCGCAGCTCGTCCACAAGCCGCTCGACCGCCTGCCGCGCGGCCGCGGCCTCCGGCCCCGGGTCGGCGAGCGACGTCGCGGGATCGAGCTTCCACGCCTCGGCGGCCTCGAGCGAGCCGCCGAGCGCCCCCGCGACAACCTGCGTCAGCTCCGCGCCGCCCCAGCTCAGCCGCCGCGTGAAGAACGGCTCGTTCCGCTGGCGGATCGTGAACCACGAGCCGCGGTGGCCGAGGTCGAGCAGCAGCCGCACTTCGCCGTCGGCGACCGGATCGCGGGCGCTCGCGTGGGCGAGCGCGTTGGCCAGCGCCAGCGGCGCGGCGTCCACGATGTTCGCCTCGACCCCCAGCTCGCGCAGCGGCAGCAGCGCCCGGTCGAGCCGCTCCTGCGAGACGGCCGCGAGCAGCACGTCGAGCCGTCGCTCTCCCTGATTCCGCCCCAGCACCTGGTGGTCGAGCACCATGGACTGGACGTCGAACGGCAGGTGCTTGCGGGCCTCGAAGCGGAGCGCACCCGGGATCTCGCCCTCGTCCATGAGCGGCAGCTGGATCTGCTTCACGATCACGTCCGGCCCCGACACGCCGATCGAGATGCCGCGCACCGCGCGCGGCGCCTGGTCCACGCGCGCGAGGCAGTCGTCCACGAGGCCGGCGAGGACCGAGGGCGCGGGCGACTCGTCGGCGCCCGGCGAGCGGGGGACCACCACCTCGGCGGCGCGGGCGCGCCCGCCGCCCGGCAGCAGCGCCACCAGCTTCACGCTGTAGGAGCCGATGTCGAGCCCCACCCAGGCGCGGGGGCCGCTTCCGAGCCGGATCACGTGCGACTCACCGCGGCGTGGTCTCGGCCCAGGTCGAGCGCGCGAGCTGGAACGTGGTCGCCGCGGTGCCCGTGAGGCCCGGCAGCGCCCCGATCGCCATGAGCTGGTCCGCGAGTGCGTCCATCCCGGCCGCGTCGTAGAAGAGCCGGAAACGATGGCCGAAGTCCGGGCCGCCGAGCTCGAAGAGTCCGCCGGCGACCACGTTCACCCGGCGAACCTCCTGGTCCGAGCTCTCGTTCTGCCGGTGCGTGATCCCGATGCTGCCCTCGCTCACGAGGTAGACGCGGGCGTTCGGGTCGGCGGACGTGAGCCCGCCCTTGAACCAGAGGCCGCGGTCCTCGCTGCCGGGTTCGCGGCCATTCCGCTTCGCCACGATGACCAGCGTGCTGGGCACGCCGCCCTCGGGCACCACGATCACCTTGTCCCGGAAGCTGGCGCCCTGCGGGACGACCCAGACCACCGTGCCCTGGATGCGGATCGTGAGGTCTCGGTGCGCGAAGAACGAGTACTCGCCGAGGTCGGAATACCCGGTGTCGTCCGTCGTGGACCTCGGCGGGTTGCGGAAGAACCGCACCGGCGCCGGCCCGGGATTGCGCAGCGCCATCCTCAGGTCCGACTCGTCGTCGAAGTCGAACCACGGCTCGGCGGTGAGGGGATCGGCGAGCCTCGCATCCACGAACGCGTCCGCGACCGGCAGCGGGGGCGTGTCGCCCAGTACGGGGCGGCCCTGGGGCCAGGTCACGTTCGCGGTCCAGGCGGTGTCGCCGGCGGCGCGGACCGGGTGCCAGACGCCGCCCCGGAGCTCGAGCACGCTCGGGCTGATCGAGTTCTGGGTGTCGATGCGCAACCCCGTGCCGCTCGTGATCACCCGCTTGTAGGGGTTCTCGGCGGGTGCGGGGATGTAGCGTGCCTGGAGCGTGCGCTCCACGTTGCCGCTCCGGCCGGACACGACGAGCACGAGCGTGCTGTCCCACTGGACCGGTCCCTGTGACGAGGTGTCGTCGGGCAGGCCGCTCCTCCACTGATAGGCGTACGCGTTCGTGACGCCGAACTGGCCGATCGCTCGCCGCACGTCCTCGAGTCGCTGGGGCGGAGGCGACTGGGCGAGCAGCGTCTTGGCCAGCTCCATGCCGCTCTCCGCGTTCTGCAGCGACTGCTCGCGCGCGGCCGAGGTGTTGAAGAACTGGGCCTCGTAGCTGGACAGTGCGAACAGCGACAGCCCCAGAATCGTCAGCGCGAGCATGAACATGACCACGCCGACGAGGATGAAGCCGCGCTCGTCCGGGGCCGGCTGCCGCTTCGCGGGCCGCATCAGTTCTTGAACACCGAGTAGGCGCTCATCTCGACGCGCCCGCCGTTCGCCGTCCGCAGGCGAAGGTCCATGTGCACCGCATCGTCCGACTCGATGAACTGGAAGCGCTCGGCCCGGGACACGCCCACCGGCCCCGACCCCGGGCCGCCGACCGAGGTGCCGGCGTGGATGAGCGAGTCGGAGGGTTCCCACCAGAAGTAGTAGAAGGGCACCGGGTCCGCGTCCGACTTGAACAGCGCCAGCTGGTGGTGGAGCGAGTCGGGCGACAGGCTGACCTCGGCCATCCCCGAGCGCCGGACGCTGTCCCGGATGGCCGCCGCCACGAGCGAGGCCTCGCGCTGGGTGATGGCCTGCGTCGAGGCGTCCAGCCACAGCCCCTGGCTCGAGAGGTAGAAGCCCACCAGCCCGGCGGTGATGAGCGTGCCGAGGATCATCACGACCGTGACCTCGGTCAGCGTCAGACCGCGCTCGCCGCGGCGCGCGTGAGCGCGCGTCACGGCTGCCACAGCCGCTCCAGCGACAGCGAGTCGGTGCGGTCGTTCTGCCGCCAGCGCACGACCATCACGACGTGCTTGAGGTTCGAGGTGCCGCCCAGGCTCGGCTCGTCGTAGGCCGTGACCGACCAGTACGAGGAGCCGAGCGTCACGCCCTCGTAGCGGAACGGCGTCGGCGGCGACGTGTAGCCGATCGCGAGCGTCGCGTCGCCGGAGGGCACGAGCGTGAGCGCCTCGAGCTGCGCCTGCGCCTCGCTCAGCGCGGCGCGCGCGACCTCGTAGCGGTTGACGAGCGCACGGCCCACGCCGAACGAATGGGCGAGCCCCAGCACGGCGATCACCGAGATGGTGGCGCCGGTGAGGGCCTCCATGAGCGAGAAGCCGCGTTCGTTCAGCATGCTGCCGGATCACCTCGCCGGGGCGGGCTGGGGACGCAACGGGCCGCCCGGGCCCGTTCGCGACGGGCGGCCCGGCGGACCCGGGACGTGCCGCCCCGGGTTCGCGTTGTGAAGGGGGAGCGAGGGAGGCGGGCTAGTTCTCGTCCCAGTCCGGCGGTGCGGTCCGGGAGTACGTGAGACGGACGAGGCGTCCATCGGTCGGCGAGCCGGACTTGCCCGTGGCCTCGACCACGAATCCCGACGCGTCCGCGCTGGTCACCGAGATGTTCCAGTTCGTGAGTGCGTCGGTGAGATCGCAGTTGAGCTTCTGCACGCCCGGCGCGGGGTTCTGGACGAACGTGTCCGTGGTGTACGTGCCGTTGACCTGGAAGTAGGTCTGTTCGGCGGTGATCACCGCGCCGATCGCACCCTTCGCCTCGGTGCGCTGCGCGTCCTTCACGTAGTTCACGTAGAGCGGGACCGCCACCGCAGCGAGGATCGCCACGATCACGATCACGACCATGAGCTCCATCAGCGTGAAGCCCTTCGCCTGCCTCTTCATCCGCGGATCCTCCTCCCGTCCGGTGCGCGTCCGGCCGGTCTCGTCCGGCCGCGCGCACGGTGCGTCGTGGTGCGCCCGCCGATCCCGGCGCGGCGCGGTCTCCCCCTAGGGGCCCAGCATCCCCGAGCGCATCGCGTGCCCGAGGTTGAAGATCGGCAGGTAGAGCGCCACCAGCATGAGCGCGATGACCAGGCCCAGCAGCACGATGGCGACGGGCTCGACCAGGCTGGAGAGCCCCTCCACCTTCGCGGTCACGCGCTGCTCGTAGAACTCCGCCGTGCGCGACAGCATCTCGTCCAGCCGCCCGGTCTCCTCGCCGGTGGCCGTCATCTGCACGAGCATGTCCGGGAAGATCCCGGTGTTCGCCATGGCGCGCGCCAGCGCGGCGCCGCCCTCGACCTGGGTGCGCACGGAATCGATCGCGCGCCCCACCATCCGGTTGCCGGGGACGGGGCGCAGCACGCGCAGCGCGGCCAGGATGTTGGTGCCGCTCGCGAGCAGGATGCCCAGCGTGCGCGCGTAACGCGTCATAGCATACATGCGCACGAGCGGCCCGAAGAGCGGGACGCGGAACTTCAACGCGTCGAACTGGATACGGCCCGCGTCCGATCGCAGCCACACGCCGAACAGGATCATGCCCAGCCCGATGAGCGTGGCCACGAGCGCGGCGTTGGCGGTGAGCGCGCCGCTGATCGCGAGCAGGAGCCGGGTCGGGGCGGGCAGGTCCACCCGGAAGCGCGAGTAGATGTCCGAGAACATCGGCACGATCTTGAAGAACATCGCGCCCAGCACGGCCACCGCGAACGACAGGATGAACGTCGGGTAGCGGAGCGCCGCCTCGACCTTGAGCCGCATGAGCTCGGCCCGCTCGAGGTAGCCCGCCGTGTGCTCCAGCACGTCGTCGAGCGTGCCGCTCACCTCGCCGGTCTGGACGAGGCTCACGAACACGTCGGTGAACGCCTCGGGATGCCGCGACAGTGCCGTGGCGAGCGAATCGCCCTTCTGCACGTCGTCGCCGACCTGCGCCAGCATCCGGCTGAGCCGTCCGTCGTGGTGGTCGCGCGCGATCGAGCGCAGCGCCCGCACCAGCGGCAGGCCCGCCGCCGTCATCGTGGCGAGCTGGCGCGCGAACAGCGCGACGGCGCCCGGCGGAACCCGCCGCGGCAGCAGCCGGCCCAGCGCCGACGGCGTGGCGCGCTCGCCGGCCGAGGGGCCGGCCGCGCGCAGCGGCGGGGCCACGGCGCCGTTCGTGGCACGCGCCTCGATCAGCACCGGCGTGAGCTGCATCTGCGACAGCGCGCGCAGCACCTCGTCCTCGGACGCCGCGACCTCGACGCCCTCGTGCGCGCGCCCGAACGTGTCCCGTGCCCGGTAGTAGTAGCTCGGCATCAGTCGCTGTCTCCCAGCGTCGCGGATCGCACCTCGTCGAGCGTGGTGACGCCCTCGATGACCCGGCGGAGCCCGGCCTTGCGCAGCGTCACGAACCCGTCCGCGACCGCCCGCCTCTTGATCTCGTCCTCGTTCGCGCCGTCCAGCACCAGGCGCCGGATCGGTCGCGTCAGCTCCATCACCTCGAACAGCGCGGTGCGCCCGGCGAAGCCGGTCTGCTTGCACGCCATGCAGCCGCGGCCGCGCGGCACGGGGTGCCCGCGCAGCACGTCGGCGTCGGGCCCGAACGCGGCGAGCTGCTCGGCCTCGGGCAGCACCAGCTCCTTGCATCGCTCGCACACGCGGCGCACGAGGCGTTGAGCCATGACCAGCGACATGGCGGAGCCCACGAGGTAGCGCGGCACGCCCATGTCCGCGAGGCGGGTGAGCGTGCCGGGGGCGTCGTTCGCGTGCACCGTGGAGAACACCAGGTGGCCGGTGAGCGCGCTCTTCACCGCGATGTCGGCGGTCTCGCTGTCGCGGATCTCGCCGATCATGATGACGTCGGGGTCCTGGCGAAGGATGGACCGCAGCGCGCGGGCGAACGTCATGCCGACCTTCTGGTTCGCATGCACCTGCGACACGCCTTCGATGTGATACTCGATCGGATCCTCGACCGTGACCAGGTTGCGGTGGACGGTCTTGATGTCCTGGAGCGCGGAATAGAGCGTCGTGGTCTTGCCCGAGCCGGTCGGCCCCGAGATCAGGATCATGCCGTAGGGCTGGCGGATGGCGCGGCGGAACGCCTCGAGGATGGCGCCTTCGAGCCCCAGGTTCTCCACCCGGCGCTCGAACGAGCTCTTGTCGAACAGGCGCATCACCACCTTCTCCCCGTGGGAAGTGGGCAGCGTCGAGACGCGCAGGTCCACCTCGCGGTCGGGCAGGTGCACGGTCAGCCGGCCGTCCTGCGGCAGCAGACGCACCGCGATGTCGAGGTCGGCGAGCACCTTGATGCGCGAGATGATCGCCATCTGGAGGTTCTTGGGCGGCTTCATCACCTCGTGCAGCACGCCATCGATGCGGAACCGCACGGTGACGCGGTCGCGCGCGGGCTCGACATGGATGTCGCTCGCGCGGGCGTCGATGGCCTCGGCGATCATCAGGTTCACGAGCCGTACGACGGGCGCGTCCTCCACCTGCTGGCGCAGGGCCGCGAGGTCCACCTCCTGGTCCTCGGGCGCCGGGGAGGTGACGTCGATCTTGTCGAGGATCTGGCCCAGGTGCTCGGTGGCGCGCAGCTCCGAGTAGAACTGGTCGATCGCCTCGGCGAGCTCGGCGGGCTGCGCCACGTACACGTCCAGCGCGCAGCCGGTGAGGGCGCGCAGGTGGTCGAGCGACAGCACGTCGAGCGGGTCGCTCACCGCCACCTCGAGCCGGTTGCCCTCGCGCGCCAGCGCCAGGACCTGCGACTCCCGCGCGAGGTGCTCCGGCACGAGCTGCACGGCGTCGCGGCTCGCGGACGTGAGCTTCTCGACCCTGGCAACGGGGAGCCCGAACTGGCGCGCCAGCGCGTGCACGAGCTGGTCCTCGTCGAGGTGGCCGAGCCGCACGAGCGCGCGGCCGAGACGCTCGCGCGGATCGGTGCGGGCGCCGAGCGCGCGCTCCACGGCCGACGCGTCGAGCCCGGCGTGCCGCACGAGAAGCTCGCCGAGCCGGGGCGACGCGAAGCGGGGCGCGACGGTCATCGCGATGTCCGCGCACGCCGCGGCCGGGCGCCTGCGCCGCCTCGGCGAGGGGCGCGGGACGGAGCGCGACGGATGGGAGCGGAGTGGAGGCTCGAGCGAGTCATGGGATGGAGTCGGAGGGCTGGGGCCGGTTCCCGGCTCCCGGCGGGATCCCCTGCGAGGGCGAGCGATGGGCCGTGTCCGTTCCAGCCACCGATCGTGCATGAGGGCCGCCGGACGGGTCCTTCGTCGCGAGCGGGCTCTCGGTGCCGTGCAGCTCCACTGCACAGCGAGAAAGGGATGGCAAAGCCTTCATGGCAAGCATACGGAGCGCCAAAGGCTTACGTCAACGATTCGGGGCCCCAAGCGCTGAGTTCGAGTGAGGCTGGCGTGCAAGTTGCGATGAGCTCGCGGGACGCGGCTCCCCTCCCGCGGCCGGGGTGGCGCGTTCGGCCCGGTTTGACATCGTTCATCGGCGCGAAACGCGTGCGAACATCCCGCCGCGCCTCGCGCGAGCGTGCGAGGCGCACGACGCGCGCCCGCTCCCGCCGCATGAGGGTCCCGCCCGAGCGGCACCGGCGACACGCTCAGCTTCGCCCCGAGCATGGACTTGCGGCCCCCGGATCGAGTGCGTGCCGGCCCCGGGTGAGGCGGGCATGCGGGGTGCTCCACACGCGCCCGCCCGCGACCGGGGCGGACCCGACGGGCTCCCGCCGCTCGCGGACCCGCCACGCGGCATCGTCGAGGAGGCCCGGAAGCCGATGTCGCCGAGCACCCGCCTGCTGGTCCCCGCGCTGCTCCTGGCCGCGCTCCTCGGCCCCTTCGGGCCGGCGCGGGCGCAGGTCACCGCGACCTCCGTGACGCTCGCGTGGACCGCGCCCGGCGACGACAGCCTCTCGGGCCAGGCCACCCGGTACGACCTGCGCTGGTCGCACTCGCCGATCGCGACGCCCGCCGACTTCGCGAGCGCGACGCCGGTCGCGGGTGCTCCGCTCCCGGCGTTCGCGGGCACCACGCAGGGTGCGACCGTCGCCGGGCTCACGCCCGCGACCACGTACTGGTTCGCGCTCCGCACCGAGGACGAGTCCGGGAACGTCTCGGCGCTCTCGAACCTGGCGGGCGTGACCACGCTCGCCTCCAGCGATGTCGAACGACCGGCACCGGTCACGCTCGCGCTCGTGGGCACCACGGCGAGTTCGGTCACGGTGTCGTGGACGGACTCGGGCGACGACAGCCTGACGGGCATCGCGAGCGCGACGGAGATCCGCTGGGCGTACGTCCCGATCACCGGAGCGGGCTGGGAGGGCGCGCACGAGGTGTTCGGCGTGCCCGCGCCGGATGTTCCCGGCACGCCGCGGCAGCTCACGATCTTCGGGCTCGACCGCTCGCGCGACCTTTGGTTCGCGGCACGCGCGCGGGACGACGTGAACCGCGAATCCGCCGTGACAGGGGCGCTGTCCGTGCCGCGGCTGCTGGACACCGCGCCTCCGGCCGCGCCCACCGGGCTCGTGGCGTCGGTCGAGCCCGCGCGCGACGTGCGGTTGCGCTGGGCGGCGAACGCTGAGCCGGACCTGGCGGGCTATCACGTCTACCGCGCGCCCACCGCGAGCGCCCCGCCGTCGCGGCTCACCGCGACGCCGCTCGTGTCCAGCGAATACCTGGACGCGGCCACGCCCGACTCGGCCGCGCTCTGGTACGCGGTCTCGGCGGTGGACGCGTCGGGCAACGAGAGCGCGCGCTCCGCACTCCAGCGCGTGTACCTGACCGGCGCGGGGATCGCCGCGTGGAGCCTGGCCGCTCCGTTCCCGAACCCGAGCCGCGTCGGTTCCGGCGTGACGCTCCCGCTCGAGGTCCCGGCCGCCGGACCCTACGACGCGACGGTGGAGATCCAGGACGCCGCGGGCCAGCGCGTCCGCACGCTCGAGCTGCGGAGCGCGGTCCCGGGGCCGAACCTGCTGGTGTGGGACGGCCGCAACGACGCGGGCCGCGCCACCGCTCCCGGGCTCTACCGCGCCTGGCTGCGTGCGGGCGGGAAGCCGGCGCTCGTCCGTATCCTGAGGATCCCGTGACCGGGCGCGCGGCGCGCGAGCGCGAGCGGTCGGCGAGGATGGCGCATCGTCGCCGCCGCGCCTCCGGGCTCCTCTCCGTGGCGGTCTCGACGCTCGCCACGGCGACGTGCGCGCTCGCGGCGGGCGAGCGGGCGGGGACCGCGGCCGCGGGCTTCCTCGCCATCGGGAGCGGCGCCTCGGTGCAGTCCATGGCGGGCGCGACGCTCGCGAGCGGAGACGACCTCGCGAGCGGCGCCTGGAATCCGGCGGCGCTCGCCCGACTGGACGGGCTCCAGCTCGCGCTCTCGCATCTGCCGCTCCCGGCCGGCGCCACGCAGGACTGGCTCGCCGCGGGCGGGCGGCTGGGCGGCGGCGGCCCCGGCTGGGGGCTCCAGGGCGTGTTCCATCGCGAGGCCGGCATCGAGGGCCGCGACGCGTCGAACAACCCCACGGCGCCGCTCATCGCCACCGACCTCGCCGTGACCGGGCTGCTCGCGGTCCCACTCGGCAGGCTCGCGGAGGCGGGACTCTCCGCGGAGTGGGTGACCGAGTCGCTCGCGGGCGCGACCGGGTCTGGGATCGGCTTCGGGTTTGGGCTCCGCGGGCACGTGGGCGCGCTCGGCCTCGGCCTCGCCGGGCGGCATCTCGGCGGCGGGCTGAGCCACGGCGGTACGCGCTACGACCTGCCCGGCGTGATCGCCGCCGGCGTGGCGTGGAGCGACGAGGTCCGCGGGCTGCGCGTGGCCGCGGACCTCGAGTCGCCGCGGCACTACCACGAGGCGCTCCGGCTCGGCGGCGAGTGGCGCTGGCGCGAACAGGTCGCGCTGCGCTGCGGCTACCGGCAGACGCTCGGCGCGCCCGCCGGCGATCCGCTCACCGGCGCCACGTTCGGGATCGGGACGGGGATGGCGGGCTGGTGGATGGACTACGGCTTCACGCCGGGCGGCGGCGACGCCGCGGGCGAGCACCGCGTGGGGCTCACGTTCCGGCGCGGGCCCGGGCGCGCGGGCGGCGCGCGCCCGCGCGCGATGACCGCTCCGGCCGCACGCGGCGCGGGCGAGCGTGCGCGCGCGCCGGAGCGGGCCGCACCGGCGCCGGGGTCGCCCGCGGGCGCGCCCGGCGAGCGGCCGCGCGTCGTGATCGTGGCGCCGGGCGAGACGCTCGCCGACATCGCGCGCCGCTGGGGGACGACGGTCGCCGCGCTCATGATGGCGAACGACCTCGTGAACGACCACGTGCAGCCGGGCCGGTCGCTCCAGCTGCCTGCCGCGTCGCGACGCTGACCGGAGCTCACGTCGCCCTGTCCCGACAGGTCCCCTCGGGAACCCGTTCGAGCGCGTTGGCTGCGGCTCAGGCGAACGCGTCGCCGGGACGCGCCGCCGCCCCGCTCGGGAATCCGCGTGGGCGGGATCGCCGAATCTTCCGGCCGGCACCGGATGCTGCGACGTGCGGGCCCTGCACAGGTGCGGCCGACTACAGCGGGAATGCGCCCTCGAACCGTTCGCCCAGGCCGATCGCCTGCGCGTAGCGCATCTGCTCCTCGAGATGCGGCGGGAGCTCGGCGTAGACGTCGCGGAACATGCTTTCGATGGGCGGGGGCGGCATCGCCTCGGCGGCCGTGACCGCGGCGGAGATCTCGTCCTGGATCTCGGCGCTCCAGCGTTCCACGTCGGCGTCGGTGAGCAGGCCCCTGCCGCGGAGCCAGGTCGCGTAGCGGGCGACCGGGTCGCGCCGTTCCCACGTCCTCACGGTCTCGGCGTCGCGGTAGCGGGTCGGGTCGTCGCTCGAGGAGTGGCCGCCCATGCGGAACGTGACCGACTCGATGAACGTGGGTCCGCCGCCCGAGCGCGCGCGCTCGACGGCCTCCCGCTGCGCGGCGATCACCGCGAGCAGGTCGTTCCCGTCCACGCGGATGCCGGGCATGCCGTAGGCCACGGCCTTGATCGCGATGCTGCTCGAGGCGGTCTGCGCGGCGAGCGGCACCGAGATGGCCCACTGGTTGTTCTGGCAGAAGAACACCGCGGGCACCTTCCAGACGGCCGCGAAGTTCATGGCGGCGTGGAAGTCGCCGCTCGAGGTGCCGCCGTCGCCGATGTAGCCCACGCACACCGTGTCGTGGCCGAGGAGCTTCGCCGCGTACGCCGCGCCCATCGCGTGCGGTAGCTGCGTCCCGATCACGCTCGACCAGGCCACCGAGTTCACCCTGCGATCGCTGAAGTGCATGGGCATCTGCCGGCCGATCAGCACGTCGCCCGAGTTGCCCATGAGCTGGCAGACGATCTCCTGGACGGTGGTGCCGCGCCACAGGCAGACGCCGGTCTCGCGCAGGGCGTGGAAGATCCAGTCGCGCTTCTCGAGCGGGTAGGCCGAGCCGGTGACGGACGCCTCCTGGCCGGTGGCCATTCCGTAAAATCCGATGCGGCCCTGGCGCTGGAGCGAGAGCATGCGCTGGTCGAGCAGACGCATGCGCAGCATGTGCCGGTGCAGCGCGCGCAGGTCGGCGTCGGGGACGGGCGGCGGCGGCGCGACCTCGCGGCCGTCTTCGTCCAGCACGCGGCGGAGCGTCTCGTCCACGGTCATGCGGGCACCCGCCGGGGGCGCCGGCCGCCCGCGCGCCCGGCGCTCGCGGGCTCCGGTCGGGAGAGGGTCCGGTTCATGAATAGTCCTGCTCGGTGAGCCACGCCTCGGGCTTCTCCAGCCTCGCGACCAGCGCGTAGAGGAAGTCGGCCCCGACGGCGCCGTCCACCACCCGGTGGTCGAGCGACAGCGACAGGTTGCCGAGATCGCGGGCCACGATCTGGCCGTGCACGACGGCCGGCCTGGGCTTGATCTCGTGCACGCCGAGGATCGCGACCTGCGGGTGGTGCAGGATGGGCGTGGCGAGCACGCCGCCCCGGGCGCCGGTGCTGGTGACCGTGAACGTGCCGCCCTGGAGCTCCTCCAGCTTCAGCTTGTGCTCGCGCGCGGCGGCGGCCAGCCGTTCGATGGCACGGGCCAGCTCGAACAGCCCGAGACGGTCGGCGTCGTGGACGATCGGCACGGTGAGCCCGTCGTCCGTGGCCGTGGCGAGCCCGAGGTGGATGGCCTTCCGGAGCACGATCTCGTGCCGCTCGTCGTCCAGCGACGCGTTGAGCGCCGGGAACTCGCGCAGCGCGGCGGGGAGCGCGCGGAAGACGTACGCCAGATAGGTGAGTTTCACGCCCGCGGCCTTCGCCCGCGGCGCCGTCCGCTCGCGATGCGCGGCGATCGCGGTGAAGTCGCACTCGGCGACGAACGTGAACTGGGCCGCGGTCGAGAGCGAGCGCCGCATGTGTTCGGCGATCCTGCGGCGCAGGCCGCGGAGCGGGACGCGCGTGACGCCCTCGTCGGGCGGCGCGGCTCCGGGCGCGCCGGTGGTCGCCGGAGCGGGAGCCGCGGGCGACGCGCCCGCCGTGCCCGCCCCGGCGCCGGCGGCCGCGCGCACGTCGCCGGCGGTGACGCGCCCGCCCGGACCGCTGCCCGCGACGCGCTCGAGCGCCACGCCCAGTTCCTTCGCGAGCGCGCGCACCGCCGGCGTGGCCTCGACGCGCGCGCCGGGAGCGGGAGCCGCCACGGCCGCGGCGGCCGGAGGGCCGGTCGCGGAGGCCGTCGCCGGCGCGTGCGGGGGTGGCGCCGCGGGAGCCGCGGCGCCGCCCGCGACCGCGATCGAGAGCAGCGTCGTTCCGACCGGGACGACCGCGCCCTCCTCCACGTGCAGCGCCACGATCGTACCGGTGCGCGGCGAGGGGATCTCGACGCTCGCCTTGTCGGTCATCACCTCGACCAGCGGCTGGTCCTCGCGCACCGCGTCGCCGGGCTTTACCAGCCAGCGCACGATCTCGCCCTCGGCCACGCCCTCGCCGATGTCGGGGAGCTTGACGTCGAAAGAAGCCATCGCAGTGGCCATGGGGTTCACTCCACGAAGTCGAATCGGCCGATCAGGTGCTCGGCCCGGTGCAGTCGTTCGCCGCGCTCGCTCATCGCCCGGTACTCCGCGGCGAACTCGCGCTTGAAGGCCTCGTACGATTCCTCGCTCATCCAGCGATCCGCGATCACGAACCGGTGCGGGTCGCGCACGTCGCGCATGAGCGTCGTGCTCACGAACCCGGGGCTGTTCCGGAACAGCTCGACCCACGGTCCGTCCGGCCGGTACATCGCCTCGAACTCCTCGACCCGGTCCTTGCGCGCCATGTACTCCCACACGATCACGAGCACGGTCAGAACCCCATCACGTGCTCGAGCGCGGCGAGCACGCGCTTCGCGTCGGGCAGGTAGGTGTGCTCGAGCGTGTACGGGAACGGCGTGTCGTAGCCGGTCACGCGCGCGACCGGCGCCTGCAGCGAGGTGAGCGCCTTCTCGGCGAGGAGCGCGGCCAGCTCGGCTCCGTACCCGCAGGTGCGCGGCGCCTCGTGCACGATCACGGCGCGTCCGGTGCGGCGGACGCTCGCGAGCACGGCCTCCGCGTCGAGCGGCAGCAGCGTGCGGAGGTCCACCACCTCCACGCTCCAGCCGCGGGCGGCGGCCTGCTCGGCGGCCTCCAGCGAGACGGGGACCATCGCGCCGTACGCGAGCACCGTCACGTGTTCGCCCGCGCGCGCGATCCGCGCCGTGCCGATGGGCACACGCAGGTCCCCGTCGGGCACCTCCTCCCGGACCGTGCGGTACAGGCGCTTCGGCTCGAGGAAGACGACCGGATCCTGACCCTGGATCGCGGACAGGAGCAGGCCCTTCGCGTCCGAGGGCGTGGAGGGGATCACCACCTGGAGCCCCGTCGTGTGGCAGAAATAGGCCTCCGGGCTCTGCGAGTGGTAGAGCCCGCCCCGGATGCCGCCGCCGTACGGCGCGCGCACCACCACCGGGCAGGCATACTGGCCGGCCGAGCGCCAGCGGAACTTGGCCAGCTCCGAGACGATCTGGTCGAACGCCGGGTAGATGAAGTCCACGAACTGGATCTCGGCCACGGGCTTCAGGCCGTAGAGCGCCATGCCGATCGCGCCGCCGACGATGCCGTTCTCGGCCAGCGGCGTGTCCAGCACGCGCGCCTCGCCGAACTCCGCCTGGAGGCCCTCCGTGACGCGGAACACGCCGCCGTTCCGGCCCACGTCCTCGCCCAGCACGACCACGCGCGGGTCCTCGCGCAGCGACAGGCGCAGCGCGTCCGTGATGGCCTGCACCATGGTCAGCTGCGGCATCGGGTTGCTCCGCGGACGGAGAGGCAGGGGAAGCGGGGGACGGCTCGCGCGACGGACGCGGCAGACTAGCGGAGCGCGCGCGGGCGCGGCAAACGCGCGCGGCGGGCCGCACCGCCGCGCCCGGGGCGCCGCCGCGCCGCCGCCCGGGCTCGACATTAGCCGGGGGAAAGAGCTATGTTAGTCACGGCTAACATCGCGTCCCCCCGGAGGTCCCGTGCCCGCCCGCGCCCCCGCCGTGAGCGTCTCGCGGCAGAACTACCTGAAGGCCCTGCTCCAGCTCGGGGCCGGCCAGCCCGTGACCGGCGCCGTGCTGGCCCGGCACCTGCACGTGTCGGCGCCGAGCGTGAGCAACATGCTGGCGCGCCTCGCGCGCGAGCGCCTGGTCGAGCTGGGCCCGCGCGGCGCGGCGCGACTCTCGAACGAGGGCGAGCGCGCCGCCGCGCTCGTCCTGCGGCGCCACCGGCTGCTCGAGACGTTTCTCGTGCGCGTGCTCGAGCTGGACTGGAGCGAGGTGCACGTCGAGGCGGAGGAGCTCGAGCATCACATCAGCGACCGCGTGCTGGACGCGCTCGACGAGTTCATGCGCCACCCGACCGAGGATCCGCACGGTCACCCGATCCCCGACCGGAGCGGGCGGCTCGTGCGCCGCCGGCTCGCGCCGCTCGCCGAGCTGCCCGCCGGCACACGGGCCCGCGTCCGCGAGGTGCGCGGCGGCGAGGACGGCGCGCGGCTCGCCCGCTGGAAGCGGAGCGGCCTGGTGCCGGGTGCCCCGGTTCGGATGATCGAGGCCGACGCGGCCGGCGGCGTGTTCACGCTCGAGATCGCCGGACGGCGCGTCGTCATCGGGCGCGAGGGACTCGAAGGGGTCATGGTCGAGCGGCGCGCGAAGGCCAGGACATGAGCTCCCACGAGCAGAAGTCGCTCTCGGAGGTCCATCGCAGCGTGCGGATCCCGCACGGCCGCGGGTGGCTGCGGCGGCTGTTCGCGTTCGCGGGCCCCGCCTACCTGGTGAGCGTCGGCTACATGGACCCGGGCAACTGGGCGACCGATCTCGCGGGCGGGTCCAAGTTCGGCTACCAGCTGGTGTGGGTGCTGGTCATGAGCAATCTCATGGCGGTGCTGCTGCAGACGCTGGCGGCCCGGCTCGGCATCGTGACCGGGAAGGATCTCGCCCAGGCGTGCCGCGACTTCTACCCGCGGGTGCTGGTCTGGCCGCTGTGGATCCTGTGTGAGATCGCGATCGTGGCCTGCGACCTGGCCGAGGTGCTCGGCGCCGCGATCGGGCTCCAGCTCCTGTTCGGACTGCCGCTGCTCGTGGGCGTGAGCGTCACGGCGCTCGACGTGCTGCTCCTGCTCGCGCTCTCGCACTACGGCATCCGCCGGCTCGAAGCCTTCATCATCTCGCTCGTGGCGGTGATCGGGGTGTGCTTCGCGGCGCAGATGGTGATGTCGCGGCCCGACGTGGCGGCGATCCTCACCGCGATCCTGCCGCACGGCGCGGATGGGAGCGTGTCGCTGTTCGGCCGCGCGGCGGACGGCAGCGCCACCGTGCTCGGCCTGCACGGCGAGTCCCTGTTCGTCGCCATGGGCATCCTCGGCGCCACCGTGATGCCGCACAACCTCTACCTGCACAGCTCGCTCGTGCAGAGCCGTGAGTTCGCGGACACGGGTGACGGTCGCCGCGAGGCCTGCCGCCTGAACCTGGTGGACTCGGTCGTCGCGCTCAACGCGGCGCTGTTCGTGAACGGCGCGATCCTCGTGCTGGCGGCGGCGGCGTTCCATCGCCACGGCTTCACGGACGTGGGCAGCCTGCGCGAGGCGCACCAGCTCCTGTCCCCGCTGCTCGGCACCCAGCTCGCGCCGATCCTGTTCGCGGTCGCTCTCCTGTGCGCGGGCCAGGCCAGCACCATCACCGGCACGCTCGCCGGCCAGATCGTGATGGAAGGCTTCCTGCGCGTGCGCATCCGGCCGTGGCTCCGCCGCCTGGCGAGCCGCGCGCTCGCGATCGTGCCCGCGGTGCTGGTGATCCTGTGGCAGGGCGAGCAGGGCGTGGACATGCTGCTGCTCCTGTCGCAGGTGGCGCTCTCGCTCCAGCTCTCGTTCGCGGTCGTCCCGCTGGTGACGTTCACCAGCGACCGCGCCCGGATGGGCGATTTCACGAGTCCGTGGTGGGTACGCGCGCTCGCGATCGTGACCACCGCCGTCATCGCCGGCCTCAACGGGAAGCTGGCGTTCGACGTGATCAGCGGCTGGGTCGCCTCGTCGCCGGGCGCCTGGTGGGTGTGGGGCATGGTCGTGCCGCTGAGCGCCGGGCTCGCGGTCCTGCTCCTCTACCTGATCGCGGCGCCGCTGCTGGTGCCGGCGGCGCGCCGGGAGCGCCCGGCGGAGGCGCCGGCCGCCGCGCCCGCGGCCCCCGCGCCCGCGCCGCCGGTCGAGGCCGGGCCGCTGCGGTGGCATTCGGGCAGCTATCGCCGCATCGCCGTGGCGGTCGAGCTGTCCGAGGCCGACGAGAACATCCTCGACTTTCTGCGCCGCGCGCAGATCTCGCCCGACGCCCGGCTCCTGTTCGTGCACGTCGCGGAGAGCGCCGCGAGCCGCTACCTGGGCGAGAAGAGCCTCGACCGCGAGAGCCGGGAGGACCGGGCGGCGCTCGAAGCGCTCGCGAACGAGTTCGCCCGGCGCGGCACGCGGACCGAGGTCCGGCTCGGCCACGGCGACGCGGCGCGCGAGATCGCGCGCATCGTGCGCGAGGAGAGCGCCGACCTGCTGGTGACCGGGTCGCACGGGCACACCGGGCTCTCCGACGTGGTCTTCGGGGCGACTGTCTCGGGCGTGCGCCACCTCGTGACCTGCCCGATCCTGACCGTCCCGCCGCGCCGGCGGACGTAGCGCGGGCGCCGCGCGCCCGGCGGACATCCGGCACTCCCGGCTCGCGGTTCGTGAACAGGTCGGGCTAGACTGGCGCCGCTTCCGGGCTTTCCCGACCCGGTCCTTCCCGCCCCGAGGCCGCCCGCGCGTGAACGAGCTCATCTATCACGGCCGACTCCGTGCCACGGTCTCCGAGGTCGTGGACGCGGGCGACGTGCTCCCCGACTACGAGCTGGCGGCGATCGCCGTGCTCGAGGGCCAGGAGCGCCCGGGCGAGGAGCCCGCGGTGCGGCGCCGGCTCCGCGCCGAGGGGATCCGGCCGCGCGAGCACCGGGGCGCGCTGCTCGTGGAGCCGGGCGAGCTCGAGCGCTTCGCCGGGGCCGGGCTCCTGGGCGGGGGCGACGAGGTATTCTTCTCCAGCGAATGGAACGACGAGTTCGAGCCGTTCCCCTCGCGCGTGGGGCCGGAGCTCGTGGATTTCTCTGAGGTCATCCCGCTCGGGCTCGAGGAGTGGATGCTGGAGTCGCGCTGCGTCCTGGTGCTGGGAGACGGCGCGGGCCTGAACTACGCCACGCCGTCGCTCGAGCTGCACGAGCGCCTGCAGAGGCGCTTCCCACCGGCGCGCCGGTGAGCCGCGCCGGCGAGGCGGCCGCGCGGCTGGTGCCGCTCGACCTGCCGGGACCCGCGGGGCGGATCGAGGCGCTGCTCCAGGAGCGCGAGCACGTGCCGCCGCCGGTCGTGGCGCTCGTCTGCCACCCGCATCCGCTCTACGGCGGCACGCTCCACAACAAGGTCACGCACCGCGTCGCCGCGACGCTGTTCGCGCGCGGGGCCGCCGTGCTGCGCTTCAACTTTCGCGGCGTGGGTCGCAGCGAGGGCACGCACGATCGCGGCCGCGGCGAGCTGCACGACACGCTCGCGCTGCTGGACTGGCTACGCCGCCGCCACCCCGCGGCCGAGGCGTGGCTCGCGGGTTTCTCGTTCGGCTCGTGGGTGGCCTCGCGCGCGGCGGCCGCGGAGTCGGCCGCGCGCCGGCTCGTGCTCGTGGCGCCCCCGGTGCACACCCAGACTTTCGAGGAGATGCGCACCTGTCCCGTGCCCAAGCTCGTGGTCCAGGGCACGGCCGACGAAGTGTGCCGGCCCGAGGTGCTCGAGCGGGTCTGGCCCGCGTGGGCCGGGCCCAAGCGGCTCGAGCTCGTGGAGGGCGCGAGCCACTTCTTCGACCGCCGCCTCGCCGAGCTCGCGGCCGCGCTCGCGCGCGGGCTGGACCCCGCCTGAGGGCGCCACCCCCTCGACGTCTTCCCGGACGGAGCCCGGGGGCGTGATCGGGCGTGCCGCTCAGCGCACGACGGCGATGCGGCTCGAGGCGATCGCGCGTCCGTCCACGCTCACGCGCGAGAAGTAGAGCCCGGCCGCGAGCGCGCGCGGGAGGGAGGCGGAGAGCTCGCGCGTGCCGGCCGGCAGCTCGCCGCGCCAGAGCGCGGCGACGCGGCGGCCGGCCACGTCGTGGAGCGACCACTCCACCGGGGCCGGCGAGCCGAGGCGCAGGGACTGGCGGAGCGGACCCGAGGCGGGGTTGGGCCACGGCGGGCCGAGCACGACGCCGGAGTGGACCGCGGCGGGCACGCTCACGGAGGACTGGTCCGCGAACCGGAACCGGATGTCGTCCAGCCACCAGCCGCCGCCGCCCACGAACAGGTCCGTGCTCATGCGGAACCGGACGCGGATGGGGCCGGGCGCGTAGGGCGCGAGGTCCACGCTCTCCTGGCGCCACGACGCCTGCCGGCCGCTCCAGCACGGCGCGTCCTGCGGCAGGCCCTGGTCCGCGAGCAGCATGGAGTGCGTGTAGCCGCCCGCCGGCGTGGCCGGGACCCAGGCGCCGCCGGCGAACACCTCCACCCGCGCGCCGTCGAACGCGCGCGTGGGCGACGCCTCCTCCCAGTCGTAGCGGTGCGCGAAGGTGAGCGAACAGCCGGGCGCGATCCCCGAGACCGGCCCGCTCATGAGCGCCGCATCCTGGTAGGGACCGTACGGGAGCGAGTCGAGGCCGCAATGCCACGACGCGGACCCCGAAGGCACGCCCGGGAGCTCCAGTACGCGCCACTCGTCGCGCCGGTTGAAGCGCACGTTCGAGTGGGTCCAGGGCCCGGGGTTCCACACGCCGTCCACGTGGTCGTGGCCCACGCGGAGCGTGTCGAACGCGGGGTTCGAGAAACCGAGGTTCCCGGCCAGCGAGGCGTCGCGCGCCACGAACCGGTAGGCGAGCGTCGAACCCCGCGGCAGGCCGCCGCCGATCGAGACCAGGAACGAGTCGGCGCCGATCGCGGCGGCGGGCACGCTCGCGAGCGGCCCGCCGTTCGACGCGAACTCGCACCAGACCGAGTCCACGCCGAGGCCGTCCACGGCCCGTGCGAACAGGGGCTGCGGCAGGCGCTCGTCGGACTGGCCGTGCTGCGCCCAGTGCGTGACCACGGGCGGCGTGACGTCCGCGCCGGTGAAGTAGGAGAACGGCGCGCTGCTCGCGGAGTCGGGGAGCGCCGCCACGACCAGCGCCGGCTCGCTCGCGGCGTCGAAGGCGTACTCGAGCGTGGTGCCGGGGGGCTGGCCGGGCAGCGTGGCCGTGAACGAGTCCACGCCCGCGGCGGCCATCGGCAGCGTCGCCCACGACGCGCCGGGATCGATGCGCCAGCGCAGGGCGACGCCCGTGGGCGAGACGGCGATCGGGATCCCGCCCGGCTCCACCGTCACGCGCACGCCCACCTCGCGCGGTACGCCGGGCGCCTCGGTGTCCGGCAGCCGCGTGTGGTGCAGGCGCAGCCGGCCCGGGCGCGACTCGAGCGTGGCATCCACGGTCATGCGGCCGCCCGTGGCGGCGGTCACCGTTGCGGGGAACGCCGCGCGGATGACCTCGAGCTTCTCGAGGTCGGCGGGCGTGGCGTCGCTGCCGCGCGGGACCACGAGCACGAAGCCCACGCGCAGCGTGTCGGGCGCCGCCGCGGCGCCCGGCGTACGCGGGCCGTTCGCCGCGATCACGTCGTCCACGGCGAACCAGGTCGCGGGCCCCACCGCGGTGAGCTGCGAGTCGGGGTCGCTGTACGGCACGTACGGGCCCGGCGGCGTGAACGTGGCGGCGTCGGAGAGCACGAGCAGAGGCCCGACCTCGGCGGGTGGCCGCACGCCCATCAGGTACTGATCGAGCGGGCCGAACCGGACGATGGGCGGGCGCGACCGGAACGTGTCCGGGCCCACGGCCTCCCAGTCGGGCCCCTCCATGAACGAGCCGTCGCTGTCGAAGAAGAAGCTCCAGTGCTGGAACGACCGCCCGAGCAGGTCGGAACCGGGCCCGCCGACCGACTCCACCAGCGGGTAGGCGAGCCACTGGTGCCCGAACTCGTGCGCGAGCACGTCCTGCGTCACGTAGTTCGGCAGGCCCGGGACCTCCGCGGCGGGGTCGTCGGGGTAGAAGTGGAGGCCGTTCATGGTGAGCACCGTCTGCAGCCGGCCCGGCAGGCCGAGCGCGCCGTTGAACCCGAACAGCGACAGCCCGATGCCGCCGACGTCGTTCCGGACCGGCCACGCCGCCGCGCGCGCCGTCGGGGAGCCGAGCCAGTTCGAGAGCCCGCTCGCGAGCCAGATCGCGAGCTGGTCGTAGTCGTCGCCGTGCGTGCGGTAGAACGCGCGCGCCGTGGCGGCCACGTCGAGGTTCGGGTTGCCGTCCTTGTCAGGGAAGAAGAACGTGCCGTCGTCCTCGAGCACCGCGATCTCGCCGGCGTCGGCGGTGTGCGTCGTGGGGAGCGGCGCGATTCCGGCGTCCGCGCGCCGCAGCGCCGCGGCCTCGAGCGCCGCCGCGAGCCCGTCCAGATGAGTGCCGCAGGCGCCCTCGAGCGCGGTGGGTGCGAGGCGTGCGCGCGCGAACGGGGCGATCCGCGCTCGTGACGGGCGCGCGGCGCCGAGCGGCGCGGCGGCGGTGTCGCCGGCGAGCGCGGCGACCAGGAGCCAGGCGATCGCGGGCTGGACGCGGGGACGGGGGACCCGGCGCGGAGGCGATGTCGAGGTGAAGGCCATGCGTTGAGTCTAGGGACCGCGCGCCGGTGGCGGCCAGCCCGAACTCGGTGGCCGTCGCGCGCGCGCGCCGGAAGACCCCGCCGGCGGCGTCCGCCCCGTGCGAGCTGCACGGATCCGCGGGCGAACCGGGCAAGCGGCACGCCGGTGTCGCCCGCGGCGGGCGACCGCGGAGGCACGGACACGCTCCATTCCAGCGGCCCCGCGCCCGGACCGCGCCGGTGCGCGTGGTATAGTGCGCCACCTTCGAACACAGGGAGCCGCGCGTGGACCTCGACTGGCGCCGCCTCAAGGCGGTCGTGCTCGAAAGCGACGACTGGGGCCTGTGCGCGTGGGTGCCCGACGACCGCGCGCATCGAGCGCTCGCCCACCTGCCCGCGTTCCGCTCCCCGGCGGGGCTCCGCTATGGACGCTCGACGCTCGAGACCGCGGGCGACGTGCGTTCGCTCGCCGCGCTGCTGCTCGAGTGGCGCGGCCGCGACGGCTACCCGCCCGTGTGGCAGGCCAACACCATCGTGGCCAACCCGGACTACGCGGCGATGAAGCCGCCCGGGTTCGAGTTCGCGGAGCTGCCGCTGGTGGAGCTGCCGGCGTTCCCCGCGCGATGGGAGCGGCCCGGGCTCTGGGACGCGGTGCGCGAGGCCGAGGCGGCGGGCGCTTGGTGGGCCGAGCTGCACGGACTCCATCACCTGCCGGAGACGGCGTGGCTCGAGGCGCTCCGCCGCGGCGCCGACGACGCGCGGCGGGCGTTCGAGCAGGCGAGCCCGATCGCGGCCGCGGTCGAGGCGAGCGGCGAGTACGACGCTCGCGAGCCGCGCGAGCTGCGCGCCCGGCGCGTGCGGCGGGCGCTCGTCGTCTTCCGCGCCGTGTTCGGGCGGGCGCCCACCTCGTTCTGCCCGCCCGACTACCGCTTCGACGACTGGTTCGCGGAGGAGGCGGCCGGCCTGGGCCTCACCACCTGGCAGGGCGTGGCCGAGCGCCCGAGCCGTCTGCCGGCCGCGATCCGGCGGCGGCTCGCCGGCTTCCGCTTCCCGCGGCGCGAGGGCGGGCGGTTCCTGCTCCCGGCGCGCATCGCGTTCGAGCCCGGGGGCGAGCCGGCCGCGCCCGGCCCGCGCGGGCTGGAGGCGGCGCTCCGCGCGGCGCGCGCGGCCTGGCGCGACGGGCGGCCCGCGATCGTGAGCTCGCATCGCATGAACTACGCGCACCTGGACGAGCGCTGGTCGCGCGGCTCCCGCGCGGCGCTCGGGGCGCTGCTCGAGCGGCTGTGCGCGGAGGGCGCCGTGTTCCTCACCGACCACGAGGTGCGCCAGCTCGCCGAGCGGGGCTGGTCGGTGCGCGCCATCGCCGAACGCGGCGCGCTGCTCCGGAACTACGGCGAGCCGGGCGAGGCGCTGCGGTTCGCGGCGCCGGCCGGCGTCGCCGGCGCGCGGCTGAAGGGCGCCGCGGACGCCGCCGGCGTGCGCGTGACCGACGGCCTCGCGGAGGCGCACGTGGCGCCCGGCGAGACCGTGCTCGAATGGACGCGCGCGTGACCGCTCCGGTCCCCGCGCCCGGTCCCTGGCGCCGCCTCACCGCGGGCCCGGGCGGACGGTTCACGCCGTGGAAGTTCAACTGGCTCGCCAATCACAAGATCCTCGCCGCGCTCGAGCGCGTGCGGCACCACGCGCGCGGCGAGCTGCTCGACGTGGGTTGCGGCTCCAAGCCGTTCGCGCCCGTGTTCGCCGGCCGCGTGCGGCGCTACTGGGGGAGCGACCTGCGCGGCTCGCGCTACCTGGGCGGCGAGCGCCCGGACGCGTACGCCACCGCCGAGGCGCAGCCGTTCCGGGCCGGCGCGTTCGACACCGTGCTCGGGCTCTCGATGCTCACCTACCTGCCGCACCCCGGGCGGATGATCGCCGAGGCCCGGCGCGTTCTGCGACCCGGCGGCGTGCTGATCCTGGAGTTCACGCAGATGGTCCCGCTCCACGACGAGCCGCACGACTACTTCCGCTTCACCCGCTTCGGTGCCGAGTTGCTGCTGCGCGAGGGCGGGTTCGAGCCGGTGGAGTACGTGCCCGTGGGCGGGCTGTGGGCCCGCGTGGGGCTGTCCACGATCGCGGGGCTCAACCGGGTGAACCGCGGTCCCGCGCGCGTGCTCACCGAGATCCCGGTGCGCCTCCTTTACGTGGTCCTGCAACTCGGCTTCGAGCTGCTCGACCGGCTGTTCTTCGACCCGCGCGAGGTGCTCGCGCACGTGGTCGTGGCGCGCCGGCAGGACTGAGCCGGCGGGAACGAACCGGCGGGATCGAGCCGGAGGCTCCGCGGGCCGCGCCCGGGCTCAGCGGGCGGCGCGGGCGGGCAGCCGCTGGCTCCGCCACACGACGCCGTCTCCGCGGATCAGCTCGAATCGGTGCCGCATCGCGATCGGGCCGTGCGTGAAGCGCCCGCCGTCCCAGCGGACCTCGTGCCCGGGCTCGCGGGTCCGCCACTCGAGGCGGAAGCGGCCGTCGCGATCGCCGCGGAGCGGGAAACGGACGGTCGCGCCGGCGGCGACCGGGGCCGCACCCACGCGCCGGCCGGCCACGGTGATGGTGAGCCGGTCGAGGTCGCGCCCGGTACGGTTCACCGCAACGATCTCGTCGGGTCCGCGCGCGCGCAGCGCCTCGGCGCGGCGCCAGCCGTAGACGGACACCGCCAGCAGCAGCACGGCCCACACCCAGCGCGGCATCGGTTCCCTCCGGACCACCGGCCCGCTCCGCGGGCCGGGCGGGCAGGATAGGCGCGCGCGTGCGGGCTGGCCAGCGCCCCGCGGGACCGCGATCAGTCCGTCCCCGGGCCCTCGCCGCGCAGGCCCTTCGCCTCCTCGGTCAGGCGCACGTCGCCGGCCTCGGGTGTTCGCGTGTGGCGGAACGCGCGGTAGAACAGCAGCGCGGCGGCGAAGTAGAGGGCCGCCGTCATGTAGAACGGCGTGCCGTAGCCGAACCGCTCGATGACCGTCCCCGCGAGCGTGGAGCTCGTGGCCCAGCCCAGGTTCCAGAGCAGGTTGCTGAGGCTCGACGAGCGGGCGCGCAGCCCGGGCGGCAGCACCTCCATCACGAACGACTGGACGAGCGGGGTGGAGGCCTGCATGAACGTGGCCCGCAGCCAGAACGCCGCGACCGCCACGGGCAGGTGGCGCTCGCTGCCGAGCGTGAGCAGGAACGGCAGCGACAGGAGCTGCGAAGCGACCGCGGCGCGCAGGCGCCCGAACCGCTGGCCGATGGCCGGCGCGGCGAGCGAGGCCAGCGCCGTGAACACCTGCGCCACGCTGAAGAACGTCCCGATCTGCGCGCTCCCGCAGCCGAAGCGGTTCTGGAAATACAGGTTCATGAACGGGATCACGAGCCCCGCGCCCGAGCCGACGAGCGCCGCGTTCAGCGCGACGGGCCACAGCCGTCGCGCCTCGTGCGGCGGCGGCGGGGCCGCGTCGTGTGCGTGGCGGGGCTCGGCGAGGCCGGAGAGCGCGAGCAGCGGCAGCGCGGCGGCGGCGGCGAACAGCGCGCCCGCCACCAGCGCCGCTCGGTAGGCGTCGAACCGCGACAGCGCGGGCGCCACGGCGGAGGCCAGCGCCGGGAGCGCGCCGCCGAGCGCGTTCCCGACCACGCCGGCCACGAGCGCGCTCGCGAAGAACGTGCTGAAAAGGTGCGTCCGCTCGCGCGGCGCGGAGTGCTCGGTGAGGAAGGGCGCGGCGGCGATCTGGAACAGCGCCTGCCCGACGCCGGTGGCGAAGCCCGCCCCGAGCACCGGCGCGGGCGCGATGGTGAGCGCGCGCACGAGGTGGCCCGCGCCCTCGAGCACGGCGCCGAGCATGAGCGTGCGACGCCGGCCCCAGCGGTCGGCGAGCCAGCCCGCCGGTAGCGCGGCGACCACGAGGCCGAGCGCGCTCGAGGCGATCGCCTGCCCGACGAAGCGCTCGCCCGCCCCGGATTCGACCAGGTAGAGGTTGTAGAGGACGGCGAAGATCCCGTGCGCCGTCCACATCAGGAACTCGGATCCGAGGTAGAGGCGGGCGGGCCGCGAGAACCGGCTCGCGGCCTCGAGGAAATCCCGCCACGCCGTGCGCAGCGCCGTCATCGCGGCGATCGCCTCCCTGCGTCACATGAAAGTGTTCGAGGCGGCGAGCCCGCCGGGCCGCCGCCTCTCACGCTTTCGACGCGGAGCTCAGCCGACCGAATCGAGGATCGCCGTATCCACCGTGTGCCCGTTCCCGTTCGTGCGGGCCCGGGAGGACTCGCTCGTGGCCGGGGTCAGGGCGATGAACAGGCGGGCGAGCGTCTCGCCCGCGTTCTCGACCGAGTGCGGCACGCGCCCGTCGAAGTGGCACGAGTCACCGGCCTCGAGCGTCACGACGTGCTCGCCGCACACGAGCCGGATGCAGCCGTCCACGCACAGCACGACCTCTTCGCCGTCGTGGAATTGCCGCTTGTCGCTCATGGCCGCGCCGGGGGGCAGCTCGGCCTGGAGCAGCTCCAGGTTCCGGCGCGGCTGCGCGGACATGACCTCGAGCCGAGAGCCCTTGCCGTTGACGCTCATCTGCGGCCGGTCCTGGCGCCGGACGACGTACGGCACCTGGTCCTCCTCGACGACAAGGAAGGCGACCGAGGTTTCCAGCGACCGGGCGAGGTTCTGGAGCGTGGACAAGGACGGCGATGTTCGGCTGTTCTCGACCTGGCTCACGAATCCTTTCGAGAGCCCGGTCGCCTCGGCCAATTGCTGGACCGTGAGGCCGCGCCGAAGCCTCAGGTCACGGATCTTTCGACCCAACTGCATGGAGTCACCTCCGGGAGAGAGAGGGAGAGCGGAGTGACGCGACAGAGTTTAGGCACGCCGGGATCACGCGTCAACGCACATCGAACGAGTTCCCGCAACACTCGACCCGCGCGACGCCGCGGGTTGCGTTCCGCACGCGCTTCCTCCGGTCAGCTCCCGGCGGCGCCGGCCGTCTCCGTATCCTCGGGACGGTCCAGGTACTGGAGCTGAACGAGCCGGTGGTAGAGGCCGCCGGCCGCCATCAGCTCCGCGTGCGTGCCGGACTCTCGGATCCGCCCGTGGTGCAGGACGAGGATGCGGTCCACGTCGTGGATCGTGGACAGCCGGTGAGCGATCACGAGGCTCGTCCGACCCGCGAGCAGCCGCCGGAGTGCCGTCCGGATGAGCCGCTCGGTGTGCGGGTCCACGCTCGAGGTGGCCTCGTCCAGGACCAGAAGTTCAGGCTGACGCGCCAAAGTTCGGGCGAACGCGATGAGCTGGCGCTCCCCGGCCGAGAACGTCGCCCCGCGTTCGGTGACCGGGGCGTCGAAGCCGCCCGGCAGGCGGGCGATGACCTCGTCCGCCCGAACCTCGGCCGCCGCGGCCCGGGCGCGCTCCGGGCTCACCGCCGGGTCGCGAAGCGTGAGGTTGCTCTCCACAGTCCCCGAGAACAGGAACACGTCCTGGAGGACGAGGCCGATCCGGCGCCGGAGCTCGAGCGGCGGCCAGTCCGCGAGCGGCCGGCCGTCCACCCGGATCTCGCCCCGCTGGGGCGCGTAGAAGCGGAGCAGCAGGCTCGTGAGCGTGGTCTTGCCGGAGCCGGTCGGGCCGACTACGGCGATCCGCTCGCCAGGCTCGAGCGTGAAGCTCACGTCCTCGAGCACCCAGCGCTCGCCGGAGTAGGCGAACCAGACGTGGTCGAAATCGACCCGGACGCCGGGTCGCGCGGCGGCCCCGCCGCCGGGCCGGGCGGCAGGAGCGGTGGCGGATGCGGGGGCCCCGGTGGCGGGCGGGGCGGAGAGTCGGGGCGGGGCGGCCGGCTGCTCCCCCGGGCGGACGTCGGCGACGCGCGCTCCCGGCACCGGCACCGCGGCCGGGTCCACCGGCGTGTCGAGCAGCTCGAAGATGCGCTCCGACGACGCCATCGCCTGCTGCAGGATGCCGTACTTCTCGGACAGGTCCGAGAGCGGACGGAAGAAGCGCTGCGTGTACTGGATGAACGCGACCAGCGTGCCGAGCGTGATGCCGGTCCACATCACCTGGCGGCCGCCGTACCAGACGATCAGCGCGAGCGCCATGGCGCTCACCAGTTCGAGCAGCGGGAAGAACACCGCGTGGTAGCGGTTCGCGCGCAGGTTCGCGTCCCGGTGATCCGCGTTGATGTCGCGGAAGGCCGCGTGGTTGCGGGCTTCGCGGCCGTGGAGCTGCACGGTGCTCATGCCGCCCAGGTTCTCGTTCATGAACGCGTTGAGCCGTGCCAGAGTGCTGCGCACGTCGCGGAACGCGCGCCGCACCTTGACGCGGAACGTGAGCGTGACGAGCACCATCACCGGCAGCACCGAGAACGTGACGCCGAGCAGCTCGACGTTGAGCTGCGCCATGGCCACGATGATGCCGATGAGGATGAAGAGATCGCCGAACAGGGCGTCCACGCCGGCGGTGAACATCTCGTTCAGGACCTCGACGTCGTTCGTGACCCGCGTCATGACGCGGCCCACGGGCTGGCGATCGAAGTACGAGACCGGGAGCTGCTGCAGGTGGCGGAACAGGTGCGCGCGCAGGTCGCGCATGAGGCTCTGGCCCACCTGCTGCATGATCTGGGTCTGCAGGTAGCCGAGGCCGAAGCCCACGAGCAGCGCCGACAGGTAGGCGAGCGCGATCCGGTCCAGCACGTAGCCGTCGCGGTGCCGGATGCCGAGGTCGATGGCCTCCTTCGTGAGCCACGGGTAGGCCAGCTGCACGGCGGCCGCGGCGAGCGTGACCAGCACCGCGAGCGCCACCTGACCGCGGTAGGGCCGCAGGTAGGCGAGCAGCCGGACCGCGAGCCGGTGGCTGTACGCGCGCCCGGCGCCGTCTTCGAGCTCGACCACGCTCACGACGCGGCGATCTCCGCTTCGAGCTGCTGGGCGCGGTGCAGCGCGGCGTAGTGCCCGCCCAGCGCGAGCAGCTCGTCGTGCCGGCCGCGCTCGACGATGCGGCCGTGGTCGAAGACGAGGATCAGGTCGGCGTCGCGCACCGTGCTCACCCGGTGCGACACGATCAGGGTCGTGCGCCGGCGCATCTCGCCACGCAGCCCGGACAGGATGGCCTCCTCGGTGTGCGTGTCCACGTTCGAGAGGCAGTCGTCGAGCAGCAGGATGGGCGCGTCGCGCAGCACGGCGCGCGCGATCGCCGTGCGCTGCCTCTGGCCGCCCGAGAGCGTGATGCCACGCTCGCCCAGGAGCGTGCGGTAGCCGTGCGGGAATCCCGACACGTCGCCGTCCAGGTGCGCGACGCCGGCGGCGCGCGCGACGGCGTCCTCGCGCTCCTCCGGAACGCCGTAGGCGATGTTCGCCGCCACCGTTGCCGAGAACAGGAACGGATCCTGGGGCACGCCCGCGACCTGGGCGCGGAGCCACGCCAGCTCGAGAGTCCGCACGTCGCGGCCGTCCAGGAACACGGTGCCGGCCGGCGGGTCGAACACTCGTGGCAACAGCGACAGCACCGTGCTCTTGCCCGAACCGGTGCGGCCGACGAGCGCGACCGTGGTCCCGGCGGGGACGTGAAACGATACGCCGCGCAGCACGGGCTCGGCCGCCCCCGGGTAGCGGAACGTGACGTCGCGGAATTCCAGCTCGCCGCGCGCCGGGCTGCCGGGCCGCACCGCCCGCGGCGCGTCGGCGATGGACGGCTCCTGCACGAGCAGGTCCACGATGCGGCGATAGGACGCCGAGCCGCGCTGGAAGATGTTGATGACCCATCCGAGCGCGATCATCGGCCAGTTCAGCATGCCGAGGTAGACCGTGAACGCCACGAACTGGCCGAGCGTGATGTGCCCGTGGATGACCTCGCGCCCGCCGAGCCAGATGGCGAGCAGCGCGCCCACGCCGCTCCAGAACGCGAGCGACGGCTGGAACACGCCGCTCACACGGATCAGCTCGAGGTGCCCTCGCCGGTAGGCCTCGGACTCGGCGTCGAAGCGCTCCGACTCGAGACGCTCGCCGCCGAACGCACGCACGACGCGCAGGCCGGCGAGGTTCTCCTGGACGTGCGCCGAGAGCGCCGCCATGCGCGCCTGCACCCGCTCGAAGCGACGGTGGATGCGGTCACCGAACCACCACACCGAGACCGAGACCAGCGGGAGCGGAAGCAGCGACAGCCAGGTGAGCCGCGGGCTGATCGCGAGCATGAACGCGAGCGACAGGAGGCCCACGGTGAGCGTGTTCACCGTGTACATGACGCCGGGGCCGAGCATCATGCGCACGGCGGCCATGTCGTTCGTGGCGATGCTCATCAGCTCGCCCGTGCGATGACGCTGGAACCACTGCGCGGGCTGCCGCTGGAGGTGCGCGAACAGCTCGTTGCGGAGGTCGAATTCGAGCCGGCGCGAGATGCCGATGACCCAGTGGCGCATTCCGAACCGGAACACGCCGGCCAGCACCGCGATGCCGAGCACCCACAGCGCGTACCGGCCCAGCTTCTCGGCGGTCACGCCCCGGTACAGGTCGTCGATCGCGTGGCGCAGCACCTGCGGCTGCGCGAGCAGCACGACGTTCGACAGCGCCACGCACGCCACGCCCCACCACAGGCCCGCGCGGTAGCGGGCCGCCGCACGCAGCAGGCGAGCGAGGTGGTCCGGGATCACGGCTCCTGCCGGGCGGCACCGGGCGCCGCGCCGCGGGTCAGCGCGCCTTGGTGCCGCCCAGGGCGCCCGCCAAGCGGTCGAGGCTCGTGTTCTTCCAGGCGATGCCGCAGTAGTAGAGATCGTGGTGCAGCACGTTCCGGCCGCCCGGCGTGTGCCAGGAGCCGGCGAACACGTCCATGCGCTCGTCCACGCGGAACGTGATCCGCGGCCCCGCGAGCTGGCGCATGGTCTCGAGCTCGGGCCGGTCCGCATCGGTGAAGTCGAACAGGTGGAAGTCGTACATGCGGCCCTGCGCCACCTGCCACTCGCTCCGCCACTCGCCGCTCAGGAGCAGGTTCGAACCCACCCACACGCCGAGGCCGGCCGACGCGGACAGGAAGTCGGCGTACCGGGCCGAATCGTCGCGCGCGGCGATCGCCAGATAGCGGGTGCCGTAGGCGCCGCCGAGCGTCCAGAACGCGCGGCGACCCGCCGCGCCGCCCAGTTCGAGGCCGAGCGTCAGGCTCTGGAGCCCGGAACCGAAGAACGTGCTCGAGTCGCCGAGCACGCGGGTGCGCTGGCTCTCGAGGCTCGTGGCGTCGAGGCCGCCCGAGCCGAGCGTGCCCGGGAACAGGAACCGGTTCGAGCCGGTCGGCGCGGTCCAGCCCAGCTCGAGCGCCACCGGGACCGACCCCGTGCGCAGCGCGTAGCGGATCCCGAGGCCGATGTCGCCGAGCCCCGAGGAGGTGGCGGAGCCGCCGGCGTCGGAGGAGTACGAGCGCGAGACGAACGGCAGGTCGAGCCAGACCGTGGTCCGCTTCTTCCAGCCGAACTCGTTGTGCGAGCTGATCCTCCGCTCCTCGAAGCGGCCGCCGAGCGCGGTGCGGGCCTCGTCCCGGTTGCGGAGGAAGGACCGGCTGGAGAAGAAGCTGCCGGACAACTCCGAGTAGAACTCGCCGGGCGCGAGCCCCCACGGCGCGGCCGCGCTGGGCCGGGCGAACGCGAGACTGACCGCGACCGCGACCGCGGCGGCGGAGGAACGGCGCAGGCTCATCGAGCCTCCTCGAACTCGTGACGGTGATCCCGGTGACAAGGCGCGCGAGACTACCGGCGCCGCGTGGGCGCGCGCAAATCCTGCCGCACGCGCGCCGAGCGCGATGCCGAAAGCGGCCCGAGGCGCGTCCGGCGCGCAGATTCCGCTTGCCGTGTGTGCCCCCCGTGCCCGAGACTCGTCTCCCTCAGGATCGCCTCCCGCCATCCCGCTCGACCTCCTTCCACAGGGGCAGCCTCTTGCGTCCGACTCGATTCTGGTCCGCCGCCCTGGCGCTCGCGCTCGCGTTCGCGCCGCTCGCTCCCGCCCCGGCGCCCGCCGCGCCGCTCGACATCACGCTCCACTTCGCTTCGCTCCCCTCGGCGCAGGGTTTCACCTACGCGGCCGTGGGTGCACACGCCGGCGTGGCGGAGGCCGCGGTGTTCGGCGTGGACGGCACGAAGCTCGTCCAGAACACGATGGGCCAGGCGATCGGAGCCGCCGGCGGGAGCATCCTCTACCAGGTGGCCGGCGGCGTCACCGCGACCGAGACCAAGCGCATCTTCGCGCGCGCCCGCTGCCTGGCGCAGGAGGGCTCGGCCAGCGCCACGCTCGGCCAGGGCGGCTACATCTGGGGCTTCAACACCGGCAGCGTGCAGTACGGATTCGGGCTCACGAGCGCACGGCTGTCCGTGCTGCAGCCGGGCGGCACCACGGTGCTGGCCGGCACGTACGACAACACTCAGTTCCACGACTACATCTTCCTTTGGACGCCGCCGGGTTCGTGGCAGTTGTTCCGCGACGGCGTCCTGGTCGGGAGCGGGAGCGGCGGATTCTCGGCCTCCGGCAGCCGGCTGTTCCTCGGGGACGGGACCGGCGGCGCGAACGCGCACGGTGAGATGAGCGCGTTCCGCTTCACGCAGGACCTCGCCACCGCGGCGCGCCCCGAGACCTGGTCGAGGGTCAAGGCGCTGTTCCGGTAGCCGGGCCGGCGCCGCACGCGCGGTGACCCCGCGCGCCGGCGTGCGAGAGGCGGTCTCCGCGCGCGGGCGTCCGCTGTGGCACCCTCGCGCTCCATGGAGCCCGTGCGCGTGCTGGAGTGGGTGCGCCACTCCCAGGAGATGTGGACGCTGCCGCGCGCGCTGGCCGCCGCGCTCGACTCGGCCGTGCCCGGCGCGCGCGTGTGGGCCCCCGCGAGCCGCGACGAGGCCGAGGCGCTGCTGCCGGAGGCGGACGTCGTGCTCGGGTGGGCGGTGCGGCCCCACAACTTCGCACGCGCCCGCCGGCTCCGCTGGGTGCATTCGACCGCCGCGAGCGTCACGCAAGTGCTGTTCCCCGAGCTGGTCGCGAGCGACGTGCAGGTGACGAACGCTCGCGGCATGCACGCGGACTCGATGGCCGAGCACACGATCGGCGTGCTGCTCGCGTTCGCGCGGAAGCTCCACCGCTCGCGGGACGCGCAGCGCGAGCGGACCTGGGGGCAGGACGCGCTGTGGGCGGAACCGCCGCCGATCGGCCGGCTCGCGGGCACGACGCTCGGCTTGATCGGGCTCGGCAAGGTGGGGAGCGCGATCGCGGAACGCGGCAGGGCGATGGGCATGCGCGTGCTCGCCGTGCGCCGGCATCCCGTCGCGCCGCCCGAGCCCGCGCACGAGCAGTGGGGAGTGGAACGGCTCCCCGACCTGCTCGCGGCGTCCGACTGGGTCGTGATCGCCGCGCCGCATACGGCGGCGACGACGAGGCTGGTCGGCGCGCGCGAGCTGGCGGCCATGAAGCCCGGCGCTCGGCTCGTGAACCTGGGCCGCGGCGAGATCGTGGACGAGGCGCCACTCGTGCAGGCGCTCCGTTCCGGGCGGCTCGCCGGCGCGGCGCTCGACGTGTTCGAGCGGGAGCCGCTCCCGGCGGAGAGCCCGCTGTGGGCGATGCCGGAGGTGATCGTGACGCCGCACACCTCGGGCCTCGGCCCGCGCTACTGGGAGCGCGTCATGGAGCAGTTCGTGGCGAACCTGCGCCGCTTCGTGGCCGGCGAGCCCCTCGAGAACCTCGTGGACAAGCGGGCGGGGTACTAGGGGATGCGCGCGCTCGGCGTCCTGCTCGCGGGCGGGCGAGGCGCGCGCCTCGGCGGCGGCGCGCCCAAGGCGCTCGTCGTGTGCGGCGGGCGCACGCTGCTCGATCGCGCGCGCCTCGCGCTGCGGGAGGTCTGCGACGAGGTGGTCGTCGTCGCGCCGGCCACGATGTCGCTCCCCGTGCCCGACCGCGAACGCGTCGCCGATCCGCCGGGTGCCGCCGGCCCGCTTGCGGCGATGGTGGGCGGGCTCGGCGCGCGCGCGCACGACGAGGCGGTGGTGCTCGCGGTGGACCTGCCGCTCGTGGGCGCGGCGACGCTGGCCTCACTCCGCGGGCGGATCGCCGGCGCGCGCGCGGTGGTGCCGCGCCCCGGCGGCGTGGCGCAACCGCTCGCGGCGTGGTATGCGGGGGACGCGCTCGCGACGCTGGCGACCGCGCTCGCGGCGGGGGAGCGATCGGTGACGGCGGCGGTCTCGCGGTTGGAGGTCGAGTGGGTGGAGGACGACCTGCTCGCGCGGCTGCCCGGCGGACTCGACGCGTGGCTCAACGTGAACACGCGCGAGGACCTCGCCGCCGCCGAGGCCCGGCTCGCCGCGGAGCGGAGATGACGCGCGTGGCGCGGGGCGTTTCCGGGACGGAGAGGGCCTGCGCAAATGCGGCGTCCGACCGGGGCGGTCCGCGGTGAGCGCCCGCGGCGGACGCACGAGGGCCAGGGGGAGAAGGACATGGGAGAGCCACCGACGATGACCAGCGCCGCGGCGGACCCCGCCGCGCTCGCTCGAGCGCACGCCACGCTGAATGCCGCGCATCCCGGCGCGCGCGCGTTCTGGTTCACGGACCTGGACGCGGTCCAGGCGAGCGCCGACCACCTCAAGTATCACTTGAAGTCCCTGCGGCCCAGGTTGCACTACGCCCTCAAGGCCAACGGCTTACCCGCCATCGCTCGCACCCTGCGCGAGGCGGGCCTCGGGGCGGACGCGGGCTCGCTCGGCGAGCTGGAGCTCGCGCGCGCGTGCGGGTTCCCCGCCGGCGGGCGCACGCTCTCCGGGAACGGCCGCACGCCCGAAGAGGCCGAGTGGGTGGTGCGTCACGGCGTCGAAGCGGTGAGCGCCGATCTGCCTGGCGAGCTGGACCTGCTCGAGCGCATCGCGGCGCGCGCCGGGTCCCGGCTGCGCGTGGCGCTGCGCGTGAACCCCGGGATCGTGGCCGGCGGACATCGCGGGATCGAGACCGGGCACGCCGCGACCAAGTTCGGCATGAGCGTCCGGCAGGCGCTCGAGGTGTGGCGAGCTCCCGGGCGCTGGCCGCACCTCGAGCTCGACGGCGTGCACACGCACGTGGGATCGCAGGTGAGCGACGTCGCGTCGTACGTCGCCGCCGCGCGCCTCGCGCTTGACCTGGTCGCCGGGTGCGCTCGCGCGGGTCACGCGCTCACGAGCGTGAACCTCGGCGGCGGGTTCGCCGTCGGCTACGACGGCGAGCCGGGGTTCGATCCCGCGGCCCTCGCCACCGCGCTGCTCGAGCTGCCGCGCGCCTCCACCGTCGAGTGGTGCTTCGAGCCCGGCCGCTGGCTCGTCGCTTCCGCCGGCACGCTCGTGGCCGAGGTGCTGTGGGACAAGCGCCGCGACGACCCGGAGGGCGAGCGCCGGTTCGTGGTGCTCGCCGCCGGGATGAACGACTTCCTGCGCCCCGCTCTCTACGGCGCGCGCCACCGCATCGCGCCGCTGGTACCGCGCGAGGGCCCGGTGACGCCCGCCGACGTGGTGGGACCCGTGTGCGAATCGAGCGACACGTTCGCCACCGGCGTGCCGCTGCCGCCGCTCGAGCCCGGTGACCTGGTCGCGCTTCTGGATGCGGGCGCGTACGGAAGCGTGATGGCGAGCGCCTACAACGGCCGGCCGAGCCTGGCGCAGGTCGTGTCCTCGCGGGGCGAGCTCCTGGTCGTGGCCGGACCCGGCGCGCCCGCATCGGCCTCGGGCGGGGGTGTTCCGCTCGCGGGCTGAGTCCTCCCGATCCAGGCGTCTTGACACCCCCCTCACACCGCGCCGAGACTGCGCGCTCCCTTCCACCCGACGACGCGAGGTCCCCGTTGCTCCAGGTCGTGTGCGTGAAGCAGGTCCCCGACACCGAGACCCGGGTCAGGATCGCGGCCGACGGTCGCTCGCTCGATCCGTCGGGTGTCACGATGATCCTGAATCCGTACGACGAGTTCGCCGTGGAGCAGGCGCTGCGGGTGAAGGAGAAGCTGGGCGCGGGCGAGGTGGTGGCGGTCTCGGTGGGGGGCGCGGGGGTCCAGTCCGCGCTCCGGAACGTGCTCGCCATGGGCGCCGACCGCGCGATTCACTTGAAGACGGACGCGGCCTCACCCGACGCGCTCGCGGTGGCGCGCGCGCTGGCCGACGCGATCCGCCCGCTCGACCCCGGGCTCGTCTGGCTCGGGAAGCAGGCGGTGGACGACGACGCGGCGCAGGTGGGGCCCATGCTCGCGACGCTGCTCGGGCGCCCGTGCGCGACCGTGGTCGCGAAGTTCGAGCTGGAAGGTCAGGCGGCGAAGGTGGAGCGTGACATCGAGGGAGGGCGCGAGCGGCTGGACGTGCCGCTCCCGGCGGTGCTCACCACGGACAAGGGCCTGAACGAGCCGCGCTACGCCTCGCTCAAGGGCATCATGGCGGCGAAGAAGAAGACGATCGAGGAGCGCGCCGTGGACCTGGGCGCGCCGAACCTCGAGCGCGTGGCGCTCGAGCTGCCGCCGCCGCGGAGACCCGGCCGCGTCGTGGGGGAGGGCACGGCGGCGATCCCAGACCTGCTCAAGGCGTTGCGCGAAGAGGCGAAGGTCCTGTGAGCATCCTCGTCTTCATCGAGCAGCGGGACGGCAAGGTGCGCACGGTCTCGCGCGAGGCCCTCGGGGAGGCGAAGCGCCTGGCCGCGTCGCTGGGTGGCCCGGTCACGGCGGTCGCGTGCGCCACGTCGGACGTGGGGCTCGCCTCGCTCGGCGAGGCCGGCGCCGAGCGCGTGCTGCTGGCGAAGCACGACGCGTTCGCGCATCACGATGCCGCCGGGCAGGCGGCCGCGGTGGCCGCGGCGGCGAAGGCGAGCGACGCGAAGGTCGTTCTGATGGGCGCTTCCTCGGTCGGCAAGGACCTCGCGCCGCGAGTCGCCGCACTCCTCGGCGTAGGGCTCGCGTCCGACTGCACCGCGTTCGAGAGCGGCGGGGGCAGGCTCTTCGCACGACGGCCGGTGATGGCGGGCAAGGCGTTCGAGAAGCTCGCGTTCACGCGCACGCCGGCCATGGCGACGCTCCGGCCCAAGATGTTCGCGCCGGCCCCGGCGGAGGCGGGGAAGTCCGCCGCGGTCGAGCCGCTCGCGTTCGACTGGGACGCCGAGGCGCCGCGCGCGGTGGTGACGGGCACGACGACCGAGACCGGCGGCAAGCCCGACCTCACCGAGTCGGAGATCATCGTCTCGGGCGGGCGGGGGCTCAAGGGGCCCGAGAACTTCGCGCTGCTCGAGCAGCTCGCCGACGCGCTCGGCGCCACGGTCGGCGCCTCGCGCGCGGTGGTGGACGCGGGCTGGCGGCCGCACGGCGACCAGGTGGGGCAGACCGGCAAGACGGTGAGCCCCAAGCTCTACTTCGCGGTCGGCATCTCGGGCGCCATCCAGCACCTCGCCGGCATGTCGTCGTCGCGCTGCATCGTGGCCATCAACAAGGACGCCGATGCGCCGATATTCAAGGTCGCGGACTACGGCCTCGTGGGCGACCTGTTCGAGGTCGTGCCGGCGCTGACCGAGGCCATCAAGAAGTATCGCTGAGGCGCGCGGGTGGATTCTCGCCGCGCCTCCTTCGCCGGCGCGGAAAGCGCTCCGCGTCCGGACGCCCGACCCGCGCGGGCAGGTTCGCGGGGCACGCACCACGCCCGCGCCGAACGCGAGTTCCCGACGCCGCGATCGCGCGCCGGAATCCCCCTTGTTTCAAGCGCCGCAGTGGCTTGACGGTGGCTTGTGCTCCGCGTAACTTGCGCGATTCGGAAAGCGCACACCGCGTGGCCAGCCGTCGGAGGACTCGCCCGGGATGCTCGAATACCTGCCGGTCCTTCTGTTCGTGGCGGTCGGGCTCGGCTTCGGCGCGGTGACCATCGCCGCGTCCTCGCTCATCGTCCCGCGCCGGGTGGCGCCCGAGAAGGCGAGCGCCTACGAGTGCGGCGTGGACCCGGTCGGGGACGCACGCGGCCGGTTCACCATCAAGTTCTACATGGTGGCGGTACTTTTCATCCTGTTCGACATCGAGGCCGTGTTCCTCTACCCGTGGGCGGTCGCGTTCGGCCAGCTCGGGCTCTATGGCCTGATCGAGATGGTGCTGTTCATCCTCATCCTGCTCGCCGGCTACCTCTACCTGCTCCAGAAGCGCGCTCTCGAGTGGGAGTAGCGCGCACACCCCCGCCATGACCGATCCCCGAGACCCCACGTTCCGCACCCTGGCGGGGTTGGGCCCGCCGAAGCCGGCGCCCGACCTCGTCCTGCCCATGACCGAGGAGGAGCGGATCCGCGAGGAGCTGGAGCGGGGCATCCTGTTCACGAAGCTCGAGAGCCTCGTCAACTGGGCGCGGGCGAACGCGATCTGGCCGCTGGGCTTCGGCCTGGCCTGCTGCGCGATCGAGATGATGGCGATCGCCGGTCCGCGCTTCGACATCTCGCGCTTCGGCGCCGAGGTGTTCCGCGGCAGCCCGCGACAGGCCGACCTCATGATCGTGGCGGGCCGCGTCAGCATCAAGATGGCGCCGGTGCTCCGCCAGCTCTACGACCAGATGCCCGATCCCAAGTGGGTGATCGCGATGGGCGCGTGCAGCTCGTGCGGAGGCGTGTTCAACAACTACGCCATCCTCCAGGGCGTGGACAAGATCGTGCCGGTGGACGTCTACGTCCCCGGCTGCCCGCCGCGGCCCGAGGGCCTGATCCACGGCATCATGAAGCTCCAGGAGAAGATCATGGCGTCGCGGGTCGAGATCGGGCCGTTCCCGCGGAAGAAGCGCAAGGGGGCCGTGGCGTGATCCGGCCGGAGGCGCGCGCCTGATGCCCCTCGCACCCGAGCGGGTCGAGCAGCGCCTGCGCGAGCGCTTCCCCGGCGTCGCGTTCGAGCGCCAGCACGGCGAGGCGGTTCGCGATTTCACGCTCTACCTGCCCGCGGACCGCCTGGTCGAGGCGTGCACGTTCCTGCGCGACGACCCGGAGCTGGCGTTCACGATGCTGTCGTGGATGGGAGGCGTGGACCATCTGCCGCGCGTGCCGCGATTCGAGTGCGTCTACAACCTGCTCTCCATCGAGCACGCGGCGCGGGTGACGCTCAAGGTGCGCGTGCCGGAGGAGCAGCCGCGCGTGCCGAGCGTGGTCGGCGTGTGGCCCACCGCCAACTGGCACGAGCGCGAGACGTACGACTTCTACGGGATCACGTTCGCGGGGCATCCCGACCTGACCCGCATCCTGCTGCCCGAGGACTGGGTCGGCTGGCCGCTCCGGAAGGACTCGCCCCTCGGCTACGAGGAGGTGGCGTTCACGCACAACACCCCGGGCCGGCTCCAGCCGGCGCCGGCCCTGAAGAAGCTCGCTCCGAAGAAGGTCCGCTACCGTGCGCAGTGAGACCATGACGCTCAACATGGGGCCGCAGCACCCGTCCACGCACGGGGTGCTGCGGGTGGCGCTGGAGCTGGACGGCGAGAACGTCGTGGCCTGCAAGCCCATCGTCGGATACCTGCACACGGGCATGGAGAAGCAGGCCGAGTACAAGACCTACACCCAGTCCATCCCGCAGACCGACCGCATGGACTACCTCGCGCCGATGAGCAACAACCTGGCGCTGTGCCTGTCGGCCGAGAAGCTGCTGGGCATCACGGTGCCCGAGCGCGTGCAGGCGATCCGCGTGCTGCTGACGGAGCTCACCCGCATCAGCGCCCACTGCGTGTGGCTCGGCACGCACGCCATCGACATCGGCGCGCTCACCGTGTTCTGGTACTGCTTCCGCGAGCGCGAGAAGGTGCTGTCCATCTATGACATGGTGTGCGGCGCGCGCATGACCGCGAGCTACTTCCGGGTCGGCGGCCTCGCCATGGACATCCCGGAGGGGTTCCTCGACCGCTGCGAGGAGTTCGTGGACGAGATGCCCGCGCACATCGACGAGTACGAGGCCCTGCTCACGAAGAACCCGATCTGGATCGCGCGCACGCGGGACGTGGCGTCGCTGTCCGCCGCGGACGCCGTGGCGTGGGGCGTGACGGGGCCGGCGCTGCGCGGGTCGGGCGTGAACTGGGACCTCCGCAAGCGCGAGCCCTACTCGGGTTACGAGACCTACGACTTCGACGTGCCGCTCGGTTCCCGCGGCGACGCCTACGACCGCTTCCAGGTCCGGGTCGCCGAGATGCGCCAGTCCACGCGCATCGCCAAGCAGGCGATCGGCCGCATCCGCGCGATGGGCGAGTCGGGCGAGTACCGCCTGCGCGACTTCAAGTACGTGCTGCCGCCCAAGGAGGACGTCAAGACCTCCATGGAGGCGCTCATCCACCACTTCAAGATTGTGGCGCACGGCTTCTTCCCGCCGGTGGGGGAGGCGTACGTCCCGATCGAGGCGCCCAAGGGCGAGCTCGGCTTCTACTTCGTCAGCGACGGCACGTCGCGGCCGTGGCGGATGAAGATCCGCTCGCCCTCGTTCGTGAACCTGCAGGCCTTGCCGGTCATGGTGGAGGGCAAGCTCGTCGCCGACGTGATCGCGGCGATCGGCAGCATCGACATCGTGCTGGGGGAGATCGACCGATGAGCGAAGCGAGGGTGTCCCGATGAGCCACGGGACGGTGATGCCGGTGGACGGACCGGCGACGCTCGCCTGGTCCGAGAAGGCCCGCGCCGAGGTGGCCGAGGCGCTGGCTCGCTACCCGGTCGCGCGCTCGGCGGTGATGCCCATCCTGTGGATCGCGCAGCGCGAGTGGGGCTGGCTGCCGCCGGCCGCGCTCCGCCTCGTGGCCGAGAGCGTGGGCCTGCCCGAGTCCGAGGTGTTCGGCGTGGCCACGTTCTACACGATGTTCAACCTCAAGCCCGTCGGCCGGCATCACCTCCAGGTGTGCATGACGCTGTCGTGCTCGCTCATGGGCGCCGACCGGCTGTTCAAGCACCTCGAGCGCAGGCTCGGGGTGGGACACGGCGAGACGACGCCGGACGGCCGCTTCACGCTGCGGAAGGTCGAGTGCCTCGCCGCGTGCGGCATGGCGCCGTGCATGCAGGTGGGATTCGACTACCACGAGAACCTGGACGAGGCGAAGACGGACGCGATCCTGGAGAGACTCCCGTGAGCCGCGGGCCGCTGCTGTTCAAGGACATCGACACCCCGGGGCTCACCGCGCTCGCGACCTACCGGAAGGGCGGCGGCTACGAGGTCGCGGCGGCGACCCTCGGCAAGACGCCCGCCGAGCAGGTGATCGAGGTGGTGAAGGCCTCGGGGCTCCGCGGCCGCGGCGGCGCGGGCTTCCCGACCGGGCTCAAGTGGAGCTTCGTCCCCAAGGCGAGCCCCAAGCCGCGCTACATCGTGTGCAACGCCGACGAGTCCGAGCCCGGGACGTTCAAGGACCGCGAGCTGATGGAGAAGAACCCGCACCTGCTGCTCGAGGGCATGATCCTCGCGGGCTACGCGATCGGTTCGCACGTCGGCTACATCTACCTGCGCGGCGAGTTCGAGTACATACAGCGCATCCTCGACAAGGCCATCGCCGAGGCGCGCGCGGCCGGCATCCTCGGCGACAACGTCCTCGGGTCCGGCTACGCGTTCCAGATCCACACCCACCTCGGCGCGGGGGCCTACATCTGCGGCGAGGAGACGGCGCTGCTCTCGTCGCTCGAGGGCTTCCGCGGGCAGCCGCGGTTGAAGCCCCCGTTCCCGGCGGTCGAAGGGCTGTACGCCTGCCCGACCGTCGTGAACAACACCGAGACGCTCATGTCGGTGCCGCCGATCGTGAAGCACGGCGCGGCGTGGTACCGCCAGTGGGGCACCGAGAAGAGCGCCGGGACCAAGATCTTCAGCGTCTCCGGCGCGGTGCGGAAGCCGGGCAATTACGAGGTCCCGCTCGGCTACTCGATGAGGAAGCTCATCGAGGAGGACTGCGGCGGCATGGTCACGGGCCTCCAGCTCAAGGCGGTGATCCCCGGGGGCTCGTCGGTGCCGCTGCTCCCGGCCGCCGACCTCGACACGCCGCTCGACTACGAGAGCATGAACGCCAAGGGCACGTTCCTCGGCTCGGGCGGCGTCATCGTCATCGACGACCAGACCTGCATCGTGGACGCGCTCTGGAACATCACCCGGTTCTACGAGCACGAGTCGTGCGGCAAGTGCACGCCGTGCCGCGAGGGCACGTACTGGATGAGCGAGGTGCTCGAGCGGCTCGAGAACGGCGAGGGCAAGCCGGGCGACATCGACCTGCTCGCGGACGTCGCGGACAACATCCTCGGCAAGAGCTTCTGCGCGCTGGGCGACGCCGCCGCCATGCCGGTACAGGGCGCGCTCAAGCACTTCCGCGAGGAGTTCGAGTACCACGCGCAGCGGAAGCACTGCCTGGTGAACCGCCGCCGGGACGCGGTCGCGGAGGCGAACCGGTGAGCGGTCTGGTGCGGGTGACCATCGACGGCCGCGCGGTGGAGGTGCCGGCGGGCACGCTGGTCACCGACGCGGCGCGAGCCGCCGAGGTGCACGTCCCGATCTTCTGCTCGCACCAGAAGCTGCCGCCGCTCGGCGCCTGCCGCATCTGCGTGGTCGAGGTGGGCACGCCGAGGTTGGGTCCCGACCGGAAACCCGTGATCGGTCCCGACGGCGCGCCCGAGATCCAGTGGATGCCCAAGGTCCAGACGGGCTGCACGACGCCGGTTTCGGACGGCATGCACGTGCGCACCGCGTCCGAGGTGGCGACGAAGGCGCGCCAGGGCGTCATGGAGTTCCTGCTCGTGAACCACCCGCTCGACTGCCCGGTGTGCGACGAGGGCGGCGAGTGCCAGCTCCAGGACCTGGCGTTCGCGTTCGGGCAAGACTTCTCGCGCATGGACGAGGCCAAGCGCACGTTCGACAGCGAGGACCTGGGGCCCATCGTGAAGAAGGAGGCGAACCGCTGCATCGTGTGCATGCGGTGCGTGCGCTACTGCGACGAAGTCATGGGCGAGAACGCGCTCACCGCGCACCAGCGGGGCGTGCACACGGAGATCTCGTCGTTCGACCGCCAGCCGCTCGCGTGCGAGCAGTGCGGCAACTGCATCGAGGTGTGCCCGGTCGGCGCGCTCACGGCGCTGCCGTACCGTTTCAGGGCCCGGCCGTGGGACCTGCGCCAGCACATCACGATCTGCGAGTGGTGCCCGAACGGCTGCTCGGTGCGTCTGGGAGTGCGCGGCATGGAGATCCTGCGCGCGCGCGGCACCGAGTTCCGCGGCGTGAACCAGGAGTACCTGTGCGTGCGCGGGCGGTTCGGCCACGATTTCGTGAACGCCCCCGACCGGCTGACGGCGCCGCTCGTCCGCACCGGGGCCGCGCTGCAGCCGGCGAGCTTCGAGGAGGCGGTCGCGTACGCGGCGGCGCGCCTGCGCGACCTGGCCGCCGCACACGGGCCCGGCTCGGTGGCGTTCCTCGGCGGCGAGAAGCTGAACGTCGAGGAGCAGTACCTGTTCCAGAAGCTGGCGCGCGCCGTGCTGGGGAGCCCGAACGTGGACGCGCGCACGCGCCCGGTGGCGGCGGCGGAGGGCGCTGCGCTGCTGCGGGCCACGGGCGGCGGCCGGCCGGGGCTGACGTTCGAGGGCCTGACGGACTCCCGGGAGGTGCTGGTCCTGTTCGAGGACCTGCAGGGCGAGGCGCCGTTCGCGCAGGCCGCGATCGTGCGCGGCTTCCGCCAGCTCGGGCTGCACGTGACCGTGGCGCACGCGCGCCGAGTGAAGCTGGCGCGCCCGCGGTTCAAGGGCGACTGGCTCGCGCTCCGGCCCGGCTCGGAGCTCGCGCTCACGCTCGGGCTCACGCGCGCGGCGCTCGAGCTGGGAGTCCCGGAGGGCGTGCCGGCCGACGTCGCGCGCGCGCTCGAGGTGCTGCGGGCCACGCTCGCGGAGTGGTCGCCCGCGAAGGTGGAGGCCGAGACCGGCGTCCCCGGCGCGGCGGTGTCCGCGGCGGCGCGGCGCATGCGCGAGGCGGGCCGCAAGGCGCTCCTGTTCGGGCGCGGCGTGCTCGAGCACCCGCAGGCCGCCGCGCTCCTCCAGGCGATCGAGAACCTGGCCTGGGCGCTGGGCGCGATCCGCGACGACTCCGCGAGCGTGATGGCGATCGGCCCGCACCACGACAGCGCTGGCGCTCTCGAGATGGGACTCGTGCCGGACACGCTGCCGGGCTGGGTGCCCGCCGCGGACGCTTCGGCGCGCGCGCAGTACGAGCGCGCGTGGGGCGGCGCGCTCCCCGGGGCCGGCATGACCACGCGCGAGGCGCTGGCGGCGGCGGCGGAGGGGAAGGTGCGCGCGCTGTGGATCGCGAGCGACGACCTGCTCGCGAGCGCGGCGGATCGCGAGCTGGCCGAGCGGGCGCTCGCGCGCGCGGAGCTCGTGATCGTGAACGAGATGTTCCTCACGCGCACGGCCGCGCGGGCGCACGTCGTGTTCCCGGTCGCGGCGTTCGCCGAGAAGGAGGGCTCCACCCTCAACGGCGAGCGGCGCCTGCAGAAGACCAACCGCGCGCTGTCGCCGCGCGGCGGCCGCGGCCCCGGCGGCGGCGGGGCGCGCGCCGACTGGGAGGTGTTCCAGGCGGTCGCCCGGGAGCTGGGAGCGCCGTGGCGGTACCGGACCGCCGAGGACGTGTTCCGGGAGATCGCGCGGGTCGTGCCCGGCTTCGCCGGGCTCTCGTACGCCTCGCTGCTCCCGGATGGCGCCCGGCTCGGCGAGGCGCGCGTGCCGGCGCACATCCGGCCGGTCGCATCGCCGGCGGCGGCCCCCGCCGGGGCGGGCCTGTGGCTGCTCTCGGGCGGGACGCTGTTCGCCGACGGCGGGCTCTCGTCACGCTCGGACACGCTCGCGCGGCTCGCGGGCCCGGTGCGCGCGCGGCTCTCGCCGGCCGAGGCGTCGCGCCTGGGGCTCGGAGCGGGCGACCGCGCGGAGCTGGCCGGGCCGGCCGGAGCGATCGTGATGCCGATCGAGCTGGACGATTCGGTGCCTCCGGGCGCGGTGTTCGTCCCCGCGGCGGGTGCGGAGCTCAACCGGCTCGGCGCCCCCTCGGGCGCGGGGCTCCGCGTGAACGTTCGTGCCGCCGGGGTTCCGGCGACCGGGGCGGGAGCCGCCCGGGTCGAGGCGTAGGGCGGGAGGGCCCG